>DATDID010000027.1:0-2994 GCA_036521195.1 Candidatus Dormiibacterota bacterium
TGCGCGATCTCGTCGACGGAGACCTCGACGCCACGCGTTGCAAGGAGTGTGTCCGCTGCCTCGAGAACGCGCTCACGGTTGCGTTGTGCATCGGCGCGGAGATGCCGGTCAACGTCGAGTGGCTCTGCGTCCACCCGTCCCTCTCCTGCCCTCGCCGTGCTCATCGCGCGTCCTGCCCTGATTTGACAAACGGAACCATCGCTCCGTATAGTACCTCATAAGCGGAGCCAACGCTCCGATTCTACCCCCAACGTGAGGACGAACGCAATGGAATCTCGCCACGTCAATCCCTGGCTCGTCCTCGTCATCGTGGGACTGGCCCAGTTCATGGTCATCCTCGACGCGACCATCGTGAACGTCGCGCTGCCGTCGATCCAGCGGGGTCTCCACTTCTCCCCCGAGAGCCTGCAGTGGATCGTCAACGCGTACACGCTGACCTTCGGCGGGTTCCTCATGCTCGGCGGTCGTGCCGCGGACCTGATCGGCCGTCGCAGGCTCTTCCTCCTCGGCATCGTCGTCTTCTCCGCCGCATCGCTGATGAACGGGCTGGCGGGATCCGCAGGAGTCCTCGTCGCGGGGCGCGCACTGCAGGGATTGGGTGGCGCGCTCGTGTCCCCTGCCGCACTCGCGGTGCTGACCACGACGTTCAAGGAAGGCCGTGAGCGGACGACTGCGCTTGGTGTCTGGAGCGCGGTCGCCGTCGGCGGCGGCGCCATCGGGCTGCTCCTCGGCGGCGTGCTCACCAGCCTGTTCTCGTGGCAGTGGGTGTTCTTCGTGAACGTGCCTGTCGGTGTCATCGCCGTCGTGCTCGCGCTGCGTTATGTTCCCGAGAGCCGGGTCGAGACGGCACGCGGGTTCGACATCGCCGGCGCGGTGTCCGTCACCGGCGGTCTCGCGCTGCTTGTCTACGCGCTGGTCAACGCCCAGACGGCGGGCTGGATCTCGGTGACAACGCTCGGCCTCCTCGCGATCTCAGCCGCCCTGCTCGGGTCATTCCTGATGCTCGAGTCGCGGTTGCGCCACCCGCTCGTCCGCCTCGGCATCTTCCGGATGCGCTCCATCACCGGTTCCAACGCGGCAATGCTGCTCGTCGCCGCGGGCATGTTCGCGCTCTTCTTCTTCGCCTCCATCTACGTGCAGGAGGTGCTGGGATACAGCGCGTTGCGTGCCGGGCTCGCCTTCCTTCCGGTCACCGGCGGCATCGTCGTCGGCGCGGGGCTCTCGCAGCAGTTGATCCGCCGCGTCGGTGTTCGTGCGGTGGGGCTCGTCGGTATGTGCATCGCGGCACTCGGGCTTATCCTGCTGAGCAGGATCCCTGTGGCAGGAACGTACCTCGGCGACTTGTTGCCTGGGCTCATGATCATGGCCGTCGGCATGGGATTGACGTTCGTGCCCATCACGCTCATCGCGACCACCAACGTCGATGAGCACGACGCGGGACTCGCATCGGGCCTGCTGAACACCTCGCAACAGCTTGGCGGCGCGATCGGCCTGGCAGTGCTCGCGACCCTGGCCGCGAACACCACCTCGAACACGCTCACGTCCCTCGGTCATGTGCCAAGTGCAGCAGCGCGCGTCGGGGCGCTCGTCGACGGCTTCCACGTCGCGTTCTTCGTCGGGGCGTTCCTCATGCTCGGCGGCGCGGCAGTCCTGGCAGCCACGGTGCGGCGCGCCGACGTCAGCAAGATCGACGAAGCGAACGAACCGGTGGCGGCGCTCGCAGCCTGACGTTCGGGACCTCGGTGGTACGCTCGAATCCTGGTAGTTCTGTCCAGGAGAAGACCATGTCCATCTACGACGCACCCGTCAAGACGCTGCATGGCGCGCCCGCGTCGCTCGCCGATCACACGGGCGAGGCATTGCTCATCGTGAACGTCGCTTCGAAATGCGGCTACACGCCGCAGTACGCACAGCTCGAGGACCTGCAGAACCGCTACCACGCGCGCGGCTTCAGCGTTCTCGGCTTTCCCTGCAACCAGTTCGGCCAGCAGGAGCCGGGCACACCGGAAGACATCGAGGCGTTCTGCGCGGACAACTACGGCGTTACCTTCCCGATGTACGAGAAGATCGACGTCAACGGGCCGGATCGTAATCCGCTGTACGCCGAGCTCACCGAGCGCGCCGACGCTGAGGGCAACGGCGGCGACGTCAAGTGGAACTTCGAGAAGTTCCTGGTCTCGCCCGGCGGCGACGTGGTCGCCCGCTTCCGTTCCAAGGTTGCGCCCGATGCCGACGTCGTCATCGAGGCAATCGAAGCGCAACTGCCTCGGTAGGCAAGAGGTCGGACAAGGTGGCGAAGACACACACGTACGAGCTGATGCTCACGTGGACCGGCAACACCGGGACCGGCACGAGCGCATACGGCACCTTCGAACGATCGAGCGAGGTAACCGCCGGCGACAAGGCGCCCCTCCTCGCCTCGGCCGATCCCGGCTTCCGCGGCGATGCCGATCGGTGGAATCCGGAAGAACTGCTCGTCGCGTCACTGTCGCAGTGCCACATGCTCTGGTATCTCGTGCTCTGCGCCAAGGAACGCATCGTAGTCACCGGCTACGTCGACCACCCCACAGGGACGATGGTGGAAACACCTGACGGCGGCGGGCATTTCGAGGAGGTGACACTCCATCCCGAAGTCACCATCTCCGCCGGCGACGCGGATCGCGCGAGTGCACTGCACGAACGCGCCCACGACCTCTGTTTCGTCGCGCGATCCGTGAACTTCGACGTGCGCGCGGAACCCGCAGTCACGTTCTCGCCATCGCCGGCTGGCTGAGACCCGACAGATCACCGATATCGTCATCGCACGAGCAATCGCGAACGGCGCGTCCTGCGAGTGAGAAACCATGACGACTGATGCGGCGTTCTCGACTCGATGACGTTCGGTGTGTTTCGCCTCCTGCGCCTGTGGCTGCCGATTTCAGCCGCAGTCACGATTGCCTGTGGGCTGATATACGCCGAGGAGCAGTCGTCGTTGCGTGAAGCAGCAAACGACCC
>DATDID010000028.1:0-10288 GCA_036521195.1 Candidatus Dormiibacterota bacterium
CTGTCCTCGGGCCGGTTCAGGCCAGCCCGTATACTCGCGGGTACATGGGAGACGGTCCCCAGGCGGTGATCCTCGCCGCGGGGCAGGGCAAGCGGATGCGCAGCGGCGTCCCGAAGGTGCTCCACCTTCTCGGCGGGCGCCCACTCATTCTTTATGCGGTCGATGCCGTCAGCGCGGCGACCAGCACCACGCCGGTGGTCGTCATCGCGCCGGGCGAGACGGCGGTGAGGGCCCTCCTCGAAGACAAGGCGACCTGCGTCGAGCAGACGGCCCAGCTCGGCACGGGCGACGCGGTCCGCAGTGTCCCCGCCGATCTCCGCGGCTCCGGCCCGGTCCTCGTCCTCGTCGGGGACGCGCCCCTGATCAGGGCCGAGACGCTCGAGCGACTGCTGGCGGCGCATGCATCAACAGCTCGCGCCTGCACCCTCCTGACCGGCGTGCCGACCGACCCGTCGGGCCTCGGCCGGGTCATCCGCGACCAGGACGGACACGTCCTTCGAATCGTCGAGGAGCGCGACTTTCCGCCCGGCGAGGCGCTGCCTTTGGAGTGCAACGGCGGGATCTACGTGTTCGACGGCGCACAGCTCTGGCCGGCGCTCGACCGACTGACGACCGCCAACGCCCAGGGTGAGTACTACTTGACGGACATCGTCGAGCAGCTGACCGGCCCGGTGGAGGCGCTGCTGGCGCCCGACCCGGACGAGTTCATCTTCATCAACGACCGCCGCCAGCTGGCCGCGGCAGAGGCGGCACTCCGGCGCCGAACGCTCGACGCCCTCATGCTGTCGGGTGTGACCCTCGAGGACCCCACGACGACCTACGTCGATCCGCAGGTGATCGTGGGCCGCGACAGCGTGATCCACCCGATGACGACCATCCGGGGTCAGAGCGTCCTCGGATCGGGCTGCGAGATCGGCCCGATGGCAGTCATGAGCGACGTCCGCGCGGGCGACAGGGTGGTCGTCGGACAAGCAACCCTCGACGGCTGCGAGCTCGGCGACGACGTCCGCGTCGGGCCTTATTGCCGTGTTCGTCCGAATACCGTGCTGGCGTCCGGGGTAGAGTTGGGAACCCATGCCGAGGTCAAGAACAGCACGATCGGCGCCGGAACTCGCATCAGCCACTTCTCGTCCGTCCTCGACAGCGACGTCGGAACAGCGGTGAACATTGGAGCCGGAACCGTGACCTGCAACTACGACGGTGAGGCCAAGTACCGCACCACGATCGGCGACAGGGTCTTCGTCGGGACCAACTCGACGCTGGTCGCGCCGCTGACGATCGGCGATGGCGCGTATATCGGTGCCGGATCCTTCGTCGATCACGACGTGCCCGCCGGCGCGCTGGCGGTCGGCCGGAGCCGGCAGCAGAACATCGAGGGATGGGCGGCTCGCCGTCCAACCAGGGCATGAACGACTCGAACCCGTACGGCGAGTTGCTCCTGCTTTCTGGCAGCGGCAACCCGGAGCTGAGCGAGCGCATCGCCCGCGAGATCGGGGTCAAGCTCGCCGATGTCGACATCACTCGGTTCGCCGATGGTGAGTTCGACGTCAAGATCGCCGAGTCGGTGCGCGGCCACGACGTCTTCCTCATCCAGCCGACGTGTCACCCGGTCAGCGACAACCTGATTGAGCTGTTCATCATCCTGGATGCGTTGCGCCGCGCCTCGGCGTCACGCATCACTGCGGTGATCCCGTACTACGGGTACCAGCGCAAGGAGAAGAAGACGCAGGCGCGCGACCCGATCAGCGCGAAGCTCATGGCCAACATCATCGAGCTCGCCGGCGCGAATCGCGTGATCTGCGTCGACCTCCATGCCGAGGCGATCCAGGGGTTCTTCGACATCCCGGTCGATGCGCTCATCTCCACGAAGATCCTCGCGCGCCGTGTTCGTGAGCGGCACGGGCACGATGTCGTTGTGGTGTCGCCGGATACCGGGGGCGTGCATCGCGCTCGCAACCTCGCGCGCATCCTCGACGCACCGATCGCGGTCATCGACAAACGCCGCCCGCGCGACGACACCGTCGAGGTCGTCAACGTCATCGGTGATGTGCAGGGCGCGACCTGCGTCATCGTCGACGACCTCATCTCGACGGGTGGCACGCTCGCCAGTGCGGCAGTCGCGTTGCTGGCGAACGGCGCCAAATCAGTCGATGTCGTGGCGACGCACGGTGTCCTCAGCGACGGTGCGCTGGCGCGATTGCACGCCGCACCTATCGACGAGATCTGTATCACCGACACGATCCCGTACCACAACGGCAGTCACAGCTTTGACGACGCGCCCAAGCTTCGCATCCTCTCGGTCGCGCCGCTGATCGCCGAGGCGATCGTGCGCGTCCACGAAGGACGAAGTGTCAGCGAATTGTTCCGGTGAGCGGGTCAGACGCTAGCGCGACACCGCGCCGATGATCCCGCTCATCGTCGTCATCGTGGCGGGTCTCGTGATCGCCGCGTTCGCCGCCGCGGCTGAGACCTCGCTCACGAGCGTCAGCCGGATCCGGATGCGCAGCCTTGCCGACGACGGCAACCGTCGCGCGAAAACCGTGACCCGTCTGCACGCGGATCCCAACGCGTATCTCTCGACGATTCTCACCCTGAACACTGTTGCGGTGATCGTCGTCTCCACGTGTACGGCGTTGCTCATCGACTCGTATCTCGACAAGGTGCCGCAGGCGATCGGTACCATCGTGCTGTCGATCGTTGTCCTGATCTTCTGCGAGATCGCGCCGAAGTCGCTGGCGCTGCGCTTCAACGAGCGGTTTGCGCTTGCGCTTGCGGGGCCGGTACGCGTGCTCACGAGCCTGCTCCGCCCCCTGGTCGGCGGCCTCAGCGCGTTTGCGAGGCTCATCGTTCGCGCCGCCACGAAAGGGCATTCCGTGCGCGGCCCGTTCGTCACAGAGGAGGAGTTGAAGCTCCTGCTCTACGTCGGCGAGCAGGAGGGGATCGTCGAGCAGGAGGAGCGGGAGATGATCCACGGCATCCTCGAGATGACCGACAAGTCGGTGCGCGAGGTGATGGTCCCGCGCGTCGATGTGGTCGCCGCGGAGAACACCGACTCGATCGCCGACGTCATCAAGGTGATCATCGAGCATGGTTACTCGCGCATCCCGATCTACGAGGAGAGCATCGACAACATCGTCGGTGTCGTCTACGCGAAAGACCTGCTCCGACATGGTGTGCACGGCGACGATCAGCGCCCGCTCTCTGAGATCGCGCGCCAGCCGTACTTCACCCCCGAGGCGAAGCATGTCGGCGAGCTGCTCCGAGAGATGAAGGAGCGCAAAGTCCATATGGCGGTGGTCGTCGACGAGCACGGTGGGACCGCGGGCATCGTGACCTTCGAGGACCTCATCGAGGAGATCGTCGGTCCGATCCGCGATGAGTACGACATGCGCGAGGTCGAGGAGTTGCAGATCGTGTCCGACCACGAGGTGGTCGTCAGCGCCCGCTTCCCGGTCGATGACCTCAAGGAGGCGCTCAACGTCGAGCTTCCGGACGTCGAGGCGGACACCGTAGGCGGCCTCGTCTACGAGGAGCTCGGTGAGATTCCCAAGGTGGGAGCGACGATCCAGCTCGGCGTGGCGACCCTCACCGTCGAGGCCATCCGGCGCCAGAGCATCCAGACCGTGCGTATCACCAGCCCCGCCTCGCTCATCCGCGAGCGCGGCCCGCACTCGTTCGACCACGACGAGCAGCAGGAAAGTCGCGACACCCAGGAAGAGGAACCGGCGCACGCTCACGGCCAGTAGTCCGCATGATGGGCGGATGCCCACGTACAGCGATGAGGGAATCGTGCTGCGCCGGATCGACTACGGCGAGAGCGACCGCATTCTCACGGTCCTGACCCTCGAGCACGGAAAGATCGGGGTCATCGCTCGCGGCGTTCGCCGCAGTCAGAGCCGGCTCGCGTCGCGAACGGATCTCTTCACGCGCAGCCGGATGCAGCTCGCCCGCGGCCGCGGTGAGCTCGACGTGCTGACACAGGCGGAGTCGATCGCGGCAACGCCCGTGAGCAGCGACGCCCGTCGTGCGGCGTATGCATCGCTCTGCGCCGAGTTGAGCGATCGCGTCCTCGAGAGCCACCACGCTGAACCCGAGATCTACGCGCTCGTTGCGGCCGCGCTCACCGCCTGCGCCGACCCCGAGCGAGATCCCCGAGCTGCGATCGTCTGGTTTGCGAGGCGCATGGTTGACCGCCTGGGCTACGCGCCGCAACTGGTCGATTGCGCGTCGTGCGAGCGCCGCCTCCCGGAGAGCACCGCGTGGTTCAGCGCGCCGGGCGGTGGACTGCTCTGCGAGCGCTGCGCTCCGGGCGACCCCGAGGCTGCGGAATGCTCCGTTCGGGTGATCAAGGTGCTGCGCGCGGCCGCCGAAGGCGACGAATCGCTCTGGCTGCGGCTTCGTCTCGACACCCCGACTCTGCAGACGCTGGAGCGCATCGTCGAGTCAGAGCTCGCCTATCACCTCGACCGCCGGTTGCGATCGATCGACGTGCTCCGCGCCATCGAGGGTCGGAGTGGTGTCGGGCTGCCGGTAGACTGACGCGCCATGGCCGACGCCCCGGCGCGATCCGACGTCATCGAGAAGCTCGTCTCGCTGTGCAAACAGCGCGGTTTCGTCTATCCGTCGAGCGAGATCTACGGTGGTCTCAACGCCGTCTACGACTTCGGTCCGCTCGGTGTGCGGCTGCGTCGCAACATCCGCGAGCGCTGGTGGCAATCGATGGTGGACCTGCGCGACGACGTCGAGGGCATTGAGGGCTCGATCCTCATGAACCCCGAGGTGTGGGTGGCGAGCGGGCATGTCGCCGGGTTCACCGACCCGCTTGTCGACTGCACCGGGACATGCAGGAAGCGCTGGCGCGAAGACCATCTCGCCGCCGAGCGAATCGCGCGCGGCAAGGCCCCCGATGCGCCCGGCTGCCCGGAATGCGGTGGTCCGCTCACCGCGGCCCGTCAGTTCAACCTGATGTTCAAGACGTTCATCGGCCCTGTGGAGGAGGACGCGGCGCAACTCTGGCTCCGCCCCGAGACTGCGCAGGGCATGTTTGTCAACTTCGCCAACGTGGTGAGCTCGACACGCCGGCGACTCCCCTTTGGTATTGCCCAGCAGGGCAAGGGTTTCCGCAACGAGATCTCGCCGGGAAACTTCGTCTTCCGGCTGCGCGAGTTCGAGCTGATGGAGATGGAGTACTTCTGCAAGCCGGGCACCGACCGCGAGTGGCACGAGTACTGGTGCGCGGAACGTTTCCGCTGGCATGTCGACACAATGGGTGTGCGCAAAGCGAATCTCCGCCTCCGCGCCCACGAGAAAGCCGAGCTGTCCCACTACAGCACCGCGACCAGCGACATCGAGTACAGCTATCCGTTCGGCTGGGGTGAGCTCGAAGGCGTTGCCGATCGCACCGACTTCGACCTCAAGACCCATATGGAGCACAGCGGGCGCGATCTTTCGTATTTCGACACGGAGACGAACGAGCGCTACGTGCCGTACGTCATCGAGCCCGCCGTCAGCACCGATCGCATCTTCATCACGCTGCTCGTCGATGCCTACGACGAGGAGGAGGTGCGCGGCGAGAAGCGAGTGGTGCTGCATCTGCATCCCGACGTCGCGCCGGTCCAGGTCGCCGTCCTGCCGCTCTCGAAAAAGACCGAGCTTACCGAGCCCGCGCGGCGCATCGAACACGAGCTCCGGCCGCACTTCGCGACGATGTACGACGAGACGCAGGCGATCGGACGCCGCTATCGGCGCCAGGACGAGATCGGCACCCCGCTGGCCATCACGTTCGACTTCGACTCGTTGAACGACAACGCCGTGACCATCCGCGAGCGCGACGGGATGACACAGGTCCGCGTGCCCATCGAAGGGCTGCGCGCGGCGTTGGGCGACCAGCTCGGCGTCCTGCGGGAGCGAGCGAGCACACGAGCGAACGCCTGACGGCAGCGTTAGCATCCAGAACGGTGACCGCACGGATCGACACCGATGCCGTCGCCGCCGAGGTGCTCGAGCTGCTGGCGCTCGGGGAAAACCCCGATCTCAACGCGGTGCTCGATCGCATCGTGCGCGCCGCCCGCCGTCAGGTGAACGCGCGCTACGCGGCGATCGGTGTGCCGGACGGTCGCGGCGGGTTCGCGCGCTTCGTGACATCCGGCATCACCGACAAGCGTGCTGCTGCGATCGGCGAGTTGCCACGCACGCATGGTGTGCTCGGGGCGTTGCTCGAGGAAGGGCCGATCCGGCTCGACGACATCCGCCGGCACCCGCGCTTCTCGTATTACCCCGAGCATCATCCGACGCTGACGGATTTTCTCGGCGTCCCGATCACGCATCGCGGCCGTGTCGCCGGCAATCTGTTCGTCAGCGGCCACCGCAGCGGCGCGTTCACGAAAGCGGACGCGCGGCGCCTGGGAACCCTCGCTGCATACGCGGGGGTCGCGATCGCAAACGCCGACCTGTACTCGCGCTCACAGCAGCTCGCGGTCATGGAAGAGCGGAACCGCGTTGCCCGCGAGCTCCATGACGCGGCAACGCAGACCCTTTTCAGCCTGGTGCTCGCAGCGAGGGCCGCGGCGCTGACGAGCAACGACGCCGCCACAAAGGCAACGCTCGTGGACTTCGAGCAGCGCACCACCTCGGCGCTCCAGGAGCTGCGCGGTCTGGTGCACGCGCTCCGTCCCAAGAGCCTCGAACGGGACGGTCTTGCGGCGACCCTCACCGATCATGCCGACGCGCTCCGCACGAGTGGCCTTCGCGTCGTCGTCAACGCCGCCAGCGGCATCCACCTGCCGCTCGAGACCGAGCACGCTTTGCTGCGGATCGCTCAGGAAGCGTTGCACAACGCAATGCGGCACGCAACCGGGGCTGCCGTGCGTGTCACGCTGCGTGCAGGTGCCCGGGCGGTGACGTTGAGCATTCGCGATGACGGACCCGGATTCGATCCGGCGGCGTTGCCGCGCACGCGACGGGGGATGGGACTCGCGACCATGAGGGAGCGAGCGCACGGGATCGGTGCGGATGTCGACATCCGCAGCCGGCCCGGCGCTGGCACCACGGTGACGGTGACGGTGCCGCTGTCGTGACCACGCCGATCCGCCTCGTCATCGTCGACGACCACTCCGTGGTGCGCGAAGGGCTGCGTGGCTTTCTGCGACTTCAGGAGGGCATCGCGGTCGTCGGTGAGGCTGCGAGCGCCGTGGACGCGATTCGGGTTGCGCGCGCCTCCTCGCCAGACGTCGTCCTGCTCGATCTCGTCATGCCGGGCGGTGATGGTGTGGGGGCGATCCGCGGTCTCATCGAGGCCGCGCCTGGAGTGCGAGTGCTGATCCTGACCAGCTTTGCGGACGATTCGCAGATCTTTGCGGCGATGGCAGCCGGTGCGGCCGGCTACCTCCTCAAGGACATCGACCCGGCCGCGCTGGCCGACGGCATTCGAGACGTCCACGCCGGGCGCCCGGCCCTGCACCCGTCGGTTGCCTCGCGCCTGATGCGTCGCGGCGATGGCACGACGTCGACGCGCATCGCCATCACTGCACGTGAGCACGAGGTGTTGCGCCTGATGGTCGAAGGACTCGCCAACAAGCAGATCGCGCAACGCCTTGGCATCGGCGAGAAAACGGTGAAGACGCACGTGAGCCGGGTGCTCGCCAAACTCGGGGTCGAGGACCGCACCCAGGCGGCGGTGCTTGCGATCCGCGAAGGGCTCGTGGACTGACGGATCCGCCGAATGGCGGATGCCCGCATGCGCCGCTGGGCTGATGCGTTCGGGGATGAACACGCGCAGGATTGACGGCATGAGAACACTCACCGGACAGGTGGTCATGATCACCGGCGCGTCACGTGGACTTGGGCGGTCGCTCGCGCTTGCAGCATCGCGTGAAGGCGCGTCGCTTGCACTGTGTGCTCGCAGCGCGGAGGCACTCGAAACTGTCGCCGAGGAATGTCGCGGTCAGGGTGCCGAGGTGATCGCCGTGCTCGCGGACATCGCCGATGCACGCGACATCGAGCGATTCGCTGCGACGGCGCTGCAGCGTTTCGGGGGCATCGATGTCCTCATCAACAACGCGGCCGCCCTCGGACCACTTCCCACACCGCAGCTGACCGACGCACCTTCGAGCGCGCTCGAGGATGTGTTGCGGGCCAATGTGCTCGGTCCGCTCCGCCTGACGCAGGCCGTCATCGGCGGCATGCTCCTGCGCAACCACGGTCTCGTCATCAACATCACCACGGACGCGGCCGTCATCGGTTTTGCGGGGCTGGGTTTGTACAGCGCCTCCAAGGCCGCCCTTGACGCGCTGACTCGTAGCTGGTCAGCGGAGCTGCAGCACACCAACGTGCGGGTCATCAGCGTCGATCCCGGCGACATGAACACGGTCATGCACTTCGATGCCGATCCCGAGGCCGATCCAGCCGATCTGCTCAATCCGGACGATGTGGCGGCGAAGATGCTCACGATCGTCGCGGGACAGGTGCCCGCCGATGATCGGGTCGAGGCGAGGACTCTCCAGTGATCGCCGCGCCTCGCGAACAACGCGCTTCTCTTCCCGCCGAGCTGCGCGGGCTGCGACGCGATGGTGCACGTCTCTGCGTTGTCGAACGCGAGACGGGCCGCATCACGCACACCACCGTTGCGCACCTCGGTGAGCACCTCGCCCCAGGCGACCTGCTCGTCGTCAACTCGAGCCGCACGCTTCCCGCCGCGCTGCGCGTCACGCGTGAGAACGGCCAGCAGGTGCAGCTTCGGCCGGGTGCGCTTCGGGTCGGGGAGTGGGATGCGCTTGCCGTCGGAACCGAGCCGCCGCATGCGAACGTCAGCCTGCGAGCCGGCGAGCTGCTCCATGCGAACAGCGGGCTGGAACTGCGTGTGCGCGCAGAACGCCCGGACGCACCGTTGCTCTGGCGGATGACCGTCGAACGCGGCGATGTGATGTCAACGCTGCTCAGCGATGGCGAGCCAATCCGCTACTCGTACGTCCCCGAGCCCGTGGCGCTCGAGCACTACCAGACGGTGTACGCCGGGACCCCGGGTTCGGTCGAGATCCCGTCCGCCGGCCGCCACCTCACCTGGGAACTCCTGGGCGAGCTCCGCGACGCCGGCATCGACGTGACCGACATCGTGCTGCACTGCGGGCTGAGCTCGTTCCAGGACGACGACGTCGACCTCCACAAGCCGCTCATCGAGGAGTGGTTCGCCGTCCGCGCGGAGACAGCGGATCGGATCAACCGCGCGCGGCGCGTGATCGCCGTCGGGACAAGTGTCATCCGCACGCTCGAGACCGTGTCCGATGATCAAGGCCTCGTCCACGCGAAGAGCGGCTGGACCCCACTCGTGATCACGCCGCGCACGGAGCTCCGGGTCGTCGACGCGCTGTTCACGGGCCTGCACGAGCCGCCGGCAACCCACCTCGACATGCTCGGCGCCCTGCTCGACGACGCGCTGCTCGAGCAGGCGTATTCGGAAGTTCGAGAACGCGGCTACCTCTGGCACGAGTTCGGCGACGCCATGCTCATCCTGTGAGCACTGCCGGCATCTGACATGATCCGCTGGCCCACAGGCTGGGCTCAGGTGGAATGCTGGAGAGAGAGATGGCTGAAGTACTGATCCTCGAATTCGAGGGCTTCGATCAGGCTGCGTACGACCAGGTCAACGCCGAGCTCGGCATCGACATGGACTCCGGCGAAGGCGACTGGCCGGCCGGTCTCCACACGCACATGGCGGGTCCCACTGAAGGCGGCGGCTGGATCGTGGTCGAGGTCTGGGAGTCGCAAGAAGATCAGGAGGCGTTCATGCAGTCGCGTCTCGGCGGTGCGCTCCACAAAGCCGGCGTCACCGGACCGCCGAAGCGTGCGGAATGGACCAAGCCCCGGTCGCACCACTCCCCGAAGAAGGCGTCCGCAAAAGGCAAGTAACCCGGACCGGTCGACCCAGGCGCGGCGTCTGGCTCACCGCAGTTCGGCCGAGTGGCGGCCCGATGGTACTCTCACGCCCTGCGAGGTATGTTCGCGCACCCAACGAACCATCACGGTGAGGGCTGGCTCATGGCGGTAGGCACCCGGGGTAAGAAGTCGTCGGCAACGCGGTCGCGCTCCGCATCCGGACGCGGCGCTGCGCCCAAGAAGGCTGCGGCTCGGCCGCGTGCGCACAAGTGGGTATACCGCTTCGACGAGGGCAGCGCCGCGATGCGCGACCTGCTCGGCGGCAAGGGAGCGGGGGTCGCGGAGATGACGCGCGCCGGACTGCCGGTCCCGCCCGGGTTCACGATCACGACCGAGGCTTGCAACGCGTTCTATGCGG
>DATDID010000029.1:0-149169 GCA_036521195.1 Candidatus Dormiibacterota bacterium
CGTAGCTCAACGGATGTGTCGTGTCAAATGTTGACATGACCCGGATCGCTGCGCGAGATTCTGTGCCTCCGACGATCTCGGAATGCGGGCTACGCGGCTTCTTCCGCGTCGGGCGCGCGCTTCAGATCTGCTGCGGACTGCACAAAGGCCAGCTCGCGAAGGCCGGCCGGTCGTCGTGTGATGCGCACAGTCAACCATGCGCCGAACAGTCCGATCACGCTGAGACCCAGGACAATCCCGAGGACCGCGGTGGGCACTGTGAGGAGCTTCAGTCCCGAGACGAGCAGCACCACGCTCAACACCGCCCTCAGAAACAGCGTCGGTGCGTATGACGAGACGGTAGCCCCGATGAGGACGCCGGGAATGCTCCCGATCAGGATCGAGGCCGTGAGCCCGAGGGCAAAGTCCCCAAACACGATATGTGCGATGGCTGCGGAACCAACCATTGGGATTGCCTGAGCAAGGTCAGTGCCGACCATCTGTGAGCCACGCAAGCGTGGATACAGAAAGAGCAGCAAGATGATCACGAGGGTTCCGGATCCAACGGAAGTGATCCCGACGATGAATCCAATCGACGCTCCAATCGCCAGGGTTGAAGCCTTCCTCACCTTCAGTCCGGCTTCGACAGTTGGGCCTTGCGGGCGCCGGTGGTCGAGGACCATCTTCACACCCAAAGCTGCGACGGCCACGAGCAAAACGCCTCCGAGGGTGAAGCTGACGATGCTCTGGATGCGGGTGCCGTCCCCGATCCATTTAAGAAAGATGACGCCCAGGAAAGCGGATGGCACCGAGCCTGCCGCAAGCCATGCCACGAGTCCCCACTGGACGGTGCCCCGCCCTGCGTGGACCGCTGCGCCAACGGGCTTCATGACCAGTGACGCGACCAAGTCGCTGGCAACCGCGGCCACCGGCTGCACGTGAAACAAGAGGACGAGCACCGGGGTCATCAGAGCGCCGCCGCCCATGCCGGTGAGCCCTACAGCACAGCCGACGACAAGGCCGGCCAGCGCTACGTAGAAGTCGATATGCACCCAGGAATCCCCTCAGCAGTCCCCGTCTTCGCGCCACGTTTGACGCCCTCGAACAATTCTCGGGGTCCCGGGTTCGCAGAGCAATGAGGATAAGGGGAACGAACGTATCGGATCATCCGATGGATCGAGGCGACATCCGGCCCCGCCTCACGGCTCGGGGGACACCTCTGCGAGGCCGGGATCACACTGCCACGGATGGTGGATACTCGCCCGATGGGTGCTCGGCCGGGGCGCAGCGCAGTCGTCGTCCCTGGTCGTATGTTCGGTCCTCACACGCCGCTGCTCATGTATGCGGCGCAGGCGGCGGAACGTCGTGGAGCTCGCGTGTACCAGTTGCAGTGGCCGGAGGAGGAACTTGCCATTGCTTCCGCATCGGGTGAGGCCCTTTCGTCCTGGGTCACTCACTATGTCGGTGCTGCACTTGACGCACTGGACCTGGTCGACGCCAAACCCCTCATCGTCGGCAAGTCATTGGCAACGTACGCTGCACGCGTCGCCGCCGAGCGTGACCTCCCCGCCGTGTGGCTCACGCCCCTGCTCGCTGAGGCGTACGTCGTCGATGCTCTGCGCGATTCGCTTCGGCCGTTCCTCTTGGTGGGCGGAACGGCCGATGCCTTCGGCTGGGATTCGCGTGTCGCACATGCCCTCTCGCCGCATGTCCTCGAGGTCGAGGGCGCTGACCACGGCATGTTCGTGCCCGGCGAGCTTGCGGCGTCTGCCACTGTCCTTGGATCCGTCGCGACCGCGATCGAACAGTTCTTTGATGAGATCATCTGGGTCGAAGATGGTTGATACGTCCGCATCCAAGCAGATAGATGCCATTCTCATGAAGGCTGGCGATTGGCGGGCTGAGCAGCTGTCACAGTTGCGTGCACTCATCAGGACGGCAGACCCCGATGTCGTGGAAGAAGTCAAATGGAAAAAGCCCTCCAGGCCGGAGGGCGTTCCCGTGTGGTCTCACGACGGCATCGTTTGCGTCGGTGAGATGCTCAAGAATGCTGTCAGACTGACCTTTCCGAAGGGTGCCCAACTCCAGGACACGAGGAAGCTCTTCAACGCTCGGCTCGACAGCAAAAGCGTTCGTGCTATTGATGTTCACGAAGGCAACTCCGTGAATGAGGCAGCCCTGCGTACTCTGATCAGAAGGGCTGTCGGGGCCAACAGCAAGTAGGGTCTTTCACTGCGTGCCGAGCGAGGAGATCGGCGGGCCTTGAGCGCGACAGGTCGGCCGCGAGTTCCGTTGGTGGAAGGGACCGAACGCCGCGCACGGCGGGCCATGGCACACTAACGGCCTTCTGCAGCACCTCCGGTTCCGGAGATCATCAAATGGCACGTGGTCGACCAGTCCTGCTGACAACAGAGGGACAAGCCGCGCTCATCGCCGAAATGCGCGAGCTCGTCGATACCAAACGTCCTGAAATCGTCCAGCGAGTCGCCACCGCCCGCGCCGAGGGTGATCTCCGCGAGAACTTCGCCTACCACGATGCCAGGCGCGAGCTCGGCCTCCTCGACGGCCGTGTACAGACCATCGAAGGGATGCTCCGAAATGCACAGATCGTCGAGCCCGCCGCGTATGACGGTACGGTGGGCTTGGGCGCAACGGTCGTGGTGCGCGATGACTTCGGCGACTCCGAGTACATCATCGTTGTGCCGGCTGAGGCCGACATCGCCCGTCAGCGTATCTCGCTCGAGTCGCCCTTGGGGGCAGCGATGTCCGGCCACCGCGCCGGCGACGAGGTGACGGTCGATAGTCCTGGAGGGATCCGCAGGGTCGCCATCATCCAGGTGCGCTGAGCGTTGATTGGAGCCGTCAACGACGGCGCCCAACTGAGACGTCGATTTCGCAGCACAGCATGCGCAGCGCTCTCGGAACGCAGCGCACCGTCATCGCCGACCGGGGTGCAATGTCGATGGTCTCGCCGTCCAACTGCGCGACACCACCGTGCTCCCAAAAGAGATTCGTCCGCGCGGTTTGCGATGGTCTGTGCGGCCATACCAGAGCCCGAAGTCCAAACCAGCTCATTCTCAGCGCTGTCGGCAACCGGCGATGGCGTATCAGAACGACTTCCATCAGCCCATCTGCGCGTTGCGAGTTCGCACTAACGCGAAAGACTTTCGCAATTGTCGGGATGATGTGCCAGCTCAGGCTGTCGGCGCGGGTCGGCGTGCCGTCGATCACCACAGACACGGGTCGTGCGCGCAACAACGTCTGAGGGAAGAGGGCAAGGTCGGCGAGCATCCCTCGCCTGCGCCCGTTGACCACGGATGCCCCAGTGGCCAGAGAACCGATGGCGGCATATGACAGTGCGTACTGCGGCATGGCCTGTTCGTGATCACTCACGCGATGACACAGCTCGAGAACATCCACGGCAGCGGGCTGCGCTGACAACATCGCAGCGGGTCGGACGCGTCGCGATGTCGGCCAGCTCCGGTACTGATCGTTGGCATTGCCGCCGGCGCAGACAACGAGGACAACGCGGCTACCGAATGCCGCAGCCGCGGCGAGTATGCCGTTGGCGATCTCGTTGAGCGTTCCATCCCCGCCAATGCCGATGATCGTGCCATCGAGGTGCTCGGACGCCCACCGTTCTGCCACCTCGCGGGCGTGCCCGGCGTAGCCGGTGCTCACGAGCTCGGCCTGGCCTTCGAACGACAGGTTCAGTTGCCGGAGCGCAGCGTGCGCCATGCGGTCGGCTCGCCGCGAGAGGGGATTGCCGTTGGCGACGATGAGCACCGGATCACCGGTACGCAATCGCTGACCGGGTGTCCCTGGGGCAGCCACCGCCTTAGCCTGAGGACTCCGGCGATCGAACGGCAAGTCCGGTCGGGGATGCTGGCTGCGGCACCGCGGGCGCGCAAATTGGAAGTCGTCGTACCTGAGCCTACCCGGCTTGGCCGACCGCCGGAGCCCGGGAACTCTGATAGTCGGCCTATCATGTAAGATGACCGTGGTTATCACGGTGCGGCGGCGATCATGTTGAACGCACATGGCCGAGGCCGGTTGGGAGGCAGCCGACATGACGCAAGACGATCCGAACCCCTTTCAAGAACTCTTCGATGCCGAGCCCGCCGACGCCTCGGAATCCGAGGCGTCGGAGTGGGTGGGGGTCTACGAGCGCCTGATCGCAATGATGGAACGCCAGCTCGACGAGACGCGTGCGTTTGCAAACCAGGTCCATGCGCCGATGCAGCGCTATCTCAGCCGCGAGAACGTCACCATTCTCGAGAAGGAGATCACCGCGTTCAAGCAGCGTCTAACGCACTGGAATGACTACAGCGAGGGTCATCCGTGACGGCTCATCGGATGACGGACCCGCCTCACGAACACGGTCAGACCGACGATATCGAGGCCGCCCTGGAGAGCGTCGAGCCCGACCGGCTGCTCCCTGGTGAATCGGTAGACACCCCGTACCCGGACGACGCGCGCCACTGGATCAAGGTGTATTCCGAACTCGTGGCGTTCAAGGTCGACATCCTGAGCATCACCGAGGAGCGGATGCACGGTATGGATCCGGATAGCGGCGCCGAAGTGGCTGCGACCGACTTCAAAGTGTTGCGCGCAGAGGAGCAGCGTCTGAAGCGACGGCTCGCCTTTTGGCGCGCCCGCGCTGCGGCACTCGAGCAGCCGTGATTGTTGATGCTGGGAACCCTCAAGGCGGGTCGCGCGTAGGAAGCAGCGACGCGATGTTCAAGGTGCTGCTGGTCGAGGACGACGAAGCTGTGGTCGAGATGTACCGCCTGCAGCTGTCGGCCGACGGCTATGTCGTCGTCGTCGCGTCGGATGGCGAGGAAGGACTTGCAATGGCACTTGCCGAAACGCCGGATTTCATTTTTCTCGATCTTCGCCTCCCGAAACTCAGCGGGTTCGAATTGCTCGCACGGATCCGAGCCAACGCGAGAACTCGGGATATCCCCGTCATCGTCCTGAGCAATCTCGCCGATCCGGAGCTGTCACACCGACGAGATCGGTTGGGCGTGGTCGAGTTCATGATCAAGGCGGAAACCACGCCTCTGCAGCTCTCACAGCGGCTCGCCGAGCATGAGCGCCGGCGAGCCACCGACGCTCAACCCATCAGATAGTCGTCCGGGCTCGGCCACGCCGCCGGCCCGGTAGAACCGGTGTGCACGCTCGATCGTCGTGAACGGCAACCCCTCCTTTGAGCCGAAATGCGCGAAGAGGCGCTGTCGTGGCCACAATGCCTCTGCTGCGGGTCATTGTTGAGGAGGTCGAGCGTGCGGAGTGACTGGACGATCGTTGACGAAGGATGGGGCCGCAAGGCGGTCGACTTCGCGGCGCTGAGCGAACCAGGGAACTGCCGCGAGTACGTCGCCATGCACCATCGCCTCGAGGTCAACGACGGCGACCGGCTCGTCGACGTGGCGTGCGGCTCCGGCCTCGCCATCGAATTGGCGCGTGCGCAAGGGGCCGCCTGCGCGGGCATCGACGCGTCGTCGCGCCTCGTGGGCATTGCGCGCGACAGGAATCCCGATGCCGATCTTCGGGTGGGCGACATGCACGCGATGCCATGGGCCGACGCGAGCTTCGATGTGGCGACCAGCTTCCGCGGCATCTGGGGAACGACCACGGAGGCCCTCGATGAGGTGCATCGAGTCCTCGCGCCGGGAGGCCGGCTCGGGCTCACGGTGTGGGGTCACATCAAGGCGTCGTCAGGTGCGTGGGCACTCGCCCCGTTTCGGCTGGCAGAGTCGGCCAAGGTCGAGCATCAGGCGGCGATGGTGGCACTGGGCCGGCCCGGCGTCGGAGAGGATCTCCTTTGTAGGTATGGCTTCGTCGATGTGACGCGCGTGGACATCCCGTTCGCCTGGGAGTTCTCAGACCCGGAGATGTACGCGCGCGCTCTCGCATCGACCGGTCCGGCGTACGAGGCGATGCAGCACATCGGCGAAGCGGCGTTCATCGCAGCTGCCGCGGACGGGGCACGGTTGCACGTCCGCGACGGCCTGCCGTTGCGCGCGGAGATCAACGTCGTGGGATACGTTGCGCGCAAGCCCGAGGCTGTCACGGAGGGGAGGTCATGAACACAGTGGGATTCCTTGGAGAACGCGCGCCGGATGGCGAGGCACAACGTCAATTCGACGAAGACATAGCTGAACTCGGCTACGTGATGAACGTGACAAGGCTCTGGGCGTATCAGCCGGCAACGCTGAGCCATCTCTTCGACCTCATGGGCGAGACGTACGCGGGTGAGCATCTCAGCTTCCGGCAGCGCGGGATCCTGGTCACCGCATGCGCCTCGACGTTGGGAGACGCCTACTGCTCTCTGGCCTGGGGAACGAAGCTGGCCAACAAATCCGACGCGGAAACAGCTGCGGGTGTTCTCCAGGGTGTTGACGACCGTCTGACTCCCGAGGAGCACGCGCTGGCCGAATGGGCTCGTAAAGTCGCGCGTGACCCGAATCACACCAGCGTCGCTGATGTGCAGGATCTTCGTGATGCCGGCTACAGCGACGCGCAGATCTTCGCTGTGACCGTTTATGTAGCACTGCGCATCGCGTTCTCGACGGTCAACGATGCGCTTGGTGCTCGGCCCGACTCCGCGTTTCGGACGAGCGCGCCGGAAGCGGTGCTCGGTGCCGTGAGCTACGGCCGCGCTATCGACGAGTAGCTCGCGGATTCGAGGCCTGTTTCCTCACGGAACCACCGCGATCGCCTCGATGGAGATGAGCAGGTTGCGGGGAAGCTTGACGATGGGCGACGAGCGCGCCGGAGGATTGGTCGGGAAGTACTCCGCGTAGAGACGATTTGCGGCCTCTCCGTTCGTCGCATCGGTGAGGAACGTTGTGGTCTTGACGACGTGTTCCAGTCCACTGCCTGCGGCCTTCAGCACTGCCTCGAGATTGCAGACAGCTTGACGAAACTCGGCCTCGAATCCCCCTGGTACCGCCGCGGCAGTCGACGGATCGCTCGATGCTCCCAGGTCGATGCCCGGCTGGCCGGCGACGAACACGAGGTTGCCGGCGCGGACGGCCTGCGAGTAGTGCCCCATCGGTTGCGGCATTGCTGGTCCGTGGATGACTTCGTGCTGCATAGGTTCTGCTCCTCTCTTTTGTTGGGACAAGGGTACGGTCAGCTCGTGACCGATCGATACGGATCGGCGGGCATGGTGGCGTCGGTATTATCACGAGCCGCAGCGATGGAACCGTCAGACGTCCAACAAGCACTCGAGGCGGGCGTGTTGACCGCCTCTGCTCTCGGCCTCCGAGTCGACGACGCAGTCGTTGTCAGCAACTCGAACCGCATCGCCGTGCGTCTGACTCCCTGCGACGTGCTCACTCGGGTGACGCCTCTCGCGCATCAGACAGGCGCTGCGTTCGAAGTCGAGGTTGGTCGGCGGCTCGCGGAAGCGGGCTGCCCGGTGGAGGAGCTTGACCCTCGCGTGGAACCGCGCGTTTACGTGCGTGACGACTTCGCGATCACGCTGTGGACCTATTACGAGTCGGCGTCGTCCCAGGACGTCGCACCGGCCGACTATGCACAGGCGCTCCAGCGGCTCCATAGCCGCATGCGCAAGACTGATCTGACGGCGCCGCATTTCACAGATCGAGTCGCGCAAGCGGTGTCGTTGGTGGCCAACCGCACCCAGACACCGGACCTCGATGACACGGGACGGAATTTGCTCAGCAGCACGTTGCGGGGCCTGCGGCGCTCGATCGTCGACCGCGGCGCACCCGAGCAACTCCTGCACGGCGAGCCGCATCCGGGCAACGTGCTGAACACGAAGCGAGGGCTGCTGTTCATCGACCTTGAAACGTGTTGCCGCGGACCCGTCGAGTTCGACATCGCCCATGCACCGGAAGCTGTCAGCGAACACTATCCGGCTGTTGACCACGACCTGCTACGCGAGTGTCGGGTTCTCATGCGAGCGATGGTCACAGCGTGGCGCTGGGACCGAGAAGACCAACTCCCCTACGGGCGCTCCCGAGGAATCGACGGGCTCAAACAAGTTCGGGAAGCACTCGATCGCTTCGGAATAGATATCGCTGAAGAGAGTTGACACGCTCCGGGACGGGTGCGATCTGTCCTGATGTCTCCCAGCGAGTCAACACGGCCATCGTGCTGGTTGCCCTGCAGAAGGTCCGGCACTGCGGGTTGTTCCCGCCGACGCAATGGTTGGTGCACCGCGGGTTGTTCGGTCCGTAGCAGTACGTCGCACAGTGACTGTTGCTGGGTCCTTCGCAGTAGGTCGTGCACTTGGGGGTGCTGTTCGAGCAGTGGCTCGTGCACGCCGGTGAGGGATTCGTGCACGTCGTGCATGTCGTCCAATCGACTGGGGTGGGGGTCGGCGTCGGAGGATTGGCTGTCGGAGTCGGTGTGGGCGTGGGTCCAGGACCCGACTTCGGCGTTGATGTAGGGGGCACTGTCGGGGCGCCCGTCGGCTGCGGGCCCGGGGGCGGCGGCGAGCTCGCGCCCGTGCCGCCTGCTGGCGGTGTGGGGCTGAGGCTCGGTGCGCTGATCGCGGACGGTGACGCGCCGTGCGGGCCGGGTGACGGAATCGGCGGGGCGAATCCGCCGATCGTGAGCACGGTCGCGGTGATGGTGCTGAGAGCCCCGGACCCGATCCACGTGCCGATGCCGCCGAACTCGGACCACAGCCGGCCGATATTGGGGATCAACGCGATCCATGCTCCGATGCCAACCGTGCGCCAGAGGCGGCCGATGGATATGTTGAGGAACGCACGGACGATCGCCGGATCGAGTTGCGTTCCGGCGACACGCGTCAGCTCCACACGCGCGGCGGCGACGCTCATCGTTGTCTTGTACGGGCGCGGCGAGGTCATCACCTCGTAGACGTCGGCGACGGACACGATGCGTGCGGCAAGCGAGATCTCGTTCCCCTTGAGCCCGTGCGGGTAGCCGGTGCCGTCCCAGCGCTCGTGATGCTCGACGACGGCTCGACCCCAGTCGCCGAGCCACGCGAGCAATGGCGCGACCAGGCGCGCGCCGTCCTCCGGGTGACGGTGGATCGCGTCCCACTCCTCAGGAGAGGGTGCGCTCGGTTTATTGAGGATCGCCGGCGAGATCTCGAGCTTCCCGACATCGTGAAGCAACGCCGCCCATCGCAGCTTTGCCTTGTCGACCTCATCGATCTTGAGCTCGTCGGCGATCATGTCGGTGAACACGCGCACGCGTTCCGAGTGTCCACGGGTCGCTTTGTCATGAACGCTGAGCGCGAGCACCAGCTCGATGACCGTCTGCATTCCCTTCGCGTCGTCCTGGTGCCCGGCTGCGTGCGCTTGCTCCAACTGCGCTCGAAGGTGGCTGGGGCTGCCAATCCTCCGCGCTACCGCAAACCGTGCGGGCGCCTTGTCGGGAAACAGCAGCGACACATTGAGGAGCGCGGCCAGCGGAAGCAACTGCCGAGCGCCACGCTCGAACGCGACGAGCGTCAGCAATGAGCCGCCGATGACGACCGCAATCCAGAACGCCGCGGTCAGAGGGCTGGTCGCGCGCGGCAGCAGATTGCTGAGCAGGATCGCGATGAGGAACGAAGCGCCGATCGGGACGATGACGATGGCCGCACGCAGGGACCTGCTGAGTGCGGGATGGCGCTTCCACAGGGCCGGATCGATCTGCCGGCGCGAGTGTCGAAACTGCATCCCCATCCTAGTTCGGTGTCTCGCGTCGCGAAGTCCGCCGCATACTCAGATCCCAGCTTGAGAGGAGTGTCCTCGCCGGACGGGGACGTTTCGGTCACGATCGCGTTCGGATCACACGCTCGCGCCCTGGCCGAACGGTCAGCCCGTGGACACCTCGTCGACAGCGCTTCGTCCTGCAGCGGCCGCGAGGCCCAGAAAGTCCGACGGTGTCGGTTAGTCGATGCTGATCAGGAGCGCCCGCAGGGCAGCGTCCAACTGCTGCCGCTCTGATCGGGTGAGTGCACCGAGGAGCCGCTCCTCGTTCGCCACGTGCGTCGTCAGAGCGGCATCGATCGAGGCCTTGCCGCGGCGCGTCAATCGCACGAGCGTTCCACGCCGGTCGTCGGGATCGTTCCTGCGCTCGAGGAGACCCGCGTCGACGAGACGATCGAGTCGTTTGGTGATGCCGCCAGAAGACAGCATCGTCGTGCGCATCAACTCAGTCGGGTTGAGCTCATATGGCGTGCCGGCGCGGCGCAGTGCCGCGAGCAAGTCGAACCATCCAGGCTGGAGGCCGTGTTGCCCGAGACCTTCGGCGAGGGTTGCGTCGACGAGTTGCGCGGCGAGGAGCAGGCGCCCGAGCAGCCCGAGCGGGGAAACGTCGAGATCGGAGCGCTCACGATGCCATTGCGCGACGATGCGGTCCAGACGGTCGGGGGTGTTCGGGGCCACCGGTCACCTCGGGGCGAAGTTGCTTCCTGGTAAGATACTCTCTAGGAAGATAATAGCATTCGACAATGGCTGGCAACCGTGACGAGGAGGTCGGTTCGAGAGATGACACAGGAAAAGGTCCAGCAACAAGCGCTGCCGGGTGTGTCCGGAACGATGCAGGCAGTTCGTCTGCATGCTCCCGGAGGAATCGAGTCGCTTCGGCTCGACACGATCGACATACCCCGTCCGCAGGCGGGGGAGGTGCTTATCCGGGTGCACGCGGCGGCGATCACGCGCGATGAGCTCGAGTGGCCGACAGACCGTCTCCCGGCCATCCCTTCGTACGAGGTGTCCGGCGTCGTCGAGGCGGGTGCAGCCGACGTGGACTCCATCGAGATAGGCGATGCCGTCTACGCGCTCACCGGGTTCGCCCGCGATGGTGCGGCCGCCGAGTATGCGGTCGTCACCGCGGCCGTTGTCGCCGCGAAACCGCACAGCCTCACCGACGTCGAGAGCGCTGCCCTACCCCTTGCGGGACTCAGCGCCTGGCAGGGACTGTTCGATCACGGGGCACTGCAGCCCGGCCAGCGCGTGCTGATCCACGGTGCGGCCGGCGGAGTCGGTCACCTTGCAGTGCAACTGGCTCACCGCCATGGCGCGTACGTCATCGGGACGGCGTCAACCGCGGGCGCAGATGTGGCGCGCAGCTTCGGGGCCGATGAGGTGCTCGACGCTACTACCGACTTTGCGACGACGCTCGAGCCGGTCGACCTCGTCTTCGACACCGCCGGCGGCGACCGTCTGGCGCGTTCCGCCGCCGTCATCCGCCCCGGCGGGAGGCTGGTGTCGATCGCCGAAGCGGTGCCGGAGCCTGTGGCCGGGCGCGGGATCCTGACGTCGTATTTCGTCGTCTCGCCGAATCGGGAGCAGCTCGTCGAACTCGCTCGTATCGCCGACGAGGATGGCCTTCGCGTCGACATCGATTCGACGTTCACACTTGCGGAGTCGCGAACCGCGTTCGAACGAAGCATGGCAGCGGGCAAGCACGGCAAGGTGGTATTCCGCATTCATGAATAGTCAGAAGCAAAAGGCGGCTGAGTTCCAGTCGCTGCATCAGAGAGGGGCATTCGTCATCCCGAACCCGTGGGACGCCGGGTCGGCGCGGGTGATGGGCGCACTCGGCTTCAGGGCGCTCGCGACGACGAGCTCCGGGTTCGCGTTCACGCTGGGGCGCTTCGACGGCATGGCCACGCTGGACGAGGTCGTCGCGCACGCTGCCGCGATCTGCCGCGTCTCGGATCTGCCGTTGTCGGTGGACCTCGAGAACGGCTACGGCCCCTCCCCGGAGGACGCGGCGCTCGCGATCCAGCGCGTCGCCGGCGCCGGGGCGGTCGGCGGTTCCATCGAGGACTACGACCTGACGGACGGCATCTATCCGCTGGACCGGGCGGTCGAACGCATCGCCGCGGCGGTCCAGGCTGCGCGCGCGATGCAGTTCCCGTTCACGCTGACAGCGCGTGCCGAGAACCACATCAGAGGCAATCCGAATCTCGACGAGACCATCGCGCGACTCCAGGCATTCGCCGCAGCAGGCGCCGACGTCGTGTATGCGCCCGGCTTGCAGACGATCGAGGAAATCCGCGCGGTGTGCAGCGCCGTCGCCAAGCCGGTCAACGTGCTTGCGACGCCGGCACTCTCGTTCTCGGAGATCGCCGCCGCGGGTGCGCGCCGCGTGAGCGTCGGCGGCAGCCTCGCGTGGGTCGCCATCCGCGCGATGGCGGACGCCGCCGAAGCAATTCGCGACGACGGGAATTTCTCCGCCCTGTCTGCCAGACTGCCGTTGCAGGACTGGTTCCAGGGAGGATCAGCGCCATGACGGTCATGCCCGCCGACGCACGGTGATCCGAGGACGGTCAGTGGTGGTGGGACGGTGCGCAGTGGCAGCCCGGCGTCCGGGGGGGACCACAGGTGACCCTCGGCGTGCCCACGGCGGGGTGCGCACGGCCCATGACGGGACGACCGCCGTCATGGTCCATTACGCCGTCACGAACTCCGGGACGTCGCAGATTGACGGTGGATCGTTGCCGCGCTAGATCGAGACCGCTTCGAGGATCATCGTCTCGGGTGTTCCGGCCAGACCTGGCGAGTTCTCAGGGTTCGCCCACACCTGGGTGGTCAGAAACCCGCGGAATGATTGCGCCTCGGCGGCGCTGTCAAATTCGAGGTCGATGACCACGAACTTCGGGTCGTCGACGGGTCGCAGGACTCGCTGTGCGCGAACGCCGGCCCCGCGACGCGCTTCGGCGAAGCGGTCGAAGGCGGCGGTCCATGTGTCGAAGTCGGTGATGGGATGCTGGATATGCAGCGTTGCCATGGCGTTCTCCTCGGTTTGGCTCGTCGTTTCGAGACTAGGCCGGAGCCTCGGCAGTCGCCATCCCAGGAACATGGGATTCCTGGTGCGCGTAGGATCGGCCGGTGACCGTAAGCGCGCCCGCAGCACGAGCGCTCGAGCGAATCGCACGGATTTGTGCCACGGCATCGGCGGACGCGGTCTCGTTGCGCTTTGCGGTCCTCGATGAGATCCGTCGCGTTGTCGCGTTCGATGCGTACGCCTGGCTGCTGACCGATCCTGAGACCGAAGTCGGCTCGGCCCCCGTTGCCGACGTTCCATGCCTTCCGGAGCTGCCTCGGCTCATCCGGCTGAAGTACCTGACGGCGATCAATCGCTGGACGCTGCTCGAGGGCGCAGCGGGTGTCCTGTCGGTATCCACCCAAGGGCAACTGAATCGGAGCCTGGTCTGGTGCGAGATGCTCGCGGATTACGGCGTCACGGACGTTGCATCGGTCGTCTTCAGATGTCGCCACGGGTGCTGGGGGTTTCTCGATCTCTGGCGACGAGGTGACGCCCCATGCTTCACGCCGTCGGACACGGCGTTCCTCACGGCGCTCGCGAAACCGGTCACCGACGCGCTCCGGCGCTGCGCTGCCAACACGTTCACCCTGACTGCGCCGGCGATGGTTCGTGTGGGCCCCATCGTGCTCGTACTGTCGCCCGACCTCGACGTTCGAGCCCAGACGCCCGAGACGAGCGAGTATTTGCGAGTCCTCGTGCCACCCGGCGCGGATCAACGTCCAATTCCGGCGGGGGCGTACAACGTCGGCGCGCAACTGCTGGCGGTCGAGGCAGGCGTCGACATGCACACGCCGACCGCCCGCGTTCACCTGTCGGCAGGCGTGTGGCTGACGCTGCGCGCCGCTCGGATCGGTACGTCGGGGCCGATCGCGGACCAGGATATCGCGGTCGCGATCGACATCGCATCGGCAACCGAGCGCACGAGTCTCTTCGGTCGCGCATGTGGATTGAGCGCGCGCGAGCTGGAACTTCTCGCTCACCTGATCACCGGATCGGACACGCGAAAGCTCGCAGCGCTCATGTTCGTGTCCGAGAACACCATCCAGGATCACCTCAAGTCGATCTTCAGCAAGACCGGAACGAGCAACCGGCGGCTCCTGCTCGCCCGGGCGGGAGGACATTGACCCAGTGACCGCAAGCAGCTTCGACTTCTGGATCGGTGAGTGGGATGTGCACTGGACGGATGCGGACGGCGTCCCTCAGTCCGGGACGAACTCGGTGGCTCGCGTGGACGAGACGATTCGGGAGCTGTTCTGCGCTCCCGAGCCGGACGGGCCGTACATCGGCGCCAGCATGAGCAGATGGAATGACGATGCAGGGGAGTGGGTCCAGGACTACTGGGACAATCGCGGATACGCCGCCGTCTTCCGGGGCTCCCACGGCGATGCCGGGATGGTGCTCGAGCGCACGTCGCAACCCGCGACCGGAGCGCCGACACGCCTCGTCTGGTCCGACATCACCGCCGACGCGATCACGTGGAATTACGAGCGACGCACCGATTCCGGTGCCTGGGAAAGCATGTGGCGAATCCTCTATCGGCGACGGGACACGAAGGGCTCGGCTCCACCGATCTGAGCCGGACGCCGAATCCGGTGGGCCATACTGGCCGCCGTGGACGACCCTCAGGCGCCGACCCTGCCGAGAGCGCGGCAGCTAGCCCCTGAACGCGACGGGTCCGTCGTCGGGCGCGACTATCCCGAGAGCCTCGGATACAAGCTCAAGAACCGGATCCTCGGTCCGCCGATGGTGTCGGAGCAGCTCTCGCACGAGCGCCTGGCGACGCCGGTGGCCATCGGCGTCCTCGCCCCGGACATGATCTCCTCGTCCGCGTACGGCACCGAGGAGATGCTCCTCATCATGGTGCCGATCATCGGCGTCGCCGCCTTCTCGATGGTGATCCCGATCACCCTGGCGATCCTCGCGGTGATGCTCTTCGTGATGACCTCGTACATGCAGGTCATCGGCGTGTACACGCGCAACGGTGGTTCGTACGTTGTCGCCCGCGACAACTTCGGACCACGCATTGCTCAGATCGCTGCCGTTGCGTTGCTCATCGACTACACGGTGACGGTGGCAGTGCAAACCTCCGCCGGCACGGCGGCGCTGACTTCGGCGCTCCCGAAGCTCGTGCCGTACACCGTGCCAATCACGATCCTCGTTGTTCTGGTGATGCTGCTCGGCAACCTGCGCGGCATCCGTGAGGCCGGGTCGATCTTCGCGATCCCAACGTATTTTTACGTTGTCTCACTCTCGCTGGTGGTGATCACCGGCTTGGTGGAAGCGGCATTCGGCGGGCTGCATGCGCACGCGCTACCGGGACATATGGCGCTGGGCTACACGCCCGGGCATCAGACCGGATTCCTTATGGGGCTCGGCATCTTCTACTGCCTGCGAGCCTTCGCGAACGGTGGCGCATCGCTCACCGGGCTCGAGGCCGTCTCCAACGGGATCTCGACATTCCGCAAGCCCGAGGCTCGCAATGGTCGTATCGCGCTGGCGGTCATGTGCGCGACCCTCGGATTCCTCGTGCTTGGCACCTCACTGCTTGCCCACTGGACCCACGCGGTGCCGTATCAGATCGGCACGCCGACCGTGGTGTCGCAGGAGGTGCAAGACGTCCTGGGATCCACGTGGTTCGGGACCGCCTTCTTCTACATCGTGCAGACGGCGACGGTGCTCATCCTCTTCACCGGAGGAAACACCAGCTTCAACGGGTTTCCGTACCTCGCGAGCTTCGTCGCCGGTGACTCGTTCCTGCCGCGTCAGCTGACGAAACGCGGGCACCGGCTCGTGTTCTCCAACGGCATCTTCGTCCTCTCCGCGGTCGCGATTCTGTTGATCATCGTCTTCAAAGCTCAGCTGAACGCGCTGGTCGGCCTCTACGCCATCGGAGTCTTCACCGGCTTCGCGTTTGCGGGGTTCGGCATGGTCAAGCACCACTTCACACAGCGGGCACGGCGGTGGCGGATCGGTACGGTGATCAACGGCTTCGCCGGCACCCTGTCACTCGCGGTGGTGCTGATCCTGCTGATCACCAAGTTTTTCGAAGGCGCCTGGATCGTCGCCGTGGTGGCACCCCCGATGTATTTCGGGCTGATCCGGTTGCATCGTCAGTACGTGGAGGAGGAGGAGCAGCTCGAGACCGGCGCCGTCGCGGCGACCGAGGCGCCGGTGCTGCGCCGGCACGCTGTTGTGGTGGTCGTCGGCCGCCTCGACATGGCCACGGCTCGCGCTGTCCAGTACGCGCGAACGCTCCGCCCTGATCTGGTGCGGTACGTGCATTTCGACATCGACTCGTCGGCGACGGAGGCGTTGAAAACGGCGTGGGGCAAGTACGAGCTGGGGAATCTGCAGCTCGACATCGTCGAATGCCGCGACCGACGCCTGGAACGCGCGGCGATCGAGTACGTCGCCGATATCGCGGCTGACGGCAAGACCGAATGCACCGTGCTCATCCCACGCCGAGCGTTCCGAACCCGCGTCGAACGGGCGCTGCACGATCGGACCCCGGAGCGCATCGCGTCGGCCGTTGCGACGGTCCCGCACGTCGCAGCGACGATCGCACCCTTCAACGTGCAGACGCACGCTGCCAGTCCATTCGGATCCGGCGACGCTCAAGAGGTGGCACATGCGCGCAAGCCGCTGCGCAGGACAGGTGTGGATCGCGAGCTCGATCGCCGCGCCGTCGGGACCGTTCCCATCAGCGGCGTGGCATTCCGCACCCGCGTGCGCGTTGCGGGCCGGATCCGCTCACTGCGCGTCCAGACGGCGAAAGGGACGACGAACCTCGAGTGTGTCATCACCGACGACACCGGTTATCTGCTTCTCGTGTTCCAGGGGCGGCCGAAGATCCCCGGTATCGAGCCGGGCGCGCGACTCATCGTCGAGGGGATGGCCGGCTCGTGGTCACACCGGCTCGCCATTCTCAACCCCGACTACGAGCTGGTCAGCGAGTAACCGCCGTTGCGCTATACCTGTGCCCCTGCCGCATCCGGGTTGTCCGGCGCAGAGGGGTCGCTCATCTCGCCTTCGGCGCGCGCCAGCTCGGCGAGCACCTCGGCCTCGACCCCGGTCGAGCCCAGCAGCGTGCTCTCGTCGGGAATGGTGTCGTCCGCCTCAAGGTCAGAGTCGGAATCGTCGGGAGACACCGGTGCATCGCTCATCTCTTGGTCCGCTCCAAACTGTGTGAATCGGTCGTGGCTGTTGTCTCCAGTCAATCACATGACGTCTGAGGAGGGCACGGAGCGATGAAGTCGTTGGTGGTGCTCTCGGGTGGGATGGATAGCGCGACCGCGCTCTACAAGGTGATCAATGACCCCGTGTCGTCCAATCCGGACGACGCACATGCGGTGAGCTTCGACTATGCGCAGCGGCACGTCAAGGAACTCACGTTCGCTGCCGCGCTGTGCGCAACACTCGGCATCAGACACACTGTCATCGTTCTCCGCATCCCGCTCGCCTCTGCACTGACGGACCCGGAGCGCGAGATCCCGCTCGGGCATTACGCGCACGAGTCGATGCAGCAGACCGTGGTGCCGAACAGGAACGCGATCATGCTCGCGATCGCGTGGGGCATCGCGGTCTCAGAGGGCGCCGGACAGGTCGTGGCGGGCATGCACGCGGGCGACCATCCGATCTACCCGGACTGCCGGCCGGAGTTTGTGTCTTCGCTCGAGCAGGCCCTGCGACTCGGCAATGAAGGCTTCGGCGATCCAGCGCTCGCATTCTTCACGCCGTTCATCACCGTGACCAAGTCCGACATCGTCCGGGAGGGGAGTGCTTACCCGCGACCAGTACCGTACGAGCAGACGTGGAGTTGCTATCAGGGCCGTGATCTCCACTGCGGGCGTTGTGGGACGTGTGTCGAACGCAGAGAGGCGTTCGATCTCGCAGGCATCACGGATCCGACCCACTACGAGATCGACACTCCCTAGGCGTCACTTGCCGGAGTTGTTACGCGGCTCGCCTGAAGCGGTTACGCGGTCACGCGGAACGCGCTGTACTCCAGCAATTGCCGGGAGGCCGCGCCCAGGCTGACGTGACGTGGCGCGGGTTGCACCGTCGGTGCTGTGCGTCCATGAAGGAGTGCACGGATGACTGAGATGCAATCGCGGGACCAGGCGGTCACCAACGACGGTTCGAACCAGGCTGGGGTGAATCGCACGACCCAGACCTATGCCGATCCCGCAACGGGTGCGAGCACCAGTCGCACGACGACGCGCGTCTGGTCGGGGAGATCACCCGGCGTTGAGTTCGTCTGGCTGATCGCGGGCATCGTCATCGCGTTCCTGGCGCTGGACTTCATCTTTCACGCCAGCGGCGCCAACGATGTTGGCTTCGCCGCGTTCGTCTTCTCGGTCGGGAAGGCGCTCGCCGCCCCGTTTGCGGGTATTTTCAAGACCACGTACGCAGCGCACGGCAATCTCGTCATCTGGGCCGATGTGCTCGCGATGGTCATCTACGCCTTGATCGCCGGTGTGATCGCCAAGGTCGTGACCATGGCGATGGCGCGCAGCGCCACGTCAGGAACCTGATCGCGAGCGATCCCTACGGGACCAACTCGGCAGCGGTCGGCGTTGGCGCATGCGCGCGGTAGCTCCAGAACTTCGGCAGGAGAGCGCTGAGCACGACTGTTCCGACGACGCAGAGGATGCCGCCACTCACCACCGAGGCGCGAACGCCGGCGAGTGAGCCGACGACGCCGGCTTCAAGGTTGCCCATTGCCGGTCCCGACGAATAGCTGACCATCTCGATGCCGGCCAGGCGGCCGCGCATCGCGTCGGGAATCGTCTGGTTCCAGAGCGCGGAGCGGAACAGCCCGCTGATCATGTCCGCTGCCCCGGCTGCCGCGAGCGCGAGGAACGCGAACCAGAGGGACGGGGCGAATCCGAACGCGATGATGGACACACCCCAGGCGGCTGCGGCGAACGCGATCGCGCGACCGTGATGGCGAACGTTCCGTGTCCACCCGCTCGTGACCGTTGCCAGCAATGAGCCGACCGACGGCGCGGTGTACAGCAGGCCCAGCACTGCCGGTCCGCCCAGTCCCGATGCGATCTGGGGAAAGAGCGCCATGGGCATGCCGAAGAACATCGCGTTGATGTCGACGGCGTACGAGCCAAGCAGGTCCTGACGGCTCGTCGCGTATCGCAGCCCCGCGATTGCGGCGCGAAGATTCACGCCGGCTGCGTCAGGTGCCGGTGGTACCGCCTGCATGAGCGTCAGCGCGACTGCGGAGATGAGGAATGTCGCGACATCCACGCCGTATGTCAGTGGCAGTCCAGCTGTTGCGATGAGCACTCCCGCCAGTGGTGGGCCGAGAACCTGGCCGAGGTTCCCCTGCAGCGAGTCCAGCGCCGCGGCCGAGACGAGATGCTCGCGCGGAACGATGCGGGGGACGATGGCGTCAAGCGACGGCCGGCGAACGGCGTCGAGCGCCGCGGCAATGATCACGACGACGAAGAGCACCCAGAGTTGGGGGTGCGGGAGCGACGAGTTGACGACGAGCGCGCCGACGCTGAGGCAGAGTCCGAGCTCCGCGAGGCGCACCATGAGCCGGCGGTCCATTGCATCGGCGAGCGCCCCGCCGACGAGCGCCATGAGCAGGATGGCGATCAGCTCGGAGAAGCTGATCAGCCCGACGACGAGCGAGGAGCGTGTCAGCTCGTACGTCTGGAAGGGGATTGCGACGTACGTGATCATGGTTCCGGCCGTCGAGATGCCCTGGCCGAAGAACAGCAAGCGAAAGTCGCGCGATGCGCGAAACGGCGCTGTGTCGAGCGCCATCGACAGGAACGTACGACGGATTGCCGACCGTCGTGTGCCGGCCACTTCGACATTGACGGACGCCTCAGCCTGCGGATCCGGTGTCGCTCTCGTATGCGGAGGAATCTGATCGCTCATGACCGAGTTCGGCGCCTCCGGTCCGTGTCAGCCGGGAGTGATCGTGCGACCGCGTTGCCAGCCGTGCCAGCTGATGATCTCGACGATCGCGGTCCAGCTCTCTCGCGCGCGATCCCGATATGGAGCACCGAGATAGTGCTGCGACAGACGGTCGATGTCCGCGAGGTCGGGGTCACGACGCAGCTCACGCACATGGCCGACCAGCGAGACATGGCGATACCAGCTGTCGGCGTCAAGCATCGTCAGCGCGACCCGCGGGTCGCCGCGGAGATATTCCAGGCGGCGGCGGGTCCCGTCCATGTTCAGGAGCACCGTCCCGTCGTCCAGCCACTCGTACCAGGTGGCCGCAGTGTGCAACTCGCCGCTGCGCGCGATACTCGCAACGACGCACGGATTGGGAGCCCGAAGAAGCTCCTGGAGCTCGGGAGGGAGGGGTGGTTTCGCCATGCGGGCAGACTACACGGGGTCGCGGTCGCGACGATCCCTCCGATCAATGGCGCAGCCGCGTCTGCCCGATATCGCGATGGTTCATGCCGAAGTAGTGCGCGACCTCATGGAGGACGGTGTCGTTGATCTGCGCCACCAGCTCCGTCCGGCTGGCGCACCAGCGCTCGATGTTCCCCTGGAGCAGCACGATCCGCTTCGGAAACTCATACGCCGTGAAGGTCGAGCCCGACGCTCCCTGGTAGAAGCCCAAGACACGCTCATCGATGCCGTTCGCGCGGTCATCGTCGCTCGGCCCCGGTTGGACGATGATCATGAGGTTGTCCGCGTCCATGCGCTCGCGAAGCGACGGTTCGACTCCGTCGAGCGTCGCCCGGACGATCTCCTCGAACTCCTCGGTCGTGACGTGATATGCCACACCCCGAGCATGACACCGCAAGCGCGGCAGGACGAGGCTGTCAACGAGGGTGCAGCGTCCGATAATGAGGCGATGAGGGGTGGTCGTCGACGGCGACAGGTCACATGCTGATCCAGGCGTGCCTGAACGGCTCGCGTCAGGCACGCGAGCACCCCGCCGTCCCGTGCACACCACTGGAGATCGCCACGGACGCGGCTGCCGTGGTGCGCGCCGGAGCCGGCGCCGCACATGTGCATCCGCGGCGCGCGGATGGGATGGAGTCACTTGCCGCGCGCGACGTTGCAGCCGTCTGTGAAGCGGTGCGGCGCACGTGCCCGGGCTTGCCCGTCGGGGTCACCACGGCCACCTGGATCGAACCCGATGCTGCGCATCGCATCGACAGCATCGCGGCCTGGACGGTGCTTCCGGATTTCGCGTCGGTGAATCTCAGCGAGCCGGGAGCAATCGCCGTCATCGACCTTCTCAACGAGCGCGGCATCGGCGTCGAGGCAGGCGTGTGGACGCTCGAAGACGCACGAATGCTGGTGCACGAAGGGCTTGACGCGGCGTGTCTTCGCATCCTGGTCGAGGTTGACGCTGTGACCGCGCTGGACGATGCGATCGCGCTCGCCGCTGCCATCGACGTCGTGCTCGATGACGGACTTGCACAGGCGCCGAGGCTGCACCACGGTGCCGCCGTGGCGACCTGGGCTGTGCTCGCGGCAGCGATGGTGCGCGGCCATGACGTGCGGATCGGCCTCGAGGACACGCTCACATGGGCCGACGGTGGCGTCGCGCCGGACAACGCCGCGCTCGTTGCGCGTGTCGCGGAGCTGGCTGTTCGCGCGGGACGAGTCGCGGAGCGAGTGTCTTAGCGCGGGAAGGTCTCGCCGGCCGCAAACGCGGTTCGCCGGCCGTGTGCGCGAACGTCCACCGTCCCGGAACCGAAGACGCGCCAGCCGTCGCCGTCCGTTGCGATGGCGGTGTTCTCGGCGATGCCGACGAACGTGACGCTCCGTGGCAGACGGCGAGGCGCGATGTCGCGCAGCCATTTGATCCACCAGCCTGAGAGCGCATCCCAGTGGACCCCCATCGCTGTGTCGGGGACGAGGCCGAGCCCGCTGGCGAATGGAAACGGCAGGTGGCTCCGCCGCCCCGGCGCGCCGCGGGCGCCGGCGACCATGGCTCCGGCGCTGCAACCGGCGTACACGCCGCCGCGTGCGACAAGCCGCGTGACGGCGTCCCAGATCGGCGTTCCGATGACCGTGGCGGCGAGGTACGCGGGGCTGCCGCCACTGAAGAAGACCATGCTCGCGCTGTCGATGGCATCCGCCATGCCCGGTGCGAGGGCGTCGGCGCGATTGCGAACTCGCACCGCGATCGACGGGATGTCAAGCGAGGCGTAGTGCGCCAGGCCCATCGTGGTCCATCGGTCGAAGACCACCTCGCCTTCGCGGCCACTGGCTGTCGCGAGCACCACGACCGTCCCGTCCCCGGAAGCGCCGGACAGCGCAAAGCGCTCGGCGTCGCCCGACCACCGCTCGAATTCGCCGGACCCGAGCAGCAGGAAGCGTCCGGGCTCAGACGGCGACATAGCGAGCTCCGAGCGTGGTCGCCAGCGTCCGATGCGCTGGGCCGGTCCCGATGAGTGTCGATCGCGCCGTGTCGACACCGTGAGTCCGAGCGAAGGCGAGCAGGAGGCCCGGGAGCGGCGGGCGGCACCAGCACATCGGCGCGCCGCCCGGGTGCGTGCAGACGGCTCCTTCGACGCTGCCGCTGATCGCCGCGGCGACACGCGAGAGGTGCTCGTCGACGGCATGCATGCTGCCGTCCGGTACCCAGTCGAACACAAGGTGTGGTGTGTTCGGATCGGCGAGCTCGAGCGCTGACTCCCATGCGGGGCGCGACAGGGCCAGGGCGGCGACGAAGACGGCGACGTTCCGCCGCGCACCGGGCGAGCGTGCAAATGGCACGTGGTCGATCGCTGCGAAGCCCTCGTCAGCAGACGGCGGCTCAAGCTCGCGGAGTGCGCGCATCTGGGATGTCGGCGTCAGGACGCCTGGTTCGCGCCGTGAGAGTGCCTGCAGCTCGGCGGGTGCCGGCAGGACATCGAAGCGATCGAGCAAGCGTTCAACCATGTTGACCTGAGCCTGAGCCAACGGCGTGTCGATCCACACGCACCGGACGGGCACGCCGTGGCGGCGCGCCGTCTCGACCACATCGCTTCGCGTGGCACGCGACAAGTACGTGTTGTCGAGGACGAAGCGGCCCGCACTCCCGGCGAGTTCGATGTCGAGCGCTGCCGCGATATCTCGAAGCGTGCCGCCGCGCTCGTCCCGGTTGAGACGTCGATATCCGTTCGCCACCAACTCTTTTGCGGCTTCGCTCTTGCCGGCGCCGGGGATGCCCATGACCATGACGATCTCGGCACCTCGTGTGGTACGCGGTGCTCGCGTTGTTCCGCGAGCGTGGCCGAAGGCAGAGTCGAGCCGGTCGCGGTCGCTCACGTCGAGTTCGAGAGCTGCGGCATGTGCCGCGGAAACCGCGGTCTCCGGACGGCGCGCGCCGGGAATCGCGACGATGGCCTGGGACAGCGAGAGCAGCCACGCGATGGCGATCTCGGCTGGGGCCGCACCGTGACGCGACGCGATCTCACGCAGGAGGTCGTTCCGTGCGAGACCTCCTGCGCGGCGCGGGCCGCCGAGCGGCGAATGGGCGATAACCGTGATACCGCGTGTGTCGCAACGCTCGACGACCCCGCCGCGAAGCGCGGTGCGGTCGACGACGCTCAGCGCGACCTGGACCGCAGCGACATCGATGAGATCGAGGGCCTCATCGAGTTGACGGCGGTTCACGTTGGAGACCCCGACCCGCCTGGCCATCCCCTCGTCGAGCAGTCGGCCGAGAGCGCGAAGGGTGGTGCGCCACGGTGTGCGCGGGTCCGGAGCGTGGACGAGAAGGAGATCGATGCCGATGCCGTCGAGCGCCTCGAGGCTCGCCTCGCAGTCCGCCCTGATCGTTCGCGACCGTCCGTCGGCGAGCCATCCGACGCCGGTGCGGGTCATGCCGCACTTGGTCACGATCCGGGCGGTGCTCTCGATTCCGGCATCGCGCACGGCGCGTGCGACGAGCCGCTCGTTGTGTCCCGCTTCCGCGGCAGTGCGCCCGTAGGCGTGCGCCGTGTCGAAGACGGTCACCCCGGCGGCGACCGCAGCCGCGATGGTCGCGGATCCGGCCGCTGCATCGCGCTCGGCGTCAGTCGACAGGCGCATGCAGCCAAGCCCGACCCGAAGCTCGGACGGGCCGAGCCACCTGGGCTGTCCTTCGTGCATCAGAACGGTCACGCCCCTGGAACCGTCCATACACGGGTGAGGCAGCGTCGCCGGTCATGCGAAGAATGCCGTATGGGAGCGGTGACGGTGTGCTGCCCGACGTGCTGGACATGGTCGGAGCTCAAGGGTTCGACGGCGTGCAAGCGCTGCGGCACGCCACTCATCCTGCCTGACGGGCGCAGCATCGAGCAGGTCGTACACCCATCTCCCGACGCCCCACCGCCTCCTCCCGGATACGCCTTCAACGGACCGGGAGTGGCGTTCGCCTCGTCGACGGTCACGGGAATGAACTGGGTCGCGCTCGCCCGCTGGATCCTCGTGGCGCAGGGCGCCCTCGGACTGCTCGCCGTCTTTGTGATCGGTTTCGCCGACCAGTACATCAACGTACCGGTGCAGGATGCGGCAACGGGCCGGACGGTGCTCGAGACGATCAATCTTCGACCCGTCCTGCTTGGCGTCGCCATCGCCATCATCCTCGTCGTTGCGCTGTTCACCTGGTTGATCGGTTTCGCGATCGCTCGCGTCATCTATCTGATGCTCCTCGTGCTCGGCATCTTCGAGACCCTGACGCGGATCGGCGGAGCACCGACGTCCGTCGTCGCGGTCACGCTCGTGGACCTGCTGTTCGACATCGGTTTCGGGTTTGTGCTGCTGATGTCGCTCATCAGCCAACCGAGTCGGAGCCCAAGCCGCTAGGTTCCCTTCGGCTATCCTCGTCGGGAATGCGCTTGCTCCTCCTGGCAGTGATCGCCGGCATCGCGTTGATCGGATGCGGAGCAACGACGCCCACGCCCACGTCGAGCGCGACGGCTGCCTCAACCGCCGCGCCCAGTCCGACGCCGCTGACGACAGCAACCGCAGCGCCGACTGCGACGCCGACGCAGGGGCCGAGTTCCGGTGCGACGGGTGGCTTCGGTGACACGTCCACCAACCCCGATTCCCAGTACGTCTGCGCGGCAAAGGCGACCGAGAACAGCCAGGTCATTGCGTACACAACCGTTTCCGGTGCAGACACGACAGACGGTCAGGGTGTGTGCACCGCGATGGAGCAGGGGAGTCAGGGTGCCTGGACCGACGTGTCGTCCATCGCGAGCGGGTCATTCGAGACGGCGCCGACCTGCTGGGTGACTGCGGCCAACGGGCAGGTGACGCAGCGCGTCTACACTGCCGTCCCCAACGGCGACGATCAGGCCACGATGGTCCTGTGCGACGACCTATTCACTGGAGCGGGTGTCACCCCGCAGGGCGCGTAAAAGGGGAGCGAGATGGGTGCTGTGGAACATGTCGTCGACACCACGCAGGGGCGTCGTCTTGCGGTTGTGGAGGATGGCGACCCCGCTGGGATTCCTGTCCTCGTGCACAATGGCACCCCGAATTCGCGTCTCCTCTACAAACACCACGTCGACGACGCGGTCAATCGCGGCCTTCGGCTGATCAGCTACGACCGTCCCGGGTACGGCGGATCGTCGCCGGCGCCCGGCAGGTCGGTGGCAGATTGCGCTGCAGATGTACGCGCCATCTGCTCGGCGCTCAACATCGATCGTCTGCTGACGTGGGGCGTCTCCGGCGGCGGTCCTCACGTGCTCGCCACCGCGGCGCTGCTGCCGGACCTGGTCGTTGCGGCGACGTCGGTGGCGTCGATCGCTCCATATGGTGTCGAAGGCCTCGACTACTTCGAGGGGATGGGCGAGCTCAACGCGGAGGATGCCCGGCTGTATTTCCGGGACAAGGACGCTGCACGTGCCAAGGTCGACACCGACCGCGAGGAGATGCTCTCTGCAACGCGGGAACAGGTTGCGGCGATGCTCGCGTCCCTCCTGTCAGGACCCGACGCGGCGGTCTTGAGCGGTGACCTGGCCGAGTACCTCGAGCAGAGCACGCATGACGGTCTCGCGCCGGGTGGCGAGGGCTGGTGGGAAGACGGGGTTGCGCACCTGGACGACTGGGGATTCGACCTCGATGCGATCTCGGTCCCCGTGCTGCTGCTGCACGGGCAGCAGGATCAGTTCGTGCCCTTCGGCCACGGGGTGTGGCTGGCGGCGCACATTCCCGGCGTCAAGGCCCGACTGACCGCCGAGGACGGACATCTGACGCTGTCGGAGCTCCGCATCCCCGAGGTGCATGAATGGCTGCTCTCGAAGTGGGCCGGCTGATTCAGTCCTCGGTGTGCTGGGCCCACTTGCGTGCGGCAGCAGCGAGCAGCGCCGGCGGCGTGTCGACCTTGATCAGGTAGTCCTGCGCTCCGAGACGCTTTCCGCGCTCCATCATGTCGGGCTCGCTGTAGTTGGTGAGGATCACCACCGGCACATCGGCGGTGTCCGGCGTCTTGCGCAGACGTTCGAGGACCTCGAGGCCGCCCATCCCCGGGAGGCCGAGGTCGAGATAGATGAGGTCGGGAAGGCTGTCGTTCACGAGCCGCAGCGCTTCAGCCCCCGAATGCGCGGTGGTGACGTCGAACCCGCTGGCGGTCAGCTGCAGCGCATACATCTCCGCCAGGGCAGCGTCATCGTCGACCAGGAGGAGCCGGGTAGTCGACGTCCCCTCAGTCACCTGACTGCCCCGCGGGCGGGGCGGGGTGCGCTGGGAGGCGCAGTGTGAATGTGCTGCCCTCACCGGATGCGGAGCGCGCCTCGATATCGCCACCGAGCTCGAGCGCCAGGTTCCGCGAAAGGTAGAGGCCGAGCCCGGTGCCTTCAATGCCCGCCGACAGCGCGGAGTCGAGGCGTCGGAAGGGCTGAAAGAGCCTGGCACTCTCCTGCTCGGAGATGCCGATGCCGTGATCGATGACATCCACCATGGCCCAACCGGGCTCCTCACGGACGACCACCGCGATGTCAGTCATTTCTGGCGAGTATTTGAGCGCATTGGAGACGAGGTTCGTGAGGATCGTCTCGACGCTGTCGGGGTCCGCGCGAACGTAGACGGGCCCGGTGGTCTCGACGGCAATCGTGCGTCGGGGATCCTCATCGATCGTCAACGAGGCGACGACGGCGCGGGTGACGTCGTCGATGCGCACGTCGATGGTCCCGGCGTCGCGCCGGCGGATCTCCAGACGGCTCGCGGCGAGCATGCGCTCCACCAGGTGACTCATCTGCCGCATACGCGTGGCCATCAGCGGCACGACTTTGGAAGCAGTCTCGGGCAGTTGCCCCAGCGAGCCGTCCTCGAGCATCGAGAGGTAGCCGCTCACGAGCGTGATCGGTGCACGCAGCTCGTGCGACGCGAGTTGCAGGAATTCAGACTTCTGCTGGTCGAGGTCGGCCATTCGCTGCGCGTGAGCGGCGAGGCGCTCGATTTCGGCGGCTTTCAGCATCTCGGCTCGGTGCTCGGCGTCGTATCCCTGCCAGACAAGCGCCGACGCCCGGGCAGCGAGCCGCATGATCCATTCGTCCTGGTCGATGAACGTCGTTCGCGAGTTGCACGCCATGAGAATGCCGAGCGGTCCGGCGGCGGTTCGCCATGGTACGGCGAGGAGATCCCGAACGTTTCCCAGCGCATGCACTGGCTCTGGAAGCGCATCCGTGGGCACGGTCTCGGGGCGGACCATGAGCGCCTTGCCGGCGTACAGGACGCCCGCGAAGCCGCCGACGCTGGCCGGGTGTGGAACCGGCATGCGCATCGTTCCGGCTTTCCCGCGGGCATCGTCGTCCCAGGGGTGAAGCGCGACGAGCTCGTCGCCGATGAGCTGCCAGAAGGCGGCCCGCTCTGCGTCGACGAGCCCCGCGACCGTTTCGCTCATCTTTTCGAAGAAGGCGGCCGGCTCCATGCTCGAAGCGATGTGGCGCGACATGAGCGTCAAGGCCTCGAGCCCGCGCTGCTGCGCGCTCTGCACCGCCTCCACGAGGCGCGCGTTGCGGAGCGCGAGGACCGCGAGCATGCCGACCTGCTGCAAGCCCTCGAGGTCGCGAACCGCGAATGGCCGATCACCCTTGCGGCTGAGGATGAGCACTGCGCCGACAGCGTTGCCGACAGGGAGCGGCACGATACCGGTGTGCTTCACCTCGAGCAGTGCGGGGGCCAGATCCGGCTCGATGTCAGAGCGCTCACCGAGGCTCCCACCGACGACGATCGCGCCACTCGTGACCGCCTGCTGGATCAACGGTTGCCGCGCCAACCAGTCGATCGGGTACTCGTGGCCGACAAAGTCCGGGGGTCCGCCGCGCTGGTAGCTCGCTTCGACGCGGAAAACGTTCTGATCAAGGCTCGTGAGCGTGCAGCGGTCAGCACCCGTGTTGGCCGCTGCCATGGTCACGAGGCGACTCATGATCTGGTATGGATTCCCCCCGGAGACCAAATCGAGGGCGAGGGTGTCGTCCATCGAAGTCACGGGCCGATTCTAGGGGCACGAGACGCCGGCACCTGTGAGCAGCGCCAGACCGATACCGAATCTGGCGCGAGCACAGCGATGTCGCCCGATGCAGGCGCTGTTGCTGCGAGGATCAGCGAGGCATCGGATGCCTCCGGAACGCCGACCTCGTTGTCGCCGAGGTTGCACGCGACCAGCAATCCGGCATGCGAGTAGAGCAGCAGATTCCGCGTTGCGTCATATGTCGCCGTCGCAGCAGCAGGGTCGCCTTCGATGAGGCCGGGCGTCTCGCGTCGGAGAGCGATCAACGTCTTGTACCAGTCGAGCATCGCCGCGTGTTCGCCCTCGAGCCGTTCCTCCCAGTTGAGGTGTGAACGCTCGAATGTGGCGACGTCCTGCGGGTCAGGCACGGACTCGGGGGGCCAGCCAAAGGAACGAAACTCCTCGCGGCGTCCGTTCGTGACGGCCTTGCCGAGACCTTCGTCATCAAGGTCGGTGAAATATTGGAACGGCGAGCTCGCGGCCCACTCCTCGCCTTGAAAGAGCAGCGGGATCATTGGGGCGAGCAGCGTCAGCGCAGCCGCCATCCGTGCGCGGCCGTCGCTGACAAGATGACAGAGCCGCTCACCAGCGGCGCGATTGCCGACCTGATCGTGGTTCTGCGAGTAGACGATGAAACGGCTGAGCGGGAGGTCGCCGATGGCGCGGCCGACAGTGTGCCGGCGATGCAAGGAGTAGCGTCCCGCGTAGACGAATGCCTGCTGGATCGCGGTGCACAGGTCCGTCGGGCCGTCGAAGTCCTCGTAATATCCGAACCCTTCCCCGGTGAGCAGCGTATGCAGCGCATGGTGGAAGTCGTCGTTCCATTGCGCGTGCAGTCCGTAGCCGCCGGACTCGCGATCGCGAACGAGGCGCGGATTGTTGCTGTCGCTCTCCGCGATCACCCAGAGGTGGCGGCCGGTTTCGAGCGCAAGCTCCGCAACGCGGCTCGAGATCGTCTCCAGGATATGCGTGGGCGACATGTCGATGATGGCGTGCACCGCGTCGAGCCGGAGGCCGTCGCACCCGTAGTCGCGCAGCCACATCTCCGCGTTCTCGACGACGAACCGCCGCACATCGTCGGAGTCCGCGCCGTCGTAGTTGAACGCCGTTCCCCAGGGTGTCGAATATCGCTCCGTGAAATACGGTGCGAAGTCGGGGAGGTAGTCGCCCTCCGGTCCGAGGTGGTTGTAGACCACATCGACGATGACCGCGATGCCGCGCTCGTGACACGCGGCCACGAGACGGCGCAGACCGTCCGGACCGCCGTACCCAGTGTGCGGAGCGAAGAGATCGACGCCGTCGTATCCCCAGCCGCGACTCCCCGGGTACTGCGCGAGCGGCATGAGCTCGATCGCGTTGATACCGAGCGTCTGCAAATGGTCGAGGCGCACGATGCACGCGTCGAACGTTCCCTCTGGCGTGAACGTGCCGACGTGCAACTCGTAGACGATCGCCTCGTGGAGTGGAAAGCCGCTCCAGAGTTGCGCTGCAGCAGGTTGATCCGGCTCGACAAGGCGCGAGGGTCCGTGAACACCCGCGGGCTGCGATCGCGACCGCGGGTCGGGCACCGGGTCACCACCGTCGAGCGAGAACGCGTAGTCCATTCCGACGTCTGCGGCTTCCACGTCGCATGCGAACCATCCCACACCGGCCGGAGTCATCGCATTCCGCGTTTCCCCGATGACGAGTTGCATGTCGCTCACGCGCGGTGCCCAGACGCGGAATGTCCGGCTCATACGCGCTCGAGCAAAGCAACCGGCACACGCGCGAGCACGGCGGCGAGTGGCTGCTCGCCGCCGCTCATCTCCTCCCCTGTGAAGGCATTTCGCCACGAACCCGTCGGGATCGTCAACGTGCTGTCGTGCCAGGCACCGCCGAGGAGCAGCGGCCAGCGGAACGCCACGGTCACCGTCGTGGGCTCGTTGTCCGGGCGCGTCCGGCTGAAGCAGATTGCGTGCACGGATCGTGAGCCTTGGACCGGGAGTGGGACGTATCCCGAGCCGACGCCGAAGGCTGCTGTTTGGCGTTCCCGCACCGCGAGCGATGTCGCGATGAGCCGGAGCTTGGGAACGCCCTCGTCGAGACCGGACATGAAGTCGACGGCCGTTTCGGTCTCGATGCCGCGTAGCAGGTCGTCTCGCAGTGCGTAGTCGACCGGCGTGCGATTGTCCGGGTCGACGAGACGGAGATCCCACAGCTCGCATCCCTGATATATGTCCGGGACGCCGGGTGCGGTCATCTTCATCAGTGTCTGCGAGAGCGACAGTTCCTGCCAGTGCGGCGTGAGTGTGGCAACGATGTGGCTGATCGCGGATCCCACGTCGGGATCGACGAGCATGTCGCGAACAAAGCATTCGAGATCGGTCTCGTATGCCTCGTCGGGCTCGAGCCAGTTTGTGTCCTCCTTGCCCTCTCGTGACGCCTTGCGCATGTATGCCCACATGCGGTCGGCATCGATCGGAGACGCAGCGACGAGCGTCTGATAGAGGAGATACTCGGCCTTGCGTGACGGGGCCCGCCCGTGCCGATGACGCTCTGCGACCGCATGCAGCCGCTCGACGAGCGCGGCCCATTCCTGCGGGATTTCGGCCAGCAGCAGCAGGCGGAGTCGTGCGTCCTCGCCGCGCTTGGTGTCGTGCGTCGCGGTGGCGAGCAGCGATTGCGGGTGGTCGATCGCCGCTCGTTGGCACAACCCGTGGAAATCGTCGATCGTTGTCGTTCGCTGCGGGTCTGTCCCCACCTCGTTGAGCGCGACGAGTGGCAGATATCGATAGAACGCAGTGTCCTCGACACCCTTGGCCATGACGGCTCCGGCGACCTGCTGAAAGCGCAAGCGAAATGCCGCGGTCTGTGGCTGCGACGCCGCGTTATTGCCGGACAGCGCATCGAGCAATGCGGAGAGTCGCGACGCGTCGCAGCGACCTGCCACACGCGCCGCATCCGCGGCGATGTGAAGCCATCCCTCGTCGACCTGACCAAGCGGTTCGCCCGCCTGCGGGTAAAGGCGGTACACGGGCATCGCGCTCAACAGTTCCGTGAGCTCGGTATCGGACGTCGCAATCCCTGCGGATGTTGCGGCGCGTGCCAAGCGACCAAGCTCTGCGCGCAGCAGTGAACCCATGACGTCACGGCGAGCGGCGTGCGTGTGCTCGGCGAAGTTCAGGGGATCGCCGCTGAAGTCTTGATAGCAGGCGATGAGCTCGCTCAACCCTTGCGGATCGACGAGCAGCGTGTTCAACGCCGCGCCGAACTCGTAGCCGGTGGTGCCATCGAGCGGCCACGCAGGAAGCTGCTCGTCCATCGCGAGGATCTTCTCCGCGAGGATCCATGCGTCAGGTGCCTCCCGACGCAGTCGCTGCGCGAACGCCGCCGGGGCGGCCAGCCCGTCGATGTGATCCACACGAAGGCCGTCCACGACGCCGTTGTCCACCAGCTCGAGGGCTCGCCCGAGCACGGCGCTGAACACGGCTGGGTTCTCCACGCGTAGCCCTGCCAATGACGACACGTCGAAGAATCGCCGGTAGTTGATCAATGCAGCGGATGTCAGCCAGTGTTCGAGCACGTAGTGTTGGGCGCCGAGGAGCGCAACCGTGGCGGGGCCGCTCGCCGTCGCAGTCCCCGGAGCAAGTGGGTATCGACTTCCGCCGTAGTCGAGCTCGAACCCGTCCGCTCCTTCCACGACAACGAGTTCGCCCCGCTCCAGCACGTCGATGAGCGGGTCGCGCAACACCGGCAGGAGCACGCGATTGCCCAGAGCCGGCGCCGCCCAGTCGATGTCGAACATCGCCGCATACGGGCTGTCGCTCCCGGAGCGCAGGACGTCCCACCACCACCGATTCGCGGGAGCGGAGATGCACATGTGGTTGGGGACGACATCGAGCAGTTGACCCATCTGTGCGCCGCTCAGCGCGGCGTCGAGAGATGCAAGCCCACGCTCGCCACCAAGCTCGGTGCTGATCCGGGTCGGATCGACGATGTCGTAGCCGTGCGTGCTGTGCGGCGCCGCCTGCATGTAGGGAGAGGAGTACAGGTGACTGATGCCGAGCCGCTCCAGGTACGGGACGATCGCGGCGGCAGCGTCGAAGTCGAACGCTTCGCGCATTTGCACGCGGTAGGTGGCGCGTGGCAATGCCCTCATGCGTTCTGCACTTTTAGGGCCGCGCGGGAGCCGAGTGATATAGTCACTATCACCTAGTATGGTTACCTTGGGGTTGGATTCGTAGTGCCTGTCGTCAGCGACAAGCGGTTGGAGCGCGCCGCCGCGGAGCCGGTGAGCGCCGAACGAAGCGGACTGTCAGACGACGAGGTCGGCCGGATCCATGAGGCCATCGGTCGAATCGTCGCGCGGCTGATCGACCAGGCGGCACCGGGGCAGCAGTCGACTGAGCGGTTCGACGAGATCCTGCGCTCGATGGCGGTCGAGGGCACGGGGGTTGTTCCCGAGACGGAGTGCATCATCTCGCTCGTTCCTGCCGGCAGACCCGACGTCTTTCGCGTTGTCGCCGCTTCGGGAACGTGGGCAGAGGCATTGATCGGGAGGGAGTGGCCGCTCAACGACCGCATGCTGCACGGCCGGGCAATGCTCACCGGCGAGACGGTCGAGACCACCGACGCTCCGAGCCAGAGTGCCGCCCCCGAAGTGTTCGGCAATGCGATCCGGATCGGCCGGCTCGTGCCGATGACGACCGGTGCAGCGCTGCCGGATGCGCGCATCGGGATGGGCGTCGTGGGATTCTGGCGAGGGACCCAGCAGCCGTTCACAGACGTCGAGCGGGCGATCATGGATCGGTTCACGCAGCTGGTGAGCATCGTGCTCGTCGGGGATGAAGCGAGGGCATCGACCGAGCGTCTCGTGCATCGTCTCCGGCTCACCGCCGATGCCACGCGCGAGCTCTCGTCGTCACTCGAGCCATCCCAGGTCGTCCAGTCGATCGTCGAGCGGGTCGCGGACCTTGTCGAGGTCGACAGGATCACCCTTGGCACGTTCCGTGCAGATGAGATCGAGGTGATCGCCGGCTACGACCGCAACAGGGTCAGCGCCCAGGTGGGAGCGGTCTGGCGCCTCACCCCCGAGCTGCTGGCCGGTATCGAACGCGGCGAGTCTGCGATCGACGGCTTTCCGGACGTCGCCGGCATGGATCTCGACATGCGAGAGCAGCTGTCCGATGTCCGGCGTCGCCTGATCGTCCCGCTGGCCACCGGCGGGCGCGTCAGTGGCATGCTCGCCGTCAGCCGGCGGACGGACCATGCCTTCAGCCCGCTCGACGTCGAGAACCTTGAACAGATCGCGCTCTCCGCCGCGCTCGCATTGCAGAACGCCCGCCTCTTCGCGGATTCAAAGGAGGCGCAGGCGAAGGCGCTGCGTGCCCTGCTCAAGGTTTCCGAGCACCTCGACGTCTCCGAGTCCGAGGACGAGCTCTACGCGCGATTTGCGAGCACCGTCGCCGATCTCGTCTCAGCACGTCGGGTCACGTTCTGGCGCCTGAGCGCCGACCAGAAACGGTGCATCCTCGCCGCCGGCGCGCACGGGCTCGAGACAAAGGACCTCGGCGCCATCCGCCCGATCGCGTGCGACGCTGGAGGCGGCTCGATCGCTGCCAGCGTGGTGTTCGGCGATGGGTTCTACCTCGGTTCCGCCCTTGAGTTGGGCATGGCCGTTCCCGTTCGGCAGGGCTCGGGCGCCCATGCGACCTCGGATGCGATGGCCGTCGCATGGCGGGCCGGGGCAACAAGGCTCGGTGCGCTGGCGGCGCACGACCCGGTCGGGTCGATGGGGTTCAGTGAGGAGGATGCCTGGATTCTCCGGCTTGCGGCGGTCGCCGCCGGGCTCGTCTGGCAGATCAAGACCGCCGAGCGGCACATCCGCGCGCTCGGCGACTCGGAGGCGGACCGCCTCCGTGAGCACATCGAGCGCATGGAGTCCATGGAGAAGATGAAGGGAGACTTCCTCAAGCTTGCCTCTCATGAGCTCCGCGGGCCGATCGGCATCGTTCGCGGCTACTACTCGATGATGTCCGACGGCTCGCTCGACCAGGAAGGAACCGCGCGTGCGCTGCCGGTGATCGGTCGCAAGCTCGATGAGATGAATGCGCTGGTCACGGAGATGCTCGAGGCGGCCCGGCTCGACGAGGGGCTCACCCGCCTCGATCGGGGTCCACACGACCTCCGCTCGATCGTCGAGGCAGCCACCGCCGCCATCCAGCCGCAGGTCACGGCAGCGCACCGCCTCGTCACGCGCCTTCCTCGTGATCCCGTGATGGTGGACGTCGACGCTGGACGGGTCGTGACCATCCTTCGGAATCTCCTCGACAACGCCCTGAAGTTCTGGCCACGTGGAGGAGCGATCCGCTGCTCTGTCACCGTCAGCGGGGCCACCGCTCGCGTCCACGTTGTGGATCACGGCCTCGGCATGCCTCCAGAGCAGATGCACCGCCTCTTCACACGGTTCAGCCGGCTCGTGACGCCGGACAACAGCCACATCTCGGGGACGGGGCTTGGGCTCTACCTGTCTCGAGAGCTCGCGCGCCTCCACGGTGGCGACATCACTGTGAGCTCGAAGCTCGGCGCGGGAACTCGCTTCACGCTCTCGCTTCCGGTTCTCGTGGAGCCGGCATGAGCGTGCTCGATGTCGCGATCGGTGCGCTAGAGTACCGACGGGAACGCCGAGTACTAGAATCCGCCTTGGAGCCTCAGTGGCGCCAGATGGCCGGCTCTCTGTCCGGTGGGTGAGGTCGGAAGGAGGACGTTCGGTGGAGGATGACGTCAAAGTCCTGCTGATCGAGGACGACGAGTTCGCTGCGGAGATGTACCGTGTGCGCCTGGTCGCCGACGGCTATACCGTGGTGATCGGGGCGACCGGCGAGGAGGGCCTCCGCATCGCGACCGAGGAGAGCCCCGACTTCATCTATCTCGATCTACGGCTGCCCGGGCTCGACGGGTTCGAGGTCCTCGAACGGCTGCGGGCGAACCCGGGGACATCAAATATCCCCGTGATCATCCTGAGCAACTACGGCGAGCCGGAGTTGCGGCAGCGTGGCCTCAAGCTCGGGGCGCTCGAGTTTCTGGTGAAAGCCGACACGACCCCTGCGCAGCTTTCCACGAGGGTGGAGCGGGGAACCGGCGGGCGCCAGCGCGAATCCGCCTGAGGGCAGGTTCTCACTTGTTCAGAGACGCACGTGCTCGACGTGGATGTTCGCGAGCTCGAGCGGGCGCGGCATGTGCTGTGCGTCCAGGAGTTGTAGATACCGGATTACGTAGCGTGCCCCGGTAATGTTCAGCCCATGGCGACGGGTGAGGCGTCGCAGCGCGGTGAGCCCGAGGATGTCGCGCGACGTGTATCGCCTGCGGTCTGACCCGGACGGGGTCGCGATGCCAAGACCCTCGTAGACCAGCAGCGTCCCAGGATTGCTCCCGAGGATCTCGCTCGCGACGTTCACCGAGTAGATCGGCTTGTCGAGGTCGCCTGCCTCGCTCGGTGTCGCATCTACTGTCATCATCGGCACCTCCTGTGACCGAGGGGCCCCGCATCGGCGACTCGGTCGCGCGCCTACACTGCTATGTTGTAGGTATCATAACATATGATAGTGCGACTGTGGGTTTAGGCGATAATGTTTCCCACAGAATCCACACCTTATCCACAAGGCGATCCTGGTGTAGATCGCTATCCACAAACGCGATCCCGGTGTGGATCGCAATCCAACAAGGAGGATGTCGCGGATGCGGATCGAGGTTCTTCCTGAACAGGCCCCGCTCGAGGCCCGGTTGCACTACCTGCGCCGGCGCCGGAAGGAGGTTGATCCGCGCCGGGCCCTCACGACCGCCGCGGTGATTATCGCGGTCGCCTGGGCCTTGATGATCGGGCTCGGTCTGTTCCTGCGCTGACCTGCCTCAGGGCTCTGGGGCAGTCGCGAGGATGGCCACCCAGAGAATCCTGTCTCCCTTCTGCAGCTCCGCGAGCGCGGGGAGACCGTCGGTGACCTGCCCGAAGATGTCGTAGCGGCGCGCGACGTGGGAGCTGTCGCCGGTGCTCACGAAGAACTGGCTGCCGATCAGCGCGGGGTCCGTGCTCAGCATCGCGACCGAGCCGAAGAGGTAGTCGCCGACGACCGGATCCGCTTTCAGCGTGAAGCCAGGGCCTCCCGCCCCTGTTGCGGTTGGATCGCCGGCGACTGCCGCGGTCGCATGCGGGGGACACGCTGCACCTGTCGCGTCGGGACACAACTGATAGAAGGTCAGCGCGTCGTAGAAGCCGTGTTGTGCCAGGTACACGAAGTCATTCACTGCAATGGGTGCGTACTCGGGACGCAGGCGGACGGAGATGATTCCGCGGCTCGTGTCGAGATACGCGCAGTAGCCGACGTTCTTCTCGATGACACGCGCAGGCGCAGCGCGGTAGGTTCGTGACGGATCAGTAACGGCTGAATGCACCGGTGGTGCAGGGCACGTGACTGCGGACTGGATGGACGCGAGATGCGGCGCCGTCGTCGGCAGAGAAGGCGATCCACAACTTGTTAACAGTGTGACAATACTCGCTGCGCTAACACCCAATATGCGATTGCGCGTCGTCGTTGTGATGGTGCGTGGTTTCGGCATTGGCGACCCAGTGTACGCAGTCGTGCCGACGAGCCGATATCGTTGGTACGCAACGCGACATAGGCCAAGAGCGCATTTGACTCTGATGTTGGAACCTGCAAGGATCCGGCGCAGAGGGGTCTCGACGCTACGGCGGAGGCCAACTATGGGTCCATTCAGGAATCGAGACCAGGTAACGCACTATCGACGGTGGTCCATCGGCGCTGGATTGCTTGTACCAGTTGCTCTCGCACTATCGCAGACGGTCTCTGCAGGTGCGACCGCGGGTGTTGCAAGCGCATTTACACCGATCACGCCTGTCCGCGTGCTCGACACCCGGAATGCCGGTCAGACAGCCTGGCATCTGACGCCGGGCAAGACGGAGTCATGGACCGTCGGAGGGGCGAACGGGATCCCCTCGAACGCTACCGCGATCGTCATGAATATCACGGTCGTCAACGTGACGGTGGGGAGCTTCTTGACGTTGTATCCGGTAGGCACGGCAAACCCCAGAACGTCCAACATCAACCCGCCGGCTGGAAAGGACACCACGAACGTTGTCGTGGTCCAGCTCGGTACCGCCGGCGCTATCGACATCTTTAACGATCTCGGCAACGCCGACATCATTCTTGACTACTTCGGTTACTACGCGGCCACGCCGACGGCTGGGCCGACGGGCGCAACCGGAGCGACGGGCGCAACCGGAGCCACGGGGTCCACTGGGCCGTCCGGCGGAGCCACTGGGGCGACTGGATCGACTGGACCTACCGGCTCGACGGGACCCACTGGAGTCACCGGACCCACGGGCACAACTGGTGTCACGGGGCCAACGGGTGTTACCGGAGCAGCCGGCGTGTTCCCGGTTACCGGCACGACGGGCACCGCGACCACCGGCGTTCACGAAGTGATCGGAACCGGGACGACCGGAACGGCGGTGACACTAACCAATGCCGGTGGTGGCGGCGGTACGTTCACCAGCGCAGCAAGCTATACCTGCTACGGATCTGACACTCAGGTGTCGCCTCCGGACGCGGGCCTGTTCATCAGCTTCGCTTACACGTCAGGCACTTCATTCACTCCCAATGCCTCGACCGTAGGCGACGCAGTCAAGTTCGTCTGCATCGGCAACTAACAACACCTGATTCCGATGCGATTGGTTGATTCACTGGCATGAACGCCACGGGCCGGGTCCGTCCCGAGCCGGGCGCACTGCCGCTGTGTCGGACCGGCGCAGGCCACCTCGCGGTGGTCTCGCCGGCGCCGGCATGGGACCACTGCGAGCGCGGAGCATGAAAGCCACCCTCTGCGGGTCGGCGTTGTGTCTGTCGGTCGCGGTTCTCGCTGCATGTGGCGCAACGCAATCTGCGACCACGCTCGTTTCTCTCGGTCTGAAGGCGCAACTGTCAGGCGATCTCACGACCGCGGAAGACAACTACGAGCAGGCGATCAAGTTGGACGCGAACAACATGATCGCTCACTACGACCTCGGCACCCTCTATGACCGGCACGGCAACACGTCGTTGGCAGTCGGGGAGTACACGGCCGCTTTGACGATCGACCCAACGTTTACCGACGCGCTGTTCAACCTTGCTGTTGATACTGCCGCGAAGGATCCCTCCAGCGCGAAGACCCTGTACCTGAAGGTGGTGGCCGGGCAACCGAGCTTTGCCGCAGCGTGGCTGAACCTCGGATTCATCCTCGAGAGCGAAGGCAAGGCGAGCGCGGCACGTGCGGATTGGTCCAAAGCCGTTGTGCTTGACCCCTCGCTCGCCACACGAATCCCGCACACGCCGACTACCGCCACGCCGAAGCCCTAGGCGCTGCTGAGTATTCATTGATCGCACCCCCGCGACCTCGCACACTTCCGGCTCAGACTGTCAAGTCAGCGCCAGCCGTACGGCCAACGCCGCAACCGTCGTCTTGGCGGTTTGCCCCGTTGCTGTTCGTCGCCGGCGCATGCATGTTCAGCTTGCTCACTCTGTCCGGCGAGCTAGCGACCGTCCAACCCGTCAACGACGAGGCTGTCCATTTCGAAATGGTGTCGTGGGCAGTGCAGCAGATGCACCACGGCAACGTCATTCCGCTCGACGGCTGGTTTCCGTTCCTCAGTCTCGGTGATGCGCAGTTCTCCCACTACCAGAGCCTTCCGCATCTGATCACAGCGTATTTCTCGCTCATCTTCGGCACGGCGTCGACGGAGCGCTGGTTGGGCTACCTCCTGTTTGCGCTCTTCCCGATCAGCGTGTACGCCGGGAGCAGGTTGCTCGGCTGGTCCGCATGGGCTGCGGGCGGCGCCGCGCTGCTGACACCGCTGCTCGTGAGCGTCAGCGGCTACGGGTACGAGTCCTTCAGCTACACGTGGCTCGGCAATGGCCTGTGGTCTCAGGAGTGGGGGATGTTCCTGCTTCCTCTGGCGTGGGGGCTCAGCTGGCGGGCGGTCAATGGGACCGGGCGAGGCAAGTACGCGCTGGCAGCACTGGTGGTCGGTCTCACCATCGCGATGCACTTCCTCACCGGGTATTTCGCGCTCCTGTCGATCGGCGTCTTTGTCATCGTCATCTGGCGCGGATTGCTCCCGCGAATCGGCCGCGCGGCGATCGTCTTCGGCGGGGCAGCCCTCGTGGCGTCATGGGTGGTCATCCCACTGCTCACGGGCGCGGCCTATTTCAATCTGAGCGAGTTCAACCAGAACACGTTCTGGCTCAACTCATGGGGAGCACCCAAGATCCTTGGCTGGCTGTTCACCGGTCAGGTCTTCGATGCCGGTCGCTTCCCGATCGTCAGCCTGCTGGTCGCGCTCGGCACCGTCATCTGCGTCTACCGGTTCCGCTCCGACCCTCGGGCGCGGGCGCTCCTCGGACTTATGGCCCTCAGCCTGGTGCTCTTCTCCGGACGCCCAACATTCGGACTCGTCCTCAATCTGCTTCCCGGCAGCAGCGATCTGCTGCTGCATCGCTACCTCATGGGTGTCCAACTCGCCGGCCTGATGCTCGCCGGAATTGGACTTGCGTGGGCAGGAGAAACGGCGCTCAAGCTCGTGAAAGCGCGGCGCCCCCGCATTCGCCTCGTCCCGATCGCGGCCGGGCTGATGGGAGCAGCGGTGCTGCTCACACTCCCCGCGTGGCTCGATCGAGCGGCGTACGCGGCAAGTGACGCCGGTAGCATCGCGGTTCAAGTCGAAAGCGATCAGACCGACGGTGCGGCGCTCGACGTGCTGCTTGACATCATCAAGACGCAGGGCGGCGGACGCGCCTACGCAGGGATGCCGGGGAACTGGGGTGCGCAGTATGAGATCGGTCAAGTGCCGGTCTTCGAGTACCTGGCTGACAACAGCGTCGATGAGGTTGGCTTCCTGCTGCGCACGCCGTCGCTCGTCGCCGACAACGAGGCGTATTTCAACCAGAACGACCCGGCGCAATACCAGCTCTACAACGTGCGCTACATCCTCATGCCGGAAGGCATGCAACCCCCAGTGCCGGCGACGCTGATCGCGTCGAGCGGCAGGCATCGGCTGTGGACGGTCGCGACGAGCGGCTATCTGCAGGTCGTCGACACCTCCGCGATCGTCGAGGCCAATCGCGCTGACATGGCGACGCAGATGCAGCCATTTCTGCGTTCTGCGGAGTTCGAACAAGGTGACCTCGCGACTGTCGCCTTCAACGGCGGCGCCGCTGCGACGCCGACGCTGCCGGTCACCGCGTCACCGACGACTCCGCCTGGGACGAACACCGACACCGTTGTCGATGGCCAGGACGGTACCTACGCAGGGATCGTCACTGCGAACCGGACTGCGGCGGTAGTCCTGAAAGCCACCTACGACCCGGGCTGGCACGTCACGGTCGACGGGAGAACGGCGACGCCCTACATGGTCGTCCCCGGCTTTGTCGCGGTCACAGTCGGGCCGGGGCGGCACACCGTCGTCTTTCAGTACCGCGCATATGCGAACTACCCGCTGCTGCTGGGAGCCGGCGTGTTGACACTCCTGGGACTTGCATTGGCGCCGCTGTTCTGGCGCACGTTCGGATCGCCGCGCATCGTGCGGCGAAGGGACATTTCGCTTCGAGGGCAACGCACTACTGGAGCCCCACCGCAATGACGATGTACCGATCAAGTCCAGGAGAAGGCACGAGCGACGTCCTCGTGGTGATCCCCGCATTCAACGAGGAATCCAACGTGGCGTCCGTCGTCAGCGAGGTGCGCCATGAAGGCTTCGCAGCGCTCGTCGTCGATGACGGCTCGACAGACCGCACCGCCGAAGTCGCGGAGCTTGCGGGTGCTGTCGTGTTGCACCTTCCCGTCAACCTCGGTGTGGGCGGTGCGCTTCGGTGCGCCTTCCGTTTTGCGGTGGTCAACGGATTCGTGACGGTCGTGCAGTGCGACGCCGATGGCCAGCACGATCCATGCGAGATTCCGCGGCTGCTGCAGACGATGGCCGACAGTCACGCGGAACTGGTGATCGGCTCACGCTTCACTGACGGACGCCCGCGCGATGTCGGGCTTGGGCGCAGGTTGGCCATGGCACAACTGGCGCATACGGCGTCGCGGGAAACCGGCGCGCACATCACCGATGCGACATCTGGATTCCGCGCCATCGGCGGCGCTTTGCTCGGGTCGTTTGCGGCGAGCTATCCGACGGAATATCTCAGCGACACGGTCGAAGCACTCGCTCGTGCGGGGCGTGGCGGCCATAAGGTCGCCGAGGTTGGAGTGCGCATGCGTCCGCGTTCGTCGGGCTTGTCGTCGGCGTCGACGGTCAGCTCGATGTGGTACGTCGTGCGTGTCATGACTGCCCTGCGCGTGCAGAGCTGGCGTCCCACTGGAAGGCGAGCCGTCCGTCAGACGCACTGGGAAAACTGGAGTGCATGGAACACCCTGGAGCGCACCAGCGAATGACCAACGTTGCCGTCCAGGCTTTGCTGGTTGCGCTTGGCGGGTTGGGACTGCTCGTCGTTGTCTTCCTGCTCGCGCGCCGCGGGCTCCTGTCGTTGCGCTATGCCCTCGGTTGGATGTCGGTCTCGATGCTGCTCCTCGGAGGAGCACTGCTCCTCGTCCTGATCGGCGGCATCTCCCATTCGCTGCCGATCACGCCGACCGGCCTCCTCGCGGGCGTCGGGCTGGCATTTCTGCTCGCCGTGTGTCTGCAACTCTCGATCTCGCTCTCGGGTCAGCAAGAGGCCATTCGTGAGCTCAGCGAGTCGAACGCGCTGCTTGGGGAGCGACTGCAACGTCTCGAGGCACATACCCATCCTGCCGAACCGGACTTGAGTTCGGCGCTGCGTGGATATCCCGAAATCACTGCGACACCGAGCCCGATGCAACGCATCTGAGCGGAGCTTGTTGCGACGTCGCCGATCGGGGGGTGCCGTCCTGAAATCCGGGTCAGGGTAGACCCATGACTGGTCGCCAGACGACGCCCCGGCAACAGCCCCTCGGGCCTGATATCGGCTTCAGCGAACTCGTCACGCGCATGATCACGGCCAATCGTGTCGAGCGGGCGCAGCGCAGGAAGCCGGCCGCGGAGCGGCCGGAGCAGGATGAGACCACCCTGCGGGAGACGCCCGAAAGCCCGCTCCCGTGAGCGTCGTAGCGAACAGGGCGGTGTCGGGCGGCGCGCTCTTCGCCACGTTTCTCGAGGCGGTCCCTGACGCGCTCGTCGCCGTGGATGGCAAAGGCAGCATCGTCCTCGTCAACACGCAGGCTGAGCTGCTCTTCGGATACCAGCGCGAGGAGTTGATCGGCCTGCCGGTGGAACTCCTGGTGCCGACGTCGGTGCACGACCACTCGCAGCTGCGCATCGCCTATTTCCGCGATCCGGTCAGCCGTCCGATAGGTGCGGGCATGCAGCTCGCGGGCCGGCGTAAGGATGGAACGGAGTTCCCCGCGGAGATATCGCTCGCGTCCATCGACCTCGATGGGCAGCTTCTCGTGGCGGCTGCGGTGCGCGACGTGACCGAGCGCAATCGCGCCGACGCGAAGTTCCGGAGCCTGCTCGAGGCTGCGCCCGATGCCATCGTCGGCGTCAACCCCGATGGCCTTATCGCGCTGGTCAACACGCAGGCCGAGGCACTGTTCGGGTATCTGCGCAACCAGCTCATCGGCCGCCCCGTTGAGCTCCTCGTGCCCGAGGCGGCGCTCACCTTGCAAGCACCGCATCCCACGTCGGCATTTCGCGACCCGGGCTCGCATCCTGCGGAGGCATGGATGGCGCTCGCAGGACGTCGTGCAGATGGATCCGACTTTCCCGCCGAGGTGAGTCTTTCCTCCATCGAGACAGAGGAGGGGCTCATGGTCTGCGCCGCGATCCGCGATGTGACCGAGCGCGTGGAGGCGCAGCGCGAACGCGACCGGCTCGAGGCGCAGCTCGAACGCGATCGACTCGAGCGCCAGCTGCACCAATCTCAACGGCTCGAGAGTCTCGGCCAGCTCGCTGGTGGCGTCGCGCACGATTTCAACAATCTGCTTGCCGCAATCCTCAACTACGTCAGCTTCGTCTCCGAGGAGATCGAGAAGGAGATCGAGCTTCGTCCGCCTGACGAATCCGTTCGGCTCCACGATGTGCTCAGCGACGTCAGTCAGATCGGTGCCGCCGCGGAGCGCGCCGCGCGCCTCACACATCAACTGCTCGCGTTCGGCCGTCGCGAAGTCATCAAGCCGCAAGTCCTCGACGTCAACGCCGTTGTGAGCGAGGTCGACGACCTGTTGCGGCGCACCATCGGTGAGCACGTCGCGTTGATCACGCGCTGTGCATCCGACCTCGAGCATGTGCGTGCTGACCGAGGACAGTTGGAGCAGGTCCTGCTCAATCTCGCCGTCAATGCGCGAGACGCGATGCCGGCCGGCGGCACGCTCAGCATCGACACCGACAGCCACAGCGTCGATGACGAATATGCGGCGCGAGACCCGCGACTCATTCCCGGACCGCACGTCCGTCTGCGCGTCACTGACACTGGGACAGGCATGGATCGCGCCACCATCGACCGCGCATTCGAGCCGTTCTTCAGCACCAAGTCGAAAGACAAGGGGACGGGACTTGGGCTCGCGACCGTGTACGGCATCGTGAGCCAGGCCGGCGGGATCGTGGACATCGCCTCAGACGTCGGTAACGGCACGACGATCACCATCCTGCTCCCGAGCATCTCGTCGCCCGTCACGACCGCCGCAGAAGCGCCGCGTGCGATGAACAGGCGCCACGGTGGTGAGACGGTGCTCGTCGTCGAGGATGAGGACCTCGTGCTGGATGTGGCGACCCGCATCCTCAGCCGGCACGGCTACCACGTGCTCGGCGCGCGAGGCGGGGCCCAGGCGCTCGAGCAGATTCGCACGCATCGCGGCGTCATCCACCTGCTGCTCACCGACGTCGTCATGCCCGGCCTCACCGGCGCCGAGGTTGCGGCGATGGTGACGAACATACGCCCGAAGATCCGCGTGCTCTACATGTCCGGGTATCCGGAGGCGGTGGTCACGTCGAACGGCGTCATCCAGCCGGGGATCCGGCTTGTGTCCAAGCCGTTTGTCGCTGCCGACCTGCTCGACCTCGTGCGCTCGACTCTCGACGCCTGAGGCGTCAGACCGACTCGGCCCAGGCGACGACGACGCCCCAGACGATCGCCCAGGCCGCAAGCACTGCAACCCACTTCCAGCCGGAGGTGAGCGGCGCGCGCCGGCGTGTCCCGGGGAGCGCGAACCACGCCGCGGTCTCCGGGTTGAGCAATCGCCAGATCAACCACGGCGGGTAGCTCAACTCGATCGCGGTGGTGAACACGAGGCTGCCGCTTCGTGGTCCGACGATGAGCTCGACGAGCGAGGCGATGCCGATCAGCGTGATCAGCGCCATCAGCCCCACCTGAACGAGGCGCAACGCCTGGACCCCGCGACGGAGTCCCTCGCCCAGCGCGAAGAGCAGCACTGCGCCGGCCAGCGCGCCGCCGATCATCAGCGGGTCCGGCGTGAAGCCGAGATTCCGGGTGGCCGACGCCAGCGCCTGCGTCGTCAGTTGCGCAGTGAGCGCCCAGTCGAACACGACGGCAATACCGAGGCCGTGCGGTCGTGGATCCGCGTTCGCCACGACGATATCCCGACCGGTGGCGGCAGATTCAGTCACTGGTCAGCGTACCGGCACGGGTTACAGCGGGTCTCCTCAGGCAGCGCCGATCGGGACCTTCGGCAACTCGGCCAGCGCTGTGTCCAGCCGCTCCTGCGGCAGCTCGATGTCCTTGAGCTGCCCGGCGAAGTACGCATCGTACGCACCGAGATCGAAGTGGCCGTGCCCCGAGAGGTTGAAGAGGATCACGCGCTCGTCGCCGGCCTCGCGTGCGGCGGCAGCCTCCTCGGCGACGGCGCGAAGCGCGTGCGACGGCTCGGGCGCCGGCAGGATCCCCTCGCTGCGCGCGAACCGCACGGCCTCTGCGAAGCACTCGTTCTGCTTGTAGGCGCGGGCTTCGATGAGCCCGTCCTTGACGAGGAGGCAGAGCGACGGCGCGTCGCCGTGATAGCGGAGGCCGCCCGCGTGGATGCTGTCCGGGATGAAGTTGTGCCCAAGCGTGTACATCGGGACGACCGGACCCATGCCGGCGGTGTCGCCGAAGTCGTACGCGTAAAGACCGCGCGTCAGCGTTGGGCAGGCTGCGGGCTCTGCCGCGATGAATCGCGTTTTCGTCTTGCCTGACAACCGATCAGCGAGGAACGGATACGCGACGCCGGCAAAGTTCGAGCCACCGCCCACACAGCCGATGACGACATCGGGGTAGGCATCGGCCATCTCCATCTGACGCTGGGCCTCCTGGCCGATGACCGTCTGGTGGAGCAGCACGTGATTCACGACGGACCCGAGCGAGTAATGACTGTCGTCGCGCGTCGCCGCGTCCTCGACGGCTTCGGAGATGGCGATGCCGAGGCTCCCCGGCGAGTCCGCGTCCTTGGCGAGGACGCTCCGGCCGAACTCGGTCTGATCGGTGGGCGAGGGGAGCACCTTCGCGCCCCAACTCTCCATGAGCGCGCGCCGGTACGGCTTCTGCTGGTACGAGACCTTGACCATGTAGACCATCACCTCGAGACCGAACAGGCCCCCGGCGAACGCCAGCGCCGAGCCCCACTGACCGGCGCCCGTCTCGGTGGTGAGTCGCTTGATGCCTTCCTCCGCGTTGTAGTAGGCCTGCGCCACGGCGGTGTTCGGCTTGTGCGACCCCGCGGGGGAGACGCCCTCGTACTTGTAGAAGATCTTTGCCGGGGTGTCGAGCGCCTTCTCGAGGCGCCTGGCACGGTAGAGCGGGGTGGGGCGCCAGAGCTTGTAGATCTCGCGCACGCGATCGGGGATCTCGATCCAGCGTTCGGTGGAGACCTCCTGCCCGATGATCGCCATCGGGAAGATCGGGGTGAGATCCGGCGGGGTCAGCGGTTCGAGCGTGCGCGGGCTGAGAAAGGCGCCCATCGGCTCGGGGATGTCGGCAAGGATGTTGTACCAGTGCGACGGCAGCTCACTTTCCGACAGCAGGTACTTGGTCGTCGTCTCATCCATGTCATCCACCTCTGCCCATGCCGCTTCGATGCGTGCAGCGGAGGATACGCCCCGCCGCGGCGCCAGGTCTGCGCATCGCCGCCGCGCTTGCCTCGGGTCGGATTATGAGTGTTACTATCATGTGAAGGTAACTTACATAAAGAGGTAACCGTCATGAGGATTCAGGGAGCTCAGAGGTGGTGGGCGCTGGGGGCGGTCAGCCTCGGCGTACTTGCCGTCGGCCTCGACGGCACAGTGCTGACCGTGGCGTTGCCGACGCTCGCCAAGGCGCTGGACGCGTCGGAGTCCGATCTGCAGTGGTTCACGTCTGCGTACTTCCTGGTGCTCGCCGCGGCGATGCTCCCTGCCGGCCTGCTCGGCGATCGATACGGGCACAAGCGGGTACTCGTGATCGCCCTCGGCCTGTTCGGCGTCGGGTCGATCGCCTGCGCCTTTTCGACGTCGGTCGGCGAGTTTCTGGCTGCTCGTGTCCTGCTCGGTGTGGCAGGCGCGGGTGTGGTCGTCATGGCGATCTCGGCGCTGACGGTGCTGTTCACGAAGGAAGAGCGTCCCAAGGCAGTGGGGATCTGGGCGGCTGCCAACTTCCTCTCGCTGCCGATCGGACCGATCCTCGGTGGCTGGCTCTTGACCAACTTCTGGTGGGGGTGGGTCTTCCTGATCAACGCACCCGTCGCGGTCATCGGCGTCATCGCGCTGACCGCGTTGGTGCCGGAATCCCGGTCCTCGGAGCGTCCCGGGATCGATCTCGCCGGCATCGCGCTCTCGGTGGCCGGGCTCGCGGCGCTGACGTACGGTCTCATCATGGCGGGGCAGGACGGGTGGGGGGACGCTCGCTCGCTTGTCGCGATGATCGGAGGCCTTGCCGTGCTCGGCACCTTCTTTGCCTGGGAGCGGCACCTGAGCCGCCGCCCCGGCGGTCAGCCGCTGCTGGATCTTGGGCTGTTCCGATCTGCATCGTTCACGTGGGGCGTGCTGCTCGCCGCGTTCGCGGTGCTGTCGATGATCGGTGTCCTGTTCACGATGCCGCAGTACTTCCAGGGGGTCGCGGGCGCCGACGCCATGGGCTCCGGGCTGCGCCTGCTGCCGATCATCGGTGGCCTGGTCGTCGGTGCGCTACCCGCCGAGCGGGTGGTGCAGCGTATCGGCGCGAAGCTGACGGCTGCCGCGGGCTTCGTCCTGCTCGCCACCGGGCTGTCGATCGGCGCGACCACCGGCGTCGGCTCGAGCACGCTCTTTGTGGCGATCTGGATGGGGGTCGTCGGGTTGGGCATGGGCCTTGCACTCTCGACGTCAACGTCGGCCGCACTCGTCGAGCTCTCGGAGGAGCGCAGCGGCGTCGGTTCTGCGGTGCTGCAGGCGGTCAACAAGGTGGGTGGTCCGTTCGGCACCGCGATCCTGGGGAGCGTGCTGAGCTCGATCTACCTCTCGCGCCTTGCGCTGGCCGGTCTGCCCGAGCCTGCTGCCGCGGCGGTCCGGCAGAGCGTCTTCGGCGGCGTTGCGGTCGCCCAACAGCTCGGGTCGACAGCATTGCTGCACTCGGTCCGCTCGGCATTCGTGGACGGGATGGACACCGCGCTGCTTGTCTCCGCGGGCATCGCGGTCGTTGGGCTCGTGCTCACGCTGCTCTTCCTGCCACGGAGCAACCAATTGCAGGAGACTGTGGCTGTGGATGGTGTCGAGGAGCGGCCGCTCGTTGGAATCAGGTAGCCGCGCGCCCGCCGGCCTGCGCGAGCGGAAGAAGGAGCGCACGCGGGAGACGATCCGCAAGCGCGCGCTCCAGCTCTTCATCACGCAGGGGTACGACGCGACAACCGTCCAGCAGATCATCGATGACGTCGAGATCTCGGAGAGCACCTTCTTCCGGTATTTCCCGACCAAGGGCGACGTCGTGCTGTCCGACGATTTCGACCCGATCATCGTTGCCGCGTTTCGGCGACAGCCGGCGTCGCTGACCCCGATCCAGGCCCTGCGCGCGGCGTTTCACGAAGCGTTTGGCGAGCTCAGTGCCGAGGAGGTTGCGGAGCAGGCGGCACGCATGCAACTCGTCCTCGCGGTTCCCGAGTTGCGTGCCGCAATGCTCGATCAGTTCGGTCAGGCAATGAGCCTCCTCGCTGACGTGCTTGCCGAACGAACCGGGCGCCGTGCCGACGACATGGCTGTGCGAACGCTTGCCGGCGCGGTGGCCGGCGCGGCGATGGCGGTATTGTTCGCGATGCTCGAAGACCCGTCGGCGGAGCTGTCGGTGCTCTTCGATCAGGCGATGGGACACCTCGAGGACGGCTTGCGGCTCTGACACGAGCGCCGACTATCCTTGCACCCGTGCGCCTCGCCACCTGGAACGTGAACTCCGTCGTTGCGCGGCTGCCGCGCCTCATCGGCTGGCTCGAGACCACGCGCCCGGATGTCCTCTGCCTGCAGGAGACGAAGATCGCCGACGCCGCGTTTCCGCGAGCAGAGGTCGAGGCGCTCGGGTACGAGCTTGCACTGCATGGCGACGGGCGGTGGAACGGCGTCGCGATCCTGTCGAAGGTTGGGCTCGCCGATATCGAGCGCGGCTTTGCAGACGAGCCCGGATTCCCGGAGCCTGAAGCGAGGGCGCTCAGCGCGACGTGTGCGGGTCTGCGCGTGTGGTCGGTGTATATCCCCAACGGTCGCACGCTCGACAACGAGCACTACCAGTACAAGTTGCGCTGGCTGGCGGCGATCAAGACCGCGCTCGGCGCGGCCCACGATGCCGGCCGGTCGCTCGCCGTGTGCGGCGACTTCAACATCGCGCCAACCGACGCCGATGTCTGGGACCCGACTCAGTTCATCGGGTCGACGCATGTCAGCGCCGCAGAACGGGACGCGCTCTCGGCTCTGGTGGGGCTCGGACTCCATGACGTGCAGCCGCGCGCGTTCAAGGGGCTGCCGTTCACATACTGGGACTATCGCGCCGGGATGTTCCACACCGGCAAGGGCATGCGCATCGACCTGGTGCTCCTCGACGAGGCGGTGGCCGCGACGGTCTCCGATGCCTACATCGATCGCGATGCGCGCAAGGGCACGGGACCGTCGGACCACGCGCCTGTCGTGGTCGACTTCAGCTGGACGCCGTGAGCGCCCGGTAGGTCAACTCGTCGGCGGCTTCGGGGCCTTGGCGCCGTCGGCGACGGCGAAGGCGTCGCCCTTGGTGCTCAACAACGACGGTGTCGCCTCAGGCTTGTCAGCCGAGGTGACCATCTGGATCGAGTTGGGGTTTCCACCACTGGCGATCTTCGTCGAGCCGTTGACGGTGCCGGCGGTGAATGTCACGTTGCTCGTCAGGGCGAGCACCGACTGCCCGCCGCCGACCGTCGGCGCCTCATGGATCCACTCGGCGCTGGCCTGCGACGACAGGTATGTGAATCCTTTGGTGAAGGACTCGCTCTCGGTGGTGTCCTTGACGGTGATCGACCACTTGTTGACGCCGGAGACCTTGTTGACGGTCACCGTCATGGTGTCGCCCGGGTGCACTGTGAAGCCCGGGATCGGAACCTCAGGTGCGGGGATGATCTCGGTCCAGGCGTTGTACGAGATGACGCCGCCCTGGGTCTGCTCGGATGTGCCGGCCTGGATCAGGGTGCCGTCATTGAACCCGCCGATACCGACCCAGTCGGACGCGAACTTGTTGCCGCTCTGGGTTTTGACCGTAGGCACCTTCCACGTGCCCTTGACCTGGGTGTAGGTCAGTCCGGTGTCCGCGTAGCCCGACCAGTTGGTGGACGTGAAATCCGCCTCTCTGGCCATCGCGCTTCCCGGATGGAACGCACCGTGACTGACGGCCGCGACGCCGTTGGTCGTGCTGGCCAGCGCCATGGGAATGGCGAGCCATCCGACTGCCAGGGCAAGAGTCAAACGACGCATTGCGAAGTCCCCCGCTCGAATTGCCGATTGTCAACGGTTGATGGTTGACGGGAAGAGTAGCAAACCTGCACGCGCCGATCCGCGCTCTATCCTGACCTCGTGGCCATTCGCGGCGAGGGCTGATCACGGTGCGGCCCGGCGTCATCCTCGCGGCGTTCATCGCTGTCGCAGCGCTGGCGGGGATCTCCGTCTCCCTGATCCAGCGTCCGCCGCCGTCGCATCCGGTGCCCCAGGTCACGCCGGTGCCTACCGGGCCCACTCCGGTGCCCCGCCAGCCCTCGGTGGCGTTCGCGTTCAGTGTCGCCGCCGACCCCTCGACCGGCCAGGTGATCCTCTTCGGCGGCGTCTCGAACTTCGCGAACACCTGGGACTGGAACGGCGCGACGTGGTCGCTCCTGCGCCCGCCGAACAGCCCGCAGGGCCGGTATGAGACATCGGCGGCGTTCGACCCGCAGAGCGGGCAGATCCTCCTCTTCGGGGGCCATCTCCAATCCGGATCGCCGGTCAACGACACCTGGGGCTGGGACGGCACGACATGGGAGGTGCTGAGCCGAGGCGGACCGTCGGAGCCGCCGCCGGGCGGAGGCTCGCAGATGGCGTGGGATCCGGCAACGAATCAGATGCTTCTGGTCACGAGGCCGGGCATCGCCGCTGCGGGTGGCCAGACGTGGATCTGGACTGGCACCCACTGGCTGCGCCAGCCCGCGGGTGTGCTCGGCGGGAACGACTCGAGCATCATCCTGGCCTACGACCCCGTGACCCGCACGATGCTTGCCGAGGGGTGCTGTGCGGTGCAGTCCGCGAACGTCGTCGGCGAGCCGTCGTCGACCTGGCGATGGAACGGATCGAAGTGGCTGCTCGTCGCCGGAGCGGAGAGTCCGAACAACGCATCCGCCATCGCGCTCGACCCCGAGCTCGGGAATCTCGTGCTGTGCAACTGCAACCTGGTCGGTGGAGTCGTGCCGGCGCTCTTCACCTGGAACGGGGCGCGCTGGGCCGTGCTCGACACCGACCGCGTTCCGCCGCAGCCGCAGGCCGAGGTGGACGACGTCGCGCGCTCGCAGCTGCTCCTGCTCGGCTTTGCCTTCGCCGGGGCGCAGTCGATCGCGCAGCCAGTGCAGATGTGGGAGCTGAGCGGGTCCGCCTGGCGCCTGCTCGGCGCTGGACCGATCTCGCCCTAAACCCGCGCGCTACAGCTCGAGCGTTGCTTCTGCCGTGATGCTCGAAACAGCTGCGAGCGCTTTCGAAACGGGGCACCCGGCCTTGGCCGCGTCGACCGCCGCCGAGAAGGCCGCGGGCTCGATGCCGGGAACCTTGCCTTTGATGGTCAGGTGGATGGCCGAGATGCCCTCGGGCAGACCGACCGTGACCCTCGCGGTCACGTCAAGCTGCTTCGCCGGGAATCCCGCCGTGGCCAACCCGTGGGCGAGCGCCATCGACAGGCACGAGGCGTGCGCCGCCGCGATCAGCTCCTCAGGGCTCGAGCCGGTGTCGCGGGTCTGGAAACGCCGGGCCGAGGTCATCGTGAGCTCGGGGAAGGCGCCGCTGGCCGGCCGGACGGTGCCCTGCCCGGTGGCGAGATCGCCCACCCATGTCGCCGAAGCGCTGCTGTCGACAGTCATGCACGTACTCCTCACTGACTCCGAAGTGGACGGGATTCAGAGTACCGGCTTGTCGCGCCGCGACGTCGCGACGCGACCCCGTCAGCGTGACGTGCGGCTGTAGCGGCGAACGCAGAGCGGCACGAAGATCGCGATGATGATGATCGCAAGCCCGATGGTGGTTATCTCCGGATGTTCGAGCGACCAGACTCCCGCCGGCGCCGGGCCGATCGTGTTGCCGAACAGGTTTCGACCGGCCGCAACGACCGAAGAGACGGGGTTCCAGTTGGCGAAGACACGCAGCCAGACAGGCATCTTCGATGTGTCGACGAAGACGTTGGAGATGAACCCGAGCAGGAAGACGGGAATGTTGATGAGCACATCGGCGGACTGCGACGACTTGGCGATCAGACCCACGAGAATCCCGAGCCAGCAGAGCGCAAACGCGAACAGCTCGATGAGGAGGAAGCCGAGGAACGCATCGAAGATGCCGTTCTCCGGACGCCATCCAACGGCGAGCGCACAGACGATCATCACCGCCAGCGCGGGCAGTCCAAGAATCATCGTCGAGAGACCACGACCGATGAGGATCGAGGAGCGCGCGATCGGCAGTGTCTTGAATCGGTCGATGACGCCTTCGTTCATGTCGGTTGCGACAGCAACTGCGACGTTCGCCGACGCGAACAGGGTCGACTGTGCGAACAGCCCGGACATCAGATACGAGTGGTAGTTGCCGCCGGGAACGGTGATCGAGCTCCCGAAGACGTAGCCGAAGAGCACGACGAACACAACCGGGAAGAGGACGCTGCCGAAGATGATGTCGGGCTGGCGCTTGCCGCGAATGAGGTAGCGGCGCGTGGCGTTGTACGCGTCCACCGCGCCGCTGAGGAATGAGTTCTGCGCCGGGATCGTCGCGACGGTCACGGTGCGGCTCCCACGGTTGCATCCGCCGGATGGCCGCCCGGCAGCGGATCGCCGGCGCGGTGGGTCACGGCGCTGAAGACCTCGTCGAGGCTCGGGTGCTCGAGGCCGACCTCATGAATCGGGACGCCGATGCCCTCGAGCAGGGTCACCACCTCGCTGAGACTGACCAGGCCGTCCGGGGCCGGCGCGCTGACGGATCGGCCACGGATGGTCGCGTCCTCTCCAAGGGCAGCGCGCACCTTCTCGAGCGCACCGGGCTCGGCATCGGCAAGGGTCACGACGACGCTCGGCCGCCCGATGGACGCCTTGAGTTGCTCAGGCGTCCCTTCGGCCACGACAAGGCCCCGGTCAACCACGACGATGGTGTCGGCGAGCTGATCGGCCTCGTCGAGGTACTGGGTGGTCAGCAGGACCGTCGTGCCCCGGGAGACGAGATTGCGGATCGCTGCCCACATCTCGCTGCGGCTCACGGGGTCGAGCCCCGTGGTCGGCTCGTCGAGGAAGAGCACCTCGGGGTCGGCGATCAGGCTGGCGGCGAGATCGAGGCGCCGCCGCATGCCGCCGGAGTAGCGCTTGACGAGCTGACCGCCGGCGTCGACGAGGTCGAACTGCTGGAGCAGCTCACCGGCCCGCCGGCGCGACACTGCGGCGCCGAGGTGAGAGAAGCGCCCGATGATCTCGAGGTTCTCGTGGCCGGTGAGGAGCTCATCCATGGTTGCGGTCTGGCCGGTCACGCCGATCTTGCCGCGCACCTTGTCGGCCTGTGTGGCGATGTCGAAGCCCGCAACCTGCGCGTGACCGCCGTCCGGATCGAGCAGCGTCGTCAGGATGCGAACGGTGGTCGTCTTGCCGGCGCCGTTGCGCCCGAGCAGGGCGCAGACATTGCCCGCCGGCACGTCGAGGCTCACGTCCACGAGCGCGTGCGTGGTTCCGAACGAGCGCGCAAGGTGTTGCGCTGAGATGGCGAAGCTGGTCATCGACCGTCCCGTGCTGACCGAGAAGTCGGCGGATGCTCTGGCAGCTCGCGTGGGCCACCGGGACGCCGTGGCCCAACTCTAACGCAGGCCTTCCGAACGCCGGGTCACCGTGCGGTGAGGTTCGCTACTGCCCCAGCCCGTTGCTGATGTTCGAGAACACGTTGTTCACGCGCTTGCCGACCGTCGACAGGATGACGATCACGACGATGGCGATGAGGACGAGGATCAGCGCGTACTCGACCATTCCCTGACCTTCCTCTTTGCGCTCGAGGCTGCGAGCGACACGCTCGGTGCCGCGCAGATAGAAGGTGGACAGGACGTGATAGAGATCGGCCATATACCGATAGTAGGGTTCAAATGCCGCCGTGCCGATGACGGCCCCGTCACGCCGCGCTCGCAGGCGACCCCATATGGCGACGGCGAGTGCCGGGAGCCACTGCCTCGAGGACAGCGACCCCCGGCGGACCCGGGATCAGCCGATCGCGGCAATCTCCGGGACGAATCGCCAGGCGTCCACGGTCCCGACCCCGCTTGCGAGGTCGTAGCCGCTCAGCGCCCGGAAGCCATGCACGGTGTCGATCTTCCCGTTCTGAGGGAAGGTCACCGTGTTGTTTCCCCTGGTGACATCAACAATGCCGGGATCGCCGTCGGCCGACATCTCGTACAGCGCCGGGTTGATGAGACCGAGATCGTGTCCCGCGTACTGGTCGGCGATCGCGACGATGCCCGCGAACTCCGGCGTGGCCTCGCTCGTCCCGCAGGTGTCGTAGTAGCCGGGAGGGCTGCCCGCGAAGCTCTGGTACACGAGGACGCCGCCGTTGCAGGCGCCGCTCATGCTGATGTCCGGCACGCCACGGTGCTGTCCGACGACGGACGCGACACTGTTCTGGTAGCTCGGCCTGGAGAAGATGATCGACTTGCCGCCGCCACCCGCAAGCGGGTTCGGGCCGGCGTCACCGAAGATGAACTCCTGGGTGGGGACGTTGTACGTGTCATTCCAGACGCTGTCAGGTGCGGTCTTGGTCCCGGACGCCGTGAGGTGCAGCTGGGTACCGCCGACACCGGTGACGAGCGGATCCGAATCGGGCCAGGACGTCACGGGGTGCAGGTAGTAGTCGATCTCACCGAAGTTGACGTCGGCGGCACCCGAGTCGCCCGACGCGGCAAGGACGGTGATGTCGTGCTTGTCCGCGTTGATGTACGCGGAACGCAGGCGGAGCAGCGACTGTGCGGTGGGGAACGTCTCCTCGGTGGCGCTGAAGCTCTGGCTGATGACGTCGCCCAGGTGATGGTTGATGACGTAGTTCTCCGCTTCGACGATTTGCGGGAACCCGACCGTCCCCTCCTCCTCGGAGACCGGCGTCTCGACGAGCAGGATGTTCGCGCCGGGAGCGATCGCGTGCGAATACTCGACGTCGAGTGAGACCTCACCCGCCCACGAGAGGTTGTGGGGGACGGGGCCGTCCGGGGTGATGATCTTGAACGACGGCGGCGCCGGAAGGTTGAAGTCGTGGTCGAACTTCGCGAGGTCGTGGACGATCGTCGGTGAGCCGAACGAGTCGACGATCACGATCGTCTTGCCCTGACCCGCGTATCCGCGGTTGTACAGCGGCTTGAGGTCGTATGCCGCCTGAATCTGCGCCGGGTCGTAGCAGGCGACCTTGTACTGGGCCTCGCACTGCGCGAGCGTCGGCGGAGCGCTCGTCGACACCAGGCGGGACGCCGCGATGTCGGGATGGATCGCGATCGAGGCGACCGCCGGCGCGGCGGCTGCCGATCCGAGCCCCATCCACGCCAATCCCACCGTCGCCGTTGCCACGGTCAATCTCAGAACACGCATGTCCACCCCTTTACTATCTCCCCCCGCTGCTTCGTCGGCGTCATGACACCACGTTGGGCGCGCGGGGGTCAAATTGGCATGCCCAAACCGGCATGCCCACCCGGCGGTCAGGCGTTGACCCGTTGCATGTATCCCTCGGAGCCGCGAGCGCCGGCGACGGCGGCCGGCGACACGAGCGCGCTCACCGCGTCGACCTCATCGTTGCTGAGCGTGACATCCGCCGCAGCCGCGTTCGCCTCGAGGTTCTCGCGCTTGCGGGTCCCCGGAATGGGAACGATGTCCTTGCCCTGATGGAGCAGCCACGCCAGCGCGAGTTGTGCGGTGCTGATGTTGTGGCGCTGCGCGATCGCCTCGAGCGCGCCGACCAGCCTGACGTTGCGTTCGAAGTTCTCCTCCTGCCACCGCGGAACGCTGCGCCGCCAGTCGTCCTCCGGCAGATCCTCGAGGCGCTGGAAGTGTCCCGTGAGCATGCCGCGCCCGAGCGGGCTGTAGGCGACGAACCCGATGCCGAGCTCGCGAGTCGTGGGGATGATATGTGCCTCGGGCTCGCGGCTGAACAGCGAGTACTCGGTCTGCAGCGCGGTGATCGGATGGGTTGCGTGCGCGCGCCGGATCGTCTCTGGCGCGGCCTCGGAGAGCCCGAGGTAGCGGACGAGCCCAGCCGCCACAAGGTCCGCCATGGCGCCGACCGTCTCCTCGATCGGCGTGGACGGATCCACTCGGTGCAGGTAATAGAGGTCGACATAGTCCGTCCCAAGCCGCGCGAGGCTCTGCTCGAGCGCGGGTCGAACCAGGTCGTGCTTGCCGAGACCGGTGCGGCCGCCACCACCGAACTTCGTTGCGAGCACCACGTCGGATCTGCGAGCTGCGATTGCCCGTCCGACGACCTCCTCGCTGTGACCCGCACCGTAGATGTTGGCCGTGTCGATGAACGTGACCCCGAGGTCGATCGCGCGCGCGAGAGTCGCCGCGGACTCCGTGTCTTCCGCATCGCCGTACACGCCGGCAAAGCTCATGGCTCCAAGACCGACGGCTGACACCATCGGCCCTTCCTTGCCCAGACGTCGTTGCTGCATGGCGGTGCCTCCGAGTGACTGTCGCCACCCAGGCTAGCCCACGCGTCCTGGTCGGCGCGCTCGCTACGATCCACGCATCGGACGCGACCTTTACACGAGGTGACGGCGATGACTGCACGCGAGATCGACACGGTCGTGGGGGAGCCCGCGCATCCGCGCTGGTGGCGACAGAACCTGTCCGGACGCGTCGTCGAGCACGTGCTGGAGTCCGAGGTGCTCGCGGGCAATGTGCTCGGGGACCCGACGGAGCGGCCGCTCTGGGTGTATCTGCCGCCGGGGTACGACACGTCCGACGAGCGTTATCCGTCGGTGTACGTGATCCAGGGATACATGGGACAGGCAGCCATGTGGTGGAACCGCACGGCGTTTCGCGAGCCGTTCCCGGTCGCGGCGGACCGCATCTTCGCGAGTGGCGAGGCGCAGCCCACGATCGTTGTCTACGTCGACGCATGGACCACGTACGGCGGTTCGCAGTTCGTCGATTCGCCCGGCACCGGGCGCTATCACACGTATCTCTGCGACGAGATCGTGCCCTGGGTGGACGCCCACTACCGGACCAAGGCCGCACCGGAGCATCGCGGCATCCAGGGAAAGTCGAGCGGTGGGTTCGGCGCGATGATCACGCCGATGTGGCGACCCGATCTCTTCGGCGGGATGGCCACGCATGCAGGCGACAACCTGTACGAGTACTGCTACATCCCGGAGTTCGCCAAGGTCGTGCGCGCGTTGCGCGATTTCGACGGAGACATCACCGCGTGGTGGACCGATTTCAAGTCACGCACGGCATTCACGAAGGACAGCGACGGCAGCGTGATCATGACACTCGGCGTCGCGGCGTGTTTCTCGGCGCGCGACGACGGCACGCCCGAGCTGCCGTTCGACTCACGCTCCGGACGTCTCCGCGATGACATCTGGGCCAAGTGGCTGGCGCTGGATCCGGTGCGCATGGTGCCGCAGTATGTCGAGCCGCTGCGCGCGTTGCGCGCGGTGTGGATCGATGCGGGCACGCGCGATGACTGGTATCTCGACCTTGGTGCCACGGCGTTTCGCGATGAGCTGGCGACGATCGGCGTCAACGATGTGCACTTCGAAATGTTCGACGCGACACACATGGGCATCGATTACCGCTACTCGAAGTCGCTTGCGTACCTGTCTGAACGCCTGCGCTGACGTCAGGCCTGCTTGAAGACGACCACCGAGCGCAGGACTTCGCTGTTGACGATCTTCGTGAACGCATCCTCGACATCGTTGACGGTGATGAGCTCGGATACGAAACCGTCGAGGTCGAGCCGGCCCTTGCGGTAGAGGTCGATGAGCACCGGGAAGTCGCGTGTGGGCAGGCAGTCGCCGTACCACGACGAGCGCAACGACCCGCCGCGTCCGAACACCTCGGACATCGGCAGCTCGACGGTCATGCCCTGCTCCGGCGGCACCCCGACGTTGACAAGACGGCCGGCATGGTCGCGCGCCAGGAACGCCTGCAGGTACGTCTCGGGCCGTCCGACCGCGTCGACGACGAGGTCTGCGCCGAACCCACCGGTGAGGGCACGGATCGCCTCGACCGGGTCCTCGTTGCGCGCGTTGATCGTGTGCGTCGCTCCGAACCGTTTTGCCCACTCGAGCTTGCGTTCGACAACGTCGACGGCGATGACCAGGCGCGCTCCGGCAATCGCCGCGCCGGCGATCGCCGCGTTGCCGACACCCCCGCAGCCGATCACAGCGACCGTCTCGCCGGCTGCTGTGGCGCCGGTGTTGACCGCCGCGCCGAATCCAGCCATCACACCGCAGCCGATCAACGATGCGGCCTCCATCCGCGCGCTCGGATCGATCTTCACCGCTTGACCGGCATCGACAAGGCACAGCTCCGCGAATGCACCGATGCCGAGCGCCGCAGTCAGCGCCGTACCGTCATCGAGCGTCATGCGCTGCCGTGCATTGCGGCTGTCGAAGCAGTACCAGGGCCGGCCGCGGAGGCAGCTGCGGCATGTGCCGCATGGCGCTCGCCACGCGATGACGACAACGTCACCCGGTGCGACGTTGGTCACGCCGTCGCCGATCGACTCGACACGGCCCGCGGCTTCATGGCCGAGCAGGAACGGGAAACCGTCCCCGATGCCACCCTCGCGGTAGTGCAGGTCGGTGTGGCAGACGCCACATGCCTCGACCCGGATGAGCGCCTCGCCGGGCCCGGGGTCCGGCACATTCACGGTGACCACTTCGACAGGAGCTCCGCGACGGCGTGCGATGACACCGGGCACCTTGTGTGGCATCGCGAGATCTTATCCCGGCCAGGTCACCCAACTGCGCATCGTCGCGGCGATGTTCTCCTCCTCGAACGCGAGATGTTCGAGCAAGCGAGTCGCAAGGTCACGCAGCGCGAGCACCAGGGTGTCGCGCTCATCACTCGACGTCGCGCCGTCGAGCTTGCGCGCAAGCGACTCGACGTTGTCCAGCAGCACCGAGATGGCGCGATGATCGGATTCGAGACGGTCGACGACAACACCGAGGTCAGGGTTGGAGCGCCGGAGCGCGGGGAACATGTCCATGTCCTCGTGGTGGTGGTGCATGTGCACGATCCGGCAGTGGTAGAGGCAATTGATCTGCAGGTTCCAGATTGGGCTGTTGGCCTGGAGCTCGGCGAGGCGGTCCACAACGTCCGCCGCGGCCGCTCCGGCCGCGACGTCGGTCGCGAGCTCGCGGCAGACCGTGAGGTCATTGCGCAGCATCTGGTGGATGAGTTTCAGCTGCCGGTGCATGGCCACCCCGAACGGCGACTCGTTGCGCTCGCGCGCCGTCACTCAGAGCACGCCGGCGCGGCGGAGGGCACCTTCGACACCACTCAGGTCATCGACCAGATACGTCGGCTCCTGCTGCTCGAGAATCTCGCGCTCGCGAAAGCCAGAGCAGACCGCGATGGACGGATAGCCCAGCGAGCTGGCGGCCATCACGTCGGCTTCGGTGTCACCGATCACGATGGCCGCAGTGTCTTCTGTCACCATGCTGCGGATCAGGCCGGCCCGCACCTTGAACGCCGGCTCGCCGTGTCCGGACGCGGTTTCGGTCGCCTCGAAGAACGGTCGCAGGCTGAGCACGCCGAGCTCGGCTCGGAGCGCAGGCGCGGAGGCCCGCATCGCGACCAGGACGCATACGTGATGAGCTGCGACCTTGGTGAGCAGCGGCAGGGTGGCCGGGAACAGGACGTCGAAGCCGAGATTCTCGGGAAGCTCGATCTGCGCGTCGAACGCCGCCTCGAATGCCTCGAAACGATCAGATGCGACGCCGCTCGCGCCAAGGATCTGCGGCCACCCGGCTCGAAGTCGCGTCAGCCGCCAGTAGGTCGCCTGGTCGAGCGGATTGGCGTCAAACGACGTGCACAGCGTGCTGTAGACGTGGTGGTGGCGCACGGAGACGTCGAGCAGTGTCCCGTCGAGATCGAAGACGAGCGTGGTCGGCGGCGAACCCATGCCTCAAAGATATCCGCAAGGATGAAGGAGGCGTTCACACGTAAGGGGATCGATCCTGTGATCGAGCGCGTGCAGCCTCGTTACCCGGCGAGGGGTCTCGTCCTACTCGTCTGCGTCCTTCCAGCCGAAGTGCTTCCACTTGAAGATGCCCCGCACGCCGAGGCGTTCGACGTGCAGCTGCTGGAACTCCTCGTACTGGCCGGCCTTCTCGCTGTCCACGGAGAGGTGCACGGCGGCCTCTGTGATGTGATCGATGTCGGCAGCCGGAGCAAGGTAGTTCTTGTGGTGGTGGGCGTGCTCGAAGACGATCCCGTGAAAGATGTCCTCACGCGCGAGCGCCGCGACCTCGACAACCTTGCCGATATCCGTGCCGTCGCTCGCCACCACGGCCTCACCCGTCTTGACTGCGGTCCATGCAACCTGTTCGACGTCGTCTGCCATGAATTCATCATAGACGGCAGTGCCGTGACGGCACCCGCCCAGCGACTCCGTCAGGCACGGGCGCTCTCAAGGCGCTCGAGCTGCGCGGTCTTGATCGCGGCGGTCTGCCCGAAGACGAGCAGGAACAGCGACTCTCGGGCCAGACGCTGCGCGTGGTGGGACATCGTGATCGATCGCCCGCCCCCGGTCACCACGAGCGTCGCGGCCGCCTGCAGAGCGAGTGCCGACGCTTGTGCACGGACCGCGGGCATCGCCTCGGGAGACGCGCGATCGAGGGCCGCACGGCACTCGTCCACCGCCTCGTGCAGTCGCCCGCTGTCGAGCAATGAGGCGCATCTGCCCGCGACGCCCAGGGCCAGGGAGCCGTTGAGCCGCAGGCTGGCACGGTCGGCGACCTGCCACTCGTCGAAGTCCTGGATCGCGATCACGCGATCGTCGCCGACGATGTGATGCTCAAACGTGAGTGTCACCGTCGCACTCGCGTTGACCGCCGCCAGATGCAGCCGCTCCGCCCTCAGCGTGACGCTCTCGCGCGCGTCGACGAGTGCCCACACGATATCGCCGTCGTCGCGACGCGCTGCCGCGCGGATGACGTCGATGCGGCCCCACCCCGTGACCCACGGTGCCTGACCGTCGAAGCGCCAGCCGCCGGGAACCGGCGCGGCCGTGAGCAGCGGTTGCCCGGGCCGCCGAAGGCCGGAGAACGCGACGCCGGCCCGGATTGCACCGCGACACATCGGCTCCAGAAACTCGTCACGGAGTCGCGAGGTACCCGCCTCGGTCAGTGCTCGGACCGCGCCGTGATGCTGGATCCAGACGAACGCGGTTGTCAGGCAGCCTCCGGCAACCATCTCGATGACTCGGAGGCCGGTCGCCATGTCGCCGAGCCCCATCCCGTGAGCGCTGGCGGGACCCGCAAGTCCGTACAGGCCGGCGTCCGCGAGCCGGTCGAGACGTTCGACGGGGACGACATCACAGGCGTCGACTTCGAGCGCCCCCGGAAAGAGCACGTCTTCGCTGATCGTGCGCGCGAGTGCAACCGGATCCACGGTGCCTACGCGGAACGTGGCGCCGCGGTGCGTGTCCGGCGTCGGCGGGGCCGCGCGCGCGTCGCGACCTCGGCTGTTCCGTTGGTGACCATCAGTGCGGCCAGCTCGTCCTTCAACGACTGGATCATCGTGCCGACATCGGGGATCACGTCGCGGTCGGCAACGATGCCGATGTTGAGGTCGCCGTTGTAGCTCATCACGGTGATGTTGAGACCGAGGCCGTCGGTGATCACGGACACCGGGTAGATCGCGTCCAGGCGCGCTCCCGCGCAGTAGATGGCGAACTGCGGCCCGGGGACGTTGGACACGACGAGGTTCCACGTCGGTCGCAACCGGGGATTGCTCGCGAACGCGAAGGTGAGTCGCGCGGCTCGCGAGAAGAGGGCCGGCGGGATGAAGTTGTTGGCGTCCTGTAGCAGCGTTGCCGGCAATGCCTGGTTGCGTTCCTTCATCTCCGCGAGCGACTCGTGTGTCGCGCGCAGACGGTCGGTGGGATCCGCGATCTCGGTGTGCAGCAGCACGCCGGTCAGGAGGATGCGGTTGCCGAACGTGCCCTGCTGTTCCGGGCTGCGCACCGATACGGGGATCTGCGCGATCAGGGGTTTCTTCCCAAGCTCGCGATGCTTGAGCAGCCAGCGCCGCACCGCGCCCGCGCAGATGGACACGACGACGTCATTGACGGTGACGCCGTACGTGTTCTTGACATCTTTGACTGCATCAAGTGGGATCTGGCCGAAGACGATGCGCCGGTGAGCGGACACGCGTCCGTTGAAGGACGTGTGCGGGGGAGTGCCGAGCCGGCGACCGCTGACGGTGTCGTCGCGCCGGAGAATGCCCTCGAGGCGGCGGCTTGCCGCGCCCACCATGCTCGCCCCGGGGAGCATGCTGAAGATGCCCACCTCCTCGAAGTTGGGCAGCGTTGTCGGCAGCGAGCGCAGGAGACGGAGCGGGTACTGCGGGAGCCCGACGAGGCCGCGCATGAGCATCTCGAGCTGCGATGGCATACGCGCGTCGATGTCCTCGTCTACCGGCTCCGGCGCAGGGCGTCCCTCCGGGGTGAGGTCGAGCAGCGACCCGAGGATCTCGGCCCCGGACATGCCGTCGATGACCGCGTGGTGGACCTTGGTCATGAGCGCGACGCGCCCGTTCTCGAGCCCGTGGATCAGGTAGATCTCCCAGAGCGGCCGGCTGCGGTCGAGCGAGCGCGCGAAGACGCGCGCGACCTGCTCCTCGAGCTGCGCGGCGTCCCCGGGCGGCACCAGGGCGAGCTCCCGGACGTGGAAGTCGATGTCGAAGTCCGGGTCGTCCACCCAGTACGCATGATCGAGCCCGAAGGGGACCTCGGCGAGACGCCAGCGGAACACCGGGATCAGGGGGAGACGCTGGAGGATGAGCTGCTGCAGCGAGGCGAGCGTCATCACGCCTCCCGGTGCCGTCGACGGGTCGAGGATCAGGACCGCCGAAACGTGGCCGTAGATCCGTGGTGTCTCGAGCGCGAGAAACTGCGCGTCGAGACTCGTGAGCTGGCGCATCGTGCCTCGACACACTGGCAGAACCCGCGAAGAACGGTCAACTCCGCTCGTTCCCGTGTGCATGTGGGATCGTTCGGGCATGCCCTTCGACATACGCACCATCGAGACGCCCGAGCTCGGCGACCGGAGTTACGCGATCCTCGCCGGCGACCAGGCCGTGGTCGTGGATCCGCAGCGCGACATCGATCGAGTCCTCACTGTGCTGGCAGAGCATGGCAACCGGCTCACCTACGTGGTCGAGACGCACATCCACAACGACTACGTCTCCGGCGGCCCCGAGCTCTGCCGTGCCACAGGCGCCACGCACGTGATTCCCGCGGCGGAGGCCGTCGGCTATGACCGCCGGGCGATCTCGGACGGGGAGACCCTCGCGATCGGACCGCTGACGCTCCGCGCTCGGCACACGCCCGGGCACACGGCAACGCACACGAGCTACATCCTGGAGGAGGACGGCGCGCCGGTCGCGGCGTTCACCGGCGGGTCGATGCTCCTCGGCTCGGTCGGTCGCACCGATCTCGCCGGGCCTTGGGTGACCGATCGGCTCAGCCATCTCCAGCACCGCTCGGCGCACACGCTCTCCGCAGCGCTGCCTGACGAGGCCGCGATCCTGCCGACGCACGGCTTCGGCAGCCTGTGCTCGGCCGGGTTCCCCGTAGGTGCCGCGGACACGGCCGACGCGCGTCACCAGCGCGCCGAGAACCCCGCCCTGCTGATGGAGGAGAACGCCTTCGTCGAGCGGCTCGTCTCCGGCCTCGACGCGTTTCCCCGCTACTACGCGTATATCGCCCCGCGAAACCGGGAAGGGGCGGTCGCGATCGACCTCGATCTGCCACCGCTTGCCGATGCCCGCGAGCTCGCTGCCCGGGCGCGCTTGGGTGAGTGGGTGATCGATCTTCGCGAGCGTGGAGCGTTCGCTGCAAGGCACCTTGTCGGCACGCTCGGTTTCGAGCTCAGCGATCCGCTGACCACCTACCTCGGATGGCTGATGCCGTGGGGCAGCCCGCTCAGCCTCATCGGCGGATCCGAGACCGATCTCGGCAGAGCCCGACGCGCGCTTGCTCGGATCGGCATCGACCGGATCGCGGCGTGCGGGATCAGCGAGCCGGTGAACGGCGGCGGCGACCCGTGGACCGGACTCGAGACCGCGTCGTATCCGCTCGTCGGGTTCAAGGAGTTGCGGGAGTTCTTCGGCCGCGACGGCGAGGTGGTCGTCGATGTCCGCCTCCGCAACGAGCACGCCGCCGGTCACCTCGCTAACTCTTTGAGCGTCCCGCTCCATGAGCTCCCCGACCGTCTCTACGAGATTCCGGCGGGACGCGTCTGGGTCCATTGCGCCGCCGGGTATCGCGCAGCCGTCGCGGGCTCGCTGCTGGCTCGCGCGGGACGAGACGTCATGGTCGTCAGCGATCAGATCGGCAATGCGACCGCCTGCGGCCTCGAACTCGTCACCGACTGAGACAGGCGCCGTGCGGCGATGACCCTTGTCAGCCGTGTCTTCGAACGGGTCGCCCACCTGCCGCCGCCGCTCACGCGGGAGGTATCGGTCCGGCGCGATCTCGAGATTCCGATGCCCGACGGGGTCACGCTTATCGCTGATCGATACCGCGCCCGCCATGACGGCACGCAGCCCGTCATCCTCATGCGCAGCCCGTACGGACGCGGGAACGTCTGGGGTCTGGCGGCGCGGGCGTTCGCGGAACGCGGATTCCAGGTGGTCGTGCAGAGCTGTCGCGGGACGTTCGGGTCGGGAGGCGCGTTCAACGCCTATCGGGACGAGGCCGGCGACGGACTGGCCACGCTCGACTGGCTCGAGGCACAGCCCTGGAGTAGGGGTGGCGTGGCGATGTTCGGACCGAGCTACCTCGGCATCGCGCAGTGGGCAGTGGCTGCCGACCCACACGCCACCCTGCGTGCGCTGGCGCCGGCGATCACCTCATCGCGGACCCGAGCGTTCACGTATCCCGCCGGCGCGTTCTCGCTGGCAAGCACACTGGCCTGGCTGGACATCCTCGCGGGGCAAAGCCATGCCGGCCTCCGGCAGCTGACCGACCGTTTCAGCAGCGCCCGGCGCCTCGCCCGGGGCTGCGCCTCGACACCGCTCGCCGACGCTGACATCGCTGTCACGGGTGAGCGCGTGCAGTTCTATCAGGACTGGCTCGCCCGCCAGGACGACGATATGTTCTGGGCGCCCGTGGAGTTCGACCGGCATCTCGATGCCGTCTCCGTGCCCGTGACGATGGTGACCGGCTGGTACGACATGTTCCTGCCCGTCCAGCTGGCCGACTATCGCGCGCTTCGCGGCGCCGGGCGCGAGGCGCGGCTGACCATCGGACCCTGGAAACACGTCGATCCCGGCGTGCTCGCGGAGAGCCTCCGCGATGCCATCGACTGGTTCCGCGTGCAGCTGCAGGGGCGCGCGACGAGCAGGGCATCGCGGGTGCGGGTCTTCGTCGGCGGCGCCCGGCGCTGGCTCGATCTCGACGAGTGGCCGCCGCCGTCGCGCCCGATGCACTGGCACCTGCACGCGAACGGTGGGCTCGAGGTCAGAACGCCGGAGGCATCGGCGCCGGACCGCTACCGATACGACCCCGCCGATCCCACGCCGACGGTCGGGGGCACCCTCCTCGGGGGCTCGGGCGGGCCCCAGGACAACCGCGGGCTCGAGCGCCGGCCGGATGTGCTCGTCTACACGTCGCCTGCGCTGGTCCGTGACGTCGAGATCGTGGGTGACGTCTCAGCGCGGCTGCACGTCCGTTCTTCGCTCGAGCACACCGATTTTTTCGTCCGCCTCTGCGATGTCGAGCCGTCCGGGACGTCGCGCAACATCTGCGACGGCCTCGTGCGCCTCGGACCGAAGACGTGGCAGCGAGATGCACAGGGCATCGCCACGGTGGCAGTGGACCTCTGGCCGGCCGGGCACGTGTTCCGGCGCGACCATCGGATCCGCGTCCAGGTGTCGAGCGGCGCGCACCCGCGATTCGCGCGCAACCTCGGCAGCGGAGAGCCGCTCGGATCGGCGACGACGATGCGTGTGGCCGACCAGGAGGTCTGGCACGACCCGGATCACCCCTCGGCGATCGTGCTGCCCGTCCGCGACGCGTCGGTCTAGCGGTCGGCTCCGGAGGCGGCCGGGACTCGCGGGCGCTGCTCCTTGGCATCGCTCGCCTGCCGCTCGTGGTCGGGCTCAGGAGTGGTTTTGATGCTGTGGATCCACGTTGGCGGCGGCGGACCGGACGGCGCGGGTGGCGCCTCGGGTCCGCGATCGTCACCGCGGGTCTGGTCGGGCCCGTCGACCGGCGCCTGCTGGTTGTGGTCGTTGTCGAAGGAGATGAGATAGATCGACGTGATCGCGGTCATGGTGAAGAAGCCGAAGATCGACAGCGTGATCCGGTAGATGAGGCCCATCGAGTCGGGGAGGCCGGGCATGAATGGCACCGCGCACGCGGTGATGAGTCCGATCGCCGGGGGCATCAGCCACACCCAGACGGTTCGTCCTTCGCGATCGATGCCGATCTTGCGCTCGAATCGCCGCAAATCGACGGCGACCCGGGCTTTTATGGAACTCATCGTTTCTCCTGCCTCGAGTCTATCGTGCGCCCGAGGCAAGCAAACGTAAAGCGCGGTGCGATCGAATCGGGATCTTCGTCATGGGTGTGATATAGCTCGTGGCGATGAGTGAAGTGCCGCAGCCGTACGTGCACCCCCTGGCCCGCGTCGAGGATGACGTCGAGATCGGCGCCGGCACGTTCGTCTGGGCCAACGCGCATCTCCGCCGCGGAGCGCGGATCGGTTCGCGTTGTGTCATCGGCTCGGACGTGACGATCGACCTCGGCGTCGTCATCGGCGATCACTGCAAGGTGCAGAACGCGGCACTGCTCTACAGCGGCTTGCGCATCGGCAACGGCGTCTTCGTCGGTCCCGCTGTGGTGTTCACCAATGACCGGTCGCCTCGCGCCGTCATGCCCGACGGGCAACTCCGGAGCGAGGCCCAGTGGGCGCACGGCACGACCGTCGTCGGCGACGGTGCCTCGATCGGCGCCAGCTCGACGATCGTCACCGGCATCACCATCGGCGAGTGGGCGATGGTCGGCGCCGGAGCTGTCGTGACTCACGATGTACCCGCGTTTGCGCTCATGCGCGGTGTCCCGGCGCGCCCGGCAGGGTGGGTCTGCGCGTGCGGTGCTCGTGCCGAGCAGCCAGGTGTCACGCAGTGCGCCTCGTGTCCCGAGAGCGCGGGATGACGAGCGCCGCCTCCGCCCTGGACGTCCTCGACACGCCCAACCTGCGCCGGCTGTCGCCTCGCTTCTGGCTGGCGCGGCAGTGTCAGATTGCCCTCTTCTGGGTGCCGGTCTTCATCGCAGCGCTCGTGGTCGCGCTCATCACACGCGTGCCGGCGTCGCCGTTGCTGCCGGTGGTCGTCGGCGTCATGGCGATCGTCGCATGGCTCGTCGAGCGCGGCCGGTATCGCTCCTGGGCCTACGCCGAGCGAGACGACGACCTGATCGTGACCCGCGGTCTGCTCTTCCGGCGGGTCTCGGTCGTCCCATACGGGCGCATGCAGTTCATCGACGTCACCGCCGGGCCGATCGATCGCGCCTTCGGCCTGGCGACCGTGCAGCTTCACACCGCCGCAGCAGCGTCGGACGCGCGCATTCCCGGTCTCGTCCGTATCGACGCCGACGCGCTCCGTGACCGTCTCGCCACGGTAGGGGAGGCCAAGGCGACCGGGCTGTGATGGTCCCACCGCCTCCCATCACCGGAGCAGGGCCGACCCTGACCGCGGCGATCCTCCCCGAGGTGGGCGAGACGTGGCGCCGCCTGCACCCGCTGTCTCCAGTCGTGCGCTTCGGCAGGGTGGTGATCGGCGTCCTCGTCATCGCGGTGCCGTCGATCGCCGACTCGCAGGGTCGCCACGATCCGCACGGATTCCCGTTCTCGCTGGTCGCGTATGTGGTGCTTCTGGCGCTGGGTGGCATCAGCGGGTTCATCTCCTGGCTCGTCACGCGGTGGAGGATTGCCGACGGCGCGCTCCAGATCGAGACCGGCCTGATCCGGCGTCAGTCGCTGCGTATCCCGCTCGCCCGAATACAGGCGGTGGACGTGATCGCCCCACTCGCGGGGCGGTTCCTCGGCCTGGCGGAGGTCCGCGTCGTCTCGGCCGGGCGCGGCGCCGAGCACGGACGTCTGGCGTATCTCACGGCGACGCAGGCGCCGATTGTTCGCGCGCGGCTCCTTGCGCTCGCGCACGGGCTCGAGGCGGGCACGCCGGAGCCCCCATCGCTGCCATTGCTGCACATCCAGAACGGCCTGCTCCTGCCCGCGCTGCTGATGCGCGCGCAGGTGATCATGCCGGTCCTCATCGCCATCGGTGCGATCGCGGCGATCGCCGCGGCACCGGTGGTGGGCGCCGGAGCGCTCGGCAGCGCGATCACGGTGCTCGCGATCAGCGCACTCGGGGTCGCGCGCGCGTTCAACGAAGACTTCGACTTCGCGATCAGCGAGGCGGGCGACGGCGTACGCCTCGATCGCGGGCTCCTTCAACGCCGTCACGAGACGATCCCGTACGGTCGCATCCAGGCTGTCCGTGTCGTCGAGCCGCTGTTCTGGCGTCTCCTCGGCTGGTCCCGCCTCGAGGTGGACGTGGCCCGGCAGAGCGTCTCGCGTGAAGCGGATCGCGACGCGCAGCAGGTGGCGCGCACGTTGATCCCCGTGGCGTCTCGCGACCAGGCGCTCTGGCTGCTCGCCCGCGTCATGCCCGACGCGCACCCGAACCCGCCGCCGGACGCCGGGCCACCGCGAAGGGCGCGCCTGAAGGCGCCGCTCTCCTTTCACTTTCTCGCCGCGTGGTTCGGCGAGCGGTACGTCTACGCGCGGACGGGGCGGGTGCAGAGCTCGACGATCATCGTCCCCCTCGTCAAGGTGCAGAGCGTTCACCTGAAATCCGGTCCGCTGCAACGCGCCTTTCGTGTCGCCACCGTCGATGTCGACACCGCCGGACGCCGCTGGCAGGCATCGGCTCGCTGCCGCGATGAGAGCGAGGCGCTCGAGATGCTCCGGCGCATCAGCGAACGGGCGCAAGTCTCCCGCCGGGCGCCGCCACCGCAACCTGCGCCGGTCCCGGCCGCGGGCTGACCCCGCGTCCATGGCAATATCGCATCACTGATGGCGGTAACTGCGAAGTGCGACTGCGACGGGGAGGAGACCCCGATCTACCGGCTTGCCGCGGTGATCCTCGACGGCCACATCGCGCGCGTCTGTCCGCATTGCGCAGCCACGTACAAGGATCGCATCGAGATGCCGTACTGGCCTCGATCGGATCAGGGCGCGATTCAGCCGAGCACGTCGAGGGAGGCCTGGTAGCGCCGTGACGTTCGCCGCACGCCTGGACGCGTGCGTCGATGCGACGGGGTCGCTCCTCTGTGCCGGGCTGGACCCGGACGGGTTCTCCAGCGCGGAGGGGGCCGAGCGCAGCTGTCTCGACATCGTCGAGGCGACCATCGATGACGTCTGCGCGTACAAGCCGAACCTTGCGTTCTTCGAGCAGTTCGGGTCCGCTGGATACGCGGTGCTCGAACGTCTTCGCGCGCACATCCCGGAGAATCGCATCCTCATCCTGGACGCCAAACGCGGTGACATGGCGAATACCGCGGCGGCATACGCGCGCGCCCTGTTCGACGTCCTGGGCGCCGATTGCGTCACCGTCAATCCCCTGCTCGGGGGCGACTCCCTGCAGCCGTTCCTCGACCACGAAGGGCGCGGCATCCTGCTCCTGGCACGCACCAGTAACCCAGGAGCTGCCGACCTGCTCGATGCCCGCCTTGAATCCGGCGTGCCGGTGAGCCTGCGGATCGTCGAGCTCGGTCTGTCATCCGATCCGGGAGGCGCTGTCGGGTTCGTGGTCGGAGCAACCGCCCCGCAGGCCGTGGAAACCATCCGCCGTGCAGCGCCGGCGGCGCCGCTGCTGCTGCCGGGGGTCGGTGCGCAGGGCGGATCGCTCGAGGACGCGGTCACCGCCGGTCTCGACAGCCGCGGCCGCGGCGTGATCGTCGCGGTCAGCCGGGGCATCGCCGCTGCGCCGGAGGGTCCCGGTCCGGCGGCACGTCAGCTTCGCGAGCGTATCGAGGCGGTGCGGGCGGCAGTTTCACCGGCGTGACGATCCCTCTGGCGCTCATTCGCAACGACGACCAGGCACAACACGTTCGCGACGGGCACCCGGAGCGCCCGGATCGCGTGATCGCGATCCTCGAGGGCATCGCCACGGATCCCATCCTTGCCGCGTTGCCGTGGCTGGAGGTGCCGGAAGGTCGGCGCGACCTGCCGCTGCTCGTGCACTCCGAGGACGAGGTTCGGCGCGTCGAGGGAATGTCGGTGCGGGGTGGGGGCTGGTTCGACGCCGATACCTACGCAACGGACGCGTCGTACAAGGTTGCGCTGAATGCCGCTGCGTGCGCGTCGCGGGCCGCAAGTGCGCTCATGGCTGGCGAGGCGCATGCCGCATTCGCGGCGGTGCGCCCTCCCGGACACCACGCAACGCCATATCTGCCAATGGGATTCTGCCTCTTCAACAACGCGGCGATCGCCGTCCGCGCCGCGCAGGCAGCCGGGGCCCAGCGAATCGCGATCATCGATATCGACGTCCATCACGGCAACGGAACGCAGGACATCTTCTATGCCGATCCCGCGGTGCTGTACACGTCCTTGCATCAGTTTCCGTGGTATCCGGGCACCGGAAACGCTGAGGAGCGCGGCGACCCCGGCGCGTCCGGAACCACGATCAACGTGCCGATTCCGGCGGGAACCAGTGGGGCGCAGTGGCTCGACTTGTTCGACGATGTCGTTGTCCCCGCAGTTGCCGCACACGAGCCCGATCTCATCATCGTGAGCGCGGGGTTCGATGCGCATCGCGACGATCCGCTCGCCGAACTCATGCTTGACGACGACACCTACTCCGCGGTTGCCACGCGGATCCGCACGCTTGCGCACGCGCACGCTGAGGGAAGAAACCTGTGGCTCCTCGAAGGTGGCTACGACCTGCGCGCCATCACGGCGTCAGTGGCCGGTTGTCTGCACGTGCTCGCCGCCTGATCGCTGCCGGGCTGCCGGCCGTGACCGCCGCGCTGGTCGCGGCCTGTGGGGGCACGCCATCGAGGAGCTCGCCGACCCTGACACCGGCGCCGACGACGCCGACGAGCCCGACCCCGAGCCCGACACCAGCGATCGTCGGCAGTTCCCGGACCGTCCTCAGCCCGCTCGGGCTGCGCATCCACTCCACGCCGGCGCTCGGATCAGCGAACGTCGTCGGCGATTTCGGGCAGGGCGCGTTCTTCACCGTGCTCGACTATCAGAGTGGCGGTGGCGGATGGATGAAAGTGCAGGGACGCTCCACGACGGGCTGGATCGTTGCGGACCCCACGCTGACCGCACCGGGAAGCTTCAACCAGTACGCGGAGGCAAACGGGTTCTCCGCGCTCTACCCGGACACGTGGGGGTTCCAGCAGGAAAGCTACGGCACGATCTTTCTGCCGGAGCAGGGTTCGCAGAGCGTGCTCCTCGAGACCGGCGCGACGCCCGGCTCCTTCGGTCCGCGCGGCCTGCCCGGATACTCGCAGTCCAGCACTGCACCGGTCCAGGTGTGCGGCTACACGGGGACGCTCACGTACTACGTCAAGGAGCCGTCGTCCACCGCTGCAACGCCGACGGCGCTGCCGGTGCCGCGGCTGCCGCTCTATGCGGAGATCCGGTTGACGCTCGACAAGACCAATGCGGTGCTCATCGGCTTCAACTATCAGACCAGCGATCAGCTCGACATCTTCGCCGACATCTACAACTCGCTCGCGTTTCCGTTCCCGCTGTGCGAGGCACCCGCGACGCCGACGCCGACGCCCGGTCGCTAGCCGGAGTGCGTCACAGCACCTGGGTCCCGGTGGTCTGATTGACGCCCGGGACGAAGTTGCTGTTGACGATCGCGCTGTTGGCGATGCTCATCCCGCCCGCGGCAACAAGCAGAATCGCGATGTAGGCGGCGCCGAGCCCGAGCCGCTTTGACGCTGCGAGTTGCGCCGGGTTCGCATCGCGGTTGGACCGGCGGAACCTCCCGAATGTGTGGTAGATGCCGAGGATCAGGAAGATGATGCCGATGGGGTTGCCGAACAACAGCACCACCGCGGCGACAACCAGCAGGCCGGCAACGTTCATCCATGCGGGGATGGCGTCCGCAACCTTGGCCCCGTCGAGAAAGCCGACCGGGACAAGGTTGATGAGGTTGAGGAAGCAGCCGAAGAACGCCAGCGCGAGGAGCAGATAGCGCGCGTATCCCTCCGGCGCGGTCGACGCGAGCAGGAAGCATGCCAGCGCCGCGACGGTGCCAAGCGCAGGTCCGGCGAGCGCGATGATCCCGGACTTTCCCGCATCGGCGGGGGAGCGGCGCAGCGCAGTGAATGCCCCGAGCGGGCCGACGAAGATCGGAAGGCGGGCTGGGATGCCCATCCAACGCGCAACGATGAAGTGACCGAGCTCGTGCACGAGGATGAGCACCACGATGCCCACGGCGAACGCCGGGCCGAAGAACAGCGTGTAGAACCAGATCGCGATGACCATCGTGATCAAGGTCGGTCCGAACGTGCCGACCTTGACCAAAACAAGGCCCCATTTCAGGAATGCCGCAATCGCCGCCAGGATGCCGCCGCCGGCGCCCTCGATACGCCGGCGTTGCTGCCGCGGTGCCGTCGGGCTGTGCTGCTGCGGGGACGCGGGCCGGCTCGGCCCCTGTGGCGGCAGCCAGGAACTGTGGTCGGCAGGAGGCGTCGACGATGCGTCGGGCAGCCACTGATAGACGGGTCGATCGTCGCTGCCCGGGGTGGTGAGCTGGCTCATCGCTCAACGATCATGGCACGGGTTGCGAGGCCCGCCGGAGAAAGGTGGCGCTAATGTGTGGCGTCTATGAGCGCAGAGAGTCTTCGCGGCACACGCCTGGGTATCGTCGGCACCGGCGTGATGGCCGAGGCGATGCTGGCCGGCCTGCTCGAGCGCGACCTCATGGCACCCGCCGATGTCGTCTGCACGCACCCTCGCTCCGAGCGCCGCGACACGCTGCTCGCGTCACATGGCGTGCGGACGAGCGCCGACAACCGCGAGGCCACGCAGGACACCGACATCGTGCTCCTCTCCGTGAAGCCCCAGATGCTCGCCGGGGTGATGGCTGAGTTGCGCGGCTCGCTCCGCCCCGAACAGCTGGTGATCAGCGTCATCGCGGGTGCGAGCACGACTGCGCTCGGTCAGGGTCTCGATCACGCGGCGGTCGTCCGCTCCATGCCGAACACTCCAGCGCAGATCGGCCGTGGGGTCACGGTGTGGTACGCAACCGAGCAGGTCGACGAGCAGGGCAAGGCTCGGACACGCGCGATGCTCGCGGCTCTGGGGCGGGAATTCGAGGTGCACGACGAGCGCCAGGTGGCCATGGCGACCGCCGTCAGCGGCACCGGCCCGACATACATCTTTCTGTTCATCGAGGCGCTGACCGACGCGGCGGTCCATCTCGGCTTTCCCCGCCACGTCGCCCGCGAGCTGGTGCTGGACACGATGCAGGGGAGTGCTGAGTTCGCATTGCAGAGCGGCAAGCATGTGGCGGAGCTGCGCGACATGGTCACCTCGCCCGGCGGCACGTCGGCCGAGGCGCTCTACCAGCTCGAGCGCGGTGGCCTGCGCACCGTGGTGAGCGACGCTGTCTGGGCCGCGTTCGAACGGACCCTCCGCCTCGAGGCGACCCTGGAGAACCGCGCGGCAGAACCGCCGTCCGCGACATCCCGCGGGAGCCGTAACCCCCGCACCTGATCTTCGGCAGGGGTCTGCACTTGGCGCGTGGGGGATCGCATACTCCCATGCACGATGCCTAAGACCCATCTCATCGGGATGCTGCTCGGGGTCGAGGAGGACTGGCCGGCCGCGTTCGAGGCGCTCCTCGGGCGCGCTGATCTCTCGGTGCGCGAAGGTGGGGAGACCCATCGCTTCACCACCGAGCGGATGACCATCGAGCCTTTCGATCTGCGCATGCGGCCGCGTCAGTCGCTGGTCATCGACCGGCTTGGGTGGTGGTACCCGATGCCGCGCGAGTGGCTGAAGAAGGTCACGCTCATGGACCGCGTGCATTTGCTGAACAACCCGTTCACATTCCAGGCCATGGAGAAGCACGCGGCGTACTGCGCGATGATCCGGCTCGGCCTCAAGGTGCCCGAGACGTGGATGCTGCCCAATAAGACCCCACCGGACAACCCGCGATTTGCGGGGACGGCGCAGCGCTATCTCCGTTATTTCGACCTGGAGGCGGTTGCCGGGGCGGTCGGCATGCCGCTGTACATGAAGCCGTTCGACGGCGGCGCTTGGGTCGGGGTCTCGCGCATCGAGGACTCAGCAACGCTCTACCGCGCTTACGACGAGTCCGAACAACGTCTCATGCACCTGCAGGCGGCGGTGGACGGATACGACGCGTTCGCGCGGAGCCTCGGCATCGGCGCCGAGGTGATGGTGCTCAATTTCCATCCCGAGCGCCCGATGCACGAGCGCTATTCCGTGGAGCACAACTTTCTCAAACCGCGTGCCGGCGACGAGGTGGTGAGCATTCTGCGCACCGTCAACGCCTTCTTCCGCTGGGAGTTGAACAGTTGCGAAACGCTCATCCGCGGCGATGAGGTGTATCCCATCGACTACGCGAACGCGACGCCGGACCTCGCGCTCACGAGCCTGCATTACTACTTCCCGTGGGCGATCCGCACGCTGCTGAAGTGGGTGATCTTCTGCTGCGTCACCGGCCGGCATCAGACGGTCGACCTCGATACCGAGGAGTATTTCGCGATCGCCGATCGAGCCGATCTGAGCTACGAGGAGAAACTCGCGGGCTACCGCCTGATCGCCGACCGGCAGCTCGAGGTCGACCGCTATCGCGAGTTCTGCGACCGGCACCTCTCGCACATCGACGAGCTGTCGGTGGCATGGGTCGAGAGCCCGGAATTCGACCGGATCATCGTCGAGACCGTGCGCACGACGTTCCCGGAGCACGAGCACGAGCAGTTCATCGCGCATTTCCGCGGTTTGCTCGCCGCATGGGCTCACGATCAACGCGCAACGGCAGCGTAGAGTCGATCTCCCCATGACTCTGATCGAATTCGTCTCCAGCCCCCGGCCGACCATCGGCGTGGAGATGGAGCTCGAGCTCATCGATCACGACTCCCGCGAGCTCGTCAAAGGCGCTCACGAGATCCTCACGGAGATGGGCGAGCCCTTCGGTGAGGCCGGGCACCCCAAGGCGAAGAAAGAGCTCCTGCAGTCGACTGTCGAGATCATCACCGGCATCTGCGAGAACGCCGGTGCGGCCGTGGCCGACCTCGCCGGGACCATGGCCGAGCTGCGCCAGTACACCGAGCCGCGCAACCTCGACCTCATCTGCTCCGGCACGCATCCGTTCAGCGACCCGGCGCTGCAGGAGATCAGTCCGGATCCGCGCTATCAGCGGCTCGTCAACGACATGCAGTGGCCCGCGAAGCAGATGCAGATCTTCGGGATCCACGTGCATGTCGGCGTGCGAAGCGGGGAGAAGGCCATTGCGATGGTCAACGCGCTCTCCACGTACATCCCGCATTTCCTCGCGCTGTCGGCGTCGAGCCCGTACTGGATGGGGCATGACACCGGTATGGCCTCGTGGCGTTCCAAGGTGTTCGAGAGCCTGCCGACTGCCGGTCCGCCCTGGCAGTTGAGCGGCTGGCCGCAGTTCGAGCAACTCATGGACACGCTCATCTCGTCGCACACCATCAAGACGATTCGTGAGGTGTGGTGGGACATCCGACCGCATCCGAGTTTCGGCACCGTCGAGATTCGCGTGTGCGATGGCATTCCGACGTTGCGTGAGGTCGGGGTTGTTGCAGCGCTGAGTCAGTGCCTCGTGCACCAGTTCGACACGATGATCGACCGCGGTTACACGCTGCCGACGCCGCGCGCCTGGCTCGTCCGCGAGAACAAGTGGCGCGCGGCCCGTCACGGTCTTGACGCGTCGATCATCGTCGACGAAGGTGGTACAACGGTTCCGCTGCGCCAGGCCATCCGCGAGCTCGTCGAGGATCTGACGCCGGTGGCCGCGCGGCTGGGATGCACCGCTGAATTGCGGGGCGCGATGGACATCATGGAGCGCGGATCGAGCTACATCCGCCAGCGCGAAGTGGTGGATGCGGGTGGGTCGCTCAGTGACGTCGTCGACAGCCTCATCGCGGAGCTGCGCACCGATACGCCGGGTTCGCCCTCGCAGACGCTGCAGGCGGTGGGCACGCGCGCCGTGGCTGCTTCCGACTGAACGATCGGAGCTGATGTGGTGAATCTTCCCGGCGGCGTTCGTGGCGCGACGCTCCAGACCGATCGCCTGCGCATGAGATACATCGAGTCGGGGCCGGCCGACGGCATTCCTGTCGTGCTGATTCACGGCAACCTCGCGACGAGCCGCTTCTACGAGCACGTCATGGTTCGCGCGCCAGAGCGATATCGCTGCATCGCGCCGGACATGCGTGGTTTCGGTGACACCGAGCGCGTGCCGATCGACGCAACGCGTGGTTTGCGCGACTGGGCCGACGACACGTTCTCACTGGTTCGCGCACTCGGCATCACGCAACCGGTGCATCTCGTCGGTTGGTCGACAGGTGGCGCAGCGATCGCGAATTACGCGCAGGACCGGCCGGTCGCCTCGCTCACGTTCGTTGATCCCGTGTCGCCATACGGCTTCGGCGGGGTACGGCTCGATGGGACGCCGTGTTTTCCGGACTACGCGGGGTCGGGCGGAGGCACCGGCAACGCCGAGTTCGCGCAGCACATCGCCGCGCACGACACGTCATCCGACTCGGCCCTGTCGCCGCGCAACGTCATGAACAGCTCGTACTGGGCGCCGACCCATCGCGAGCCGGCCGATCGCGAGGACATGCTCGTCGACGAGATCAACAAGTCCGAGACGGGTGATGACGGCTACCCCGGCGACACCACGACATCCGAGAACTGGCCGGGCATCGCACCGGGAACGCGCGGCATCCTCAATGCGCTGTCCGGCAAGTACTGCAACTGGGCCGGCATCGTCGACATCGACCCCAAGCCTCCCGTGTTGTGGACGCACGGCAGCGCCGACATCGTCGTGTCGGACAGCTCCGCATGGGAGATGGGCACGCTCGGCAAGATGGGCCTCGTCCCTGGCTGGCCTGGTGACGACGTTTTCGCACCGCAGCCGATGGTGGCGCAGATTCGCGCGGTGCTCGAGCGCTATCGGGACGCCGGTGGTCGCGTGACGATGGAGATGTTCGAGGGCTCTGGACACGCGCCGCTGTTCGATGCCGCGGCGCGCTGGAACACGCTCTTCTTCGACTTCCTCGCGTCGGCGGTGTCCTGACGCCCAATCCGGTGCGGCCGGTGCTCGTCACCGGCGCGACCGGCCGGGTGGGTCGTGCCGTGGTCGACCTGCTCGTCGAAGCGGACGTCCCAGTACGAGCGCTGACTCATCGCACTGAGAGCGCGACGTCGTTCCCGGCCGGCGTCGACGTGGTCACCGGCGACCTCACGGTGCCCGAGTCTCTCGACGCAGCGCTGGACGGCGCCGGCGCCGTGTTCCTCGTCTGGACCGCGCCGCCGGACAGTGCGGCTGCAGTCGTCGAGCGTTTCGCGACGCACTCGCCACGCGTTGTGTTGCTCTCGGCACCGCATCAGACACCGCATCCGTTCTTCCAGCAACCGAATCCCATGGCGGTGCTCTTTGCCGAGATCGAGCGACTCATTGCTGCGGCTGGGCTCGAGTCGACGATCATCCGGCCCGGCATGTTCGCGTCGAACGCGTTGTTCTGGTGGGCGCCTGCAATTCGTGCCGGGGACCCCGTCCGATGGCCGTACGGGGCAGCAGAGACAGCACCCGTGGACGACCGCGATGTTGCGGCTGTCGCTGCGCGAACGCTCTACCAGGACGGATATGTCGGCGGCGATTACGTCCTCACAGGGCCTGAGTCACTGAGTCAGTCGGATCAGGTGCGCATCATCGGCGAGGTGCTCGGTCGCCCGATCACCTTCGAAGAGCTGTCGCCGGACGAGTTCCGGCGCGAGGCGGAGGCAAGCTGGCCGCCGGCGGTCCTGAGCATGTTGCTCGGAGCGTGGGCGGCGACCATGGGAGTGCCCGCATACCTGACCTCGGCCGTGTTCGACATTCTCGGCTCGCCACCACACTCGTTTCGCGAGTGGGTGACCGACAATGCCCGCGCGTTGACCGCCGCGCCGGGTGCTCAGTACGTGTAGAGCTGCAACTCGGTGGCGAACCGGTCGGCGATCTCGATGCAGGAATCGAGCTCGGGGTGGCGGACGATCACCATCCCGTCGGAGATCAAGGTCATCAGCCAGTCGCGTCGCGGCGCGCCGATGGGGAGGAGGTCGATGGCGCAGATCCACTCGCCGTACTCCCCGAGGAGGTTCGAGAGTCCCTCGATGCGCACGATGCGTCCCTGTCCCTGCGCGCGCTTGAAGATCGATGCGGCGTTATAGCGGCGCTCGATCGGCTCCGACAGGCGCCCGTTGATGACCGCTTCGGCCCACTGCTGGAACAGGTCCACGTCGTTCGCGAAATTCATGACGTCGACAGTCCGTGCTCCTGCGGGACGTGCGCCGATCTCTCCGAACACAACCTCACCGCTCGCGGTGCGGAACCATTCCATGTGCGTGAAACCGTCACGGAATCCGAGCGCGCGCAACACGTCGCGTCCCATGGTGCGTCCATTGGCGAGGTCCGCGGCGTCGATGTCGCGCATGACCATCGTGACCGGGCTGACCCACTCCAGCTGGCGCGCGATCAGCGGGCGAGGCCGGTACCAGCAGATGTTGTCAAAGAGCACATCGCCGCTGGAGCAGATGGTGTCGTACGTGTACTCGGAACCGTCGATGAATTCCTCGACGCTGACCTCGGCCACGCCTCGCAACAACGGGAGCACGCGCTCCAGGTCATCACTGCCGTCGACGCGGTACGTGCTCGCGGATCCCGCCCCGGCGATCGGTTTGACGATGATCGGATAGCCGATGCGCTCGGTCGCCTCGCGAACGCCGGCCGCCGTCGCCGAGCGGTAGTGGTGCGGTGTGCGTATCCCCGCCGCATCGAGCACCTGCTTCATCGTTTCCTTGTCTCGGAAGGGGAGGGTCTGCTCGACCGTCATGCCCGGAATGCCGAGGCGTTCCCGGATGCGCGCGGCGAGCAACATCGTCGGTTCCCACAGTGATTCGACGGCATCGATGCGAAGCCCCGACGCACGCTGCACGACCTCGTACACGATCGCATCCTCGTTGGCGAACGTCGGGATCTGCCAGTAGTCGGTGAGGTGGTCACGCGCCATCTCCGGGAGTGCGACGACCGGCTGGTCGCCGGCGCCGATGACGCGTGCGCCGGCGCGTGCGAGCCCGCGCGTGAAAAACGGCATCTCAGCGGGGTACCCGGGCGAGATCATAAGCACGGTCGCGGTCACGATGGGTCCCCGAGCTCGACTCGAGCCACCTCCACCACCCGGCGCAATCCGGCTTCCACGACGGCCGTGTCGGGATGGCGCAGCACGATGTGTCCCTCACCTTCGTACGTTCCGGTTGACGGTTGCCCATGGCGCGGGATCACCGCTTCGACGACGATGTTGCCAAGTTCGCGCTGGAGGATGTCGAGCCCCCGCACTGCGAGGACCGCCCCAGCGCCCTGACCGCGGAGATACGCCGCACCAACGGAGTAGCGCCGCTCAGGCGGCTCGAACGTGCCGAAGATTTCGAGCCGCGCCCATGCCGCGTACATGTCGATGTCGTGCGCGTACGAGAGCAGCGACGTGAACTGCGCGCCAGGGGGCCGGGCCGCGACCTCGCTGATCGCGATGTCGTCGCCCGCGCGACGAAACCACTCCATGTGCGTGAGCCCGGTGCGCAGTCCAAGCGCGCGGAGGCCGTGCACCCCTTCGCGGCGGATGACGTCGTACTCCGGCGTGTCGATGCGGTGCGGCAGCAAGACCGCCCACTGGATCCACGGGTTCTCGAGCACCTCGAGCGGTGTCGGCAGATATCGGGAGATCGAATGCCAGACGGGCTCACCGTCGATGAGCACGCTGTCGAAGCTGTGCTCGGCGCCGATGACCATCTGCTCGAGCAGCACTGGGACGCCGTCACTGGGCGGGTCGGCGCGCAGCCACTCGGCGAGGTGCGCGTCGCTGTCGATGCGGAACGTTGAGCGTGCGCCGGCGCCCGCGGGCGGCTTGGCGACGAGCGGATAGCCCAGATCGCCGGCGGCCGCGCGTGCCTCGTCCACCGAGCGTGTGAGCCGGTGTCGGGCGCACGGAACACCGTTTGCCTCGAAGACGGTTTTCATACGCGCCTTGTCGCGGAAGTTGTGCGCGACCTCAGCACCCATGCCGGGGATCTTCAACGCGTCGCGCACCTCACCGAGCGGAACCTGTAGCTGCTCGAGCATGCCAATGATGCGGTCGACGCCGCCGAGGTGCCGGGAGAGCGCGCGCGTCGCGTCGGCGATCTGCTGCGGGTTGGTGCCGTCGCTCACCCGGAAGTGGCCGGCGAGCGCGGCGCGGAGTCCGTCGTCGAGGCGGTTCTCCGGGTCCTGGCTGACGAGCCCCAGCCGCACGTCGGGGAGCGAGGCGGCCGCGGCGATGAAGCGCACTGTGGCCGGGAGGAGGAATGGGGCGACGAAGACGGCGTTCGGCATGTGACGCCGCGAGTGTAGGCAGCCGGGGCTCGGGAAGGTGGTCCGGGGCGGGTAGGATCTCCGCGTGAACATCATCTTCATCGAGCCGGCGTTTCCACCGAACCAGCGCGAGTTCGTGCGAGGGCTCGCGGCCACCGGCGCCAACGTGATCGGCATCGGCGAGCGCCCGATCGAATTCCTCGATCGGGAGCTCCGCGACTGGATGTTCCATTACCAGCAGATCGGCAACGTCACCGACATCGATGCTCTCGTCGAGGCGGTGCGCTTCGCCCAGAGCAAGATCTGGATCGACGCTTTGGAGTCGACCATCGAGGCGCACACGATGGCCGCTGCGCACGCGCGCGAGGCGTGCGGCATTCCCGGAACGTCGGTGCGCACCGCATATCTCTGCCGCGACAAGCCGTCCATGAAGGAGGTGCTGCGCGATGCCGGCATCGCGACGGCGCAATCGACTGGCGCCACCTCCTCGGCGGAGGTGCGAGCGTTCGCCGCGCAGGTCGGGTACCCGCTCATCCTCAAACCTCGCGCGGCCGCAGGCGCATCCGGGACGAGCCGAGTCGACTCCGATGCCGAGCTCGACAGTGCGCTCGCAGCGCTGGGCGCTTCGGGTGCGCAGGACGTGGCGGTAGAGGAGTTTGTCGAGGGCCACGAAGGCTTTTACGACACCATCAGCATCGACGGCCATCCCGCCTACGACTTCATCTCGCACTACTACCCGAACGTGCTCGAGGCCATGCGCGAGCGATGGATCAGCCCTCAGTTCATCTCGACGAACCAGGTCGACACCAACTCCGAGTACGAGCAGGTGCGCGAGCTCGGACTGCGTGCCATCGACGCTCTGGGCATCGGAACGTCGGCAACGCACATGGAGTGGTTCTTCGGTCCGAAAGGGCTCCGGTTCAGCGAGATCGGCTGCCGTCCTCCGGGCGTGCGCGCATGGGACCTCTACGCAGCCGGCAACGACATCGACATCTACCACGAGTGGGCGAACACCATCGCGCATCACAGCGTCGAGCGTCCGTTGTCGCGCCGTCTGGCCGCTGGGATCGTCGCGCTCCGTCCGGACCGCGACGGCACGATCACGCATTACGAAGGACTCGAGGAGGTGCAGCGCCAGTTCGGGCAGTGGATCCTCGACACGCACCTTCCCGGTGACGGAACGGCGACCCAACCGGTCGAGGCCGGCTACATGGCAAATGCCTGGATTCGCATGACCCACCCCGATTTCGACACCGTGCATCACATGCTCAAGGTCGTCGGCGAGACCGTCCGTGTGCGCGCCTCGTGAGGCGTGTGACGCTCCTCGGGCCACTCAACGACACCATCGACCTTGTGGCGGAGATCGAGGCCTTCGGTGTCGACGGTCCGGTTGCACTCATCACCGCCGGTTGGGAGGAGGGCGAGCGCAACGACGCTGAGATCGACCGGCGGCTCGGGGGCGGAACGCGCAACCTCGGCCTCTACGGACGCCGCCTCGATGTCCTCAGCAGCGATTCCGAGTACGCCGACGCCGAGCGTCTGCTGCGAACACAGCTCGACGAACTTCGCGAGCAGTACCAACGCAGATTGCCCGCGGCGCTCGGGGGTGTCGACGTCGTGCGTCGACGTTTCGCCGACGCGCCGGGCGGCGCGGGCGAGCAGCTCACCGCCGCAATCGATGCGGTGCGAGCGCTCGACGACTCACACGCGGCGGCGATCTCGGCAGCGTACGAACGCTTCTACGCAGCGCACCCGCCCCACGACCGGGAGATGATCCGCTCGCACCGAGACGAGGTGGCGTCGATCGTTGCCGATTGCGCCGCGATCGCGATTGCGGGTGGCCACGTTGGCGTGTTGAACGATTGCCTGCACCTCTGCAACCTCGCGTCGCTCATCGATGCGCAGCCGCTGCTGGCTTGGTCGTCCGGCTGCATGGCGATCTCCGAGCGGATCGTCGTTATCGACGATGACGATCCCGCAGCGCGACCCGCAGAGCTCTATGACATCGGGATCGGCGTCGCCCGCGGCCTTGTCGCGCTGCCGGTGTCGAACCGGCTCCACGCCCATGACACCGACGGCCGCGCGCTGCTCGCCGCGAGGTTCGCGCCGAGTGTCTGCGTTGTGCTGGATTCGGGTGACCGTCTCGAGTTGAGCGCTGGATTGCCGGCTGACCTGAGAGCAGTGGGGATTGTCACTCGTGATGGCCGCCTCGTGCGGGGGGCGGAGGCCGCCTGACCGTGAGCCCGGCACCATCGCAACGGCAGCACGCCCTCGCCCGGCTTCGCACCGAGGGCGCCTCACCCGAGGCCATCAATCAGCTCCTGCGCGAGCATTCGATCCCGCTTGTCGAAGGGTCGACGTGCACGTTCCTCTGGCGCGGTGAAGCCGACTGGGTCGGCGTCGAACACCGGGTCATGGGGGTGCCCATCCCACTCCCGCTGCGCCGCATGAAGAACACCGACCTCTGGTACGCCAGCGTCGAGCTGCCCCGCGGCGCGCGGATCCAGTACCGGATCCTCGTGCGCCGCGGCGAGAACGCCGAGAGCATGGACGACCCGCTCAACCCGAACGTGGTGTCCGACGCCATCGGGTCGCAGTCGGTGCTCGAAGCCGACGGCTACGCCCGGCCCGACTGGACCTATCCCGATCCTGCTGCAGTACCGGGCGAGCTCGTCGACCTTCGCATCGCGAGCAAGGCACTGCGTCGCGAGGCTCACGTCACGGTGTATGTCCCAGCCCGCATGCGACGCGACCGGCGTATGCCGTTGCTCGTCGTGCACGACGGCGGCGACTTCCTCAACCACTCGTCGATGGGGACGGTGCTGGACAACCTGATGCACCGCCGGCTCATCGCCGATTGCCTCGTCGCCTTCGTGCATCCCGGCGATCGCCTGCGCGAGTACGCGGCGAGCCTCGCGCACAGCCGGTATCTCACCAACGAGCTGGTGCCGCAGCTCGAGGGCACGTTCCAGCTTCGCGGCGCTCCGGGCGGCCGCGTGCTCATGGGCGCAAGCTTCGGCGGCGTCGCATCGCTCGCCGCAGCGGTGCGCTCGCCGGGGTTCTACGGGGGCCTCCTGCTCGAGTCACCGTCGCTGCGCTACTCCGGAGAGACCGGCGATCACAGCTACGGTCGCGTCTTCGAGCCCGTCGTTCGTTTCGTCAACAAGGTGCGCGAGCGACCGGAGATGGTCACCGAGCGCATCTTCCTGACCTACGGTGTCTTCGAACCGCTGGTCGAGCCGGATCGCGCCATGGTCGGCGTGCTGGAACAGATGACCGAGCGGATGAAGGTCGTCGAGGCGCTTGACGGGCACAACTGGATCAACTGGCGTGACCGTCTTCTCGATGGACTTGGCTGGCTGTTCCCGGGGGAGGCGCGCCTCATTTATCCCTGAGGCAACGCGGGCACGCATCGATGCGCGAGACTTCCCGCCCATGAAGCGGCGAGAGCGCTGGTATTCGGGTCGAGTCGGGTCGGACGTGACCGTGGCGCGCTGGGGTCACTTCGGCACGCCGGTCATCGTGTTCCCGACCGCCGGCGGCGATGCCGAGGAGATCGAGCGCATGTGGCTCGTCGACGCGGTGGGGGAGTACCTCGAGGCGGGGCGGGTGAAGATCTATTCCTGCGACAGCGTGTCCGGGGCGGCGATGCTGCGCGGTGACGGCGACCCGCGATATCGGGCGGCGATGTTGCGCGGGTTCCTCGAATTCGTCCGCCACGAGTTGATTCCCATGATCCGGCTCGACTGCGACAGCCCCGACATCACCGTGATGACCGCCGGCGCATCCATCGGCGCCTTCAACGCCGTGGCATTGATGTGCCACTACCCGGACGTCGTGACGAACGCCATCGGCATGAGCGGGACGTACGACATCTCACGCTTCGTCGGCGAGGACGCCGGCGACGATCTGTATTTCGCGACTCCGTCGTACTTTCTGCCGGGTCTCAACGGCGAGCACCTGGCAATGCTGCGCAGCCGCAAGGCGATTCTGGCGTCCGGCGAAGGGCGTTGGGAGAACATCGGTGAGTCCTGGCGTCTCGCACATGTACTGGGGAGCAAGGGCATTCCCAACCGAGTCGATCCGTGGGGGAATGACTACGACCACGACTGGTCGACATGGCGCGAGATGCTGCCGAAATATCTCGGCGAGCTGACCTAAGCGGTCAGGCCGGCGTCACCGGGATCTTCTGCACGCCGGACTCGATCGCCTCGATCGTCGGTGCCGCGCTGACCGATGCCGGCACATCGCCGAGCGCAAGGCAAATGGCTGCAGTGAGGATGTTCGCGTTGCCGACGATGGCTTTGCAGACCGGGTCGGTCGGGTCTTTCATCCTGGTGCAGATCTGGTCCCAGGTCAGGTTCTTGAGGATTGCCGGGTCGTAGCTCGTGTTGAGCAGAATGTATCGACCCGCGATATCGAGGAACGGGAAGCCACCGCTGAGCATGGTGTACGGCGGCGTGTCGTACTTGCTGAAGATGCTCGAGACCTCAGGGGTGAGCGGCTGCATCGGGTTCTGGCTGCGGTCGTATGCCTCGGTGGCGCTGAAGTCGATGACCGGGCTCGTGTATGTCGACTTGTAGAAGCTGAGCGTGTCGGTGTTCGCGTCAACGTCGGTGGCGGATGACTGAATCTCAGTCAGGCCCTTGAACGTGCCGAATTGCGAGAGCGCATACGCGATGCTCCAGCGTTCGGCTGCGCAGAAAGGGCAGTACTCGCCACCGACATAGACGATCAGCGGTTTGCCGCCGGCGTCCTTCAACACGTTCGTGCCGGCGACGTGGGTGAGTTCGCCGGGTTGTTTACCGGAACCGACAGTCGCGATCACGGAGGCGTCCGGATGAAGGATGACGCTGGCCACGAACGCGGGAAGCGAGGAGCTGACCTCCGCGTTGCCGGCGCCAAGTTGATTGATGACCACGATCACGACGAGAACGATCGCGACGATTCCCGCGCTCAGCGACGTGATGAGAGTCGGCGATTGCCAGAGCGGCCGGCGTCGTGCCTTGGGGCGGTTGCCCCGGCCGCTGCGATTCCCTTCCGGTAGCCTCGCCACAGAGCGAGCTTAGACGGGATTTCTTTCGAAACTGTGACGCGTCAGGCGGTGGCGGGGAGCGTCGCGTCGTTTGGTGCGGCATCCTCGTCGTCCTCGTATTCCTCATCACTCCGGGTGCGAGCGAGGAGCAGCAAGGTGGTGATGAGGAGGAACGCCGCCAGCGAGAGGAACGGGACGGAGATGAAACCGAAGATGTTGAACGCAGCGATATCGCACGGCACGGCTGCCCCGCAGACGGTGGGCTCTCCGGCGATGTGCTCCAGCTGGTAGTGATATGTGGCAAGCGCCGCGCCGACGATGGACATCGTCAGGAAGTACCGTTTGGCGATGCCCGTGTCGCCGCGGAATGCCGCGATGCCAAGGAGCAGCGTCAGCGGATACATGCAGATGCGCTGGAACCAGCAGAACTCACACGGCGTCAGCTTTGCGATCTGCGAAAGGTAAAGGCTTCCCAGCGTCGCGAGCATCGCGACCACCCACGCGAAGTGCAGCGCAAACGGCGTCACCCCATCGCGAAAGCGGGTCCACTGCGCACGACCGGAGGCTGACGTGCGGCTCAGCAGGAATCCCATGACCACAACCACAACCATCGCGTCCGCGACGAGCGCAAGCACGGCATAGCCCGTGGTGATGATCGAGAAGGAGGTGACGACGGCCAACGCTCAGCTCGTCGGAGTCTTGAGTGCCTTGAGGCTCGGCTCGATGGCCTGGATGGTCGGGGTGGTGCACACGGACGCGGGCAGATCGCCAGTCGCGATGCACGTTGCCGCCGTCATGATATTCGCGTTACCGACGATCGCCTGAGTCACGGGATCGGTGGGGTCCTTGAGTTTGTTAGCGATCTGCTGCCACGTGAGGTTGGCGAGTATCTGCGGCGAGTAGCTCGTGTTATACAGCGTGTAGAGGCCGGCGATATCGATGAAAGGGAATCCGCCGGTCGTGGATGTGTATGGCGGGGTGCCGTACTTGGTGAAGAGCGCGGTCACCTGCGCCGACGGCGTCTCCAGCGGATTCTGGTCGCGATCCAGGACCTCGTTGGGGCTGAAGTCAACGTACGAACTCGTGTATGTGGCTTTGTGGAAGGTGAACGTGTTCGTGTCCGGATAGACGTCTGTCGACGAGGACTCGATCTGTGTCAGGCCCTTGAACGTCCCGAACTGCGACAGCCAGTAGATCATCACCCAGCGTTCCGCGGCGCAGAACGGGCAGTACTCGGCGCCGACGTACACGATCATCGGCTTGCCGCTCGCATTCTTGAGGACGGTGTCGCCGGGTAACTTGACCATCTCGCCAGGCTGGCCACCCGAGCCGACTGTCGAGATGACCGACGGGGTGGGATGCAAGAGGATGCTCGCGACCTGCGCGGAGATCGGCGTCGTGGAGCCGGCGGCGGGACCGCCGAACGAGTTGATCAGCACAACGACGACGAGTACGACCGCCACGATCGCGACGCTCACCGACGTGATCACGGTGGGGGACTGCCACGGCGGGCGGCGGCTCAGCGCGACCGAACGGACGGCGGCCTGATTCCGGCGCTGCTTCTTGGTCAGCGGCTTGCCGGTCGGTCGTGCACCAGGAGGCGGCGTTTTTCCCGACGGCTTGCGCTGCGGCGTGTCCACGGAACTGAGAGTACCGGAGACTACCTTTCACGTGACTGTCTCCTAGGCAACTGTGTCATGAACCGGGAGGGGAGCCCTGATGAAGATACGGTGACGAAACCGGAGACTGCTACATCCATGTCTATCCTCAGCGCAATGGTGGGTTCCCTCCCGGAGGTGGCATGAGGTCTAGGATCGCGGCCACCGCCACGGTCCTGGTCGTCCTGGCTGCAGCCTCCGGTGGGCTGATGCGGTCGATCGACGCCCAGGCGTCCGCAACCAAGGAGGGGATCGACGTCAGCTCGTTCCAGGGCACCATCGCCTGGCATTCGGTTGCAGCTGCGGGGATCTCGTTTGCCTACATCCGCGCCGCCGACGGCGATGGCGGGGGGGACCAGCAGTTCGCGACGAACTGGCGAGGTGCGACCGGAGCGGGGGTGACCCCGGGTGCGTATCTGTTCTTCGAGCCGTCGGAAAGCCCCGTCGCCCAGGCGGACGTGCTCATCTCGCAGCTTCGGTCGGTCGGTTTCAGCCATGGCGATCTCATGCCGGCGATCGATGTCGAGACCATGGGCGGGGAGCCGCAGTCGGTCGTCGTCGCCAACCTGAAGACGGTGGTGGATACCGTCAGCGCGGCAATCGGATCACTCCCCGCAATCTACGCATCGCCCTCGTGGTGGAACGGCAACATCAAGTCATCGGCGTTCACGCTGGATCCGCTCTGGGTGGCGAACTGGTTCGTGTCGACGCCCCAGCTCCCGGCGAACGACTGGGGTGGTACGGGCTGGCAGGTCTGGCAGTACAGCGACGCCGGGTCAATCCCCGGGATCACGGGTCGCGTCGACCTCGACCAGGGCGGCACGCGGTCGCTTCCTTATTACGGCTGGCCCGATCCCGTCCCACTTGCTGCCACCAACGTGGCAGGCAACCCGCAGACCGTCTCCGACCAGCCCGGCGATGTCGACGTGCTCTGGCGCGGGACGAACGACCACGTCTGGACCTTGGGATACCGGAACGGCGTGTGGGGGACAGCGGCGACGGACATCAGCGCGTTGGCGGGAACGTCTGCCTCGCTGACCACCGATCCTTCGGTGGTGTCCTCCAGCCCCGGACGGATTGACGCGTTCTGGGAAGGAGCGAACGGCAGCGTGTGGCAGTCGACATACACCGCAGGCTGGTACGGCAGCGGCACGTGGTCAACCCCGGCGTCGCTCGGGCTGGGTCCGCTCGGATCCGTGCCGGAGGCAGTCTCCCCCGGGCCGGGCCTCATCGACGTCTTCTGGGTCGGCTCCGGCTCCGCTCTGTGGGTCGACCGCTTCAACGGCAGTTGGAGCGGCGCCGCGCCACTCACCAGCGGGACTGTCACCGGGACTCCGGTGGCCATCAGCTCGGGCGTCGGCTCCGACACGGTCTTCTGGCGTGACGCCTCGGGCGACCTCTGGCAGGACACCGGCGCCTCCTGGGGCTGGTCCGGCGCCCAGCGCCTCACGACGACCGCACTTGCCGCCAATCCCACGGTCAGCGCCTCGGGAAGCGACATCGACGTCTTCTGGAACAGCGCCGGCCAGCTCTTTCACGGATCGCTGAACGCCGGCGTCTGGAGCGCAGCAACGGGGCTCGGGACCGTGGCGGTCATGGGCAACCCGGCGGCGGTGACGCTCGCGCCCGGAGCAGTGATCGTCGACACGCGCGAGGCCGGCTCCGGGACGCTCGCGTCGGCGCTCTACACGTCCGCGAGCGGCCTCGTCGGTCCTGAGGGCCTCGGCGCGGTTGCCGGCTCGGACCCGTCGTCCGTCGCATTCGCCGGCAACGGCGCTATCGATGTCCTGTGGCGGTCGGCGACCGGCGGGTTGTGGTACGCGCCGGCGTGTCCGGGTTGTGCGGCGCCCGCGGTCCCGGTCGTCAATCCAGCCGGCTAGCGGAGACTAGTCCCGGCTCGCGTTCGTATGCAGGATGAACCTGTCGCGTGGTGAGGTCAGCCGGAAAGCGCTCGCGTGCTGCCTGCGGCGATTTCGCGGGACGGCAGTCGCGTGGCCGCCACCGACAGGAGAAGCACGAGGACCGCTGCGACACCGCCGAACACGGCGCATTGCAACGCTGTGAATGCGTGCAGAAACTCGATGCCATAGGGACTCGGGCATCTGGCAAAGGACGCGCATTGTTGAAACGACCCGAGTTGCGCCGTCCAGCGACCGACGCCGACCCCAGCTGCCACAGCCGCCGCCCGAAAGGCGTTGCGGGCCGTTGCCGACGGCAGTTGCGCGACCGCCAGCGAAAGGAGCAGCAAGACGGCGGCCGCGCCAGCGCCAAACAACACGCACTCCCAGGTCGCGAACGTCGGTTGCGCGTGCAGGGCGATCAGCAGGCACGCGCCTTGTGGCGGGCACGTGTTTTGCGGCGGCGTGACTTGGGCGGTCCCGAAACCAGTCCCGACGCCGGCCGGCACAGCCGCCACCCGAAGGACCAGCGCGAGAGTGCGCGTCATTCAGTGATGCTATCGCGCCACTTCGTCGCTTGCCCGGTCAGCCCAACGGAGAGGGTGTGGCGGCGGCCTGAGATCGGCGAATAAAGCTCCTGATAATGCATATTCTCACGAAGTAGACGTTTGGACCTGTGCCGGTGCCCAACCTCGGTCCTCCCCTGGTCGGATCGCGGAATCGATCTCGACGATCGCCTGAAACACGGGTTCACTCCCACGTGCCTACCAAGGGCATGCACCGGGCGCTAACGTCGCGCCGGATGTCAGCCTGGCAGATCGCCGACCTCATCGACCTGGCGCGCTCGCAGCTCGAGCATCCCGGTGACTGGTCGCTGACGACGAACGCGTCCTGGCTCCAGCAGATGTACCTCGGGGCGGACGTCCAGTCGCACTTCTGGCGCAAGCGCACAGGCGCCCTTCGTGCGGTCGCCGCCGTTCGCGAGGTCCCGGGCGCGCCGGCCGCGATCACCGTGACGTCGATGCTCCGTCCTCGCGCCGACGCGCTGTGGGTCGAGCAGCGCGCCTGGATCGAGACGACGCTCCGGGACATGCCACGCGGCATACCGATTGAGGCAGTGTGCGAGGCGCTGACCGACGCCGAAGCGGCCCGATGGCAGTCAGCCGGGTACGACCTCACCTTCGAGGAGCTCGTCATGGAGCATGCCTGGACGACCGGCAGCGCAGCCGAGGCACCGCGCTGGCCGGTCGGGACGGCGCTCACCGAGTGGAGCCCGGCAGCTGCGGTCGCAAGCTTCGAGGTGTATGAGAACGCCTTCCGCAACCGCCCAGGCTTCCCTGGCCTGACGCAAGCCGATTGGATCGAGCATCAGACCGACAACGACCTGTTCCTCACTGAAGCGTCCTTCCTCGTTCGCATCGACGGCGTGGCCGTGGGATTCGTCATCAGTGGACACGGCTGGATCGGACAGGTCGGTGTCGCCCCAGCGTTCCGGCGGCGCGGGCTCGCAGGTGCCATGGTCACCGAGGCACTCGCTCGACTGCATGCAGTCGGCCACGAGCTCGTCCACCTCCACGTTAACACCAACAACCCGGGCGCGATGGCGACCTGGCGAGGACTCGGGTTCGAGCCCGTCGGGCGGCGCGGACGGTTCGAACGAGGCGCCATTCCTCGGTAGGCTTCACCTCCATGGAGCTCAACGCGCGCGTGACGAAGGCCGGCGGTCCCCACGTCAGCTCGTTCCTCGCGACGGCAGCGTCGGCGTGGCGGAGCGTGCTCGGGCGCAACCTCGCCGGCGTCTACGTCTACGGGTCGCTGTCCACAGGCGCGTTCAACCCTCGGACGAGCGACATCGACGTCCTGGTGGCGACCCGCACCCTCACCGATGAGGCCACAAACGAGCGGATCGCCGAGCTTCACCGCGCGATGCTGGGCTGGGGTGGCGAACGTTGCGCAGACCGGCTCGAGGCGGAGTTCATCCCGGTGAAGGCGCTGGCATCTGAAGGGGTCCCGGACCTTTCCATCCTCGAGCTCCACCCGGACGAGGGCTTCAAGGTGCAGCCGCTCGGTCCCGACTTCATCATCCAGAAGCACCTGCTGCGGACCCACGGGATCACGCTGATCGGCCGCGACATCACCCGGCTCGTCGCGCCGGTCACGACGGGCGAGCTGCGGGACGCTGCGATCGCGAACCTCCGGACGTGGTGGCTCCCGCAGCTGGAGTTTCGCGGGCGCTTCCTCGATCGCGCCTATCAGTCCTATACGGTCCTGACCATGTGTCGAACGCTCTGCCTGCTGGTGACCGGCGAGGTCGTCACCAAGCCGCAGGCGGCTGCCTGGGCACTGCGCGGGCCATATCTCGCGCCCTGGTGGGACCTGATCCGCGCGGCGGCCGCGTACCCCGCCGCGGAAACGGACGATCAGCGCGCGGCAACCCTCGACTTCATCCGCTTCGCCCTCGATGAGGCCGGTATCGGTCACGACGCTCCAAGCTCCTGATAATACGGAGCATGGCTGCTCGCGTCCTCCCCACCCGGCGTCCGACCGCGCCGCACGCACGGCGTGGACCCGCATGGGCGGCAAACGTCCCCGGCCCATCGGACTCGCTTCCGGATCAGATCGAGCAGTTCCTCGACTGGCTGCGCGTGCAGCGCAACCGGCCGGCCACCACGGTGCGCGCATACCGGCAGGACCTCGCGAAGTTCGTGGCGTTTCTGCGCACCCGGCCGCTCGGCGATGACCTCCTGGCGGGCATGGATCGACCGATGCTGCGGCGGTATCAGATCGAGCTCGCCGACGTCCTGCCCAATCCGCGCTCGCGCGCTCGGGCGCTCGTCGCGCTGCGTCGCTTCCTCGGGTACGCATATGACGAGGGATGGGTCGCGGCGGAATTGAGCAGGCAGGTGACCGTGCCGCGCTACGTGGTCGGCGACCCGCATCCGGTGCCCACGGACAACGTGCCGCGGCTGCTGGCGGCGCTCCCGAAGGAGACGCTGCGTGACCGCCGCGACCGGGCGCTCATCCACCTGTTGCTGAGCACCGGCTGCCGGATCGCCGAGGCATGCGGACTCGATCGCGGCGACATCCACCGCGAGGGGTTCCGTGTTCTTGGCAAGGGTGGCAAATACAGAACTGTGTATTGCACCGACGATGCATACGCGGCGGTCGAGGAATATCTGCGCATGCGCGGCCCCGATCCCTCCCCTGCTCTCTTCATCAGCGTCGCGCGTGCCGACGTCCCGCACGGGAAGGCGCTGCCGCACAACCGGCTGACGACTGATGGCGCGCGCCGTGCGCTCACCGCGCTCCGCCGGCGCATGGGTGCGGACCCGGAGATGTTCGAGCTCTTCAGCGACCTTCGCAGCCCGCATGCCGCGCGGCACACGGCGGCGACGACGCTGCTCGAGGCGACGGACGGTGACGTGCGCCTCGTCCAGGAGGTGCTCGGTCACGCCACGCTCGAAACCTTGAAGGTCTACACGGAGATCACCGATCGGCGCAAGCGCGCCGCGTATCGCCGCCTCGGGGACTACCTCAACGAGGTCGCGGCACGGTCCTGAGGTGATGCCCCGCGGGGCATCACCCGTGCTCGGCCTCGGGCCACGACTGCCACGTGTTGCCGAGCACTCGCACTGCTCCTTGACCGTTCTCGTCGATGACATCGCGCAGGTGGTGGCCGATCGGCGGGTACATTTCGAGCGTTGTCAGCGCCGCAACCGGCAGCCACTTCGCCTCCCGCAACGCCTTGTCGCCGGCGCCGACCGCGAGGGAACCGGCGCGAATGCTGCCGGAGTACACGGCGTTGATGATGTGCCGTCCCCCGGGGTTCGGGTCGATCGCCTCGCAGAGGAGGACCAGCCGGTTCACCTCGACGTCGTATCCCGTCTCCTCACGAAGCTCTCGCGCGCCGGCGTCGGCCATGGTCTCGCCGGGATCGACGCCACCGCCGGGGACGAGCCAGTAGGTGTGGCCGCCCTTCTCGTGGCGCACCAGGAGCACCTCGCCGCCGCGCCAGATGAGCACGGCGGACCGGATCCGGATACTGCGCTGCGTCATCGCAGGATTATCCGGTCCCACGCGTGCGTAGGATGCGGGGATGCCCGACGCTCAGGAGTACCTGGCCACTGTCTCGGAGCGTCTGGTGGAAGACGAGTTCGAGGTCAGACCGAATGTCTCGGTCGGCGGCGAGGTTGCAGGCCTCTGGGCGGAGCGCCGAAATTTTCAACCCGGGCTGTTCAGCACGGTGTCGACGTTTGTGGTGATCCGCCTCGACACCGCGATCGACGCGGCTCATGTGACCGCGTTTTCGTCTGCCTGTTTCGAGGCGGCAGCGGACCGCACCGGCGGAGGGCGCGGTCTCGGATCCTCGGGGGTGTGCTTCGCCGTGACCGTGATCCCACACGCGGACCCGAGCGTGATCTCGGCAGTTGAGAGCACGGCTCCGACGAAGCACTGGTCGTCCTTCGAGTTCCCGGTGCTGGTTGACCTCGGCGCAAGCACCGTGTCCTTCTATCGGCAGAGGGTGCTGTGGGGCGCCGGCTACGTCGGCAAGTTTCGACGCGACGCCGAGCGCTGGCTCCAGCCCACGCCATAACGGTCACGCCCCCGGGGCTCGACCACGGGTGAGCCCGGGGATCGCCCGGGGGCGCTGAATCAACTGGCCGGTGCCCCGCACATTAGTCCTTGACTCGAACATCCGTTCCCTGGTACGGTCACGGCATGGAACATCCGTTCGGTGCAGGAACATGATCCAGGACACACTTGGCCCTCATCGCTACTCCCGCCATCCACAGCGTCACAGCCTGCCGGCGCGGCTCGCCCTGATCATTGCCACCGCGGCAGCCGGGCTCGTCGTCGTCGGTGGCGTGGCGTATGCGGGGGCTCCCAACACCACTGATCGTGTGGTGGTCCACGCCGGTCAGACCCTGTGGGGCATCGCGGAAGCCCACTATCCCGGCACCAGCGTCGAGCAGGCGGTATCGGAGATCGAGTCCGCCAATCACGTGGCGAGCGCTGATATCAGGCCGGGCGAGACCCTGACCCTACCGGCACCCTGATCGGTCGGGGGATAACGGTCGGCTCGTCGGTCGTCCGCCCGTCGCCGACGTCCTCGAGCCAGCGCGGGATTCCCGAGGGCCTCGGGGTGGGGGCGTCGACCCGCGGGTTTGAACCGCCGCCTCCTCCTCCACCACCGCCATCCTCTTCACGACCATCGCTGTCCGAGCTGAGCAGGTTCATGAAGACGATGAAGAACGCGCAGAGCAGCGCGATCTTGCTGACGAGCGCGATGCTCGCTCCCGCGATCTGCTGATCCGTCATCGGATCGAGCCCCAGGAGGCGCGGCCCGTCGCCGTAGCCCGTGAAGAGCACGTGACTGGCGAGGGCGACGAGGAGCCCGCCGAACGTCTGCGGGATCGTCGCCAGCACGATGTACCCGAGCTTGCCAAAGCCGGAGATGCGTTTCGCCGACGCGGAGCACGGGCTCACGATGGGCCACCAGAACAGCAGCGAGACAAACAGCAGGCTCGCCTCCATCACGTCGTAGAGCCACCAGCTGGCCAGGGCCGCGTTGAACGTCGGAGTCACGTGCCACGCGATGAATGCCGCGTTGAGCGCCACGATTGCGACCACGGGGTGCACCGTCAGGCGAAGCGCCAGTGGGATCGAATTCGGTTTGATCCGGACTTCTGGCGGCAACGAGAGCAGCAGCAGCGCCGGCACCGGTCCCATGAGGATGAGCACCTGAACGAGGTGAGCCGCAAGCAGGTAGTGCTGGGCGAGTGTCGCAACCGGCGTGAACCACACCCCGACGATCAGCACGAGCGCCCCAGCGAAGGCAGATCGACGGCCCCGGCTGAGCGGTTCGGTCCCGCGCCGGCCGATCCAGAGCCAGCCCGCCACCAACAGGGCAAGGACGCCCAGCAGCAGGGGATCGATGTTCAACGACGATGCCGGCGGGCGTGCCATCACTGCTCCAACGCTATCGCACGTCGCGCGCCGCTGTCGCGACGCGGTACAAATGGGAAACCTCATGCGCCCATCGCTCACCCGCCTGCGGACTCGCGCCTATCAGTTCTCGTTGCGGACGGGTAAGCCACCCGATGATGTGCTCGGCGAGTTTGCTGCCCGCCGCATGCCCGGCATCGCCGTGGCAGAGCGTGGGCCGAACTACCTGGTGCTCCGTCCTCAGCAGCGGCGCAGGTACGGAGGCGACGTTGCTGTCCTGCTCGGGCTGGCAATCGTGCTCGCCGTGCTCATCCTGACTGCGGTCACCCCGGTGCTCGTCATCCTGCTGCCGCTTGCGCTGCTGCCGGCAGTGCCGCTGCTCCTCGACAACCGGCCCGACCTCGCGATCAGCGCCGTCGCAGACGACCTTGGGGGCACGCGCGTCACGGTCCATGGGCAGGCAACGTCCGAGCTCGCCGCAGCGTTGGATGCGTACCTCGGCTCGCTCCCTCGTCTCACGCTCGAGAATCTCGGGGCCGGTCCGCAAGGCTGACCGAAAGTCGCCGAGGGGTCGCTACTTCAGGAGGCGGATGACCGCGACGACAACACCTTCGAGGGTGACGTCGTGCGCGTAGATCGGCTCCATCGTCGAGTTCTCCGGCTGCAGACGTACGCGGCCCGATTCGCGGAAGAACCGCTTCACGGTGACCTCGCTCTCGCCGGTGTCCTCGTTCTCGATGCGCGCGACGACGATGGTGCCGTTGGGGGCATCCCGCCGTGGACGCACGACGACGATGTCGCCGTCGCGGATGCCGGCGTCGATCATGCTCTCGCCGTGGACGGTGAGCGCATACGAGTCATCGCCTCCGGCGATCTCCGTGCCGACGTTCAGGTGCTCCTCGACGTTCTCCACTGCGAGCACCGGCGTTCCCGCCGCAACGCGGCCGACGAGCGGGAGGTTGACGATATTGCTGTGGCCGCGCGACTCCTGCGCGTCAACGACCTCGACGGTGCGGGACTTGGCGGGATCCCGGGTGATGTACCCGCGGGTCTCCAGCGTGTTCAGGTGGTTCTGCACCGTCGAGGACGAGCTGAGACCGACCGCGCGCCCGATCTCTCGGACGGTCGGCGGGTACGAATGATCGCGGCTGTGATCTCGTAGAAAGTCGAGGATTTGGCGCTGCCGCGGATTCAGGGAGTCAGGCATTGGTTTGAAACTTCCTCCAGCCAGCTTGGGCCACCGGAATGTAGCACGGGATCGCCAAAAATGCAAACGGATGTTCTGTGCATCACTCAGTTCACGCCGGCAGCGACGATCCCGAGTGTCTGCTCGAGGAGCTCGCCCGAGCTCATGAGATCGGGCCGGAGCCACGATAGGCGTGGCTCCCGGCGAAACCAGGTTCTCTGGGCACGTGCATACCGCAGGGTTCTCAGCACTGTCGCCTGCGTGGCAGCCTCGACGTCCAGACGTCCCTCGACGACATCCAGGGCCTCCGCGTAGCCGATGCCGCATGCGGTGATCACCCGGCCGTCGTAGCCGCGCTGCAGCAGCCGGCGGACCTCGTTCTGGATGCCTTCGGTGTTGAACATGGCGGCGGTGCGGCGCTCGATCCACGCAACGTGGACGGGACGGGCGACGTCCAGCCCGATCATCACGGCGTCGCGGGGTGCGATGCGGCGCTGCGCCGTCCGCAGCGACCCGCCACGCGCGTCGAGAATCTCGAGCGCACGGATCACTCGCCGTGGATTCCGCTGGTCGATGGCTGCGGCGCCTTCGGGGTCTCGGTTACGCAGTTCCGCCACAAGGGCGTCGAGCCCCTCGGACGTCGTGGCGGACGCGGTGCGCTCCAACCGTCTCGCCGGGTCGGGGGGAGCGCCCGCGAGATCGAACCCGTCGACGAGCGCCGTGACGTACAGCCCCGTCCCGCCGCAGACGATGCCGCGCGACCCCGTGCGATCGAGCCGGTCCACGCAGCGCCGCGCAGACGCCAGCCAGTCGGCGACGGTGAACACCTCACCGGGGTCACACAGGTCGATGAGGTCGCACTGCACCCCATCGAGTTGCATGGGCGTCGGCGTGCATGTCCCGACGCGGAGCCCCCGCCGGACCTGCCGCGAGTCGGCGTTGAGGATCTCGGCCGGCGCAAGCGCCTGCGCCGCCGCCACCGCGAGCGCCGTCTTCCCGGTACACGTCGGGCCGACGACCACCAGCAGCGGATTGCTCAACGTGGAGGGCGTCGAAATGCGCTGCGCAAGACCGCGTCGCCGAGGATCACCACCGACGGGCGGCCGTGCGGGCACGTGGTTCCACCCGGGGTCGTCACGAGGCGGTCGAGGATCCGCTGCTGCGCGGCGATGTCGAGCCGGTCGCCGAACCGCACCGCCGAGTGGCATGCGACCAGCGCTGCGAGCCGGTGGCGGCGTTCGTCGCTGCCGGCATCGGGTTCGTCGAGGCGTTCGATCAACTCCGAGACGAGGCGTTCGGGGTCGGCGCCCGCCGCCGTGGCGGGGAGGGCCGTACAGCGCACAGTCGTGGGGCCGAACGGCTCGAGGCTGAACCCGCATCGTGAGAAAAAGTCATGTTCGTCCGCAACGCGCGTGGCCGCACCGGCGCCGCACTCCACCACGACTGGCATGAGCAACATCTGCGAATCGGCCGGGCCGGTAACCCGCCCGCTCCATCGTTCACGGAGCTCGGTGTAGAGGATCTTCTCGTGCGCGGCATGCGGATCGACGAGCACGACGCTGTCGCCGGCCGTCGCCACGAGAAATCCGCTCCCGGCTTGACCCAGCGCGGTCATAGCGGGTACTGTCCCGAGCGCTCCGGCACCGGGCTCCGCCGGTTCAGCTCCCTTCGGTGCTGTTGAGACAGGCTCATCCGCGGCACTCGTCGCGCGCGCGTGCTGCGGGCGGCCGATCATCTCCACCACGCCGTCAGCGTCTCGAAGCTCGAGCAAATGCATCCCCGGAGCCGGAGCGCCTGGCGCCACGCGCGACGCGAACGCGTTCGGTACCTCACCGCCGGTCCCGAGCGCCGGAGCGGCGCGCAGGGCGGCCCAGCAGGCGCGCTGCACGGCGCTGAAGACGGCGCGCTCGTCGCTGAACCGCACCTCCCGTTTGGCAGGGTGCACGTTGACATCGAGCGTCTCGGGCGCGACGTCCACGCAGACCACCCCGTAGCCGTGGCGCCCGCCGGGGATGAGCCCGCGGTAGGACTCGTCGATCGCGGCCAGCAGGGCTCGGTTGTGCACGCGGCGTCGATTGACGATGAGGATCAGCCCGCTCCGCGATGCGCGATGCGCGTGCGGCGATGAGATGGCGCCGCTGACGGCGATCGCCCCCGGCGCCTCGATGGTGAGCAGCTCGCGCTCGGCGCGCGTGCCGAGGGTCGCGCGAATCGCGTCGCGCAGCGAACCGCCGGGCGTGCGCACGACGACGCGCCCGTCGGTTCTGCAGATGAACGAGACCTCGGGATGCGTCACCGCGAGGTCCGCTGCGACGCGCACCGCCGCTGCCGCCTCGGTCCCCACCGATTTGAGGAAGCGGAGCCGCGCAGGGGCGCTCGCGAAGAGCTCGTGGACCTCGACCTGTGTTCCGACCGCGCCGGCGGCGACCCCGCGCTCGAGCAGCACGCCGTCGTGGACTCGCAGGGTTGCGGCACCCGACGAGCCCGCGGTTCGGGTCGTCAGTCGCAGGTCGGAGATGGCGGCGATGCTCGCCAGTGCCTCACCGCGGAACCCGAGCGTGCCGATGCGCGCGATGTCCGAAGCACTGGCGATCTTCGAGGTGGCGTGCCGCTCGACCGCGAGCTCCAGGTCCGCGTCCGCGATGCCCGAACCGTTGTCCACGACCGCGATGCGGACGAGCCCACCACCCTCGATGCTGATGTCGATGCGCGACGCGCCGGCATCGAGCGCGTTCTCCACCAGTTCCTTGACCACCGACGCCGGTCGCTCGACGACTTCCCCCGCCGCGATCGCGTCCGCGACCACCTGCGGCAGGCGGCGAATCGGTGCGCTGGCGATCATCGGACGGCGCGGCCGTGGAGCTCGACGAGCTTGTTGAGCGCCGCGATCGGCGTCATGCCATCCAGGTCGAGCGACGCCAGCTCGGTCATCACGGGATGGGGCCCGGGTGCCGCGATGGGCAGCGTCAGCTGATCGGAGCCCTGCTCTCCTCCGCCGCCGAGCGGACGCGCGCGCTCCTGCTCCGCGAGGAGCTGACGCGCGCGGACCAGCACGCCTCCGGGGATGCCCGCGAGGCGCGCGACGTGGACCCCGTAGGAGCGATCAGCGCCTCCGGGAACGATGCGGTGCAGAAACGTGATGTCGGCGCCGTCCTCGACAACCTCGACGCGCGCGTTCCGCACTCGTGGGAGCTGCCCTGCCAGGACGGTGAGCTCGTGAAAATGCGTGGCGAAGAGCGTGCGGCAGTTCAGCTGCGGCGCGTCGTGCAGATATTCGACGACGGCCTGCGCGATGCTGACGCCGTCGTACGTCGACGTCCCCCGTCCGATCTCGTCGAGGATGACGAGGCTGCGCGCGGTCGCCTGACGCAGGATGGCGGCAGTTTCTGCCATCTCCACCATGAACGTCGAGAGGCCGCCGCTGAGGTCGTCGTGCGCGCCGATACGCGTGAAGATGCGGTCGCACACGCCGATCGTCGCCGCTTCCGCCGGGACATACGAGCCGACCTGCGCAAGGAGCACGATGCTCGCGGTCTGACGCAGATAGGTCGACTTGCCGGCCATGTTCGGGCCGGTGAGCACGACGATGCGAGCTTCGTCGTCCAGTGTCAGGTCGTTGGGCACGAACCGCCCGGGCCCGAGCGTGCGCTCCACGAGCGGATGGCGGCCGCCGACGATGCGCAACGTCGTCGAGGAGTCAACCACGGGCCGCACCCAGTGCTGCTCCTCCGCCACGGTGGCAAGCGACTGCGCGATGTCCAGGATTGCCACGGCAGTCGAGGCGTCGGCGAGCGCTCGTGCTCCGCCGGCGACGAGGGTCGCTGACTCGTTGAGCAGCTCGATCTCACGTGCGATGGCGCGTTCGCGCGCGTGCAGCACGATCGCCTCGTGCTCCTTGAGATCCGGGGTCGCGAAACGTTCGGCCCCGGCGAGCGTCTGCTTGCGCGAGTAGTCCTCGGGGACGCGATCGCGCTGCGCGTTGGGAACCTCGATGTAGTAGCCGAAGACCCGGTTGTAGCCGACGCGGAGTGATCGAATGCCGGTGCGCTCCCGCTCGGTCGCCTCCAGCGCTGCGAGATACGTGCGCGCCGAGCTTCCCGCGCCGCGAAGCGTCTCGAGCTCGGCGTCCGCGCCCGCCCGGATCGCCCCGCCATCCGCTGCGGTTGCGGGGAGGTCCTCGGACAGCAGTGCGTGCAGATGCTCGCGGAGGCCCTTCGGCGCGACGCAGTGCGCGACCGCGTCGGCGAGCTCAGGAGCGCCCGTCAGGTCGCCAACAACGGCGCTGGTGGCGTCGAGCGCCGCGCAGGTGTCGCGGATCGCGCCGAGGTCGCGCGGCGTCGCGATGCCCTGCACGCAGCGGGCGACCAGGCGCTCGAGGTCGCGGACGCCCGCGAGCGCGTCGCGCAGCCGTCGACGGACGTCGCGTGCAACGAGCAGCGCTTCGACGGAGTCGAGCCGGCGCGTGATGTGTGCCACATCGACGAGCGGCTCGTGCAGGCGCGCGCGCAGCAATCGCACACCCATCGGCGTCCGCGTCGCATCGAGCAGTTGCAGGAGTGAGGTCCCGGTGCCACCGAGGCGGGTGAACAGCTCGAGATTCATGCGAGTGTGCGCGTCGAGTCGCATCCCGCCGTCCGCGGCGTTGACCTGGATGCGCAGCAGCTCGGGGCTGATCACGATGCGCGCTCGTTCGCAGTAGGCAAAGACCGCGCCGGCAGCCCGAAGCGCCGCCGGTACGGTATCGACACCCAGTCCATCCAGGGCGATGGCGCCGGTGGCGCCGCGCATCCGGTCCGCGGCTCGCGAGAGGTCGAAGAGCGCCGCCGCGAGCGGCGTCACGCGCACGCCGCCGGCGAAGGTTGGCGGCACTGACGTCCCGTCCGGGACGAGCACCTCGGTCGCGTCAAGGCGCGCGAGCTCGTCGGCGAGCGCGACCCCGCTCATGTCGCCGGGGACCTCGAGCAACTCCAGGTGCTGGGTGTTGGGATCGAACGCCGCGATGCCGGTCGTCCCGTTGAGCACGAACACACCGACGCACCGCGAGACCGACGCGGCCTCGAGCAACTCTGCCTCGACAACCATGCCCGGACTGAGGACGCGCGTCACCGCTCGCTGCACGAGCCGTCCCGCGATCACCTCGCCGACCTGGTCCCAGATCGCCGCCGAGTGACCCGAGTCCAGCAGCTTGCGGACATGTTGCGCGAGCGCCTGGTGCGGGAAGCCGCACATCGGCAGGCGCCCGGCGGCACCGAAGCCGCGGCCGGTGAGCGCCAGTCCGAGGATGGGCGCGGCCTTCTCCGCGTCGGGCCCGAACATCTCGAAGAAGTCGCCGAGGCGGGCGAGCACGATCGCGTCGGGGAAGTCGGCTTTGACGGCCCGGTACTCGCGCAGGATCGGCGTGTCGCCCGCCGTCGCGAGGTCGAGTGTCTGTCGAGGCGCCTCAGGTGTCGTTGTGACGAGGTGCGGAGCCCGAGCTTTCGAGCTCGTTCTCACGCCGCCGTGCCGACCGGTTCGACCTGCAGCTGCCACGCGCTGGACTCCGCCACGCGTGCAGCCTGCAACTCGCCCACTCTCGCTGCGCCGACGGGCAGCCACGCCACCTTGTTCTCACGGGTCCGACCGTAGGGGCGGCCGTCGGCGGCGACGCCCTCGACGAGCAGCTCGACGTCCTGGCCGACGTACGCGGCGTTGCGCTCGGCCGCAACCTCGCGCTGCAGCGCCAGCAGGTGGTTCAGCCGTGCGCGCTTCTCCTCGCGCGGGACATCGTCGACGCGGCGCGCTGCCGCAGTCCCGGGACGGACCGAGTACGCGGCGAGGTGCACCGTGTCGAAGCGCAGCTCCCGCATGAGCGATTCGGTCCCGGCGAACTCCGCGTCGGTCTCGCCGCAGAAACCGACGATGATGTCCGTGCTCAGCGCGAGGCGCGGGCCGATGGTGCCAACGGCGGCGGCGATCTTCACGCGATATTCGTCAACCGTGTACAGGCGTCGCATCCGCCGGAGCAGGTCGTTGTCGCCCGCCTGGACGGGAAGGTGCAACTGCTCGCAGACGGTCGGCAGGTCGCGCATCGCCGACCACAGATCCGGGACGGCGTTCCTCGGATGCGACGTCAGGAAGCGCAGCCGCCAGAGACCGGGCACCGCGTCGACGGCGGCGAGCAGCTCGGGCAGCCGCGCCCGGTGCGCCTGGTCGTGGTACGAGTTGACGTTCTGACCCAGCAGCGTCACTTCGCGGACGCCCTGGGAGACGAGGCGATCCACGTGCTCGACGATCTCCGGCAATGGACGGCTCAGCTCCCGTCCGCGTACGAACGGCACGATGCAGTACGTGCACATCTCGTTGCAGCCACCCATGACTGAAACATAGGCGCTCAGGCGATCGGATGCGGGCACGATCACCGGTCCGTCCAGGTTCGGCGCGTGCAGCGCCTGGAGCTTGGCGAGGAACCCGTCAGGCTCGCGCACGTCGAACACGTAGTCGAGCTCCGGAAGACGTCCGAGGAGGGCTTCGCCGTGTTCCACCGCCATGCATCCCGTCAGTGCGATCGCGCGGCCCGGACGTTCCCGTTTCCAGGGGATCAGCTCGCGAAACTTGCCGAACACCTTCTGCTCGGCGTTGGCGCGCACCGTGCAGGTGATGAGCAGAGCGATATCGGAGTCGTCGAGCGCGGTCTCCGGGATGCAGCCGATGTCGGCGAGCTGTGCCGCGAGCTCCTCACGATCGGCGTCGTTCATCTGACAACCGATGTGCCAGAGATGGACGCGCGGCGCTCGCCCCAGGACCGGGATCTGCGGCTCGCGGCGCGGTGGGCGCGCGATCAGCGGCAGCGGTCTGAATCCGCGAGCGGAGTCGCTCAGGATCGGAATCGGACTGGGCATCGTCGAAGCCTAGCAGTGTGCCGGCACCCGATCGGGCGCCCGCCGCCGGCTAGCGGACTTCGACGACCAGGCGGATCCCCGTTCGCTCTTCCCCATCGATCGAGATGTCGATGAACGAGGGGATGCACACGAGGTCGAGGCCGCCGGGCGCCACATAGCCGCGCGAGATGGCGATCGCCTTGATTGCCTGGTTGATGGCACCGGCGCCGATGGCCTGAACCTCGACGCGCTTCTGTGTACGCACCACACCGGCGATCGCGCCGGCGACTGCGACTGGCTTGCTCGTTGCTGAGACTTTGAGAATTTCCAATGGGGGGTTTACCCCGGCACTGTCATGTGAAGTCGATAGGTAGGACGTGGACATTATCGGGCGCGATTGTCGCCTCTCGCTGTGCAGAGCACCGGAAAGCGCGATGCAATCGTTACTTCGCGTACTCGACGCTGCGGGTTTCGCGGAGGACGACGACCTTGACGCGGCCGCTGTAGCTCCCCTCGCCGTGAAGGCGTTTGGCGATCTGCCGGGCCATGATCTGGGCCTCGTCGTCACTGATCTCGTCGGGCTTGACGAGCACGCGCAACTCCTTGCCCGCAAGCACAGCGAAGCTTCGTTCGACGCCGTGGAACTCGTTGGAGATCGCCTCGATGCGTTCGAGACGCTTGATCGTCGACGCCAGTGACTCGCGTCGAGCGCCAGGCCGCGCCGCGCTGATCGCGTCGGCAGTCATCAGGATCGCTGCGGCGAAGGACCGCGGCTCCTCGTCGTAGTGGTGCGAGCGCACCGCCTGCACGACCGCTGCCGGACGTCCCAGGCGGGCAAGGATCTCGCCGCCGATGATCGCGTGCGGGCCGTCGACGTCGTGTTCCACCGCCTTGCCGATGTCGTGGAACAGGGCTGCTTCCTTGACCACCTGCTCGTCGAAGCCGATCTCAGCAGCGATCATCCCGGCAAGCGCTGCGGTGTCCTGGCTGTGCGCGAGGACGTTGTGTCCGTACGAGTTGCGGAACCGGAGCGTGCCGAGCAGCCGGGCGAGCTCCGGGTGCACGTTGGTGAGGCCGATGTCCTGGCAGGCCTGCTCGCCGTCGCGCTTGATCTGCTGCGCGAGCTCGTTGCGCGCCTTGACGACCATCTCCTCGATTCGGGCGGGGTGGATGCGCCCGTCCGTGAAGAGACGCTCGAGGGTGGCGCGCGCCACCTCGCGACGCACCGGGTCGAAGGAGCTGAGCACGATGGCTTCGGGCGTGTCGTCGACGATGACGTCGACACCTGTGGCGGCCTCCAGCGCGCGGATGTTGCGCCCCTCCCGTCCGATGATGCGGCCCTTGAGGTCGTCCGACGGGAGATGGACGACACTGACCGATGCCTCGCCGCTCTGTTCCGACGCCTGGCGCTGCATCGCGGCGATGAGGATCTCGCGGCTCTGGACCGCCGCCTCCTCGCGAACCTGGAGACCGGCTTGACGGATCCGCTCCGCGATCTCCGGGACGAGCTCGCCCTCGACACTGCGAACCACCTCTGCGCGGGCCTCCTGCTCCGAGAGGGCGGCGACCCGCTGCAACTCGGCGGTGATGAGCGCCCGCTCGTCCTCGACGGTCTGGCGGAGCGTCTCGATCTCGGCTTCCCGACGGGTGAGGCGCTGTTCATTGGAGTCCATCTCGCGGAGACGGCGCTCGAGCCCCTCCTCGCGCTGATTGGTGCGCTGTTCGAGGCGAGCGATCTCGGCCCGGCGCTCGCGGACCTCAGCCTCGGCCTCGTCCCTCCGCCGAGCCGCCTCCTCCTTCGCCGCGAGGAGCACGGACTTCGCTTCCTGCTCGATGGCGCGGACTTGATCGAGGCGCCGTTCTGCGTCCGCGTCGTGGGTGCTCTGCACCTGGGCAACGCTTCGACGTGCATAGATGAGAGCGACGGCCGCAAACGCGGCTGCGACAATCACCAGCCCGATGAGGGCGACGATCTCGATGGAGATGGACTGGAACCTCGGAAGTCGGGCGCCTGCGCGCCCTGCTGGGAGTGCCCTGTGTGGGGAAAGGGACCGGGACGGGACCCACATCGTCTCGTTGATCCGGTCGGGGCCGGCCCGCGATTGGCCGGTCGTTCACCACAGAAGACCGTTCACATTGTACGAGCAAGGGCCATGCCTGGCATGTTTCGATGAATCGTCCGGGGGCAGGCTACCCTTGACGGGTGACGGATCGGGAGGTCGCCGGGGTGCTCGACATCCCAGGTGATGACGAGTTGCGAAACACGGGTCCGCGCGCCATCGGAGCCCTCCTTGTGGCGAGCGCCATGCTTCGCGTTGGCGCTGTCGGCGTGGGCGTCGCAGTTCAGTTCCGTCTGAGCGACCTCGCCGGTGGCCGTCCGAACGGACTGGACATCGGGCTCGTCGGTGCGGCGCAGGCGGTGACGGAGATGATCTTCGCGCCCATCCTCGCTCGCAACGCCGACCGCTTCGGACGCCGGCGCTTCCTGGTTGCGGGACCGCTGATCTGCGCGGTTGCTGTGCTCCTTGTCTTTCTCGGCGTGCGTCCTGCGCAGCTCGGCGGCGCGCGGCTGCTCGAAGGGATCGGTGCCGCGGCGTTCGTCCCGGTCGCGCTCGGGACCGTCGCCGCAGCGACTACCGGCAACCGGCGCGGGAGGGCTCGTGCGAGCGGAGCGTTCGAGGCGGCAACGCTGATCGGCTACGCAGGCGGATTCGGGCTCGGGTCGGTGGCGTATTTCGGCCTTCATCGCGGAGCGTTCGTGCTCCTGGCGGGGCTGTACGCGCTCGCGGCGCTCGTCTGCTTCGTCTTCGTCCCGCGGGTGCCGCCGCTGCCCGTGCACTCGTTGCGGTCGGTGTTCAAGGCGGTAATCGGACCCGGCCCGATGCGCACGTTCCTCCCGGGATGGATCATGTCGTTCGCGCTCATCGGCGCCTTCGTGGCCAACCTCCCCGCGTTGCTGCGCCACAAGAACGTCACCGGGCAGTCGTTGATGCACCACTTCGACGTCCGCATCATCGGCCTTTTCCTGATCGGCTGGATCATCGTGTTCCTGGTCGGGATCGCGCTGTGGACGCCGCTTGTGACGCGGCTCGGATCCGCTGTCGTGATGCGCAGGGCGGTCCCGGGCGCGTGGCTCACGATGGCCGCCCTGTTCGCCATCAACCATCTGCCGGTCGCCGGGATGCTCCTGCTCGTACCGTTCCTCATCGTCGGAATTCTCTGGCTGGCAGGATTCGGTCCGGCCGCGGTGACGTACCTGGCGGATTGCTCGGAAACATTCGTTGCCGACCGTTCCGCGCTGATGTCCTTCTACACGGTCGCGCTCGCCGGCGGCGGTGCCGTTGGGGCTGTGGTCGGTGGCCTCGCCGCGCGCTGGCTCGGCGTCGACGGACTCGTCCTGCTCGGGATCGTGCTCTCCGCGCTGACGTTCCTCACGCTGGGGCCGGTGGTGCGCTACGACCGCGCCCACCCGTCGGCGACCGCCGCGGGCGTCTGACCGCTACCAGGCCCAGGCTTCCGGAGCCGGGCCCGGCCCCGGGAAGATCGCGTCCAGCTCCGCGAGTGTCTCGGTGTCGAGCACGACGTCGAGTGCATGCAGGTTGCTCTGGAACTGCTCCGGCGTCCGCGGTCCGACGATCGGCGCCGTGAGGCCGGGTTGGCAGAGCAGCCACGCGAGACCGACAGCCGACGGGTGCTCGCCGAGCTTCGCGCAGAGCGCCTCGTAGCGCTCCACCTTGGAGCGGTGGGTGTCGAGCAGCTTCTGCGTCTGCTCCGACGCTGACCGGCCCTCGTTGGCCTGCTTGGCGAGAATGCCGCCCAGCAGGCCGCGGAACAGCGGGCTCCAGGCGATGATCCCGACCCCGTAGTGCATTGCTGCGGGGATCACCTCCTCCTCGGCGTGACGCTCGGCCAGGTTGTACAGGCATTGCTCGCTGACAAGGCCGAGGAAGTGACGAGCTCGTGCGGCCTCCTGCGCTTGCGCGATCGTCCAGCCGGCGAAGTTCGACGAGCCGACGTAGATGATCTTGCCCTGCTGCACGAGCACCTCCATCGCCTCCCAGATCTCGTCGAACGGCGTGCTCCGGTCGACGTGGTGCATCTGGTAGAGGTCGATGTGATCGGTCTGCAGGCGCCGCAACGATCCCTCGCAGGCGCGCCGGATGTTGCGTGCCGACAGGAACGTGTCGTTGGGCCAGTCGCTCATCGAGCCGTACAGCTTGGTCGCGATCACGACCTTGTCCCGGCGTCCGCCGCCCTGCGCAAACCAGCGCCCGACGATCTGCTCGGTGATCCCCTCCCCCTGCTTCCAGCCGTATACGTTGGCCGTGTCGAAGAAGTTGAGTCCGGCATCGAGCGCCGAATCCATGATCGCGTGCGACGTGGGCTCGTCGGTCAGCGGACCGAAGTTCATGGTGCCAAGGCAGAGCCTGCTGACGGAGAGGCCGGAGCGTCCGAGATGCGTGTATTCCATGACGAAAAGTCTGGCAGCCGCGTCCGTAAGAGCGTCCTGGCCTTACTCCAGGCCGCGCATCACGCGGACCACGAGTGCGGACGAGAAGCCGCGGCGCTGCAATGCCCCGGCGACACGCATTCGCGCCTTCTGATCGTGGCGGTCCGGTGAGCCGGCGCGAGTCCAGAGTTGCTGCGCAACGCCGAGCGCCGCCGCCTCCTCGCTGTCGCTCTGCGCGTCGAGCGCCTCGGTGATCAGCTCGCCGGAGACGCCACGAGCCTGGAGATCCGCGGCGGCCCGCGCACGACCATGCCCTGAACGCCGGTGGCGTGCGGCGACCGATGCGGCGAGTGCTGCGTCGTTGATGTAGCCGGCTTCGCGACAACGACGAACCGCCTCCGCTGCGGCGTCAGCGGCGTATCCGCGCCGCTCCAACTTGCGCTGGAGCGACGCGGACGACTGCCCCGCGCCACGCAGGATGCGCAGTGCGGTGTCCTCGGCGGCGTTCGCGTTGTCCGGTTCGGTCGGCGCGGCGTGCGAGCCCATCACCCGCGTCAGTGCCGATCGATCAGGCGACGGATGTCGGGATGGCCGGTGCCTCGCCGTTCAACTCGACGACGGCGTCCGCGAGCACGACCGGGGCCGGCATGAGTGAGAGACGGACCTTTCCAGCCACCTCCTCGAGCAGCTCCGGATTCCCGCGCAGGAAGTCGCGGACGTTCTCACGACCCTGTCCGAGACGCATGTCCCCATAGGAGAACCATGCGCCGGCCTTGTCGATCACATGGGCGTCGATGGCCATGTCGAGCACGCTGCCCGCGTACGAGATTCCCTCGTTGAAGAGGATGTCGAACTCCGCCGCACGGAACGGGGGCGCGACCTTGTTCTTGACAACCTTGACTTTGACGCGGCTGCCGACGACGTCGAGACCCTGCTTGATCGAGTCGATCTTGCGGATGTCCATGCGCACGGAGGCATAGAACTTCAGCGCGCGTCCACCGCTCGTGACCTCGGGGTTGCCGAACATCACACCGATCTTCTCGCGGAGCTGGTTGATGAAGATGACCGAGGTGTTGGAACGGCTGATGGCGGCGGTGAGCTTGCGCATCGCCTGCGACATCAGGCGGGCCTGGAGGCCGACGTGGCTGTCGCCCATCTCGCCGTCGATCTCTGCTTTCGGCACCAGTGCGGCGACCGAGTCGATGACCACGACGTCGACCGCACCGCTGCGGACGAGCACCTCGACGATCTCGAGCGCCTGCTCGCCGGTGTCCGGTTGCGAGATGAGCAATTCCTCGGTACGCACACCGATGCGTGATGCGTACTGCGGGTCGAGCGCATGCTCGGCGTCGATGAATGCGGCGACGCCGCCGCGCTTCTGGGCCTCGGCGATGATGTGCAGCGTCAGGGTGGTCTTGCCCGAGGACTCAGGGCCGTAGACCTCGATGATCCGGCCGCGCGGGACGCCGCCGACCCCGAGCGCTATGTCCAGGGTGAGTGCGCCGGTCGGAATGACGTCGATGGGTTGAGCCTGCACCTCGCCGAGACGCATGATCGCTCCCTTCCCGTGAGCCCGCTCGATCTGTCCGAGCGCTGTCTCCAGTGCCCGATCCCGCTCAGTCGCCACCGGCACACTCCTCTCTTCTTGGGGCGCCCGAGAACGCCTCCCGCTTACTTCAACAGTGGGCTCGATGCTACGACTTGCCGTCAGTGTGTTCGTCAACGCTGTACTCCAAGGGTGGTCGGAATGGTTGGAGATGCGGCTGAAAAAGCCAGAGGGGCGCCGCGACGGGCGGCGGTCCGGGCTCGACCGGTGGGGCGAACATTTGTACTGTACAGCGTTTGGGCGGACCTGGCAAGCCCGAATTCTTGATCTCCACAACCGATGATCGGCACGACGATCACTCCCCCGGCAGTCCTTCCGGAGGGCCGTCGAGGAGGTCCGGCTCGCCGTCGCTCCCGGCCCGTCCCACGAACTCGAGACACAACCGCAGCGCGGCGTGTACCGCGCTGGCGCGATTGGCCTCGCGGCCGAGATCTCTGGTCAGACGCACCACCTGGCCGGACCCCAGTCCGGCGACGGCGACGAACACCAACCCCGCCGGTTTCTGCTCGCTCGCGTCGGGCCCGGCGACCCCGGTGATGCCGACGCCGATCGTGGCCCTGAACCGTTCGCTCGCCCCCTCCGCCATTGCCATGGCCACTTCCGCGCTGACCGCGCCGTGCGTGACGAGCAGGTGCCGGCCGACACCGAGCTGGTCGGCCTTGACGTCGTTTGCGTAAGCGATGATCCCGCCCCGGACGTAGGTCGATGATCCCGCCGTCGCGGTGAGCACCGCGCCGAGCAGACCGCCCGTGCAGGACTCGGCGACGGCGATCGTCATGCGGTGCTCGGCGAGGTGGGCACCGAGCTCGGCCGCCTCGGGAAATGCTGCCGCGAGCATCGGAGCCCCGTCGGTTGCCGGTTGCGGTGCCCTGCCCTCGGTCATCGCGTCAGATGACGAAGCGGCGGTAGCGCCAGAGGTAGTCGAGGCCGCTCAGCACGGTCGCGACGACGGCGAGCACGACGAACACTTCGGCGACGATGTGCAGCGCCGAGTAGGGCTGCTCGAGGATGAGCAGCACGATCATCACGTTCTGCGTGACCGTTTTCGACTTGCCCCACGGAGTCGCGCCGACGACGACGCCCTGGCCCGCGGCGACGAATCGCAGCCCCGTGATCACGAACTCGCGCGTGAAGATGACGACGACGACCCAGAACGGCACGACGCTCTGGCTCACCATGATCGCCAGGACAGTGATCACGAGGATCTTGTCCGCGAGCGGGTCGAGGAACTTGCCGAGCTCGGTCACCATCCCGCGGCTTCTCGCGATCCGTCCGTCGAGCGTGTCGGTTGCTGCGGCTCCGGCGTAGACCGCGACGCTGACCTGATCGTGATACGCCCACGTCGCCGTCAGCGTGTAGCCGATCACCGGGACGAGCAGCAGCCGGAGGATGGTCAGCTGAGTCGGCAGGGTCAGATGCCGCGTCACCGGTAGTTGGTGAACTGCAGCGGGACGTCGAGGTCCGTGTCCCTGAGCTGCTGGATCACTGCCTGCAACTCGTCCTTGTCCTTGCTCGAAACGCGCAGCTGATCGCCTTGTGTGCGCACCTGGGCTTTGGGGTGTTGCGCGCGGATGCGTTTGGTGAGGTCGCGCGCGAGCTCTTCGCCGATCCCCTTGCGCAGCTTGATGAGCTGGCGCACGTTGCCCTTGGCCGCCGGCTCCGCCTTCTGGGGGTCGAGGACCTTGAGGTCGATGCCGCGGCGATGCAGCTTGCTCTGCATGACGTCGATGATCGACTTGAGCTGCGCCTCGGTCCCGGTGAGCAGCGTGATCGTCTCGTCCTCGAGCGTGATCTCGACGGTGATGCCCTTGAAGTCGTACCGCGTGGTGATCTCGCGGCGGGCCTGGTCGATGGCGTTCACGAGCTCCTGGCGGTCGAACTCGCTGACGACGTCGAAGCTGTGGTCCTGGGGCATGACGTGATGAGGATAGCGACATACGACGAAGCCGAGTGCGATGTGCGCTCCGGCCGGAGCAGCGCGCGGCCGCGTGACTCCGGGGGCTTACTCCTCGCCGAGGTCGGCCAGCAGCTCGTCGACCTGGAAGACGTCCATGAGCACCTCGCGCGATTTGCTGCCTTCGAACGGTCCGACCACGCCGTGCTCCGCAAGCTGGTCGACGAGGCGCGCCGCCCGCGTGTAGCCGATGCTCATCTTGCGTTGCAGCAGCGACGCTGCCGCCCTGCCTTCGGCGGCGACGGTGTGCGCGGCCTTGGCGAAGAGCGGGTCGCGCTTGGCGGCGTCGCGAGCCCACGACACCGTCGCCTCGACCGTGAAGATCTCCTCCTGGTAGTCAGGTTTGCCCTGCTGCTTCCAGTGCGCGATGAGCGTGTCGAGCTCGCGGTCGCTGACGAACGCCCCCTGCAGCCGGCGCGGCTTGCCCTCGTCGATGGGCAGGTACAGCATGTCGCCGCGTCCGAGGAGCTTCTCTGCGCCCATCTCATCGAGGATGACGCGCGAATCGACGCCGCTCGACACCGCGAACGCGACCCGGCTTGGGATGTTGGCCTTGATGAGTCCGGTGATGATGTCGGCCGAGGGCCGCTGCGTGGCGACGATGAGGTGCAGGCCGACGGCACGCGCGAGCTGCGCGATGCGGCAGATCAGGTCCTCGATCTCTCCGGCCGCCACCATCATGAGGTCGGCGAGCTCGTCGATCACGATGACGACGTACGGCAACGGCGCGACGCCGAGGGTGGGCGCCTTCTCGTTGAACGCGACGATGTTGCGCGCGCCGTGCGATGCAAAGAGCTTGTAGCGCTCCTCCATCTCCTTCACCGCCCAGCGCAACGCCGCAACCGCTGACTCGGGCTCGACGACGACCGGCACCAGAAGATGAGGCAGGTCGCCGAAATTCGAGAGCTCGACACGCTTGGGATCGATGAGGATCATCTTCAGCTGTGCGGGCGTCGCCTGCAGCAGGAACCCGCCGAGCACGGCGTTGATGCACACGGACTTGCCGCTGCCGGTTGCGCCGGCGATCAGCAGGTGCGGCATGCGCGTGAGGTCGCCGATCACCGGATGGCCGCTCACGTCGGCGCCCAGCGCAACGCTCAGCTTGTTGCGTTTGTCGGTGAACGCGGGCGACTCGACGGTCTCCTTGAGGCTGACGAGCTGCGCGGCTTTGTTCGGCACCTCGACGCCGATTGCCGACTTCCCCGGGATGAACGGCTGGATGCGGATCGGGGCGGCTAGGGCCAGGGCAAGGTCGGTCTGGTAGCCGATGATCCGGCGCACCGGGACGCCCACCGCCGGCTGCAGCTCGTATTGCGTCACCGTCGGTCCGCTGTTGGCGCCGACGATCCGCGTTTCGATGCCGAAGGACTGCAGCGTGCTGACGATCTTGTCACCTGTGGCACGAACTTCGGCCGCGAGGCGCTCGCGCTTGCCGGTGATCGTGTCGAGCAGCTCAGGCGCCGGCAGCACCCACACCTTCTCCGGCTCGTCGTTGATGAGCGAGGCATGGCCGACGCCCACCTCCGGTACGGGTCCGATCACCGGCGCAAGCGCATCACCAGGGAGTGCGGGGACGCCTTCGAACTCGCGGGTGAAGCCGTGCTCGCCAAGGTCCTCGCCGGTTGCCTGCGGCACTTCAGGATCCAGGAACGCGGTTGCCGGAGGCGGGAGCGGGGCCGGCTTACGAGTCTCGAACGGGAGGGTCATCGGTATGCCGGTCAGTTCCGTGGATACCTCGACCGGTGGCGCCGGGAACGCGCGAGGGCGATCGGGCGTGGATTGCGTCGAGCGCTCCCGGCGCTTGCTCCCGCTCTCGGCGGCGAACCAGCGGCCGATCGCTCGAAGCGTCGCTCCGGTGCGGAGATCGGTGGCGAGGATCACCCCCAGGAAGGCGACGACCACGAGCGCCACGCCGGCTCCCGCGCCGCCGAGGACACGCTCGACGCCGGTGCCGATCCAGCGGCCGAGGTCGCCCGCGTTTGCCGGCCCGACCATCCCGGTGAGCCCGAGCAGCGCGATCATCGCGATGGCGCTCCCCAGCGCGGCAAGCGTTCCCGCGCGCCACTCCGGGGTCAGGCAGAGGCGGACGCCGGTGAGGACGAGCCCGGCAACCCCGATCCAGGCGCCGACGCCGAACGCGGTGAACAGGCCGTCATGCACCGGACCCGCCACCGCCCCGCCGCCGGGCAGGAAGAGGACCGCGGCGAGGATGACGCCGGCTCCGATCGATCCGATCCCGGTGAGCTCGCGTCGCAGGTCGCGATGCAGGAGCGGACCGCGCAAAGGCGTGGTGTCACGAGCGCGTGGACGCGCGGCAGGACGCCTGGATCCTGTGGTGCGCTGACGCTTGCGCGGTGGCCTGGTTGGGGCGGAGCGAGCCATGAGATGAACTCGATGTGAGACGCGTGGAAGACGGGCTACCGTGGCCCCTTGATCGGGTCGGATGCTATCAGCAAATCGGCCTTCACAAGAGCGCCGGCGTTTGCGTGGTCACGTCGTCCGGGGCGGCTGGGCAATACGAACATGCGTGCCTATACTACACGCATGTGTTGTCGCGGTGACCTTTTCTCGCCAGATCCGACTGTGCCCGCGAACGCTCAATGGAACCACCTGGTCGCCGGCCTCCACTTCACTGATCGAGCCCGGTCCGTGCGCCGCGGGATCCAAGTGGACCCGCGGCCTCGCGTCTGATCGGGCGCTATTTGGTCATCGTCGTCAGCAGCGAGGTCTCGAGCTGCTGCGTCGCGCCCAGGCTCGTGGACTTGTAGTCGACGAACAGCCCGAACGCGTCGGCGTTGTACCAATCGCACGCGTTGAGCGGAACATTGGTGCCGGTGGTGTCCGTCACCGTCGCGCACTCCAGGTTGATGCCGTTGAAGTTCGAGGTCGTCGACGGCGACACCATGGTCCCTTCGACGCCTCCGAACAGCGAGGCCATGTTCACGCCCGGCCGCGCGGAGTCGCTGTTCGCGTTGTCCTGCGCCAGCACGAACAGGTAGTCGAGGTTGCCCTGAGCGTCGGCGTAGCCCGCACCCTCGCTGTGCCCGCCCTGGAGCGCCGGCAACTGGATGCCGTCCTTGAGCTGATTCACCGTCGCGGTGATCGACGAGTTGGTGCTCCGTGTGTCGCCGGAGATGGACGTCGGCTCGTGATAGGTCTGCGTCGTGGCGACCGAGATGATCCGCGCCGCCCCGGAGAACAGGAACACCTTGATGGCGATGACCACGATCGCGATCCCGATCGCCACAGCAGCACCCTTGAGACCGCCTCGGCGCGCACGCCGCGGTGCCGCAGTCGGTGTCGCGGCAGCCGGCGCAACGCCTGAAGGCAGCGCGAACCCTGCGCCTACGGGATCCGCGGAAGGCGGTGGCGGCGGCACCGCCGAGGCCGGCGCGGCGCCGGGAGGCGGCGGGATCGAGGTGGGAGTGGCGCCTGTCACCGCTATGGCGTCAGGTGCAGGATCGAGGTCCGCGACCCAGTTGCCGTCGGCGTCCTTGTGCATGGCTGCAGACGGTACGAAAACGGCGCAGCCGAACGGCCTGGCGTTGTCGCTTTGTGGCTGGAGCCGGTCCCGCTAGACCTCCGACACGAGCGGCAGGATGAGTGGGCGGCGCTTCGTCTTCTTGTACAGAAAGCGCGAGAGGCCCTCGTGGATCGCACCCTGCCATGCGGTGTAGCCGGCATCGGGGGTCAGCCGCGCGACCAGCGAGAGCACGTGCTCGCGCGCCTCATCGAAGAGTGCGTCAGCGTCGTCCGCGACGAATCCTCGCGACACGAGATCCGGTCCCGCGACCACGGCGCCGCTCGAGCGCTCGACCGTGACGACGACGAGGATGACTCCGTCCTGGGCGAGCTGCTGGCGGTCGCGGAACACGACGTCACCCGCCTCCTCGATGCTCAGCCCGTCGACATAGACATACCCGCAGCGCACCTTCTCCCTCGTCTGATGTGCGCCGTGCTCGTCGAACGTGACGACCGTGCCGTTGTCGATCGGCATGACTCGGTCCGCGGGAATGCCGACCGAACGCGCGAGCGCGGCGTGCAACGCGAGGTGGCGGTACTCACCATGCACGGGAATGAAGTAGCGCGGGCGTGTCAGCGTCAGCAGGATCTTCAACTCCTCACGGCTCGCGTGCCCCGATGCATGCACCTTGTGGCGCGATGAGTTGAAGACGCGCACGCCCCGCCGGTACAGGTTGTTGATGGTGCGGTGCACCGATTCCTCGTTACCAGGAATGGGATTTGCGCTGATGATGACGGTGTCGCGCTCGTGCAGGCTCACCATCCGATGCTCCCCGGCCGCGATCCGAACGAGCGCGGACAGCGGCTCACCCTGAGCGCCGGTGCAGAGAATCGCGAGCTCCTTGTCGGGGATGGTCTCGTGCTCCTTCGGGGTCACGAACATGCCCGGCGGCACATGCAGATAGCCGAGCTCCTCCGCCACCTTGGTGTTCTTGAGCATCGAGCGACCGACGATGAAGCAGCGCCGCCCGCTTGCCTGCGCGGCGCCGATCGCCTGCTGCAGGCGCGAGATATTCGATGCGAACGTCGCCATCACGATGCGCCCTTCGGCGCCGTCGAAAATCGGCGCGAGTCCCTCACCGACCGTGCGCTCGCTCGGTGTCGTTCCCTCCTGCTCGACATTCGTGCTGTCGCTGAGCAGCAGCAGGACCCCTTCGTCGCCGATGCGCGCCAGACGCGCGAGGTCCGGCGGCTCGCCCTGCACCGGGGTGCTGTCGATCTTGAAATCGCCGGTGTGCACGACGACGCCCGCGGGCGTCCTGATAATCAGCGCGCACGCATCCGGGATCGAATGCGTCGCATGCACCCACTCGACCTCGAAACAGCCGAGCGTGCGCGAGTCGCCCGGACGCACCGTGTGCAGCTCGGTCGTCTCGATGAGCCCGTGCTCGCGAAGCTTGTTGCGCAGGAAGCCCAGGGTCAAGCCTGTGCCGTAGACGGGCACGGGGAGCCGTGGGAGCACGTACGGCAGCGCGCCGATGTGGTCCTCGTGGCCGTGGGTCAGGACGATGCCACGGATCTGCCCGACTCGCTCCAGCAACCACTGGATGTCGGGGATCACCAGGTCGATGCCGAGCATCTCCTGCTCCGGGAACATCAGCCCGGTGTCGACGATGACGATGTCGTCGCCCCAGCAGAGCGCGAGCATGTTGCGACCGATCTCGCCGAGTCCGCCGAGCGGGACCAGCGTCAGCTGTCCCGGCCCGACCGCATCGCTCAAAAGAGGTCCATCTGATCGCCGCCTGCAGCGGCCGCGACGGAACGCATCTCCGATCCCGTCGCACCGCCCGCCCGGCGCGCGCGAGCAGCTTCGGCATCGTTGAGGTAACCGCGAACGCGGCGCATGTCGGCCTCGAGCGTTTCCTTGAGCGACCCGTTGTAGAGAGCCGCCGCCGGATGGTAGAGCGGGACGTACACGCGGTCGTCACGTTGCACCCGCTCACCGTGCAGACGCGAGATGCCGCCCGCGTCCGGGAGCAGACGCATCAGCGCATGCCGTCCCAGCAGCAGGATCACGTCGGGCTGGAGCAAGGCGATCTGCTCGTCGAGGAAGTGACTGCACGCCTCGACCTCGAGCGGTTCGGGGTCGCGATTGCGCGGCGGGCGGCATTTGATGATGTTCGTGATGTAGATGTCGCGACGGTCGAGACCGACGGACTCCAGCAGCGATGTGAGCAGGCGTCCGGCCGCGCCGACGAAGGGTTTCCCTTCACGGTCCTCGTTTTCGCCGGGTGCCTCACCGACGGCCATCACCCGCGCGGTCACCGGCCCGTAGCCCGGGACTGCAAGCGTGCGCGTGAGGTGCAGCGGGCACGCGGTGCACTCGCGAACACGTCCGTGGAGCTCGAGGACCTCTTCGGTCGTCGCCGCCATTGCAGGATTCTAGTGCGCCGCGCCGGGGCATCGTGGCGCCCCGGAAGCGGTGGTGGCTGCGGTCGCGATCATCGGTTGGCGAGCACGAGCTCGGCGACCTGCACGGCGTTGGTCGCCGCACCCCTGCGCAGGTTGTCGGCGCTGAAGAACAACGCGATCCCGTTGTCGCGGCCGGTGTCGCGGCGTATGCGCCCGACATGCACGTCGTCGGTGCCGGCGGCATCTCGCGGCGTGGGATAACGCTGTGCCGCCGGATCGTCGACGACGAGGATGCCCGGGGAACTCGCCAGCAGCGCGCGGACCGCGTCGGGTGCAGCGGCACTCTCCAGCTCGACCCAGACCGCGGCGCTGTGACCGACCGCGACCGGAACACGCACGGTGGTCACGCTCATCCGCAGGTCGGGCCGATCGAGCACACGCCGGGTCTCGGCGATGACCTTGATCTCCTCCTCGGTGTCGGCGCCTTCCATCGCCCACCCGCCGGGCACGACGTTGCCGTGCAGAACGTGGGGGTACACCTCGGCAACCGGCTGAGTACCGGCGCCCGCATCTCGGGTCTGGGTCTCGAGCTCGACGGCGAGCCCTTTCCCCGCCCCGGTTGCGGCCTGGTACGTCGCGATGGTCACGTGGCGCACCCCGTACTCGCGGTCGATCGGCGCCAGCACGATGCTCAGCGGGATCGCGACGCAGTTGGGGTTGGCGACGATGCCGCGATGGTTCGCGACCGTGGCCGCGTTGACCTCGGGGACGACGAGCGGTACCGCCGGGTCCATGCGGAACGCGCTCGACTTGTCGACGGCGACACCACCCGCGCCCGCGACGCGCGGGGCCTGCCGCCGCGAGGTGGCCGCGCCGGCCGCGAAGAACACGATGTCGGTGCCGTGCAACGCGTCATCGCTGAGGGCGCGCACCTCGAGGTCGCCGAGATGCGTCGTCACGTGCCGGCCCGCGCTCTTCGCGCTCGCGAACAGGTGCAACTCGGCGGCCGGGAAGGCACGCTCAGCGAGCACGCGCACGAGCGTGCCGCCGGCGGCTCCCGTCGCCCCGACGATGGCGACCGACGGTCGGTCGGCCCTCATCGTGTGCCCGCTACGCCGGCCCGCCGGCGCCGTTGCCCGCGGCTTCCTGCTGCTGACGCGAGAGGTCGCGGATGGCCTCGCGGCGCGAGAGGTTGACCCGCCCGCGATCATCGACCTCGATCACCTTGACCATAATCTCGTCGCCGACGTTGACGACGTCCTCGACCTTGTCGACATGGTGCTCGGCAAGCTGGCCGATGCGGACGAGCCCTTCCTTCTTGGGCATGATCTCGACGAACGCGCCGAAGCCCATGAGGCGGGAGACCTTGCCCTTGTAGATCCGGCCGATCTCGATGTCGTCGGTGAGGTCGTGGATCATCGCCATCGCCTGCTCGCGCGCTGCGGCGTTGGCGGACGCGATGAACACGCGGCCGTCATCCTCGACGTCGATCTGGCAGCCGGTCTCCTCGACGATCTTGCGGATCATCTTGCCGCCTGGGCCGATGATGTCGCGGATCTTGTCGGGGTTGATGTTGATGACCTCGATGCGGGGCGCCCACTGGCTCAGCTCGGAGCGCGGCGCCGACAGCGCCTCGCGCATCTTGCCGAGGATGTGGAGCCGTCCCTGACGAGCCTGCTCGAGCGCGCGCTCCATCAGGTCCCAGCTGAGGCCCTTGATCTTGCAGTCCATCTGCATTGCGGTGATGCCTGCTTCCGATCCGGCGACCTTGAAGTCCATGTCGCCGAGCGCGTCCTCCATGCCCTGGATGTCACTGAGGATCGCCGCGTGCTCGGCGCCTTCATCGGTGATGAGTCCCATCGCGATACCGGCAACCGGCGCGACCAGCGGGACGCCGGCATCCATGAGCGCGAGGCACGATCCGCACACGGAGGCCATCGACGTCGAGCCGTTGCTCGAGAGGATCTCGGTGACGATCCGGACGACGTACGGGAACGCCTCATCCTCGGGCATCACGTTGTGCACCGCGCGCTCCGCGAGGGCACCGTGACCGATCTCACGACGCCCGGGGGTACGCAGCGGACGCGCCTCCCCGACCGAGTACGGCGGGAAGTTGTACTGGTGCATGAACCGCTTGAAGTTCTCGAGGCCGAGGCCGTCGATTTTCTGCTGATCCTGACCAGAACCGATGGTGACCACGGACAGCGCCTGCGTTTGACCACGGGTGAAGAGTGCCGATCCGTGCGCCCGCGGCAACACGCCGACCTCGCACCAGATGGGCCGGATCTCGTCGGTGCGGCGGCCGTCCGGACGGATGCCCTCGTTGAGGATCGCGTTGCGCACGGCCTTCTTGACCTCGGACTCGTACGCCTTGCCGATGTCCGAGCGTCCGTCGGGGAAGCGCGACTCGAGCGCTGATGTGGTCTCCGCCTGGAGCTCGTCCAGCGCTGCCTCGCGCGACGCCTTGTGCGGATTGCGTGCCGCGTCGCCGACGCGGGATGCAACGTGCTCGTGCACGGCGTCGACGATCTCCTGGGAGACCTTGGTCGACGGATAGCTCATGGTGGGCTTGCCGATCGCGTCGTGCAGGCCGCGCTGGAACTCGACGAGCTTGCGGATCTCGTCATGCGCCAGACGCAGTGCCTCGAGCATCTTCTGCTCGGTGATCTGATGCGCGCCCGCCTCGACCATGACGATGGCGTCGTACGTGCCGGCAACGATCAGGTCGAGCGCCGACTCGTTGATCTGCGTGAGTGTCGGGTTGAGCAGCAGCTCGCCGTCGAGCATGCCGACGCGCACGCAGGCGACCGGCCCGCCGTGCGGGATGCCGCTGATCTGCAACGCGCAGGACGCTCCGGTGACCGCCAGCGTCGCCGGGTCCTGCTCCTGGTCCGAGCTGAGCACGGTTGCGACGATCTGCACGTCGTTGCGGAAGTCCTTGGGAAAGAGCGGCCGCATCGGGCGGTCGATCATCCGGCTCGTGATGACCGCGGCCTCACTCGGCCTGCCCTCGCGGCGGGGGAACGATCCGGGGATGCGTCCGACCGCGTAGAGCTTCTCCTCGTAGTCGCACGTCAGCGGGAAGAAGTCGATGCCCTCGCGCGGTGCCTTCGACGCAACCGCCGTGACGAGGATCACCGTGTCACCGCAGCGCAGCATCACTGCGCCGTTCGCCTGCTCGGCGATGTATCCGGTCTCGACGATCAGCGGGCGGCCGCAGAAGTCCGTTTCAAATGTTTTCTTGAGATTGTCGGGGATGGCCACGCGTGTCTCCTGTGGGTGACCCGCGCCGAAACGTCTCCACGTCGCCGCGCTCTGCAGAGATGAGGTGTTGGAGGCTGGGCATCAGATATGACGGCTCGCGCTGCAGCTGCGGCACCGCTTCCTGATGCACGGACCCCAACGTCTCACCTGTGAGTGCGACGTCGCCGAACGATGCCGGCTCCGGGTCGGTTGATGGTGTGTGTTGTTGGTGTCTGATATGTCCGCGCGACTGACACTACCGGCGCAGACCGAGGCGCGCGATCAGCGCGCGGTAGCGCTCGACGTCATTGCGCGACAGATAATCGAGCAACCGGCGGCGCTGTCCGACGAGCTTCAGCAGCCCACGTCGCGACGCATGGTCTTTGGGGTGACCGCGGAGGTGTTCGGTGAGCGAGCTGACACGCTCACTCAGCACGGCTACCTGGACCTCGGTGGAGCCGGTGTCCGTTTCGTGGCGCCGATGCTCCGCGATGATCTCGGATTTGGATCTGACGATTGGCACGATTGTTCGCCGCAAGTCTAACAGGAGATCGCCGGCGAGCGGCCTCCACTCGATTCGGGCACGCAGATGGTGATCGCGTCGGGCAGGCACGTGAGCGTCGCGGGCGTGGTACCGACCTGCTCCCCGTCGGTGTCGAAAAGCATCGGATCGCCGTCGCAGGAGACGCGTACTGTCCGCGCGCGGAACACCTCGACCTCGGGCCGGTTGAGGTGTCGGCCTCGATAGAGCGACGCGATCCCCGTCAACGCGCGCCTGCGCCCGGTCCCGCCGATGATCACGACGTCGAACTGGCCGTCATCGAGCACCGCGTTCGGCGCGACGTGCATGCCGCCCCCGAAATACCGGCCGTTGGCGATGACGACGCTGCGCACGTTACGTTCGACGAGCGTGCCGTCGATCTCGACGCGGGCGTTTCGCGAAGCGAAGCTGAGCAGCGTCGTCAGCGCGGTGCCGAGAAACATCGCCGAGCCACGGGCGCCACCTGCCTTGTAGCGGCTGCGATTCACGCGCGCAACGACCTCGCCGCCCATGCCGCAGTCGGCGATGTTGAGGAAGAAACGCTGCACGCCGCCGGCGAACTCGATGCGGCCGGCATCGATGTGACGCACCGACGCGACGGCGATGAGCCGCGCTGCGGCCGCGATGTCGCTCGGGATCCCGACCGCCCGGCGGAAGTCGCCGCCGGTGCCACTCGGCAGCAGCGCGAGCACCGCATCCCCGCCGATCGGAGCGCCACCCGCATCGAAGAAGCCGTTGACCACTTCATTCAGCGTCCCGTCGCCGCCGACCACGACGATCGTCCGGCATCCATCCGAGAGCGCGGTCCGCACCGCCTGGGTTGCGTCGCCGGGGCCGGCCGTTCGGTGTACCTCGAAGCTGACGCCCGCCGCCCTGAGCGCGCGCATCGTCGCCGGCCAACGGCGCAGCGTCCGGCCCCCCGCGCTTGCCGGGTTCAGGACCACGAAGGCGCCGCCGGTCACCTCGGGGGCCGCGAACGCGCCAGAACGTTGCGCGTTCGGGCGATGTCACGCGCCATCGCGGCGACGAGTGCCGCGACCGAGTCGAAGGCGAGCTCCGGACGCAACCGGCGGACCAGCGCCAGGCGCACATCGCGGTCGTACAGGTCGCCGTCGAAGTCGAGGACGTGGGCCTCGACGGTGACCGATCCCCCGCCGAACGTCGGCCGCGTCCCGATGCCGGTTGCCGCCGGCCGCCAGCCGTCCCCGGCGTCGAGCCATCCCGCGTAGACGCCTGCTGAAGGGATGCACCGGCCGGGGTCGACGCGGAGGTTGGCCGTCGGCACGCCGAGCCCGGCGCCGCGACCGTCGCCCCGCGCCACCGGTCCCTCCAGGACGTACGGCCTGCCGAGCATCGCGATCGCGTCCGCGAACTTCCCCGTCGCGATCGCCTCGCGGATCCGCCCCGACGACACGACGCTGCCGCCGCGCATCGATGGAGCGACGCTGGTCACGGTGAACCGGCGTTTGCGGCCCAGGTCCCGCAGGAAGTCGACGGTCCCCTCGCGGCCGCGTCCAAGCGCGAAGCCCGGGCCGACGAGGAGGCGGCGCATCCCGAGTCGCTCCACGAGTGCGTCGGCGAAGCGCGCGGCGCTCCAGCTGCGCAGCTCCTGCGTGAAGGCGAGCACGACGACCCGCTGAGCCCCGGCGAGCTCGAGGAGTTCCATACGCTCGGCGAGGCTCGAGAGCATCGGCGGGCAGCCCGAGGGGTCGACCACACACCGTGGGTGCGGTTCGAAGGTGACCACCGTGGATCGCAGGCCCGCGCGATCGGCGGTCTCGCGCACTCGCCGGATCAGCCGGCGGTGCCCGATGTGCACGCCGTCGAAGCTGCCGATCGTGACCACCGACCCATCGCCGCCCGCCTCCCGTACGGGGAGCTCGTGGAAGAGTTCCATCGTGACGTCAGGCAGTAAGCACCTTGGTCGGCCGCAGCAACCCGCCGTTGAGCTCGCCGATCCCGACGAGCTCGCCACTCGGATCGTGGATCCGGCACTCCCCCGCCACATCCGGCAGGATGGTGCGCGGAAGCCATACGGACTGGCCGCGGCGCACCTGCTGCACCTGCGCGGGTCCGAGGTTGACCTGGGGCAGATGGGCGACGGCGACCTCGGGCGGCAACAGCGCGGGCCAGGGGTCGTCCATCGCAGCGAGCGCGTCGAGCGAGATCGATGCGGCGAGCTCCAAGGTGCCGTAGCTCGTGCGCGAGAGCCAGCCGAGGAGGCCGCCGGTGCCCAGCGCATCGCCGAGGTCGGATGCGAGCACCCGCATGTATGCGCCCTTCCCGCTGACCACGATGATCTCGATCTCGGCGACGGCTCCGGGCCGGAAATCGACCAGCTCCGCCGAATGGATGGTCACGCGTCGCGGTTCGCGCACGACCTCCTCACCCGCGCGGGCCAGCTCGTACAGGTGGCGTCCTTCGTGACGCACGGCGGAGTGCATCGGCGGAATCTGGGCGATCTCGCCGGTGAGGCGCTCGAGCTGGGTGCGGATCTCCGACGCGTCAAGCGCGCTCGCGTCGCCACCGGGCGTGACGACGCCCTCTGTGTCGCCGGTGTCGCTTCGCTCGCCGAGGCGGACGACGCAGTGATACGTCTTGGGCTGGGCGTGAAAGTAGTCGACGAAGCGAGTGGTCCGCCCGACGCAGATGGGCAGCAGCCCGGTCGCCGTCGGGTCGAGCGTTCCGGCGTGGCCGACGCGGCGCTCGCCGAGGATGCGGCGCACCTGGCGGACGGCGTCGAACGAGGTGATGCCGGCCGGCTTGTCGAGCGGAAGGACCCCTCCCCTGCGCGCGAGCGCAGATCCGGGCCGCGGTGCGGCACCGGCGGTGGCGACGCCGGTCACCGCGTGCTTTCGATCAGCCGGCGCGCAACCTCGAGCACCCTGCGGCGCGCGTCAGGCAGGGAGCAGGCAAGCTCTGCGCCCGCGGCGCGCCGGTGACCTCCACCTCCGAACGGGGTGCAGACGTCGGTCGCGTCAAAGGGCTCACGCGTCCGCACGCTGATCTTGATGCGGTCGGGGGCGCTCTCCTTGATGATGACCGCGATCTCCATGGTGCCGATGCTCTGGAGGGCGTCGATGATGCCCTCGGAGTCCTGCATGTCGGCACCGGCCTGGTCGAGCATCGATCCGGTCACCTCCGACCAGAGCAGACGTCCGTCCATCTCGGAGTGCATGCCGGCGATGCTCAAGCCCTCGAGCTGGACCTGTGCGAGAGAGCGTGACTTGTAGCTCTTCAAAGCCACCCAGCCGGGATCTGCACCGGCAGCGACGAGCGCCGCACCGAGACGGAGGGCGGCTTCGGTCGTGTTCTCGTGGCGGAACCCACCGGTATCGGTGAGCAGCGCCGCATAGAGATTCGTCGCCGTGTCAGCGCCGATCGGCGCACCGAGCAGCGTGAGCAGCCTGAAAACGACCTGGCCGGTGGCGCTGGCCGACGCGTCGACGAGATTGATCGTCCCGAACGCGGTGTTGCTGAGATGGTGGTCGATGTTGACCACCGTCGTCGCCTGCTCCACCTCTTCGCGGCGCTCGCCGAACCTGGTCAGCGTCGCGCAGTCGAACGTGAAGACGGTGTCGCCGAGCGGCGTACCGCCGGTCTCGACCGTCTCGAATCCAGGGAGATGCTCGAGCAGTCGCGGAATCGGCTCGGGGACGACGACACGGACCTTGCGTCCCAAAGCCCGCAACGCGAGGGCGAACCCGAGCGCCGAGCCAAGGCTGTCGGCGTCGGCATCCTTGTGCGCGAGGCACGTGATCTGATCGGTGCCCTCGACGATCGCGCGGATCGGGTCGATGACATCCTCGATGCTCGGCCAGACGGCGGGTGCGGCGACGCTCATTCGGGGACCTCCGCGGCTGCCTCGACGGGACGTTCCGCCTCGAGGTCTCTGAGGAGCGTGCTCACCCTCACGCCGTACGCGATGGACTCGTCGAGCTCGAAGTGGAGTCGGGGGATACTCCGCAAGTTCTCGAGACGGCGGCCGAGCTGGCCGCGCAGGAAACCCTCTGCGCGCGTGAGGGTTTCGACGACATTCTGGCGTTCGGCGTCATCGCCGAGGGCGCTCACCGACAACCACGCCTCGCGGAGGTCAGGGCTGCAGCGGACGCGCGAGATGGAGGCGAGACGGACGCGTGGGTCCTTCATCTCGGTGAGGATCATCGCCGAGAGCTCCTCCCGCAACTGTTCCCCCACTCGTTCGCGGCGCGGGCTGCGAGCGCCCGACCGCAGGGTCATGCGTTCTGCTGCTCCATCGTGAACGCCTCGAGGATGTCGCCTTCGTGGAAGTCGCTGAAGTCTGCGAGCGTGATGCCGCAGTCGTACCCGTGCTGGACCTCGCGGACGTCGTCCTTGAAGCGCTTGAGCGCGTCGATGCGGCTCTGCGCGATCTCCTTGTTGTCGCGCAGCACCCGGCACGTCGCGTTACGGGTGATCCGGCCGTCGAGGACGTGCGAGCCCGCGATCGCGGGTTTGCCATCGACCTGGTACACCTTGCGGACTTCGGCTCGGCCCTGCGTGACCTCGATCATGGTCGGCTGGTACAGGCCCTTGACCGCCTTCTCGATGTCGTCGGTCACCTGGTAGACGACGTCGTAGTAACGAACATCGACGCCCTGATCCTCGGCGGCGGCCTTGGCATGGTCGTCGGGGCGCACGTTGAAACCGATGACGATCGCGTCGGTGACCGCAGCGAGGTTGACGTCGGACTCGCTCACCGCGCCGACGCCTTCGCCGACGACCTTGATCTTGACCGTGGGGTCCTCGATCTGTGTGACCTGGCTCCGAAGCGCCTCGAGCGAACCGTTGGCCTCTGCCTTGAGCACGAGGTTGAGCGACTTCATCTCGCCTTCGGAGATGTTCTGCGCGAGATCCGCCAGCGTGATGCGGCGCACCGGCTGGGCGAGCCGCTGCTTCTCGGCAAAGCCGCGCTGCTCGGCCTTGGACCGCGCGCCCTTCTCGGTCTCGACGACCTCGAAGATCTCGCCGGCCATCAGCACGTCGGAGAGCCCGGTGACCACGACGGGCGTGCTCGGCCCGGCTTCCTTGATGCGCTTGCCGGTGTCGTCGATGAGCGCGCGCACCTTGCCGAACGCGGAGCCGGCGACGAGGTTGTCGCCGACGCGCAGGGTGCCGTTCTGGACCACGAGAGTCGCAATCGCCCCGCGACCGCGCTCGAGGTGCGAGTCGATGACCGTCCCCACGGCACGGCCGTTCGGATCCGCCTTCGGCTCGACAAGGATGTCGGAGACGGTCAGCACGCTCTCGAGCAGATCGTCGATGCCGTCGCCGGTACGGGCGCTGGTCCTCACGACCGGCACGTCGCCGCCGTACGGCTGCTCGGCGACGACGCCGCGGTCGGCGAGTTGCTGGAGGGCGCGATCCGGGTTGACGCCTTCCTTGTCCATCTTGTTCATCGCCACGACGATCGGGACGCCCGCCGCGTGGATGTGCTGGATGGCCTCCTCGGTCTGGGGCATGACGCCGTCATCGGCGGCCACGACGAGGATCGCGACGTCGGTCACGTCGGCCCCGCGGGCGCGCATCGCGGTGAACGCCGCGTGGCCCGGGGTGTCGATGAAGGTGATCAGGCGGCCGTTGCGCTCGACCTGGTACGCGCTGATCACCTGGGTGATCCCGCCCGCCTCGCCGGCGGCAACCTTGGTCTTGCGGACAGCGTCGAGGAGCGAGGTCTTGCCATGGTCGACGTGGCCAAGCACCGCCACGATCGGCGGCCGCGAGACCAGTGTCCCCGAAGCGGCACTGGAGAGATCGATCAAGGGGTGCTTGCGCCGGCCTCCGGCGGGCGACGTCTCCTTGGCCTGCTCGGCGACCGCATCCTCGGATTCCGCCTCGAAGCCGAAGTGATCGGCGGCGAGCGCCGCGGTGTCGAAGTCCACCGACTGGTTGAGCGCGGCCATCACACCATTGCTCATCAGGTACTTGATGAGCTGGACGCCCGAGACGCCGAGGCGTTCGGCGAGTTCGGCGACCGTGAGCCCTGCCGGCAGGGTGACCTTCTTTACCGTTGCTATGTCGATTCCTCCATGCCGAGCTCCCGCAGCGCTGTTGCGAGGCTTGGCTCGTCGATTACATCATCCCCGACCCGAAGCGAGCGCGCGAGAGATCGGTGCCGCTGTGACTGGCGTAGACAGGTGATACCCGTTTCGCGGCAGAGATACGCGCCGCGGCCGGGGCAGCGTCCGGTCGGGTCAAGGGTAACCCGCCCGGTCGCAGCGGCGACCGCCAGGCGGATCAACTCAATTCGCGGGCGAACCCGCCGGCAGCCGGTACAGGTGCGAAGCGGCGTGTGTTCGGCATCGGCGTTCACTGGTCCACGGGCTGCTCGTTCGGCTGGTCGTCCTGGGGCTGGTCGTCCTGGGGCTGCTCGCTGTCTGATCCTCCGCTGCTGCGGATGTCGATCCGCCAGCCGGTCAGCTTGGCGGCAAGGCGGGCGTTCTCGCCCCCGCGCCCGATCGCCAGAGAGAGCTGGTCGGCCGCCACCGCGATATGCGCGGTCCGGGTCTCGAGGTCGAGCTCGACGCCCTGCGCGACCGCGGGGATGAGTGAGTTCATGACGAAGGTCGCCGGGTCGGCGGACCACGCGACGATCTGGACCTGCTCCTCGCCGAGCTCGGACGTGACCGCACGCTGGCGGACCCCGTTACGGCCGATGCACGCCCCCTGGGGATCGACGTCACCGTCCGGCGCATCGACCGCCACCTTGGTGCGCCGCCCCGGGTCGCGGGCGATCGCCCGGATCACCACCTGGCCGCTGGTCAGCTCGGGCACCTCCTGCTCCATCAGCCGCTGCACGAGCTGCGGGTGCGAGCGCGAGACGACCACCAGGGCATCGGGGCCACGCCGGCGCCCCTCGACGATCACCACCTTGACGTGGTCGCGAATCGCCAGCCGCTCGCCGGGGATCTGTTCCTCCGGCGGCAGCATCCCCGGAACACCGGCCGCGTCGAGGTACCAGATGCTGCCGAGGCGGCGCTCGATGATGGCGTCACGCAGGACGCCGCGCTGGTTGGATGCCTCTCCGAGGATGCGCCGGCGCTCGATACCGGTCAGGCGCTCGGCGACGGCGGTCCGCGCGGCTGCCGCGGCCTGGCGGGCGAAGTCGGGCGCGGTGACGTCGATCGACTCCTCGACGCCCTCGTCCCCGATGCGATAGACGGCGAACGTTCCGGAGTCGAGGCTGACGCGAGCGCGGACGCGCGGGTCGTCCTCCACGAGGCGGCGGTACGTGGCGACGACGCCCTCCTCCACCGCTCCCGTGATGTCGGCCTCGGTCAGCGGCGTTGCGGCGGCAAGATCCCGAAGCGCGCTCAGCGTCACGGTCGGCGCGGGCATCAGATGTCGACGACGATCCGCGCCGCCAGCACGGCGCCGAGGTCGAATGCAGTCACGCGGGTCGACTGGCGGTTGCGGATCTGGATCTCCGCCTGCGTGCCGGCGACCGACACGAGCTTGCCTTCAAGGATGAGTTCGGCGTCATCCTGGCGCAGACGGACGTTGACGCGCCGCCCGATGGCGGCGACCCATCCCTCCGGGGTACGGATCGGACGCTCCGCACCGGGGGAGCTGACCTCGAGCCGGTAGGCGTGATCGATCGGGTCGTACACGTCGAGCACCGCCGACGCGGCGTTGGACGCGCGCTCGCAGTCGTCGAGGGTGACCCCACCGTCGTCGCGGTCGATGACGAGCCGGAGCACCGCGCCGCGCCCGTGCCCGGCCCATTGCACGTCGACGAGGTCGAGTCCCAGATGGGACAGCGAGGGACGTATCGCGTCGGCGATGCCCGAAACGCTGGCGTTGTCGTTGTTCATATGTAAAGACGCTGCGCCATCCGGCGCTTACGCGATCACGCGGTCCGTGTGGTCACCCGTCTCCGGCCGGTCGGCGGCGCCGTTGCCCGCGAGGCTCGTGCCTTGTCCCACGCGACGAGCAGCGTGCTCGCATTGAAGATCGAGCTGTACGTTCCGGAGACGATCCCGATGAGCAGCGCGAGCACGAAGCCGCGGATCGAATCGCCGCCGAAGATGACGAGGGAGAGCAGCACGAACACGACGGTGAGCGACGTGTTCAGCGAGCGGGTCATCGTCTGCACCGTCGAGAGGTTGATCACCTGGTCGAACGTCAATCGAGGGCCGACACGCAGGTTCTCGCGCACGCGGTCGAAGACCACGATGGTGTCGTGAATCGAGAAGGCCACCGACGTGAGCACAGCCGTGACAAAGAGTGAGTCGACCTGACCCAAGTCGCTGAAGTGGCCCAGGATCGCCCAGATGCCGGCCAGGACGAAGACGTCGTGCAGGAGCTTGAAGAACGCGCACACGGAGAAGCGCCACGGGGAGATCGCTCGCTGGCGGCGGAACGCGAACGCCAGATAGATGGCGATGGCGGCGGCCGAGACGAGGATCATGATGATCGCGCCCGTCACGAGGCTTGCGGCGATGGTCGGTCCGACCTGCTGGAAGCTCACGTCGGGGTTCCCCTTGGAATCGGTCGCGATCGTGAACTTGCTGTTCAACGCGTTGTCGATCTCGAGCAGTCGCTCGGTGTCCGAGGGCAGCGTCGAGATGGCGAAGTTGCTGACGCCATCGTTGGGTGCGCCCTGCGCCTGCACCACCGGCCGGAGGTCCGAAGCCACGCTGTTGACGACAGTCGACACCTGCGCCTGCGTGACGCTGCCGTGCAGCCCAATATCGATGACGTTGCCGCCTCGAAAGTCGATGCCGAGGTTGAAGCCCCAGAAGATGATCGCCAGGATGCCCGGGATGATGACGGCCAGCGATCCGAGGAAGAACCAGTTGCGGTTCTTGACGATGTCGAACCGGCCCCGCGGTGGATGATCGACGAACTCCTCGTGGATCTCCGTGTACAGACGCGGGTTGCGGCCCATCTTCCAGCTCAGCACCCACGCGAACAGCGACCGCGTGATCGTGATGGCCGTGAAAAACGACACGATGACGCCGATCGCCAGGGTGATGGCGAATCCGCGGATGACGTCGGTGCCGAAGAACGCGAGGATCGCGCACGTGATCAGGGTCGAGATGTTGCTGTCACGAATGGCAGGAAATGCCCGGCGGAAGCCGGTCTCGACGGCGACGGGCACACTTCTCCCATGACGTAACTCGTCGCGGGTGCGTTCGAAGATGAGCACGTTGGCATCGACCGCCATGCCGACACTGAGCACGAAGCCCGCCAGTCCGGCGAGGCTGAGCGTCACCGGGATGAGCTTGAAGAGCGCCAGAACAATCGCGGCATAGATGAACAGGGCTGCGGTCGCCAGCACGCCCGGGAATCGGTAGTAGCCGATCATGAAGATGATCACGATCAGCAACCCGATCGCGCCGGCGATGAGGCTGAGCGTGATCGACTGCTGGCCGAGGGTCGCGCTGACCGTGGTGCTCGCCACCGTGGTGATGTCCGCCGGCAGCGCACCGGCGCTGATCAGGCTGGCGAGCTGGGTTGCCGAGTCCGACGTGAAGTTACCCGTGATCTCGGTCTGGTTGCTCTGGCCGCCGCCGGTGACCTGCGGCGCCGTGAGCACCTCGTTGTCGAGGAAGATCGCGATCTGCGCGTTCGGACTGGTCGGGTCCGTCTGATAGACCTGATACGCCGCGTTGGTGATCTTCGCCCATTCGGTCGCGCCGGCAGCGTTGAAGTTGATGTCGACTGCGATGGCGCCGCTGGTGGCGTCCTGACCGACGGTCGCCGAGTTGACGTCGGTCGCCTGGAGGTTGGTGTCGATCTTCCAGTGCGCTCCCGTCGGGTAGAGAGTCGGGTTGCTGAACTGCGAGGGGTCGTACAGACCCTGCTGATCGGCGATGAAGGATGCACTCGAGGGATCGGGCGCACCAGGGGCCGAGGTCGCGAAGTACAGCTTCTGCGTGGTGCCGATCGTCTTGACGGCCTGCGCGGCGCTCACCCCCGGCAGCTGGACGAGGATCTGATCGTCGCCCTGAGCCTGGACCGACGCCTCGGAAACGCCGAGAGAGTTGACGCGGAGGTCGAGGATTGGGATCGTCGCCTGCTGAGCCTCCTGCAGCGTGGAACCCTTCGGCGGCCCGCTCCGGCAGTCACTCCCCGGCGGGTCGTTGAACCCGTGGCAGATCTCGATCGTGAGCTCGGTGCCGCCCTGCAGGTCGAGACCCTTGTGGATGAAGAGGTCGCGCCCGAGGAACGACGGCGTCGAGGTCAGCGTCTGGCCGAGCGGCTGATGAGCGACGAAGTACCGGTAGATGAGGCTGTAGCCGTCGATGAAGAACGCGCCGACCACCACGAGGAGGACGACGGCGAGACGGAATCGCGTGATCCTGAACACCGACCGTCCAGTCTACCGGGGCTCAAGGCTGAGCCGGCCGTCTCGTTCGGCGCGGAACGCCGCGAAGGCATGGCACTGGATCGCGGCGCGGGCCTCCTCCATCAAGCGGGCGAGGTGCGTGATGTTGTGGAGGCTGACCAGCCGGTGCGCCAGGATCTCGTTGGACTGGAAGAGGTGGCGAAGGTATGAGCGCGAGAAGCGCGCGCATGCCGCGCACGGGCACGCGGGATCGATCGGCCGGAGGTCGTCCTTCGCCGCCGCATTCCGCAGGGAGAGGCGACCGTCCGGCGTCAGCGCCGTGCCGTTGCGCGCCAGCCGGGTCGGCACCACGCAGTCGAACATGTCGATCCCCAGACCGATCGACGCGAGCAACTCAGCATCGGTGCCGAGTCCCATGAAGTAGCGCGGCCGGTCGGACGGCAGCTCCGAGACGCTCGCCTCGGCCATGGTCAGCATCGTCTTCACAGGTTCACCCACCGAGAGGCCACCGACGGCCACGCCGTCGAAGTCGAGCCCCGCCGTGACACGTGCCGACTCGCGCCGCGCTGCATCGTCGAAGCCGCCCTGGGCGATGCCGAACAGCAGGTGGCCGTTGCCCGGGTGCGCTTCCCGGCACCGTTCCGCCCAGCGATGGGTGCGCGCGGTCGCGTCGCGCGCTGTCTCGTGGGCGGTCCCATGCGCGACCGGATGGTCGAGGCACATGAGGATGTCGGCGCCGAGCCGTGCCTGGTTGGTGACCGCGTCCTCGGGCGTCACTCGCAGACGCGAACCGTCGTATGGCGAGACAAACGTCGCGCCGTCGTCATCGACGGCCGCGACCTCCGCGAGGCTCACGAGTTGATAGCCGCCGCTGTCGGTGAGGATCGGATGGTCCCAGCCCATGAACGCATGCAGCCCGCCCGCCCGCTCGATGAGCTCGATCCCCGGTCGCAGCGCGAGGTGATACGCATTGCACAGGAGGATGTCGACGCCCGCTGCGCGCACCTCGTCGGGATGCAGCGCCTTGACGGTCGCGTGGGTTCCCACCGGCATGAACGCTGGTGTGCGAACGGTGCCGTGCGCGGTGCGCAATTCGCCGGTTCGCGCCGCCCCGTCAACGGCGAGCGTGGTGAACGCCTGCGTCACGCAGCGCGCCAGCAGAGCATGCAGTCGCCGAGGGAGAGGAATCGATAGTCGCCTTGCAGCGCATGCGCATATGCGGCGCGCCGGCGCTCCTCTCCAACAAACGAGTCGAGCAGCACGAGCAACGATGAGCGGGGCTGATGAAAGTTCGTGACCAGCCCGTCGACGACGCGAAAGCGATGCCCCGGGCGGATGAACAGCCGTGTCCGTCCGGTCCCCGCATGCGGCACACCGCCGTCGGACGCGCACGTCTCCAGGACACGCACCACGGTCGTGCCGACGGCGATGACGCGTCCGCCTGCGCGTCGCGTCGCGGCGATTGCCTCGACGGTGGCGGCCGACAGCGCGTACTGCTCCTCGTGCATCTCGTGGTCTTCGATGCTCTCCGTGCGGATGGGGGCAAAGGTGCCGAGGCCGACGTCGAGGCGCAACGTCGCCCAGCCGATGCCCTGCTCGCGCAGGCGTTCCATGACCCGCGCGGTGAAGTGCAGCCCGGCCGTCGGCGCAGCCGCGGAGTCCGGCGCTCCTGTCGCATAGAGCGTCTGGTACCGGCTCGGGTCCGCCAGCGTCTCGTGGATGTACGGCGGCAGCGGCGCGTCCCCCGCAGCCTCGATGGCCGCGTCGGCGTCCTCGGCATCGAACGTCACCCAGCGGCCGCCGGGATGCGCGCCTGACGGTCCGATCACCGTCGCCTGCAGGTGTTCGCCGATACGGATGACCGCGCCCGGCGCCGCGAGTCGAGCCGGCCCCGCCAGGCAGAGATATGAGCCCTCGGACCGGCGTTCGAGCACCAGGAGCTCCACGTCGCGCCCGTGGGAGTCGACCCCGCGAAGACGTGCGTTCCGCACGCGTGTCTCGTTGGCGACCAGGAGGTCGCCAGGCCGCAGGAGATCGGGCAGCTCGATGAACCACCGATCCTCGAGGTCGCCGTCCTCGCGGATGAGCAGCAGACGCGATGCGTCGCGTTCGGTCAGCGGCTCCTGCGCGATCCGCTCGGGCGGGAGCGCGTAGTCGAAGTCGGCGGTCCTCAACGCTCGAAGAGCGCTGTCTGCGCCTCCGCCGCCCCGGGCGCTCCGGCGGGGACGGGCAGTCCGAGATGCTGGTATGCGGCCGCCGTTGCGAGCCGACCTCGCAAGGTCCGGGCGAGCAGACCGCTGCGGATGAGGAACGGCTCGACCACGTCCTCGATGGTGTCCGGGTCCTCCTGGACGCTGACGGCGATCGTCTGCACGCCGACCGGATGACCGCCGAGGGTTCCGCACAGCACCCCGAGCACGCGCCGGTCGAGCTCGTCGAGTCCGATCGCGTCGATGCCCAGGACATCGAGCGCTGCCGCGGCGACCTCGACATCGATGTGCCCCGCGGCGCGCACCTGCGCGTAGTCGCGAGCACGCCGGAGGAGGCGGTTGACGATACGTGGCGTCCCGCGCGAGCGCCGGGCGATCATCGCCGCGCCCTCGGGGTCGAGCGCGATGCCGAGCAGATTCGCCGAGCGGTTCGCGATCGCCACGAGGTCGTCGGTGTCGTAGAAGTCGAGCCGGAAGGTGACGCCGAACCGATCGCGCAGCGGGGCGCCGAGCGCACCTGCACGTGTGGTCGCGCCGATGACGGTGAACCGATTGAGGGTGAGGCGCAGCGTCTGCGCGCCCGCTCCTTTGCCCGCGACGAAGTCGAACGCGAGGTCCTCCATCGCGGGATAGAGCGCCTCCTCCACCGCGCGGTTGAGGCGGTGCACCTCGTCGATGAAGAAGACGTCGCGCTCCTCGAGACTCGTGAGGATCGACGCGAGCATGCCCTGGTGCTCGAGCGCCGGACCGCTCGTGAGGCGGACGTTCACGCCCATCTCGACGGCGATGATCTGCGCGAGCGTTGTCTTGCCGAGGCCCGGCGGGCCGTACAGCAGCACGTGATCGAGCGCGTCGCCGCGATGCTTCGCGGCCTCGACAAGGATGCGCACCTGGTCCTTGATGGTTGCCTGGCCGACGAAATCGTCGAGGTGGCGCGGCCTCAGTGCGGTGTCGGAGACGCGCTCCGCCTCGATCTCTTCCGGGCTGACGAGACGCTCCTCGGTCATCGCGTCGACCCTGCCTTGTCGAGCCGGCGCAATGCGGCCCCGACAAGGTCCGCGACGTCGTGCGCGTCGCCGTCACCCGCGATCGTCGTCACCGCGTCGCGTGCCTCGTTCTCGCGAAAGCCGAGGCCCATCAACCCTGCGATCGCCGCCGACACCGCGTCGCCCTTGCTGCTGGATGTGTGATGTGGCGTCCCGGGCGGCTCGAGCGAGCCGACCTTGTCGCGCAGTTCGAGGATGACCCGCTCGGCGGTCTTGCGCCCGATGCCCGGGACAGTGGCAACGAGTGCGATGTCACCCTCCGCGATCGCCTTGACGAGCACCGGCAGCTCGGCACGGCCGAGGATGCCGAGCGCCGCTTTCGGCCCGATCCGCTCGACACCGATCAGCAGACGGAACAGGCGGAACTCGTCATGCGTCGCGAAACCGTAGAGACGGATCGCGTCAGCGCTCACGCTCGTGTGCACGTACAGCGAGATCTCCGGCTCGTGTGAAGCATGCAGCGTGGTGATCGTGCGCAGGTGACAGAACACCTCGTAGCCGACACCACCGGTGTCGATGACGACGTGGTCATCGCCGACGCTGAACAGAGTGCCGCGAAGGAGTGCGATCACCGTGCGGCACGCACGAGCGCCGCGCGAGCGTTGCTCACCGCGCGATCAAGTGGCGACTCCTTGTGCGGCACCACGCGTCCTGTCAGTGCCCCGAGGCTGCCGCGGTGGTGATGGCAGACCGCGACCGCGCATGCGTCGGCGACATCGTCATGTCCGGGGATCTCGGCGACGCCGAGCAGGCTCGCCACCATGCGCGACACCTGCGGCTTGCGCGCGCCTCCGTAGCCGCATACCGCCTCCTTCACCTGGTTCGGCGTGTACTCGGCGATGGCGACGCCCTCGCGGGCGAGCGCGCAGATGATGACGCCGCGTGCTTCGCTAACGCGCATTGCAGTGCGCCGGTTCGTCGAGAAGAACAGCTCCTCGACGGCCGCGACGTCAGGGCGCAAGGACGTGCACGCATCGACGACGAGGTCGAACAACGTCGCAAGCCGGCCCGCCTCATTGGTCTGCGGCACGGTCTCGATGCACGACGCGTAGACGAGCACGAGGTGTCCGGGCGAGCCTTCGACGATCGCGACGCCGGTGCGCGCGAGGCCGGGATCGACGCCGAGCACCCTCACCGGTGTGCGCCGGCGCGAGCGTCAGCCGACGCTCTCAAGACTCTCAAGGACGTCGTCCGGTATCTCGGCGTTGGCGTACACCTGTTGCACGTCATCGTGGTCCTCGAGACCGTCGAGCAGCCGGATGACCTGCCGTGCCTGGCTCGCGTCGAGGACGATCGACGTTGTCGGATTCATGGTCACCTCGGCATTGTCGACGACGTACTTGCGCTCCTCGAGGGTTCTGCGCACCTCCTCGAACCGCGAGGGCGCCACCGTGACAACGACCTCGTCGCCGTCGACGCCCACATCACCGTCATCGCCGACGTCGACCGCATCGAGCAGCTCGAGCGCGAGCTCCTCGGGGTCACGCTTGCCGGCCTCGATGCTGATCAGACCTTGCTGGTTGAACATCCACGCCACGCTGTTCGCCTCGCCGAGGGCGCCACCCGAACGCGTGAATGCATTGCGGATCCCAGCGACCGTGCGGTTGCGGTTGTCCGTGAGCGTGTCGACCATCACCGCGACGCCGTGCGGCCCGTAGCCTTCGTAGCGGACCTCCTCGAGCTGCACGCCGTCTTTACCACCGGCTCCTCGCTGGATGGCTCGCTCGATGTTGTCGGCGGGCATGTTCACCTCACGCGCCTTCTGAATCGCGAGGCGCAGCCGGAAGTTGCCCTCGACGTCGGGGCCGCCCTCTCGCGCAGCGACGGTCAATTCGCGGGTGACCTTCGTGAAGACCTGTCCGCGCTTCGCGTCGACGATGGCCTTCTTGTGTTTGATGCCAGCCCACTTGCTGTGACCGGACATGGATCCTCCGAGACGAACAGACGTTCCGATTCTAGCGCAGCCCTTCGGTCAGTCTAGGGCTCACGAGGGTTGTGGTAAGGCGGCAACTGGACTATGGTGGAGAGACCATCGACCATTCAGACGGAGGTAGTCATCCCGATGTTCACTACCGTCTGGCAACGCTTCCGGCACGGCCGAGCGGAGGGTTGAGGCCCGGCTGACGGGCCCTCTGATCACGTAGCGGTGGCGCCCCCGTAGCAGTCGCTGGGCAATCGGCGACCCCGGGTGTCCTGAAGTGGATGGGCGCGCGTTACGTCGACTGGGAGCTTGGGACCGGGCCTTTCCGAACCCTGGCACCGGTAAAGGTGCCGCAAGAACGCCCGGGAATTTTTACCGGGTTGCCGTATCAGAAACGGTGCATAAACAAGGGGCCGGCTCAGTCCGGCCCCTTTCTTTTGCCCGGCGTGGCGGCGGCCTCGCCTGCCGGCCGGGGTCGTGAGACTGCCGGATCTCCCACCGCACTGAAGCGCAGCAACCGGTCCGCCGCCACGCTCAGTCCCACGCGTGTGCTCACGGCGATCGCGGGAATTCCTGCGCGCACGTCGATCCCGACGCGCGACGCCGGGCCGAGCAGGTCGGTGCCGGTGTCGGCGCGGGTGATCCCGAGCCCGCGACAGAGATTGCCCGGACCCTGCAACAGTGCCGCTGTCGCGACGTGCTCGCCGCGCCGGGCGATCACGATGCCGAGCCCGTGCTCCACCGCGGCCGCGCGGAGCAACACCGCACCGGCGACGCCGTCAACCTCGGTCACCACGTTCGCACAGTGATGCATGCCGTAGGTGAAGTACACGTAGAGGTGCGCCGGCGGCCCGAACATGACGGCCGATCGCGGCGTCGGACCACGATATGCGTGCGATGCGGGGTCCTCGAGTCCCAGGTATGCCTCGGTCTCGACGATGCGGGCCACCACCGATTCCGGGCCGCCGGCGTCGACGAGCAGCGCGCATCCGATGAGGTCTCGCGCGACTTCGATGGTCGGCCGGGCGAACCAGTCGCGCGATGCCGTGCCTACTGACGGATCTCCGCGTCGCAACGCTGCGCCAGCGCCGCCGCGATCGCCTGCTGCGCCGCCTGCGCTTCCTCCCCTGTCAGGGTCCGATCGGCTGCGCGGAACGTGAGCCGGAAGGTCCAGCCCTTCCTGCCGGCGCCGAGGCTACCGCCTCGGTACTCGTCGTACAGTTCCGCGTTTTCGAGCAGTGGCTGGTCTGCATCGCGGATCGCGTCCATCGCATCCCCTGCCGGACGATCGGCGCTTACCGTCACTGCAAGGTCCTGGACGATCGCGGGGAACCGCGGCGGCGGCGTGTAGCGCAGGCTGTGTTGCGTCGACGGCCCGATCGAATCGACGCGCAGCTCGCCCACCGCGACGCGACCGCGAATCTCGAACGCCGATGCGGTCTCGTACGACAGCTCGCCGACGATGCCGACACAGGCTCCGGCGATGTTGAGCGCAGCGCTTCGAGCTGCGTGCAGCCCGTGCTCCGCTGACGGCTCCACGCGGGGACGAGCGCCGGTCAGGTCTTCGACCACGCGGTCGAAGAGCGATTGCACGCGCCGCAGCGCAATCGCCGCATCGTCGGGCGTTCCGCTGGCAACGTGGATGGCAACCGACAGCAAGAGGGGCTCGAGCGGCAGCGGCGGCAGGCCGGCGTCCGCGCCGTCCGCGGTGGAACCAGCAGGGAGCCCATCGCGCTCGCCTTCCCAGAATGCCCGGCCCAGCTCGAAGAGCATCACATCGGCGTTGCCCCGATTCACGTTGCCCGCGAGCGCTGCGCACAGTCGCGGCAGCTGCGAGGTGCGCATCACGCTCCACTCGTCGCTCAGCGGATTGCGCACCGCAATCGGTGCGCGTGTCCGGCCGAGGCCAGGGAGCAACGTCGCGTCGAGCGGGCCGACGAAGGAGAACGTGATGGCCTCATCGAAGCCGGCACCGAGGCACGTCTCACGCACCCCATCCTCGACCGGCGGCTCCGGTGCCGAGGTGGTGACTTCCGCGCGCCGTCCGGGAAGCGTGCTCGGCACCCGTGCGTAGCCGATCATCCTGCCGACCTCCTCGACAAGGTCCTCCGGCAGCGACACGTCGCGCCGGAAGTACGGCGGCGTCACGGACAACGTCGCACCGTCCTGCTCGACCGCGAATCCCAGCTGGGCCAGTGTGGTTGCCATCTCGGTCGCATCGATCGGAATACCGAGGAGCCTGCCGGTGAACGTCGCTGTCAGTGCGATAGGGCCGAGCTCGGGGAGCGGCCGTGGCCACTGCTCGATGACCCCGCGGAGCACGTGTCCGCCGGACAGCTCGGCGATGAGAGCGGCAGCGCGGTCGAGCGCGACCGGGGGCAGCCGGTCGCTCAGCCCCTTCTCGAACAGCGTCGATGCATCGGTGCGCAACCCGAGCCGCTTTGACGTCGCGCGGATCGTCGGACCGTCCCACGTCGCCGCTTCCAGGAGGACGGACCTCGTGGAGTCGGTGACGGCGGTCGTGCTGCCGCCGATGACACCGGCGATGCTCGCCGGGCTGGGTCCACTGCACACCACGAGATCCTCGCCCGAGAGCTCGCGGTCTGTGCCGAGCAGGTCGACCACATGCTCGCTCGCAGTCGCGCGGCGCACCACGACCTCGGCGGACGCAGTGCCACCGACCTCGACGAAGCGGTCGAGGTCGAAGGCGTGCATCGGCTGTCCGAGCTCATGGGTCATGAAGTTGGTGATGTCGACGACGTTGTTGATCGGTCGCAACCCCACGGACCGGAGCCGGTTGCGCAACCACGGTGGAGACGGACCGACGGCGATGCCTTCGATCACCCTCACGGCAAACCGGTTGCACCCCTGCGGGTCGTCGACGCGAACGCTCGCGCGAAGCTCGGCCGATGTCGCGGAGAGCAGCTCGTCGGGCACGTCGGTCGGCGGCTCGTTGAGGGTCTCACCGAGTGCGGCGGCGAGCTCGCGTGCGATACCGACGTGGCAGAGGCAGTCGGGTCTGTTGGTGGTCACGTCGAGGTCGAGGACCGTGTCGAGGTCGAGCACCTCGGCGATAGCCTGGCCGGGCGTGCCCTCCTCGAGGATGAGGATCCCGTCCGCGTTCTCGCCCACACCGAGCTCGATTGCCGAGCACAGCATCCCGGGCGACTTGTGGCCGCGGATCGTCTTGACTCCGAGGCGCTCGTCCATCGCCGGCGGGCGCGTTCCCGGCGGCGCGTACGGGACGAGCTGGCCCTCCTTGACGTTCGGCGCACCGGTCATGACGCGGACCGTTCCGGGTGTCTCGGTGAACGTGGCAAGGGCAGCCGGGATGGGAGCACCGAGATCGATGTCGGCGAACTGCAGGTGCGACGAACCCGGGACCGGCGAGACCGCCGTGATCCGAGCGACAACGATTCCCTCGCCGCCGACCTCGACGGTGCCGACCTCGGTGCCGGTGTCTGTCAGCGCCCGGGCGATCGTCGCCAAGGGAGCGTCGAGCGATGCGTAATCACGCAGCCAGCGCAGCGAGAACTTCATGAGTGCGCCGGCCGGAGGAAGCGGACGTCGTTGTCGTACAGGAGGCGCATGTCGGGGATGCCCCAGGCGAGCATCGCCGCGCGCTCGATGCCCATGCCGAACGCGAATCCGGAATACCGGTCCGGGTCGATCCCGCCGTTGCGCAGCACCTGCGGGTGCACCATGCCGCTGCCGAGCAGCTCGAGCCAGCCGCTGAAGCCGCACAGCGGACATCCCGCCCCCGCGCACACGACGCACGCAAGCTCGAGCTCGAGCGAGGGCTCGGTGAACGGGAAGTGATGCGGGCGCCACTGCAGCGCCGAATGAGGTCCGAAGAACGAGCGCGCGAAGAACTCGAGGGTTCCCTTGAGGTCACTCACCGCGATGCCCTCGTCGATGCAGAGGCCCTCCACCTGGTGGAACATCGGCAGGTGCGTCGCGTCGTGATCACGGCGGAAGGTCTTGCCCGGAACGATCACCCGTTGCGGCGCGCCGCGGATGAGCATGCTGCGGATCTGCACCGGCGACGTATGCGTGCGCAGCAGGCGCGAGTCATCGATATAGAAGGTGTCCTGCGAGTCCCGCGCCGGATGCCCGGGCGGCTGGTTGACCAGGGTGAAGTTGTAGCGGTCGTACTCCACCTCCGGACCATCGACGGCGGCGAAGCCGAGCTGGCCGAAGATGCGCCGGATCTCGATCGAAGCCAGCGTCACCGGGTTGAGGCGGCCGCGTCGCAGTGGCGGGGCCGGACGCGTGAGATCGAGTCCCTCCGTCTCGAGGCTTCGGGCCCGTGCCGCGCTCTCGATCACCCGCTGACGGTCGTTGGCGGCATCGGTCACGCGCTCGACGAGCTCGTTGACCATCTGACCCATCTGGCGCCGGCCGTCGGCGTCGGCGATCTTGCCGAGGCCGCGCCGGAACGCGGTCAGCTCACCGTCGCCACGTCCGAGATACCTGGCGCGGACCGCGTCGAGCTCGGCAAGGTCCTGCGCAGCCGCGATCGCCTCCAGCGCCGCCGCCGCCACGCTGTGGACGTCGGTGGTCACGCCTTGGCGAGAGCGCCCCGCGCGACTTCGACAAGCTGCTGAAACGACCCGGAGTCCGTGACTGCGATGTCGGCGAGCATCTTGCGGTTCACATCGACACCGGCTTCCTTCAGCCCGTGCATGAACTGGCTGTAGGCAAGACCGTTCTGACGCGCGGCTGCGTTGATGCGCGCGATCCACAGGGTGCGCATGTCGCCCTTGCGCTGCTTGCGGTCACGGTACGCGTACGACAGCGAGTGCATGACCGCCTCGTTGGCGTTCTTGTACAGGCGGTGGCGGGCACCCTGCATGCCCTCCGCAAGCTCGAGGATCTTCCGGTGGCGCGCCTTGGCCGTCACCCCACGTTTCACTCTGGCCATGTCGCTCTCCTAAAGATAGGGTGCCAGTCGGATGATCTTGCGGCGATCCGACGGGGACACCTCGTGTTGCGTCCGGTATTGCCGCTTGCGCTTCTCGCTTTTATGCTCGAGCAGGTGCGAGCGAAACGCCTTGCGCCGCATCACCTTTCCCGTCGGGGTGACGTGGATCCGCTTGGCGGTTCCCTTATGGGTTCGTATCTTCGGCATGGTCGTTGCTCCCTGATTCGGCGCCGGAGTCGGCCACCGGAACGGTGACGCTCATCTCCACTTCCTGGGTCCTGGGTTGTTCCTGGGTCTGGGATGTTGCGGTGGGTGATTCCTGAGTCGAGGTGTCGGTGTCGGACGTCTCCGACGCCGGCCGCCGGTCATTGCTGTGTTGATCGCCCTTGGCGTGTTTCTTGTTGAGCGGGCTCATGATCATGATCATGTTGCGGCCCTCGACGAGTGGGTTCCGCTCGATGATGGCGATCTCCTTGAGCTCGTCTGCCATCCGATCGAGCAGCTTGCGTCCGTACTCCTGATGCACCATCTCACGCCCACGAAACATGATCGTGAGCTTGACCTTGTCGCCGTCAGCGAGAAAGTGACGTACCGAACCGAACTTGGTCTGGAAGTCGTGCTCCGAGATTTTCGGACGGAGCTTCATCTCCTTGACGTTGATGGTGTTGTGCTCTTTCCGGCTTTCCTTCTCTTTCTTGAGCGCTTCGAACTTGAAGCGTCCGTAGTCCATGAGACGGCAAACCGGTGGTTGGGCCAGAGGGGCGACTTCGACCAAGTCCACCTCACGCTGGGCGGCGAGCTCCCGCGCCCGCTCGAGGGGGACGATCCCCAGTTGTTCACCTGTGGTGTCGTCGAAGAGACGGACGGTGGGAATTCGGATCTGGTCGTTGACCCTCAACTCTCGGAATGCGATCGGCGCGGCCTCCTTATGGACAAAAAAACTGGACAGCGGTTCCGCTATCCAGGGATCGGGTGCTGGACCTTCAAGGCGAACCCGGAAGGTGAGGGCCGCCATTGACGGACCTGCTTTGCGGCGCCTGTTCTCGGCGTCGGGCGCTGAATATAGCACGCGCGCCCGAGCGCTAAACCTTGGTGTGACAGGTCGCGCTCACCGTCAGTGCTCATCCCCGCTTGCGGGCATGGAGGAGCGCCTCGACGGCGCCCCGGCCGCCGAGAACCGGTGACGGCATCGTGCCGAGCACCTGCCAGCCGGCGGCCTCGACTCCCGCGACTGCCTGCTCGACGGCTCGGTCGACGGTTGCCGGATCGGTCGGCGCCGTTGCCATGCGGAGCTCGAACATCGGCTTCACGAGACCGACGAGGTCGGCGTCAGGAGCGATGTCGATGCGGTCGAGCTGCGCAACCGCAGATGCCAGCGCGAGGTACGACACGTCGATCGTGACCACCTCGAGAGGCTCGGGGATCAGGTGCGTGTCGAGCTTCGACACGTTCGTCGCCTCGAGGTTGAGCACCCGGGTGTCTTGACGCAGGGAGCCCAGCAGCTGGCCGAAACCCACGTCGACCGCGTAGACGCGGAGCGCGCCCGCGTCGAGGAGCACGCGCGTGAAACCGCCGGCCGCAGCACCGAGGTCGAGGCAGACGCGGTCACGTACGTCGATGCCAAACGTGTCCAGCGCGGCCTCAAGCTTTGCCTCACCGCGGAGCGGCGCTCGCACCGGAGGGTCGTTCGACGCCGGCTGACGCCGGCCTCGCTTCACTCGGGCCGCCGCTCGCTCACCTCGGCGACCAGGGTGTCGATGAGCGCGCCGGTCGCGACGTCGTCCTGGCTGTTGCGGCGCACATCGCGCACGCGCACGACTCCGTCCGCGCGCTCGACATCGCGCTTGCCGATGACCACGACGTATGGAACCTTCTTCATCTCGGCGTCGCGGACGCGGGCTTGCATGCGCTCGCCGTGGCGGTCGTCGAGCGACACGCGCAGCCCGCGGGTGCGCATCTCCTGGGCAAGCCCGTGGATGTACGACATGACCTCCTCGCTGTCGTCCTGCACCGGGACGAGCGCGACCTGCACCGGCGCAAGCCAGAGCGGGAAGTGCCCTGCGTAGTGCTCGAGGAGAATGCCGAAGAAGCGCTCGATGGAACCGAAGAGCGCACGGTGGATCATGATCGGGCGCTGCTCCGACCCGGAGTCGTCGACGAAGTGCAGGTCGAATCGCTGCGGGAACTGGAAGTCGACCTGGATCGTCGACATCTGCCACGTGCGGCCGATTGCGTCGCGTGCCTGCACCGAGATCTTCGGACCGTAAAACGCACCACCGCCCTCGTCGAGCACGAGCTCGAGGTTTCGTCCTTCAGCGGCGAGGCGCAGCGCCTGGGTTGCTTCCTCCCACTCGTCCATGGTGCCGACCGCCTTGGCCTCGGGACGCGTGGAGAGCTCGAGGTAGAAGTCCGTGAGTCCGAAGTCGCGCAGCAGGCCGAGCGTGAAGTCGAGCAGGGAGATGAGCTCCCCCATCATCTGCTCGCGCGCGCAGAAGATGTGCGCGTCGTCCATGGTGAGACCGCGTACGCGAGTCAGTCCGTGCACGACGCCGGACTTCTCGTACCGGTACACGCTGCCGAACTCGAAGAGTCGCAGGGGCAACTCACGGTACGAGCGCATCCGGCTGCGGTAGATGAGGATGTGCATCGGGCAGTTCATGGGCTTGAGGTAGTACTTCGTCCCCTCGTCGAGCTCCATGGGCGGGAACATCCCCTCGGCGAACCACTCGAGATGCCCCGACGTCTTGAAGAGGTCTTCCTTGGTGATGTGCGGCGTGTTGACGAACGAGTAGCCGGCTTCCGCATGTCGCTTGCGCGAGTAGTCCTCCATCAGTGAGCGCACCAGGCCCCCGTTGGGATGGAACACCGGGAGTCCGGAACCGATCTCGTCTGGAAACGAGAAGAGGTCGAGGTCGGCGCCGAGACGGCGATGGTCGCGCTTGCGCGCCTCCTCGAGCCGCAGCATGTACGCGTCCAGCTCGTCCTTCGTGAACCACGCGGTTCCGTAGAGACGTTGCAGTTGCTCGTTGCGTGCATCGCCGCGCCAGTACACCCCGGCGGTCCGGAGGACGCGGATCGCCTTGAGCCAACCCGAGTCGGGCACGTGCGGTCCGCGACAGAGGTCGACGAACGTCCCGGTGCGGTAGATGCTGACGTCGGTCACGTCGGCCGGGAGCCGGTTGATGATGTCGACCTTGAACGGCTGGTGCAACTCGGTGAACAGCGCAACGGCCTGCTCGCGCGGCATCGCCGCCGCCTCGAACGCCACCTTCTTTGCAGCGAGCTCCCCCATTCGAGCCTCGATGCGCGGCAGGTCGTCGTCCGTGAAGTGCGCGCCGTCGGGGAGCCGGAAGTTGTAGAAGAAGCCGTCCTCGATCGCAGGCCCGACGTCGTACTGAGCGCCGGCGAACAAATCCACCACCGCAGCGGCCATCAGATGCGCGGCGCTGTGGCGAAGGATGTCAAGTGTTGGCGCCGCCGGTGCTGGAAGGGGCGCGCCCGCTTCGGCGGCGTCGTCGACGATCTCGTCAGGCATTGGAAGCCGATTCTACGCAGTCCGCCTGCTCCGGCCCCGAGGTCGCGGCGACTGGGTTCAGCCGGTGAGACGGGACATTCCCGCCGGGACGTCCTCGCGCGCCTGGCACAGTTGTGTCAGCTGCGCTTCGGGATCAAAGCCGGTGGACGGGAAGTCGAAGCGCAGCTGGCGCAACATCGGTATGGGACGCGCCGCCGCTCTGCGCGCCTGGTTGCGCAAGCGCTCGTGTCGCGCGGGATCTATCGAGCAGCACTTGATGCTGCAGTACTTTGCAGTTGGCTTGTGTACCATCTCTCCGCATCCAACGCGTGCGCAGATTCTGCGCGGCATGGTTGCTCGTCCTGAATGCTTCGACATGCCCGCCTCCGATGCCACCGCAGGAGTGTACGCCGCGGCACTGACCCCCTGTCAACCGCCGCGAGCAACTTGCTGACACGTTGCGTCACGACGCGTTTGACACGCCGCGGGCTGTTGACAATGTGGACAACTGCGCACTTCGTTTGCGCTGTATGGCACATGCCTGTGCGCAACCCGGTGCGTGCGTCTGGCGAACGTCGAGCGGCTGATCTTGCGAACGTTCTTCGCCGTTCGGTGGCAGGCGCTGTAACAGTCGTGTCACTCCCCCACTCCGCCCCGTTGGAGGCCGCTCCGTCGCGTGCCGGAGCGGCGTGCGCGGACGCACGCTCACCATCGTGCGCCCGCGTGCTGACGCAATGAGCGCTAGCGAACACCCTCTACAGCGGCCGTTGAGCCCTTGAGTTCGAGGTCGCCGGCTGTCACCTCGTTTAGCTTGCCCGTCGACACGTCGTACACGAAGCCGCGAACGTTGTCGCGATTCGGGAGGAACGGGCTGGCCTTGATGCGCGCGATGGACTGACGCACGTCATCCGCCGAATCGGGGAACGCTTCGAGCGCAAACGGCGGACGGATACCCGTGTCCTCTTTGATCTGTGCCTTCACTGCGTCGTCGCTGAACGTCACCATCCCGCAGTCGCTGTGATGGATGAGGATGATCTCCTTGGTCCCGAGCAGACGCTGGGAGATGACCAGCGAACGGATGGCATCGTCGGTGACGACACCGCCGGCATTGCGAATGATGTGCGCGTCACCGACCTCGAGGCCGAGGATGGCGCTGACGTGCAGACGAGCGTCCATGCACGCGACGACGGCGACGCTGCGCGCGGGCGGGAGCGACGTGTCGCGCTTGTTGAAGCTCGCTGCGTAACGCTCGTTGTTCTTGAGCAACTCATCGGTGGCGGACATGACAGACCCTCATTGAGATGTTGTTGTTGATACAGGCGTTGATGCGAAAGCACGTGCGGTGCCGTCCGAAGGCGGACGGTCGCGTCAGAGGTGCGACGTCAGCGACAACAGATGGCGGAGCCGCAGCAACCGTGGTCGAGCCAGCGGCATCGCGTCAAGCCGAGGCAGCCGATTCCCATCTCGACGGTGACGGTATCAAAACCTGACTGGAAGGGTCAAGTTTCATTGCCGGGATCACCGTCGCCGGTATGGACGGCGGGTGCGATGCGGTTTTCGCAGTCACGACGGTGGTCAGGCGTGTGCGGTCCCTTGCGCCTCAAATGTCATGGCGCGCTGCAGCGCCGCCGCGCGCAACGACTCTGGAATCTCCACCGGTCCGCCGATGCCCGCCGCGTTGATGCCGGCTTGAGCGGCCTCCTCGACGACGCCGCCAACTGTGATCGCGAGCTCAGGGGTGCGATGGAACACCAGCACACCGTGGTTGGCGAGCAGTACCGCGGGGACGCCCGGAGCGATTGCGGATCGGATGTTGGCCACAGCGAGGTCGGATCCTCGCGGCCCGTACTCCGTCACCGGCACGCCGCTTGCGAGGCCGAACATCGCCAGCGCTTCGACCCAGCACCCGATCGGGCGATGCGCCACCGCGTAGGCCGTGGCATACGGGGAATGCGTGTGGATGACGCAGTTCACATCGGTGCTGTCTACATACATGGCTGTGTGCATGGCGACGACCGCACCCTGGATCGGCGGCAACTCACCCTCGCGCAGCGTGCCGTCCAGACCGACGCGCACGACGGCCGACGCCGCGTGATTGCGGAGCGACGGCCCGGCCGTGAAGTACATCTCGTCCGTTCCGGGGACGCGGATGCTGACGTTGCCATGCCCGTTCGCGGAGATGGCGCCGCCGGCGACGACGCGATTCGCGATGTCGATCACACGCTGTACCAGATCGTTGTCCATGATGCCTCCATTCAGTTGCCAAAATGCATGCCGCGTTGCGGCCGCTGGGTCAGAGCGTCGCTCCCCTTCCACCAACGTCGAGAAGGTCCCACTCCACCGCTGCCGTGACAGGAACACCTGCGGTCGACCAGCGCTCGACGATGCTGTCGAGTTGCACGTCGGAGCGCCACGGGTCGTGGTGAAACAACACGAGCTCTCTGGCATGTGCGTGCTCCGCGAGGCCGACCGCGTAGTCGATGCTCGAGTGCCCGAAGTGGGCGCGCGCGGGGAACTCCTCGCTCGTGTACTGCGAGTCATGCAGCAGCACGTCGACGTCCTGCGTCAGGCGCACTGCTGCCTCGTGATATGGGCCGAATCCGTCTGTGCCGGGGCCGAGCGATATGGGTGCGTGGTCGGGCATGTACGCGATGGCCACGCGACCGTCCGACACCCGATACCCGAAGGTGCGTCCTCCCTTGTGCGGAATCTCGAGCGCCAGGACGTCGAAGCCCTCGATGCGATGTTCGCCCGGAGGCAGGTGCTGAAACTGCCACGATCCGCGCATCTCGCGCGGGCGTATCGGGAAGTGTGGGGGTGACATCGCTCGCGCGAGTATCTCCTCCGCATCACCGCCCGGCTGCTCGGGGATATACAGCGTCGTCCGCGCGTTCGGGTTGTCCACGGCTGGGCAGAACGGGAGCCCGTGCGTGTGGTCCCAGTGCAGATGTGTGAGCAGCATGCTGCCCGAGAACGGCTCCCCGTCCAGCGCCGCGGGAAGACGGCGCAACCCCGTCCCGGCGTCGAGGACGAGCCTGCACGCGCCGTCGTCCGCGAAAACTGCAATGCATGATGTCTGTCCGCCATACCGGGTGTAGTCCACGCCGGGTGCCGGCGTGGAGCCGCGTGTCCCGCAGAGGCGCAGCTTCACTGAGAGACAGGGCTCATCAGGCGGGAATCGCGGTGTTGGTGGCCCACGGTTGCAAAGGGTACGTTCCGATGCGAGGTGGTCGTGCTGTCGCATGCGCCTGGTTACCCCGGGGGGTAGTCAGCCCGCTGGTGGTTGGGATCCGCGGCTGCTGCAGCCCGAGGCCGGCCACCGTTGGCAGCGTGACGGACCCCGCACGCATCCGTGACGTCCAACCCGTCGCCTTCGTGCGAGGGTCTCGTTGTGCGTACTCGCCGCCGGATCGCGACGCTCGTTGGCGATCGAGCGCCGGGGCGCCCCATGATGGTCGTTACGGGTCTCGCGGCGATAGCTCTCTTCGCGTGTGGAGGCACCACCCATGTCAGTGCCGTCGCTCCTGTGCCAACCAGAGAAGCCAGTGCCGCGCCGACGACTGCACCGCCCCTCAAGATCGACCCGTGCGTCCTCCTGACGCAGCAAGGAGCTTCATCAATGGCCGCTGTCGAGCTGAGTAGCGGGCGACTCACCTCCGGGGGCTGCTACTTCAGCGGCTATACACCCGAAGCGTCGCTCACGCTGCAGGTCACCCAAAGTCCAGACGCCGTCGACGCGCTGAGCGTCTTCAAGACGGTAAAGGAGCAGCTCTCGACATCGTGGACGGTGACGGACGTTGCCGCAATTGAGGATGCCGCAGCAGTTGCTCACTTGGACAGCGGCGGCACATCGCTCAGCGGAATCCTCGTACTTGCCGGCTCCGTCGTCTTCACCGTGGTCTGTGAACAAGTGGCGTGTTCAGACGCGGCCCTGGAGACGGGCGCAAAGACGATCGCCGCGCAACTCGGAACCTTCAGCCCAACGGCCTAACCCGGCCCGCGTTGTCCTAAGCGCGCGCGGATTAGCATCACACCCTCAGACCGCGGTCGTCAGGGAGGTGGTTCAACGATGGCAACGCCATCAGCGATGTGAATGCGCCATCCATCCTCGTGCACCGTGCGATGGTGCGTCCGGCAGAGCAGGACGAGATTGTCCAGCTCGGTGGGCCCGTCGTCACGCCAGAAGATGATGTGGTGGCCGTCGGTCCAGCGCGGGGGTTTGTCGCA
>DATDID010000030.1:0-12300 GCA_036521195.1 Candidatus Dormiibacterota bacterium
GGAGCGCTTGCCACCACCGCCGGCGCGACCGTCGTCTGCGATGAACGAACGGCGTTCGCGGAATCCCGACAGCGTCGTGTCAGTCGAGTCCGCTACCACAAGGACGTCGCCGCCGCGGCCACCGTCGCCACCGTCCGGGCCGCCGTCGGGGACGTACTTCTCGCGCCGGAAGCTGACAGCTCCTCGCCCGCCGGACCCCGCCGCGACATCGATATCGACCTCGTCGATGAAGGGCGAGCCGCGAGTGGCCGTGGCTCAGCCGGTCGCTTCGACCGGCTCCTCTTCGGGCTCCTCGATCATCTCGCCGACGGAGAAGATCGGCATGGCGCGAACGTTCGCGCGAGTCCTGTCGTGGCCGGTGTGATCGTAGGCAACCGTTCCCGTGCGCAAGGCGAAGAGGGTGTGGTCGCGTCCCACACCGACGTGCTCACCCGCGAGGATCTTGGTGCCGCGCTGGCGCACGAGGATGGTGCCTGCGAGGACCACCTCGCCGGTGTGCCGTTTCACGCCAAGGCGCTTCGCCTTGGAGTCGCGACCGTTGCGGGAGCTCCCGCCGCCTTTCTTATGCGCCATCTGCAGGATCCTTCTTCGCTCGTGGGGCCCGGGGCTTTGCGGCTGCTGGTTTGGCCGCCGCCGGCTTCTTCGCTGTCGTCTTCGTTTCAGCCGCCTCGCTGTCGCTCGTGGGGGCAGCATCCTCGACAGCCTCGGCGTCCTCGCCTTTTGCTGCTGCGGCCTCGACCGCCTCAGCATCCGCCGCCTTCGCAGTCGCCGGCGCCTTCGCCGTGGCGGCCTTGTCAGGTGCCTTCGCCTCGACAGCCTCGGTCTTCTCCGACTCGGCGGCCTTGCGCGGCTTCGCGGCGGCCTTCGGCTTGGTGTCCGCCTTGCCTCGCGACACGTCGTCGATCAGCAACTCGGTCAGCTGACTGCGGTATCCGAGCGTGCGCCGGTGGCGCTTCTTGGGCTTGTAGGTGAAGACGCGAATCTTCCGGCCCCGGCGGTGCGCGATCACCGTGGCAGTGACGGAGGCCTCGACCGGCGACCCCTTGGCGACGTCGGTCTCGGCGCCATCACCGATGAGCAGCACCGACTCGAGCGTGACCGTCGAACCGACCTCGACCGGAATGCGATCGACAAGGATCCGGTCGCCGGAAGCAACTCGGTACTGGTGACCGCCGTGTTGAAGGATTGCGTACATATGCCTCTCTCGCCGGGAGCGGGTTCACTCCGCTGAGGAACGCCGGCAGATACCGGACGCGATACGCGAGATTACCACGTGCGCCAGGGGACAGGCCTGGAATGAACTCGGAATGAGCTACGAGGAAAGGACGTTGACGGGCGCGACATTCGTGATGGTCACGCTGTCGTTGTCCGTGTCCGTCACCTGCGCCTGAATCGGGAAGACGCCTTTGCCGGGGTCCGTGACGCATTGCGCGATGAACTGAATGACGAGCTTTCCCGGTCCGAGTGAGGTTTGCGGTGGCACTTCAAAGCCACCGTAGAAGACGAGCACCGCGCCCTTGACGGGAAGGATCAACTGCTCGATCGATGAGTTGCCGCCGAAGGGCATGATCGTCGACACGAACTGGAGCGCAGGCGGAAGGGTCACGAGCACGTCGACGTCCGGCGAGATGCCGCTCCCGGTGTTCGTCACATCGATGCGGTACGTGACCTGGCCGCCGGGATGGACGGAGGACGGGCTGGCCGACGCGGTAAGGCCGAGCCTGGGCGCCTCGGTCACCTCCACCTGGACGGGCTGGCTCTCCACCGTCGATGTCAAGTTGTCATCGACCACCTGCGCGTCCAGGGAATAGGTGCTTGGCGGCGCCGTGATGTTGGCCCCGAAGTCGATGGTGACTGACGCGTAGTCGGCGGTCCCGTTGGGCGACGTCGGTGCGGAGAGCGACCACACGCCCCACTCGGGATTCGAGCCTCCCGCACTGGCATCCTCCGGGGTGGTGCGGGCGGCGCCGTTCGACTGGATCGAGTTGGTCGTGGCGAACTGGAAGGTCTTGGGCATCACTGCGTGGACCACGACGCCCGACGCGTTGCCCGGTCCCAGGTTCGTCACGATGAGCTCGAAGTTGGGCGGCGTCGTGCCTGGCGTGAAGGGTCCCTTTCCCCAGTCAGGTCGCAGCACGACCGAGAGCTGCGCGACGTCGCTGCTGCAGGCGGACGCCATGAGCGCGATGGGTGCCAGCACCGAGAATGCGACCACAACTGCCAGTCGCGACCTTAAGATCCGCACCCGCCTGCAACGCGAAACGGTCAGACCCTGGTTACGGTGCGAAGCGGCGCCAGCGGGCGGCGCTGCCGGGAAGCCGTGAGGTTGATGTCGGTGGTCCGGGGCAGTGGATCGGGGTATCCGATCTCACCGAGCAGCCGGAGTGCCAGGCCGACGTCGAGGCCGATCACGGTGTCGATGCGTCCGGCGACAGCCTCCACGAAGTCGGAGCCTCCGCCCTGGATCGCGTAGGCGCCCGCGCGGTCGAGTGGCTCACCGGAGGCGACGTACATGTCGAGCGCATCGTCGGTGAAATCGCAGAACTTCACCGCGGAGCGGCTGACGCCCAGCGCCTCCTGCTCGCCGCCCGTGCACATCGCGCAGACGCCGGTGAGGACCGTGTGGCGCTTGCCGCGCAGATCGTTGAGCATCTCGCGGGCCAGCTCCGGGGTCTTCGGCTTGCCGAGCGGACCCCGGGGACCGACGACGATGGTGTCGGCGCTGAGGATGTACGTCCCGGAGGGGACGACCTTCGCAACGGCGACCGCCTTCTGGCGGGCGACGAGCTGCACGGCGAGCTCGGCGCTGACACCGGCTGGGAGGGAGACGTCATCGGGCGGCTCGATGATGCGGAAGCGAATCCCGGCCCGAGTCAGCAACTCGCGACGGCGAGGTGACTGAGAGGCGAGAACGATCCCGATCACGCGGATTTCACGCGCGCGGCAGACTGCAGAGAATCTTGCGCCAACTCGAGACTCATGCTAGCACCGAGGCCGGACCCCGAGTTGATCAAACGGCCCAGATTCAGGAGCTCAGCTAGGGGCGCGCAGCGAGCACTGCGGCCACGGTGGCGGCGGCGCAGCACGCGATTGCCAGCGCGACGAGCGCCGGATACTCACGACGCGTGGCCGCACGGGCGGCTCGCAGGAGCAGGCCGTAGACCCCGACTCCGCCCACGAGCGCCCCGATAGCGATGAGCGTCGCGGGCCATTGCAGCGACGGCGGTACGAGCAGCGCGAGGACCACCTCGGCGGTTGCGGCGACCACAGCGATGCGTCCGACCGCTCCCGAGCCGCGCTTGTGAGGCTGCACCACCAGCGGCAGGGCGATCAATGCGGTTGCCGCCGCGAGGATCCGGGCGGTCAGCGCCTCACCCCCACCGATGCCCACGATGGTCGCGATCGAGAAGGACGCGGCAACAAGCCCGAGCAGGACGAGCGAAGCCCCGCCGAGACCGCCGAGCACCGCGCGCCGGATCGACCACGGCTCCGGGGCCGCGAGCGATGCGCCCACGAACAGCAGGAGGATCGCTGCCGCCAGGTTTGGCGTTGCGCCTCCCGGCGGCGGGAGGGATGCCGCCGGGGATCCCGGGAGCGACGCCATGGATGCGGCGAGCGTCGCTGCGATGACCGCGCCGAGCGCGCGCGCGTCCAACTCCCGGATGCGCGGCAGACCGCCGGCACGCTGCACGATGACCGCGAGCACCGCCGCGAACAACCCACCCGGATACACCGCAACGGCGACGATGTCGAGCAGCAGACCGAGTGGATCCATCGCGTCAGCTCCCGAACACGAAGGTCGAAAACGATTGTGGGGCAAGGCCGATCGCGATACCCGCAGCGATGAGCAACCACGCGCCGGCCTCCGGCACTCGTGCCTGCCATGTCGACGCTGGCGGTTTCGCCAACCGCATCGAACAGGCCATGACCGTCGCGATGAATATGCCGGTCATGGCCACAACAGCGGCGATCGTCGACTCGACGTTGCCGGCCGCGAGCGCCTCGAGAATGAGGAAGCGTCCCCAGAACGACGGTGACGGCGGCACCCCACTCAGCAGCGCCCACGCCACCCGGCGCGGCCAGATGAGCCCCGCTTCGGCCGGCCGGAGCAGGATCGGCGCCAGCGTCAGGTGGCTGAGGATGATGATCAGCGCGCCGGTGACGGCGGGTGAGTTGTGCGGGCCACCCACTGCAGCGACGCTCAGCGCGATGTCGGCCATGAAGATCCTGCCGTAGCGGGTGCGCGCAGGTCCACGCACCGCCCAGAAGCCGCCCCAGACGGCGCTCCCGAGCCCCACCACCAGGAGGATGTGCTCGTAGACGGGCACCCCGTCACCGAGGACGCCCTCGGGAATGCGCTCGGCGAGCAGGAGGACGACCGGCACCAGCAGGACCAACCAGGGCGCGATGTCGAGCGGGCGGAGCACGCTCAGAATCCCCGCGGCCCACCCGCCGAGCGGGTAGACGGCAAGCAGCGCCGCCACGCCCGCGAGCAGCAGCCCACCGACGACGACCGGCCGCGCGCCGGTCGTGAACCCCGAGAGCGGCAGAAACGGTGACGCCGCGATCAGCGCCGCAGTCCCAGTTCCCGCAACACGTCCCGCCGCCAAGGTCGCCCGCCCAGGGGCCTGACCGATCCAGCGAAGCGCGAGCGTGCCGACCGCGACCGTCAGTGCCAGGGCGGTGAGCAACGGATCACCGCTGGCCAGGGCGAGCGTCACCGACGCCCCGACGACCCCGATCGTCCGCGCCAACGAGACGTCGATAGCAGGGTGGAGCGCGATCACGAGTGCCATCGATATCCCGGCCGCCACGAGCAGGCCCTGACCGGACCTGTCCAACCCGGTGATGGGGCCGAGCCCACCGAGCGGAACCGCCGGTGTGAGGGTTCGCGTGGCGAGCAGCGTCAGCCCAGCGCCTGCGAGCGGGACGATCGCGACCAGCCGGGCGGTCCTGCGACGGAGCAGCGCGGCCGCCACGAGACCGAGCGCCACCCATACCGCGGCGATGACGACCGGATTCATGCTTCGGCTTCGACCGGTCGCCGGCGGGTGCTCCGCCCCGCGAGCCATCCCGCGACCAGCGCGACGACCGGCGTCGCCGCGCACGCGATGACGGACCCTGGGAGCGAATCCGAACCGCTGCGCAGCAGCCAGGCGGTCCCAGTCGAGAGCGAGACCATGGCGACGCCGACGGCAAGATCCTCGACGGTCCGGGCCAGCAGGAGCCGGATGACGCCGCAGGTCCAGGCATACGCGGTGGGGAACAGCAACCCCTGGACCGCTGTCGTGATCTGCCCGACCGGGATGTTGAAGCTCACCCACGAGGCGATCGGCACGGCGACGGCGGCACTGAACGCGCGGACGCTCCGCGGTCCGAACAGCCGCTCGCGGGGTGCGAAGGCCGGAATGGTCGGGTCGAGCCCCGCCACCCACGGAAGCCGGCGTCCGCCGACGAACCCCGCCCAGGCGAAGAGCACCGCCGCAACCGCGCACGCCCCAAGGACGGCAACGCCCGGCGCTCCGCCGAACGTCGCGGCAGTCGGCGCCATCCCCGCCGCGAGAAAGACGACGGCAATGGCGACTGCGCGCCGCCCGTCGACCATCATCGCCACCGCACCGGCAAGCACTCCGACCGCGGAGAGCAGCGGCGCCGAAACGCCCATCAGTGGACCAGGAAGTCGGCGGCGACGATCGCCACGATCGCCCCACCGAGAGCCAGCGCGAGCTGGGGCTGCACGACCAGCCACTCGTCGAGCTGGCCGAGCTTCGCGCCCGTCCGGAGCAGGATCGGACGGACGGCGCGTGCCGGGTTCAGGCCGAGCGCCTGAACTCCAACGGGTGCTGTCTCAACGGTCGCCGTGGGCCGGCTCGGCACCGGTCTGCCGAGGAGCGTGGTGAGCGCCCAAACCCCCGCGGCAATCACGACAAATGCCACCACCAAGTAGCCTCCTGACCAGTCGCCTGAGGCGCTGCGGATCGCGGCCGCGCCGACCGGCTCGGTCAAGCCCCCTGGGCTGAGCGCGGCAAGGATGGTCGTGGCGGCAGCGCCCGGCACGAGGGCACCTGCGAGGGATGCGAGCGCGGCCACGATGGCCAGCGCCGAGGGCCGCTCGCCGGCAGTCTCCGCCGCCTTCGACGCGGCGATCCGCGACGCAGCCCGCACCGCTGCCGCGGCCCCGAGCAGGCTTCCCAGGCCCAACGCAACGAGCAATGCGGCCCCGGCGTGCCCGATTGACACGGTCGCCGCGAGCTCGAGGATCAAGGCCGTGATGCCAAACCCGAGAGGAAGGGATCCGGCGATGCTGAGCGCGACGACGGCGAGACCCGCGCCCATCCGGCCGCGAGCGACGCGTTCCCACGCCGGTGTCAGGGACGTGACAAGCATCAATGAGCAGATGCCGGCCGCCACGGCCGCATCGGCGGCTGCGTTGGCCACGCCCGCGAGCGCGACGACCGGCGCGGCGGCAATGACGCAGAGTGCCCGACCCGCCACGCTCGGCACCGACGACCAGCGGAGCGCGAGCACCGCCGCCCACACAGCGGCGAGACCGCCGACCGCGGCGAGGGTGACGGCGATCCCCTGCGGCAGGGGCCCGTCGACGACCTCTCGCAGCCGGAGGAGCACGATCGCGCCGCAGGGGATCGCCCCGGTTGCGGCCCATGCAGCCGTCGGCGTGCGGTTGCCTCGCACCGGCACGAACGCGGTGGCGAGGAGGCGAGCGACACCCGCTGCAGCCCATGGGCCTGCGATGGCCGCACCCACGGCACCGGCGGGGATGACCGCGAAATCCGTGGTGCCGGACGAGCTGAGCAGTTGCACCGCCGCGACGAGCAGGCCGATCGATGCCAGATGCGCAAGCCCTATGGCCATCAGGCCTCCGCGGCCAGGCCGCCCGCGCGCGGCGCTCGTCGTCAACAGCGTCCCGACACCGGCGATCTCGACACCCCCCGTGAGCATCACCAGATTGCCGGCGAGTGCCGCGACCAGCGCACCGATGACGCACACCAGGAGGGCGCTCACCTCGCGCGTCTGGCGTTCGGCGTCGAGGAGGAGCAGGACACCCACCACCGACGCCGCCAGGCCGAGCACTGCGCCAGGAACATCGAGACGCAGCAGGTAGTCGATCCCCGTGACCGGCGTCCCAAGGGAGGCCTCGATTCGCCCGCCGCTGCCGAGGAATCCCGTCTCGACCGCCAGGAGGGTGATGCTCGCGACACCGCCGATGCCGCCGATGCTGCGAGCCAGGCGGGCGTGGCGCGGCGCCAGCGCGAAGACGATGATCGCGGCGGCGATCAGCGGCGCCGGTATGAGCGCCAGCTGGAGCCCACCGCCCAGCATGGTGGCGCTACCTGCCGGTGCGGGTCAGCGCAGGCGCTCCGACCTCGGTGGCGCAGTACGGACAGACTCCCCAGCCGAGCCGGAGGCTCCGGTCGCAGCCGGTGCATCGCCGCGCGAACTGCGTTCTGCAGTACGGGCAGAGGATGAACTCCTGCTCGATCTCCCTGCCGCACGTGGGACACGGGCGGGTCGGGATCCCCTCCACCGGTGGCTCCAGCAGCACCTGCTCCTCGATGGCGAGGGAACGCACCTGCTCCATCGTCAACGGCGGGCGAACCATGAAGTAGATGAGCGCGCCCAGGAACGGCGGGACGAACCCGACCAGCATCGCAAAGAGCGTGAACCCAGGCGAGGTCGTGCGCCGGCGGGCGTCGCGGACAACGTAGAAGGCGAGCGCGATCCACAGCACCGCGAGGTACGCGACCACCACGACGATGGCGAGCGTGAGCAGCGTGCCCACGTCAAGAAGCAGCATCGGTGGGTCCTCCTGACTGGTTGCGGCGCAACAGATCCAATTGCGCCTTCGCCTCGGCAAGCCTGCGTCGCGCCTCATCGACGACGTGGTCAGGCGCTCCGGCGACAAACCCTTGATTCGCGAGTTGGGTCTCGAGCCGCGTCACGGTTGCCTCGAGGGTGCCGATCTGACGTCTGGCCGCGTTGGCGTCCACAGCGGTGTCGGCGATCACCACCTCGGCGTGGAGCCTACCCGAAACCACGACCAGCGGATCAACACCTCGCTCATGCGCGTCCACCACCGTGGCGGGCACGAGGCCGGCGATGAGACGGCTGATGTGCTTCGTCGGCCCGGTGCCGTCGTCGGAGCGGACGATGATCCGCACGCGGTCCTTCGCACCCCGGGGCACGTTGTGGTCGTGGCCGGCGGCACGGATGCGCTGGACGAGCTCGATGGCCTCGGCGATCTCGCGATGCGCGAGTGTGGTCGCTTCGTTGGTCCAGAGCGCGTCGACCTCCGGCCACGAGCGCTGCTGCAGCGTTGGCGCCGCGTTGGGCAACAACTGCGCGCACTCCTCGGTGATGAACGGCATGAAGGGATGGAGCAGACGCAGCAGCACGTCGAGCGCGGTGACCGCGGTCCACACCGCGGCGCGTCGCGACTCCGGATCCGTGGCGTCGGTGAGGCGGAGCTTGACCATCTCGATGTACCAGTCGCAGAACGTGTGCCACGACGTGTCATAGAGGCGCTCCACCGCGTCGTGAAACCTGAAGGCCTCGAAGCCGGCATCGCAGTCGCGAACCACGGTCGCGAGCTCGCCGAGCATCCATCGGTCCTCGGGTCGCAGCGTGTCCGGGCGCGGAGGATGCACATCCAGCTCCGCGGGCGATCCGTTGCCGACGCGCGCGACGAGAAAGCCGCTCGTCACCTGCCAGAGCTTGTTGGCGAAGCGCTGATACGCGGCGATCCGATCCGCGTCGAAACGCATGTCCTGACCGCTCGTCCCCACCGCTCCTGCCCACGCGCGCAACGCATCCGCGCCGTACTGGTCGATGAGCTCGAGCGGGTCGATGACGTTGCCTTTCGACTTGCTCATCCGTGAGCCGTCGACGGCCTGGATGGTGCTCGTGATGAGGACATCGGTGAACGGGTTGCGGCCCGTGAACTTGAGGCCCGTCATGATCATTCGCGCGACCCAGAGAAAGATGATGTCGCGCCCGGTGACCAGCGCGTCGGTCGGGTAGAACTTCTCGAACTCCGGTGTCTGCTCCGGCCATCCGAAAATCGCGAACGGCCAGAGACCGCTGCTGAACCAGGTGTCGAGCACGTCCGGGTCATTGGTCAGCGACGTGTCGCCACATTCGACGCACGAAGCCGGTGGATCGATCCATGCGAATCGATGGCCGTTGCCGCAGGTCGAGACAGGAATTGCATGGCCGAGCCAGATCTGCCGGCTGATGCACCAGTCCTTGATGTTGCGCATCCAGCTCAGGTACACGTCGGTGTAGCGCGCCGGATGAAAGCGGATCTCACCGCTCTCGACAGCACCGATGCCCAGCGCCGCCAGTGACGGCATGCGCACCCACCACTGCTCACTGACGATGGGTTCGAGAACGGTCCCGCAGCGATCGCAGTGGCCGACCTCGTGCAGATAAGGCTCCTCCTTCACGAGGACGCCCATCTCGCGCAGCGCGTCCGCGACCGCGATTCGCGCCTGGTCCGCGGGCATGCCGTGGAACTGCGGCAACGACGGCACGTCCATGGTGCCGTCGAGCGCGATGACGTTGATGATCGGCAGCGCGTGGCGAGAACCGATCTCGTAGTCGGTCGCATCGTGTCCCGGAGTTACCTTGAGCGCGCCGGTGCCGAACTCCGGCCGCACTGCGGCATCCTCGAAGATCGGAACGACACGCCACGTGAGCGGGAGCGTCGCGTGCTTGCCCACCAACGACTTGTAGCGCGCGTCGCCGGGTGCGACCGCGACGCCGGTATCGCCAAGCATCGTCTCGGGCCGGACGGTTGCGACCGTGATGTGCGCGCCGTTCTCCACCACCGGATACTTCAGGTAGTAGAGGGGGTCGGTGTGCTCCTGCCAGTCGATCTCCTCGTCACTGATGGCCGAGCGGCAGCGCGGGCACCAGTTGACGATGCGCGGCCCGCGGTACACGAGCCCTTCATCGAACAGCGTCTTGAACACCAGCCGGATGCTGTGCACGTACGCGTCGTCGAGCGTGAAACGCATCCGGTCCCAGTCGCACGTGTAGCCCATTCTGCGCATCTGCTCGTAGATGCGCCCGCCGTACTCCTCGTACCAGGCCTCGACTCGAACCTGAAACGCGGCCCGGCCGAGCGCTTCCTTGGTCGTCCCTTCGTCTGCAAGCTGTCGCTCGATGACGTTCTGGGTTGCTATCGCGGCGTGGTCCGTGCCCGGACACCACTCGACCTCGAAGCCGCGCATCCGGCGCTGCCGGCACAGCGTGTCCTGGATGGAAAACGTCGAGGCATGACCCATGTGCAGCGCCCCGGTGATGTTCGGGGGTGGCAGCGCGATGACGTACACCGGCTTCGTGCTGGTGATGTCGGCATGACCGACTCCAAGCTCTCGCCAGCGTTCGCGCCAACGCGGCTCCACGCTGGCCCAGTCGAAATGATTGTCCATTGGGCGATTGAGTATATGGGCCGACCGGCTATCACTCGCCCGCGGCGATCGTCATCGCGGATTGTGGATTGCGCCATTCGGGCGTGAACGGGGACGTCGAATAGACCAGCTGCGGCGCCGTCGTGCCCAGTTCCGAGCCGGCCTGAGCCTGTGAAACCGTGGGGAAGGTGCGTGTCGTCCCGGATCCGACAGCGGAAAGATCCAAGACCGAGCCGAAGTACGCACGGTCTCCGCATCCCACGAAGAAGGAGACGAGTCCCGCAACCCGTGTGCCCGTTCCGGTGGTCTGTTGCGCCTCGAGGGGCACGACGAGCGCGCCCGGCCGACCGGCGTTCAGCGCTGCAACGGCCACGGGGGCGAGCTGAGTCGTCCCGTCGAGGTCCGGGTCCACCGCGCCTGCTGCGTTGGCCGCGACCTCAGCGAGCCCCTCAGCGTTGTTCGCGTCGAACGACTGGTCGAAGCCTCCGATGGAACGCAGCTGCGCCGGCAGGTTCGGCACGGGGGCGGGGATGGCGCATCCCTGGTCCCCGCTCGAGATGACGTGCGTGAGTGAGACGAGCGTGACGGCGAAGAAGGCGACGACAACCACCGCCGCGATCGCGATGGCCCTTCGCCTCACGGTCAGGCCGTACGACCCTGCGCTGCCTCCTCGGTCGCTCCGACGCGCCGTTTGGGCTCTTCGGTGAGCAGCAAGGGCTCAACGCCATCGACGATTGCCTGCTCGGTGATGACGCAGCGTTTGATGTCGGGCCGGCTCGGCACCTCGAACATGCTGTTGAGCAACACGTCCTCGATGATCGACTTGAGTCCGCGCGCACCCGTACCGCGCGCGAGCGCTCGCTCCGCGATGGCGCGCAGCGCACCCTCGTGAAAGACCAGCTCGACGTCGTCGAGCGCGAAGAACTTCTGGTACTGCTTGACGAACGCGTTCTTCGGCTCGGTGAGGATGCGGATGATGTCCTCCTCGTCGAGGTAGTCGAGCGCGACCGTGATGGGCAACCGACCGACGAACTCCGGAATGAGACCGTACTTCAGCAGGTCCTGTGCCTGGAGCTCGCGGAGCATCTTGGTTGTTTCCTTGGTGCGCGTTCCACGCGGTTTGCTGTTGAAACCGATGGTGCGCTTGCCGAGTCGGTGCTCGATGATCTTCTCGAGACCGTCGAACGCGCCACCGCAGATGAAAAGGATGTTGGTCGTGTTGATCTGGATGAAGTCCTGATGGGGATGCTTGCGGCCGCCTTGCGGTGGGACGTTGGCAACGGTGCCCTCGAGAATTTTGAGCAGCGCCTGCTGCACACCCTCACCGCTGACGTCGCGCGTGATCGATGGGTTGTCACTCTTGCGCGCGATCTTGTCGATCTCGTCGATGTAGATGATCCCGCGCTCGGCGCGCGCGATGTCGAAATCCGCCGCCTGGATCAGGCGCAGCAGGATATTCTCGACATCCTCGCCGACATAGCCCGCTTCGGTGAGGCTCGTCGCGTCGGCGATGCTGAATGGGACGTCGATGATGCGCGCGAGCGTCTGCGCGAGAAACGTCTTGCCACATCCGGTTGGACCGACCAGCAGCACGTTCGACTTCTGCAACTCGACGTCGCTGTTCGTCTTCGCGTGCGCGATCCGCTTGTAATGGTTGAACACTGCGACCGACAGCACTTTCTTCGCGTGCTCCTGGCCGATGACGTACTGGTCCAGTGACGCGGCGATGACCTGCGGGTTCGGAATCGTTCCCGGCTTGCCACGCTTCGTCGTCGTCGAACGGTTGTCCTCCTCGAGGACCTCCTGGCACAGGTCGATGCACTGATCGCAGATGTACACGCCCGGGCCCGCGACGAGCTTGCGGACC
>DATDID010000031.1:0-179016 GCA_036521195.1 Candidatus Dormiibacterota bacterium
CAGCGTCCGCTTCGGGCAGCAGTACTGGGCCAAGCAGCGGCACTACCGCGATGACGACCAACGCCAACGAGGTGGTCATCGGAGAGATCGGCTTCGTGACCACGACGGCCAGCATCAGTGGCATCACCGCGGGGTACACCGCCGACGCACTGCTCCGTAACCCGGCGTCGAACCACCAGAACTCGGAGCAGGGCGGCCATCAGGCCGTGTCGTCGACCGGCACGTTCTTGTTCGCAGGGACGCTCTCGAGCTCGCAGTCCTGGGCAGCGGTCGTCGCCACATTCATGTAGGCGGCGCCTGCCAATGAGGGTTCTGCTCACCGGGACGGCCCGGTGCGGAAGCACGTGGGCGGCGAACGTCCTGGGCCGCGTGGATGGCGGGCAGACGGTGTTCGAGCCGGACGGCCCGGCGTCGGACGTGCTCGGCGCCATGGTGGCCGCGAGGCTCGGCTCGCACCCCGCACTGCTCCCCGATCAGCGCAGCTTCTGGTATCGCCAACTCTGGGACCTGGCCTTCGTCGGCGGCTGGCCGATGGCCCGTGCCGAAGGCGTGCGCGCCGCTGGGCGGCGCGTTTCCCGCATGCCGCGCACGCTGCGTGACGGCCTGGTGGCCACGCTTGCGATGGGCACGAGCCGTGTCCGCAAGCGGCCGCGCAACGTGATCGTCAAGTCCGTGAACTCGACGTTCTCGCTCGACTGGATCGAACGTCGTTATGCGCCGACGATGGTCATCATGCGGCGCAACCCACTCAACATCGTCTCGAGTTGCACGGTGCTCGGTCTCTACACCACGCGCAACATCGGCGATCTGCCGGCTGTCCACAGCAGCATGGTCGCTGAGCTCGGGATGACCACGCCCGCTGAGGACGCGTCAGCGATCACCCGTGCGGCCTGGAACGTCGGCCTGCTCACCACCGCCCTCAAGCAGGCGGCCGACCGCCACCCGGACTGGGTGATCGCCTCGCACGATGACCTCTGCCTCGACCCGCTGCCCAAATTCGAAGCCCTGGTACGCCGCCTCGGACTGCGCTGGACGAGCGCGATGGAGGAGTACGTCATGCAGTCGGACGATCCCAACTTCACCGTGTTCGGCGGCAGCCAGCGCGTGCACCCCAACGCGGCGACGTCGACCACCGGCAGCAGCCGGCGCAGCGAGTCGACCACGCAGTTCGCCCGCCGCCTCACCCCAGCGCAGGTGGCGGAGGCGCGCGCGGTGCTTGCCGAGTTCCCGCTGGGCGACTGGGGCCCCGACTCCTACTGACGTCGGAGCGTTAGCGCGCGTCGCCCGCCATCTCGGGTTGGCGCTCCGGCGCCCGGATCCAGCCGCGCGACGGGTACTGCGCAAGCACTGCTTCGATCTCCTCCACCTGCTGGTCGCTCAGGCGCTTGCGCCACCGGTTGGGCTGCTCGCGGGTGACGCGGATGTGGCTGAACCCCTCGCCGGGCCGGTTCGACTCGGTGAGAAATCGCTCGATCCCCTCGCTCCACGTCAGGCCCACCTGATCGCACACCTCGCGGATGCGAACCAGTGGATCGACGCACAGCTCTTCGTGGGTAACGAGGAGCCACTCCGGATGGCGCTCGACGTGGCCGCTCAGCACGGTGGTGAGCAGACCAACCCAGGCCGCCGTTCGCTCGGTGACGCTTGCGTTCGCGTCAGGCGGGCTGATGCCCAGTGGCTCGAGATACCGCTCGCGGATTGCGGGCCGCTCGAACAGGTCGAATCCGTGCACGCCGAGCTCGATCCATGACGAGATCGTGTTGAGGGGATTGCGCTGGATGACCACGACGCGTGGCTCGTAATGACGCAGCAGCCACTCAACATAGAAGTGTGCGTAGATCGATTTGACGAGCACGTGCGGTGAGCGTCCGGGAAGCGCCGACATCGCCTGCGCCGTGCGTCGCAGGAGTGGGTCGCGGATACCCCGCGGCAGGCGAAGCGCCGCGCGTGCCGCGCTCCGGCGCAGACCGGGCTTGTTAGGCACGCGATCGCTGAACGAGAGATCCCAGAGCGCGCGAAACTGTGGCGCCGCCTCGTCTCGCTCGATCATCGGGTAGGGGCCGAATCCGAAGCGGCTCGCCCCGCTGCCCGTCGGGTCGGCGTCCACGTTGTCGGGCTCCTTGACGACACGGGTCGCCGCGGCGTGACCGAGCGCTGTCGCAAGCCAGCGCGTGCCCGAGCGGGCGACGCCGAGGAGCAGGACGCGATCCGGGCGTCCCGGAACGATCGGTGTCGAATCGAGGTTAGGCATGGTCTGGCGGGTCTCCTGGTGAGGTGTCATTCATCCTTCTTGGCCGTCTCGATATACGCCTTGATGCGCGCTCGAGTGTCGGGTGCGGGGCCGGGAAGTGAGTTCAACGCTTGATTGAAGGTGTCGACGGCGCTCTTGGTCTCACCGAGCTGGATCTGGATCCAGCCCTTCGCAGCGTACAGATTCGACAGACCAAAGCCGTCGACTCCGGCCGACTGCGTGTAAGCGTTCGCATTGCCGATGAAGTTGCTGATCGCCTCGTTGATGCCGGTGAGCGCTGCGCCCGGATTGCCCAGGGCAAGATTGGCCTCGGCGAGATCGTCGTAGGCACCCGATCCTGACGAAGAGTTGCCTGCCGCGCTTGCGCAGTCCGTGAGCGCAAGAAGATATTCGTGGCGGAGCAGCTCTGCCTGGCACTCATGGCCGAGCACCTGGGTGACCTGCGCCTTGGTGATGGCGTCCGCGGTGGCCGTCGCGTAATCCTGGTCGGCAAGCGTCTGGTTGCCGAGCGAGATGGCAAGGTCCCCACCGGCGACGTAGAGCAGCGAGGTGCCCGGGTCGAGGATGAGCGCCCGCGCGTACACGGTCTGGGCATCGGTGAGGTCGGAGATCGCGACCAGACCATCGATAGCGGTGAGTTGCTGACTTGCGTTCGCGGAAGGAATCAGCGCCGCGTGCATGTAGTCGGCCGACGCGGCAGCAAGATTGCCGATGACGCGATACGCGACCGCGCGGCGCAGGTAAGGATCGGGCTGCAACGGCTCGAGCTGGATCGCCTCGGAGTAGTCGTGCACTGCTGCAGGGCCGTTTTGCCCACCGTTCAGATAGCAATCACCACGACCGAGATACGCTGCGGCGTAGTTGGGAAATTCCTGCAGCGCCTGCGTGTAGTCGGCGATGCACAGATCGGGTTCCCGCGCCGCGCGTTGGAGGCGGGCATCGTCCAGCGAGGAACCAAGAATGCTGGGGGCCACGGCCCCGGCCTGCTGTGCCTCGGAGATCAAATTCTGGAAGTCGCCGGCGGACTGCCCGCAGGACGCCAGCGTGAGCGCGATGGCCACGGATGCCACGCCGACGCCGACTCGCGCGGGAGGTTGGGGGACGGCGGGCTCTGGCGTCTGGGGCTCGTTGCGTTGCTCACTCGTCGGATCGCTGGTGGATCCGAACACGCCGCCGAGGAAGCGCACCAGCAGGGAGAGGAGCAGCAGCGCAATCGCGACACCGCCGTAGCCGATGTCGACGGAATACGGATCGGGCGCCACCGCCACCTCAGAGATGGCCGAAGGAACGCCAAACCACTCGAGGGTCGTCGCGAGCGCGGTCACGACCAGCATCGCCATACCGATGCCCGCGATCCACGTGGCAACACGCGAGGGTCGGAAGGTTGCGCCCACGACCGGCGCAGCGATCGCCTTCACGGCAAATCGGAGGCGTCGGGGCACGCGTATCGCGAGCCAGACCGTCGCGATGAGCACGACCAGCGCGATGGCCTCGCCGATGCGCTCGTAGGGGAGCGTCGAGTATGTGAACGTGAGCGTTGGAGACGAGCTCTGCGCGCTATCGAGGTGATAGAGGTTGAAGAGACCGTCGCCGAGGCTCACGGGCTTGTGCGTGTCAAGCCGCCATCCCGGGTCGTAGTAACGCCGCAACTCGACCCACCTCCCATTGACCGAGTCGGTTGACGCCGTGACCTGCTCGTCGGACGAGGTGAGCGTGATATCGCTCACAGCGTTGCTGTGGGTCCCGAGCGCGGCAGCTGTCAGCGATGACCAGCTCATGCACGGCCCGAGCGTCACACCGGCCCCTGCCGTCGTCCCTGACCCGGTCGCGATCGTGTTTGTCCCGCTGTTGACCTGGAACGGGCCGTAGACATTCCAGCCCGATCCGGGAAGCTGGGCGAGTCCCTGCGGTGTCAGCGACTGCAGCGTCAGCGGACTCCCGTTGACGGTGAGCTGCATTGAGGAAGCCGAGCTTTGCGCCATCACCGCGGCCGCGCCGGCCGAGTCGGACAGGCACGTGTTGTTGACATATGGCATCAGCGCGATGCTGTCCGGTAGATTCGGCGGAGCGACGGGGTATTGGTTGTTGTCGAAGCTCTCGCGATACGCCGCCGGAACATTCAACGCCTCGAGCGCGGGAAGCAGCTCGGTGGTTGCCCACGTTCCGGAGTCGACAACCGCGATCGCAGGCGCCGTGGTCACAGCGGGCGCCGTATCGTTAATCCGCCACACCCAGATCGATGTTGCACCGCTGCCTAGAATCGTCGGAGTCCCGAACCCCATCAATGACATCTGCTGCTGGAGCCAGCCGGGCGTCACCCCCGCCGGGAGCGAACCCTCACCCTGGCCGCCGGGCACGACGACGTAGCCCGCACCTGACATTCGGACCAGGTACGGAAAGAGCTTCGGGTCAAGGTAGCAATAGGCGATGACATTGTCAGAGCAGTAGAGCTGGAAGGGATCTCGCTGGTTGGTTCTGCTGCCGGCGAACTTGCCGGTGAGGTTCACCGCGGGGTGCGTCGGTGAGGCGATGAGAAAGTGGTGGTTGTGGATGTTGTTGCCGACCAGCGGCTGACCGAACCACAGGACCGGACCGGGGCGCGCATCGTCAGCCAGAATCCTCGAGAACGCCGTGAACGCAGCGGGTTCCGGCGTGGGTTGCGTCGTGGAGCCCAGGGAGCCGGTCTGAAGGACAACCACCGTCCACGCGCTCAACGCGACCACACCGACGAGCGCTACCGCGGCGCCGGTACGCACGGCTCGCGCGCGAACACGGAACTTCGACGCATGCGCGGCGCTCCACTCGAACGCACTGGCCAGCGCCATCGGTATCAGGATTGCGTATGCCAGTGTGACGATGTACAGGAACTTCGAGCCCTCGCGGAAGAGCTTCCACCCCGGCACGTGGATGTACATCCAGTCGTAGATGCCACCGAGCGGAGCGTTGTCTGTTTTCGCGAAGAACGCGAACAGCAGCGCCGCGACCATCAGCCAGAGCACCTCGGGTCGCATGCGGCGCGCAAGGATCGGCGTTAGTGCCAGTAACGGCAGGATCATGTAGGCGGGATTCAAAGGCGCCTGCACAAGCTGAGCGGGAGTGCCGCCGGTCCAGAACGCGTCGACTCCCGTGATTCCATGGCCGAGTGTCAGCACGTTGAAATTCGGCGCCTGGGGAATGGGCAGACCGACCCCCCCGTGATACGTCAGCAGTGGGACGAGCCAGAATGCTTGGAGTCCGATGAACACCGCGCCTGCAACCGCGCCAAGCGCCGTCCGACGCAGGAAGATCTGCCAGTCCCGATCGACAACCGCAACAATGACGAAGTACATCGCCATGAGCAGCACGCAGAGATACGCGGGACGTATGTCGTAGAGGGCGACGACGGACAGCAACAAGCCGGTGATCAAAGCCCAGCGAAAGGACAGCTGGCGGACGGTCTTGAGGAAGGCGATGAGCACGAAGAACGAAATGACCTCTCCGAGCGCAAGGGGGATCTCGCCGTCGGCCTCGAGCATGAAATACGTCGCGCCGAGCAACAGGACCGGCGTCAGCAGCGCCCACTTTGTCCGTCCCATGATCTCGCGCGCCAGCAGCCAGCCGCCGACGGGAAGAAGTACGGCAAACGGAGCGAAGTAGAGGAGCTTCTCGGTGACGGTCCAGCCCGCCCCGAGGACAGCGAAGAGTCCCGCGATCGCGTACACCGGAAACCGGAATGCCGCCGAGAACCGGTTCTCTCCGCCGAGACCGAGAGAACTATCCCAGACGGCTGGCCACGGGCTGTAGTTGGCGAGCACCGGATTGTCGGGCCAATGCCAGTCGCCGGCGGAGAGGGGTTGTGATGACCACCATGCATTTCTGATGCCAAGACCGACGAGCGCGATCACGATCACCATCGCCCAAGGACGATCGGAGATCCAACGGCCCTTGGCCGTCAACCATGCCAACGCGGGCCTACCTCGGTCCGTCAGCGACTGGCTCATCGTCGCCGCCTACGCCGGCACATTCGCGAGCAATGCCTGGCCGCCGCCGGGGTCGTCGGGAGTGCCGTCCGACGACGCCGGGAGCAATCGCTGCCGGCGCTCCGCCAACAGGTACTGCGCGGCGAGCGCGACGAGGACCGCAGCGATCGACACATCGCTCATCAGCGACACGACGAACAACGACCCATGGAACAGGTAGATGAGCACGGGCTTGATCAGCGTACCGGGGATCAGCACCCAGAGCAGGTTGAGATCGGCAAGTGACTGTTGCGTGTTGCTGAGCATGACGACCGCGGCGAGCAGCGGCATACCCATGGCGTACCAGCCGATGTACCCGGCGCCGTTGATATATGACTTCCCGGAGAAGTCACGGAGGATGCTCGTGCTCAGCAGTGAGAACACGAGCAGTCCAAGCAGCCCTCCGATCAGCGCGATGCCCACCGATGTGAACACCACCGACCTCGTCCCGCGCTGGCGTGCGTGACGTGCGGCGACCTTCGGAAAGAGCACGCTGGTGACGCTCCCCATGGCGAAGAACAATGCGCGCGCGGTCACCGTGACGGCGCTGAACTGACCCGCCATCTTCCCGGGGTAGAAGTGCTGCACGAGCACAACATCGCTTCCAAGCAACACCGATACCGTGATCGTGGACGTGACTGACACCACTAGGAAACGCCACAACGGTTTCCAGCCTGTGCTGCCATGCCCACGGCGCATCCGCGGCCAGACCATCGCGAGAGCGATGAAGTAGAGGACGGCCGCTGCGACGCTGATGCCCAGCATCACGCCCTGGGGTCCGAACCACCACGCGAAGATGATCACGAAGACGACGCGGCTCAACGCGATCCCGATGCTCAGTGCGCTCCACGGCAACCAGCGCTGCTCTCCCTGGAGTGATGCAAGCATCGGGGAGGTGGCGAACATGAACGGCACACCGACGGCACCCACGATCACGTAGGACAGCGGGACGTCGAGGTAGCTCGCGAGCACGCCACCTCCGACAACGAAGACGAGCCCGAGTGCGGTGCCGATCAACGTCAGGCGACGTATCGTCATGCGCAACAGCGCGCTGCTCTCGAGATCGGTGCCCTGCTTCGTGGCCAGCTCGCGGCTGGTCGTCCACGCGACCATGCGACTGAAACCCGCGGCGGGCTGCGTGAGCACGGTGAAGAAGCTGAAGATGGCGAATACCTCGCCGTACAGGCGAGGGCTGAAGTGATGGCTGACCAGCGCCTGCAGCAGCAATCCCAAGATGCCGGCAAGCCATGTGCCCGCAGCCGCAACGGCGTTGTGAGTGATGAACTGCCGGCGTTCGCGCTTCGCGCCGTCGCGCGAACTCAATTGCGCGTCGGCGCCACTCGCCTCGCCACCCTCATCCGCAACGTGCACAGACGTCTCGGAACTGCTGACCGACACCCGACCTCCAATCGTGCCAAACACTTTCGGCATTCATCCCTCTTCCCTCACCAAGTCTACTCGAAAGTCGTCAGACGTCCTAGTCCTCTGTCCCGACACGGATGGGATCGACTGTCACGACGCAGTAACGGGCGGCCGGATCCAGCCCCGCTTTGGGAATTTCTCGAGGACTGCCTGAATTTGCGCGACTTCGATGTCAGTGAGACGCTGGCGCCACTTGGTCGGCTCCTCGGTTGCGATGCGCACCGGTGCAAGACCTTCACCGTGCCGGTTGTTGTCGCTGAGAAAACGATCGACGTCGTCGGACCACTCAAGTCCCACCTGGTCGGAGACGCGTCGAATCGTCGTAGCCGGATTCTCGCAGAGATCCTCGTGGGTGACGAAGATCCACTCGGGATGCCGATCGAGCGCTACGGAGATCACATGCGTGAGGAGCCCCACGTGCCACGCGATCCTGGCGACCTCGGTTGCGCCGGGAGACGGGGGTTCGATACCCAGGGGTTCGATGTAGCGGATGCGAATGCTCGGGCGGGTGGCGAGGTCGAACAACGGAATGTGGAGCTCGCGCCAGCTCGACACCACATTGAGAGGGTTGCGCTGCATGGCGATGACCTGCGGGTGGTACCGCGCGACGAGCCACTCGATGCTGAACGGAGCGTAGATGGTTTTCACAACGATGCCCTGGTCACGTCCAGGCCTCCGGGCCGCCACCGCTGCCACACTGCGCACCAGCGGATCGCGCATCGAGCGGGGCAGTCGCAGGGCGATCCTGGCGGCCGGACGCAACCGGCGACGCTCGCGAAGCGCGAACGGCAGGCGTCCGGAAAAGACCAGATCCCACAGTGGTGCGAACTGCCCGGCATCCCTGTCGTTGTCGATCATCGGATACGGGCCGAAGCCGCGTTGCCCGGCCGTCGCATCGCTGGATGGGTCGGCATCAACGTTGTCCGGCTCGTAATAGAAGCGCACTCCCCGCGCTCGTCCGAGTGCGTGGCCGAGCCAGGACGTTCCTGACCGCGCCACACCCACGAGCACGATCCGCTTGGATCTCGAGGCGTCAACGGTCATTGCTCGTTCACGCACGCCAGCACGTTTCTCCACTGGTTCTGGATGAGCGGCCGCCCGTGATGCGCGGCCAGCCAAGCGCGCTGAGCTGCCACACGTGACCGGGCCGCTTCAGCACTCTCCGGCGCCGTAATGATACGGGTCACGAGATCAGGCAAGCCGTCCAGCGGTGCCTCGAGCAAGCCCGGTGCACCGCTCAGCCCCTCGAACGCAATCGGGGTCCCGGCGATCCTCTTGCCATGCGCGAGGTAATGGAGGACCTTCGTCTTCACTCCCGCCCCGGTGGCCAGCGGGGCCAGACAGAGGTCAGCCGTCGCGATGATCGAATCGACGTCGCCGACGGCGCCGAGGAGCACGACCCTGGCTCCGCCCCGCCCACCGCCGACGAGCTTGTCGCTCCCCGGTCCGCACATGACGATCGTTGCCGTCTCCGGCAGCGACGGTGCGAGGACGTCGATGATCCAGCGGGCGGCAACGGCGTTGTGCTTGGCGGCGATCGTGCCGACGAACAGGAGGATCGGGCGATGCAGGGCGCCGCCGATTCGTTGCGCGAGGTCCCCGTCGCCGGCATCTGCATGACTGTCCGGCACGAAGGCGGCATGGTCGACGGTCATCAGCTTGTTTCGGAGCGGTTTGTGGATGCGGCGCCACTCAGAGGCCTCGGACTGGCCGATGGCCACTGCGACGCGACAGCGTTTGGCCGTCCAACGTTCGAGTCCCCACCAGATCAGCTGTTTGATGCGGTTCGACGTGGTGCGCTCGAGCCGCTCGTAGTGCAGCGTCTGACACTCATTCGTGTCCCAGATCATCGGCACACGAGACCCCGATAGCTCGAGTGCCGGCATGAACATCGCGTTGGCCACGATGACGGCGTCGGCGTCCCGCGCGTAGTGCCGGATCATGCGCGTCCACTCCATCGAGAAGCCTCGCCACGGTCTCCGGCTCGGGATGTGGATAGCCCGAGCCCACGCCGGCGGAGGATCGAATGGATGAGCCTCCCTGGTGCTCAGGATGGTCGGCGGCATCCCCAGGCCGGCGAGGCTCTCAGCGAGAATCCGTGATCGAACCTGTAAGCCACCATCCGGGTCGATGACCGAGCCGAAGGTTACAAGCAGCACCCGAGTCGCAGCTCGCCCATGATCAGCTTCGGCGGCTCGCATCGCGGGTTGTCGCTGCAGACCCCGTTCGCTTTCTGTCATCGGCTAGTGCATACACCTCATTGCGTCGATCGCGAACGTGGCCGCGAAGTCTGGTATCGGCAGCGACCTCGACGACGGCGGCGAGCTCGACCGCCTTGAGGGTGAACATACCTGCGGTGAGCAACGGATGGCGACCGAGGGTGCGCCAATTGCGGACGTAGGCCGCCCGGAAAATCGGATTGCCTTGTGCCATTGCACCACGTCCATGCTTCCGGACGAACGCGAGGTAGCCGGGCGCGTAGTACTGCCGCTTCTTGTAGACGGTCCGGAGGCGGGTGCGGCCCTCATCGTGGTGAATGATCGCGCGAGTCCGGGGAAATGGGCGGCCGCGTGCAACTCTTCGTGACAGGTCCCAATCCTCACCGCCGTTCAGCTGCGTGTCGAACCCGCCGGCCTTGACGAAGGCCGCTCGAGTGTAGAAGCGGGCGGCTTCGATCGTGTCGTCCCCGTTGTAGCACCCTCGCTCCAGTGCTCGACAGGCCGTCCAGAACCCCTCGCCCACCGTCTCCTCGGGGATGATCACAGCCGGGACGCCGCCGGTCCCGAGGAGTCGCGCTCCCTCGCTGACGACGTCGGGCTCCAGCACCATATCCGCATCGATAAAGAGGAGAAGGTCGCCCGAGGCCAGCGACGCCCCGTGATTGCGCTGGGCGCTCCGCTCGGGGCCGATGGTTGCGACCTTGTCCGCGTAGCGGTTGGCGATCTCGAGCGTTTCATCGGACGAATGGTTGTCCACCAGGATGAGTTCCGTGGCCGCGTACGCCTGGCCCCGAATGCTCCTCAGGCAGGCTTCCAGTGTCTGACCCGAGTTACGTGTGGTGACAACGACCGAGACGATCTCCTGCCGATCAACCGACATTGGAGATCTGGATATCCTCCACAGCCTCGCTGTCCGTCGTGGTGGTCGTCGGGGCGGCGACGAGAGTCTCACCTCGACGATCGGCCTCGACCGTCTCAGCCAGCACCAGCCGCAACTCGTTGGTGCTGCGCTCCCAGGAGTGCGCCGCGGCCCAGTCAATGCCTGCGACGCTCATCTCAGCCCGGCGGTCCGGATCGCCCAGCAGGCCGACCAGAGCATCCGCCAAGGCATGTGGGTCGCCGTACGGGACGAGCAGACCCGTGATCCCTTCGCGAACCGAATCACGGAGACCGTTGACGTTCGATGCGATGACTGGGAGGCCACGAGCGCCGGCCTCCACACAGGAGACGCCCCAACCTTCGAACGCGGATGGGCAGACCGCGACCCAGGCGAGCGCCGCCAGCTGATCCCGGGCAGCACCAGGCAGGTAGCCGTGGAAGCGAACGTGCGTTGCCAGCTTGAGCGACCACGCGAGGCGTTCGAGCCGCGTACGGTCCGGGCCCTGGCCCACGATGTCGAGTTGGGCGTTCGGGAAGGAGCGGAGCACGAGCGGCATGGCTCGAATGATCACGTCCACGCCCTTCTGCGGCGTCAGCCGCCCGGCGCAGAGGATTCTCGCGTCGGGAGCCGGCGTGCGATGCAGGGGAGTGACCTCGACCACACCGTTGTGGACGATGTGGATCTGGTCCGCGCTAAAGCCGAGCCCGACCAGGTCGTCTCGGGTGCTCGCGGATACCGCGATGATCGGCGTCTTTCGGTAGACCCTGGGCATCAGCCCTCCTTCGAGCCAGTACCCGAGCCAGCGAAGGGGGGGATGGGTCTCACGCCGGAAGATCTCACGGTGGACGTGGTGGACGAGCAGGACTTTCGGGATGCGCGCGAACAGCGGCGTGAAGAACGGGATGCCGTTCTCACAGTCGACGATGATGTCGTAGCGGCCGCGGAGCTTGAAGAGATAGGAGATCGCGACGCGGGGATACAGGGTGAAGCGACCGCCGACGCGATGCACACGTATTCCATCAAGAAGCTCGTTCCTGCTGCTGCCCTTGTGCCGCTGACAGAGCCAGCCGACGTCCATGCCGTTTTCGGCGAGACGCCGACCGATCTCATGCATATAGATCTCAGCGCCGCCAGACCAAGGATGGCTGATGTCGCGCCAGTTGATGATGAGCACCCGCAACGGGCGTTGACGTCCGCGGAGTGGTGAGATCTCGCCCAGGCTGGGGCCGAAAAACCCGCGAACGAAAGCGATCCCATACGTCAGTGACACGAGAGGCAGGCCAAGGGTGGCCAGAAGACGGTCGCCGGGGCGCGCCGGTCCTTTTGCAAACAGCACACCGACGGCCTGCACCAGGTAGAGGGCGCCGAGCAGTGCCCCACCGACAAGCGCAGTCTTGACCGGATGGTGCGGGTAGGGAAGGAGCAGGATGAGCTCGAGGATGACGAACAGCGTCACGAGGGTTGGCAGGGCGTACGGGTAGAACGGCGCCACCTCGCGGAACCGCCGGGCCATGTCGCCTCTCGCGCGCCCGTAAGCCGCGGTGTCAGTGAGGAACGGACCCGGGAACCGCCGAGTCGTCGCGGCCACCGCAAGCTTGGGTTCGTAGTTGATCGTGCACCCGAGAATCGAGCGAACCTTGTAGCAGAGCCGAACCGCTTCGCCGCCAACGCTGGGCGACTGGAACCCTCCGACGTCGCGGAAGACGTCCCGGCGAATCAGCAGGTTGGAGCCGGTCAGCTCGGAAACGGTGCGCGGCCGTTCGGCTCTCGAGACATGCCCCGACGGTGTGGTGCCGAGATGACTGTTCAGTATCAGCGCGCTGACGCGCTCGGCGCGCCACCGGCTCCGTGGAAGGACTGGTCCGCCCGCGACGGATACCCCGGGATCGTCGAAGAACTCGATCACCCGCTTCGCCCAGCCGTCGGGCAGACGGACGCGATCGTCCATGAAGGCAAGGATTTCGCCGTGTGCCTCGGCGGCGGCGCGATCGAAACGGTCGCCGCGCGACGCGGCGTTGTAGGAAACCACCGTCACGCCCTCGGGCGCTGCAGGCCATGCCTCGCGCGACGCCACGATGACCTCGCACGGCGCGTCACCGATCACACGCAGCATGTCCCGCAGTGATCGTGCCGTACCGTCGTGCACCGCATCAACTGCGACGATCAAGCTGAGTGAGGGCGCCTCGTCGACAGCGGGCGCGTCAGCATGTTCGTTGGCTGACCCCCTCATTCCGGTTGGCCCCTTTCCCGGCACGCGCGTCTCCCCCGGCACGGGTGGTTCCCCGTCCGCGACCCCCTGAACTGCGCCCCCACCGTGGGACAACAGCGAAGTTGTAAGTATGTGGCCACTAGCCACAGGCCGTCAAGCGCGCCAAAACGAGCAAAGCTCTCTAAGACCGCGCTACGTCACCACCGAGAGGTGCACTTGTGCGGATGCGGCCCCGCTCCTGACCATTTGACCGAAGGTGCAATCGGAGATCGTCCCCTGGGCCACTGCCTGCGCGTTCACGACGATGTCGTTGTGGCCAAGGTTGCACCCGGTGAGCAGGAGATTGCTCACATCCCCGATGGTCAATGTGTACCCGCTTGCGGTCATGACCAGGTTTCGAATGGTCACGTTGCGTGCAACCTTGCCCACGCCCGCCGGGCCGATGATGCCCACCTTGCCACCCTCGCCACTGCTGGTGAAATTGACGATGGTGATGTTGTCGTCCGGTGGTGTGAGCCAGAAGCCATTACGTGCACCGCATTGTTGTGCGCCAGGCGTGTAGTGGTAGTCGGTCACCGTCGTCGACTGGTCCACGTAGAGCGCCAGCCGTGAGCCAGTGTGGGTCACATTGGTGATCGAGCTGTTCTCCTGGAAGCTCCACGAGAAGCCGTCATTGCAGTCGAGCTCGTTGAGAACGAGATTGTTGACGATGTTTCCCGTGTTGTAGAGCGGCGCTGCAGGCTTCGCGCCCTTTGGACCGGCGTAGTAGATGGCGAAATGATTCGGGCCGCCGAGGACCGTGGTATCGAGTAGGCTCGTGTCGTTCGCCTGCACGAACAATGCCGCTCCGCCATCGTTCGTCTGGGTGTCGAGAGTCAGATCCTCGACGATCGTGTGGTCAATATGGACACCGAGCAGCCCTTTGTTGGCCTTCGCCTCGATCAACCACGTCTGATCACGCCCTGCGCCCTGCAAGGTGATCGGCGTCGTTCCGTCGATCACGATCGAGCCGCCCGTGCCCGTCTTGGAGGCGCTGAATATGTACTTGCCGGCAGGCACGTACACCACGCCGCCTCCCGAGCTTTCCGCGGCCTGGATCGCATCCCCAAAGGCGGTGGTGTTGTCGCTCTGGTCGTCTCCGCGAGCGCCGTACGCCGTGACGTTGAAGATGTGCGTGACGGGAGTCGGGCTCGCGGTTGGGGAGTTGTGCACCGGCGTCGGAGACCCGCATGCGACCGCGAGACACGCGCCGAGCCCCACGGCGACAGCGCCGACATGCGTCACGCGGCGGTGCGGCTTCCTGATCGTCACGTCATGCCTCGTCAACAGTCCGTCCTTGGTTCGTGTCGTGCCCTCGACCCCGCACGCGCTGCGGAGTACTCCCTGCTCTCCATGTTCTCAAGTGCGTGACCCGGTCGCCATGAGATGTCGCTGAGACGTACCCGAGAGGGAATCGATCTCGTCTAGCATGAAATCCAGTATGCGGATCCTTATTGCTGGCACGCACCGGTGCGGCTCCACCTGGGTGGCCAACGTGCTTGGCCAATCTCCGGGCGTTCACAACGTCTACGAGCCCGACAGCCCCTACACGGACATTCTTGGCACAGTCGTCCGCAACAGACTAGGGGACTACCCGGCACTCGAACCCGGCGAATCATCCTCGTGGTATTCGATGGTCTGGGACCTCGCATTCGCAGGCGGCTGGCCCTGGAGCCGGTTGCCGTCGGCGCGACGGCTCGGGCGGGGGCTCTCCAAGTCGCCTGCAGCGTTTCGCGACCACGGCGTGGCGGTGTTGGCTCAGGCCGTCTCCGTGACGCTCCCCCAGCGTCAACCGCACGTCATCGTGAAGTCGGCGAACTGCGGCTTCTCGCTGGAGTGGATCGCGCGGCGGTACTCGCCGCGTGTGATTGTTCAGCGACGCAACCCTCTGAACATCGTCTCCAGTTGGATGGCACTCGGGATCGATCCCGATCCACTCGACGATGCCGCGGTTGGGCGTCTGTGGCTCTCGCGACTGGGCCTCACTCCGCCGCGCAACATAACGTCTCGGGTCGTCCAGGTTGCCTGGACCGTAGGGGTGCTCACGGTTGCGCTCAAAGAGGCAGCAGAACGCCACCCCGAGTGGATCGTCGTCTCGCACGATGCCCTGTCGGCTGATCCGTACGAAGGATTCACGGCCCTCTTCGCTCAGCTCGGCTTGCCATGGACGCCACGAGTCAAGGCGTATCTCCAGGCCACCGACGACCCGGCGTTCGTCGTGACCGGTGCCAACCCTCGGTCACACCCGAATCAGCAGACCGGCGCCGGAGACGGCTCCGGCCGGCGGATGCATCAGGCCACGCAGTATCAACGGCGTCTCACCACCGACCAAGTCGCCGAGGTGCGTACCCTGCTCGCCGATCTTCCCCTCGGAGAGTGGGGTGTTGCGGCGACCGAAGGTTGAGTCTTGCCACGGCGACGTTGGCACGCTATGCTCGAACCTCGAAGAGCGCGGGGACGATATGAGGGCAAGGGGGATTGAGGGTGGTTTGTTCCAATGGTTTGCGCAGGCGCGCGTGCGCTGACGCAGTGAGTGCATCTCCGCTGCTGGTTCACGGAACGACTGGCGACTCGAGGACCGGCAATGATTGACGACGACGGTTTGACGTCCGGCGACCGTGTCGCCCTGCCTCGGGTGCATACCGGCGCGGGGCCGTGCGTGCTGTACCTGGTCCGGCACGGCACCACCACCATGAACATCGAAAACCGCTATCGAGGGAGGCGGGACATCCCCCTGGATGCGCAGGGGTATCAGGATGCCGTGGACGCCGCCCGCTTCCTCGGGCCTCGTGGCATCTCCGCGGTGTACACGGGTCCGCTGCGGCGCACCATCGCGACAGCCCAGATCATCGCTGACGCGGCCGGTGTTCCCGACATACGCATGCTGCACGGCCTCATCAACCTCGACTACGGCGCGTGGGAAGGCATGACATCGGACGAGGCGGCGATGTATGACCCGATTGCCTTCGATCTGTATCGCACGTCGCCCCTCGAATGCGTCTGTCCGCATGGTGAGCGGCTCAATCAGGCCCAGGAGCGGATGCTCGAGGCCATCCGGTTGATGGGTGGACGGCACGCAGGCGAGAGCATCGTTGCAATCTCCCACGCGGTCATGATCCGGCTGGTCATGGCGTCGATCCTCAATCTGCCAGGCGAGCACTGGCGCGTGCCGCTCGGCCGAGGATCGATCACAGAGGTTGTGGTGGACGGTGGCAAGATCTCGATCGGACCGGGCCCCGGATACGCCGGCTCAGCCGACGTGCCGACGCCGACCGCGCAGCTCCGCACCGCCTCGTCCACCTGATTGCGCTGACGCACGCACCGGGTTGTCCCATATGTCACGGACGCTGGTCAGGACCCGCCGTGCGCGGTCTGACCCACCCGCGGTTGGGGAATGTGCCGAGGACACCGCGTAGTTCCGACAGCTGGTCCGCCGTCAGCCGCGTTCGCCAGGCGTCCACCTGCTCACGTCGGACTCGCACCGCCGCATCGGCGCCTCCGGCCGATGCGGTGAAGGTGTTCTCTCCCCCGCGGAACAGGGGCTCGATGTAGCCACCTTCGCGAAGGAACGTTTCGGTCGCGGGTGTCCATGTCAGGTCGAGGCGTCGGTAGAGCTCCCCGAAATGCGCTTCGGCGGCGACACACAGATCTTCGTGCGTGGCCAGAATCCAATCCGGGTGGCGCTCAAGCAGGGAGCTCAGCTGGGCTGCGAGTGCACCGATCCACCAGCCGACGAGCGTGACCCTCGAGGCCCCGTCCGGTGGCGGCTCGATGCCGAGCGGGCGCAGATGCCGATCCAGAATCGCCAGCCGCGTGTGCACGTCATAGGCATCGATATCGAGGCGAAGCCAACTCGAGGCGATGTTCAGCGGGTCGCGCTGCAGCACCACGATCTGTGGACGGAAACGCGCGTGTATCCACTCGGCCGAGAAGTGCGCCATGACCGACGAGACCACCACGTGAGCTCGCCGCGGCGCCACCGCACCGAGTCCACGCGCTGCCACCGCCAGCAGCGGATCACGCACAGGCCGCGGGAGTCGAAACACTGCGCGTGTGGCGCGCCGCCCCCAGCCGCGCCGCAATCGAAGGGCTCGACGCCCTTGGAATGCGAGATCCCACAATGCCGCGTACTGCGGCGCGGCATCGCCGGCTTCGAGAACCGGATACGGTCCGAAACCGAGGCGAGTCACCGCCGCGGTCACCGACGCAGCGGTGTCGACGTTGTCCGGCTCCCGAACGAACGAGGTCGCCTCGGCGTGCGACAGCGCCCGCAGCACCCACGTGCTCCCTGAGCGCGGAGAACCCACCACCAGGACTCGACCTGCCCCAGGATCGCTCACCCTGCCGCCATGTACGGGCTCAGCCTGGCCCGCCCCACCAAGCCGCCGCGGAACCCGCCTACGGCGTCGGCCGCGAGGGCCAGCGACGCGAGCTCCGCACGATGGCGGCGATGCCAAGTCCGATGAGGGCGAGGCCGGTGAGCGGCAGCATCAGACCGCCGCTGCCGGTTCCCGGTGTCGTGATGCCCTGAACGCCCCCATCCGGCGTTGGTGTCGGGGTCGCGGGCGACACCGACGCTGTCGGGGTAGGGGTCGCGGTGGGCGTCGGGGTCGGCGAGGTGCAGCCCGACGACCGGTTGCCGACCTGACCATCGATCCAGCGATGGTCGGTGCGGTACTGGCCGATGGTCATCGTCGCCAGCGGCTCTCCATAGACGAGATCGACCTGGAATGCGCAATCCGGGACATGCACGGTCAGGACCTGCGTCGTCGCAGCGAGGCAGGGGTCCCCCGCGGCGTCAGGATCCGCCCCGACGCTGAAGCTCGCGCAATCGAAGAGGGTCTGTTCCGAGCTGCTGCTCGACGCCGTATTGCTGACCAGGGTGATCTCGGGCCCGGCGACACCCGGGGTGGGCGTGATCGATGGATCGAGTGTGAAATGGGCTGTGACGATGTCACCCGACGAAACGTTGCCGAACAGCGTGCAAGCTGTGGTCGTCTGGCCTCCATGCTGGATCGCGAACCAGTAGCTGTCCAGGACCTTGTTTGTCGAGTTGGTCGGATTGTTGAGATTGGCTTGGTGGGCGCACGCCGGAGCCGTAGGCGCCGATTTGGGATGCCGCGCGGCAGCTTGTACCGGCAGCATGCCGATCGTGAGGAGGGTAGCGCCCGCAGCCAGAATCGAGACGGCGCCAGCCCGACGCAGTAGTCCGCCCGCCCGTAGCCCCATGAGAGTGCCTCCAGTGCCCATTTCCGCCAACGCCATGAAACCTTCGGGGCGTATGGAGCGTGATCATATGCTAGACGACCCGAGAACTCAACCGAGCCTGTGCGACCCACCTACTGACTGAATTAAGGAGACGAGTGCAGCCTGTAGCAGACACAACGACGCCCGATGAGTCGACCTGGAACGATCACGAGGTTTCTCGGCAGATCGCCGGTGAAGCCGGCCTTCTGCTCGTCGGTCTGCGCAGTGCCGGCCACGATCCCGCTGATCAGCGCTGGTTGCGCGACGAAGGCGATGCTCGCTCCCACAGGCTGATCATGGCCCGTCTCGCTGCGCTCCGACCCGACGACGCCATCCTGTCCGAGGAGGGCAAGGACGACCAGGAGCGCCTTCGGCATCAGCGAGTGTGGGTGGTCGATCCGCTCGATGGAACCCGCGAATTCGGCGAGCCGCCGCGCCAGGACTGGGCAGTACACGTGGCGCTCTGCATCGACGGCAGGCCGGTTGCGGGTTCGGTGGCGCTCCCAGCACAGGGACGCGTCTTCACCACCGCGGATTCCTTTGCTGAGACGACGAGGTCCGAGCCCCTCCGAATGGTCGCAAGCCGCACCCGTGCGCCGGCGATCGTCACCGAGATTGCATCGGCGCTCGGCGCCGAGCTCGTCTACATGGGTTCGGCCGGAGCCAAGGCCATGTCGGTGGTGTCCGGTGGCGCCGACATCTATCTTCACGCGGGCGGCCAGTACGAGTGGGACTCGGCGGCTCCGGTGGCGGTCGCGACTGCCGCGGGATTGCATTGCTCGCGCATCGATGGGTCGCCGCTCGTCTACAACCAGGCCAACCCCTATATGCCTGATCTGCTCATCTGCCAACCCTCCCTCGCGACGAGGGTGTTAGCCCTCGTGGCGGCACACGTTGACCATTCGGACGCAGGCTCGGAAAACGCGCTCTCAGGGTCTGGCTCTTTAAATGATGGTGTATGATCGATGTGTTCACGGCGCGGCCCTGGGCGTTCGGGTGGGTGTGGGTCGTCACCCTCGGGTGGCATGCGAAAACACCTTGTACCCACGTGGTTGAATGGTTGGGCGGGACGAGGGAAGGTAACTGAGACATGAGAAGGCAGACGTTGCTCCGTAGACTCCTGATTGCCGCCGGTGCGGTCGTCGTCCTTCTGATTGTCGCGTTCGGACCAATGGTGATCGCGCAGTTCACGAAAGTGAAGCCCAAGCCGGCGCTTCAGACAGCGGAAGATCGGAGCTTCCCGGTCCTGGCGACCGCGTCCGGCGTGCTCCAGCCTGGAAATCTGGAGAACGTGAACTTCACGATCTCCGGTCAGGTTGCGACCATCGGTGTGACGGTCAACGAGAAGGTCGCAGCCGGACAGCCGCTCGCGAATCTCAACGACGGCAGCCAGCAGGCGGAGTTGGATGCCGCCAATTCATCCGTGAGCGCCGCCGAGGCCGCCATTGCCCAAGCGCAAGCAAGCGGGTCCAAGGCGCAGGTTGCCCAAGCGGAAGCGCAACTGGCCCAGGCGAGAGTCGGCCTCATCAAAGCCAAGGCGGACGAGGCGGCCACAGTGCTCCGCTCGCCCGAGGCGGGAACCGTTCTGGCGATCAACGGTATCGCGGGCGACACGGTCAGCGCCGGGAACTCGGGCTTCGCCAATCCGGCGACGAACGGTGGCTCCGCGATCGCCAACGGGTTCATCGTCATCGGCGACAGCACGAGCTTCGATTTCTGGGCACCGTTCAGTCAGACGGAGGATGTCGAGATACAGCACGGCCAGCCGGCCGTCGTCAGCGTCGATGCCATACCGGGGTTGTCGCTGAAAGCCAGCGTCTCAACGATCGAGTCAAGCGCGACCCAGGTCGGTGGCGTGCCCGAGTACTACGCGGAGATCACGCTCAGTCAATCCGACCCGCGGCTGCGAAACGGCCAGACGGGATCGGTGAGCGTGACGATCGCCAATGCGACCAACGTGCTGGCAGTTCCCTCGACGGCCTTGTTCACTGGCGCAAACAACGCGACACAGGTCGACGTGTGGTCAGGCGGCCAGGCCTACGCAACGACGGTGACGACAGGTCTCACCGGAAACACTCTGACTCAGATCATTTCGGGACTGCAGGCGGGCGAGCAGGTCGTCCTGTCGCCGTCCGGGCAGACGGGGTTGCCGTCGACACCGGCGCCGTCTCCGACGTGATGACGCGGGCACACTGAAGCACTCGCGCAGTCATGATTGAACTCGCATCAGTCGGGAGGACGTACGGGAGTGCGTCAGCCCCGGTCACCGCACTCCGCGACGTGAATCTCGTCATCCAGCGTGGTGAGTTCGTTGCCATCGTCGGGCCGTCGGGCTCGGGGAAGTCGACGTTGCTCAACCTGATCGGGTGCCTCGACCAGCCGTCGTCGGGCCATCTCCTCTTTCTCGGTGAGGACACGAGCACGCTCACCGACACCAAGCTGTCTCGGATTCGCAATCGCTCGATCGGCTTCGTCTTCCAGATGTTCAACCTGGTTCCCGAGCTGACCGTCTACGAGAACATTGAGCTGCCGCTCGTGTATGCGGGGGTGACTCGCCAGCGCCGGGCAATGACAACCAAGGTGCTCGAGCGTGTCGGCATGGCGCATCGCGCCGACCATCCGGCGAGCCTGCTCTCGGGCGGCGAGCAGCAACGCGTGGCGATCGCACGCGCACTTGTCAACGACCCCGCCCTCATTCTCGCTGACGAGCCGACCGGCAGCATCGACCCGGCGAGTGCGGAGCAGGTGATGCAACTCCTCGGTGAGTTGCACGACCAGGCACGCACCATCGTGGTCGTCACCCACAACATGTCCGTCGCAGCGGTCGCCCAGCGGGTGGTGCGCATCGAGTCGGGAACGATCAGCGAGATCGGTCACAGCAGTGTGGAGAGCGTCACGGCTGTCGCGCGCGCAGACGTGCAATCGCCGGCACCCGCGCTGCCGGCGGCCGTCGAGTGAAGTTCCGCGACGCGATCCTGGTTGCATATCGAGGGCTGACCCGACACTGGGTGCGCGCGACGCTCAACGTGCTCGGCATTGTCGCGGGCGTCGCCTCGGTCATCATGCTCGTCTCCGTCGCGCATGCTGTCTCCAGCACCACGAAGGCTGCCGTCGAGGGCCTCGGCGCCAATCTGGTGGTCGTTTACCCTTCCGGCGCTGGGTCGTCAGGCGTTCAGCGTGGCATCGGCACCGCGTCGAGCCTGACGCCGAACGACGTGACCGCTCTCGGCAACGTCGCGAATGTCCCCGATGGCGTCCAGGCCGTTCCGACTGCAGGCGTCAGCACCAACGTCAGCGCGTTGGCGCATACATGGCAGACCGATGTCATCGGCACCACCGCCGGGTTCGGGATCGCCCGTGGCTACACGGTGAGCCAGGGCGTGTCCTTCGGCCCCTCGGCTGTCAACGCTGCGCAGCCGGTCGTCGTTATCGGACAGACTGTGGCGAAGGAGATCTTTCCGAACGTCAACCCGATCGGCCAGAACGTTCTGATCAATCAGCAGGACTTCAAGGTCATCGGGGAATACGCGTCACGTGGGTATTCCGGCGTGTACAACCAGGATGACCTTGTGATCATGCCGATTTCGTCGCTGTGGGACTTCGTGCTTCCCAGCACGTTGCCCAGGATCCAGCAGATCCTCGTGCAGGCATCCAGTCCGAGTGCCACCGCGAGCGTGGCGACTGAAGTCACCAACACGCTCCTTCATTCGCACAGCATCACCGACCCGGCACTGGCCGACTTCCAGGTGGAAACGCAGCAGGACCTCGTTGCCAGCGCCGAGCGCCTGGCGACCGTCATGCAATGGATGCTTGGGGTCGTCGCAGTGATCGCGCTGCTCACCGGCGGGATCGGCATCATGAGCCTCATGCTCGCGACCGTTGGCGAACGCGCGTATGAGATCGGTGTGCGCCGGGCCGTGGGCGCCAGCCGCGAGGATATCCTCGGACAGTTCCTCATCGAGGCGCTCCTGCTCGCTGTGGTTGGAGGCGTCGCCGGCATTGCGCTTGGTTTCGGAGGGGCGACATTTATGGGCGACGTCCTGACTGATCTCCCGACACCTGTGGTTACGGGGATCGCGGTACTCATTGCCGGGCTGGTGGCGTTGGTGATCGGCGTTGGCGCGGGGCTCTATCCGGCGGTGCGTGCCTCGCTCCTGCAGCCGGTCGAAGCCGTACGGCGACAATAGGCGTCGTGACGGGATGATCAAGTTCCTCAACGTCTCGGGCTCCCCGGCAAAGGCCGCCGCCGGATCAGCTGTGCTCATCCTCGCGGCACTCGTCGGGGTTATTCTCGCGGCTGGCGCCGTCGCTGCTCCCTCGTCCACCTTGACCTCATCGACGAACACCTCGGCGCCATTGAATGCGGCCCCGCTCGTCCTGCCTAAGCCGTGTGTCGTTACCAAGAATCATCAGACGTGTGATGCCGCGGCAACCAAGCCTCATCGGGCGAAGCAGGTGAAGAAGCAGCCCGCGCCGCCGACGGCGTCACCACCGGCTGCCAACCCCATCAGCCCATGAGAGTGTTGGTTGCTGGAGCGGCACGCTGCGGAAGCACGTGGGCGGCGAACGTTCTCGGACACGCCACAGACACGCGCATCGTGTACGAGCCCGATGGGCACAACTCCGATGTTCTTGGCGCTGTTGCCGCCACGCGCCTCGGCGAGTACCCCGTGCTCGAGGAGGGAGAGTCGAGTTACTGGTATCGCTTGATCTGGGATCTCGCATTTGCCGGTGGCTGGCCATGGGACAAGGTCGAGTCGGCACGCGCCGCCGGCCGCCGCCTGGTGCACATACCCCCCTTGATGCGCGACTACCTGGTTGCCGGACTTGCTGAGGGGACGCGGACCGTACGCCGGCGCCCGCGCAACGTTGTCGTGAAATCGGTCAACTCGATGTTCTCACTGGACTGGATCGCGGAGCGCTACACGCCGGCGGTCGTCATCCTCCGCCGCAATCCGCTGAACATCGTGTCGAGCTGGCTGGTGCTTGGGATGTGGAGCGACCACGCGATCGGCGCCCATCCGCTCGTTCAGGAGCGATATGTCAGCTCGCTGGGCCTGCGTTCGCCCAACGGCACGTCATCACCGGTCAGGATCGCGGCATGGAACGTGGGACTGCTGACCCGCGCGCTCAAGGACGCAGCCGACCGTCATCCGTCGTGGATCGTCGCGTCGCACGATGACCTCTGTGTTGATCCGATACAGAAGTTCCAGGCGCTGACGGCTCGTATCGGCCTGAAGTGGTCAGCCGCCATGGAGCGGTACCTCATCGAGTCGGAGGACCCGAAGTTCACGGTCCATCACGGCACGGTCAAGGTGCATCCGAACGCCGTCACGGCAACGACCGCAGGGAGCCGGCGTGAGCAGCAGGCAACGCAGTTCACGCGGCGCATGACTCCGGAGCAGACGGCCGAAGCGCTTGCCGTCCTCGAGACATTCGAGCTCGGCGACTGGGGGCCCCGGACCGTCTGAGCGATCCTCGACCACCACATTCGCTTGTGTGTGGCCGGCCGCAGTGCCTCGTGAAATGGCGAGGGACCCCGCCGCATCACTCGGTGGAGTGTGCGACGAGGTCCCTCTGAGTCAGCCGGATCAGCTCGAGCGCCGACGGCCTCCCTTCCTGTAAACGAGTGCCTAGCTCAGGCGGCGCTCCCTCCGAAGTTCAGCCGCAGCGAGGCCACTCAGCCCGAGCCCACCAAGCAGCAGCCCGATCGCGGGCGCCGAGGGGAACCCGACACCGGTACCCGGGGTCGTGATGCCCTGCACGCCACTGCTCACGGTCGTGATGTGCACCGGCTCATCGCCGCACTTGTCGTTGGAGCTCACGTTGTTGACATCGCCGTTGTAGGTGGCGATCCAGTCGTATGTTCCAGCCGTGTTCGTGGCACTGAAGCTCGCCGACTTGGCGGTTCCGTTCGCAAGCAGTGCGACGGTGCTGGTGAAGATCGCCGCAGCGCTGCACGTCGGATCGGCGGGGCTGTACAGCGAGAAGGTGACGGTGCCACCGGGGTCCATGCCGTTCGAGACCTTCACGGTGTCGAAGATCACGGTTCCGGTGTTGCCACCCGGAGACGGAGTCGAGGTCAGAGCATCGGAGTGCTTGCCGATGGTGACGACTTCCTTGTCGCATCCACTCCGCGCCTCTGTGTTGTTGACGTCACCACCGTAGTCGGCAACCCACTTGTACGACCCGGTCGCAGTGGTGGTGTAGCCGGGTGCGGGAACGCTGGCCTTGCCGTTGACGAGCGCGATGGGTCCTGCCATGAAGATCCAACCGTGCGGGGCGCCGGCCGAGACCTGATTGAAGTTGCAGGTCGCGTTGTCCGGGCCGAAGAGGTAGAAGCGAATGTTGCCGGACGGATGGTCGCCGATGACGGTTGCGGAGTCGGTGAGCGCCGTACCCACGGGACCGCCGTCAGACGGCTGCGTATTGATGCTTGTCGGCTTCTTGCCGATGGTGACAGCTTCCTTGCCGCAGCCACTCCGCGCCTCGGTGTTGTTGTTGTCGCCGCCGTAGTCGACGACCCACTGGTACACGCCGGTCTCGGTGGTCACATACCCGGGTGCGGGAACGCTCGCCGATCCGTTGACGAGCGGAATCGGTCCTGCCATGAAAAGCCAACCGGTCGGCTCGGGCGAAGTCTGATTGAAATTGCAGGTCGTGTTGTCCGGGCCGAAGAGATAGAACCGCACGTTTCCGGTGGGGTTGAATCCATGAACGGTCGCCGAATCGGTCAGCGCCGTGCCGATGGGTGCCCCGCTGGCATGCGACGGCGTTGTGTCGATGCTTGTCGGGATCTTGTTGACCGTCACGGGCTCATCGCCGCAGGCGGTAGGTCCCGATTCGATCGCTCCGCCGTTGTTGATCACAATCTCCGCCGTCCACTCGAAGGTGCCCGTCGACTGCGGCACGAACGTGCCCGACGTGACCGTGCTGTCGGTCAACGACGGCGTCGTCACCGGCTCGCTGTCTGTGAAGACGGGTGTCGCGCCCTGGACGCCGCAGGTTTGCGGACCCCAGAGGAAGAAGACGACGTGCCGCGAACTATCGGCGAAGACAGTCGCTTGATCCGCGAGCGCAGTCGTGTTCACCACCCCGACCGCGGGTTGCGGTGTCGTGCCGATGATGTAGTGCGCCGAGGCGGACATCGTCGTCGCGAGGCCGGCGATCGTCACCCCGAGAACGGCGCTACCACCTAATGCCAGGGTGCGAACTTTGCGCGCCCATCCGTGTTGCTGCATTGACCAACCCTCCAATCCGGCGCCTCCCAGCGCCCCCTGCCGTTTCGACCCCGCCTAAGCCGTCGATGTCGCGAACGCTTCTAACGCGCCGTTTCGATCGAACGCCGTTATTGTAACAAACGTCTTACATCGCCGCAAGTGCCGGCCACAGGTACCGGCTACGTCGACATCGCGGCCAGCGTGTCATTCTGCGCTTCTTCGTCATTGCGGTCGGCGAGGGGTCGCTGCCGCTCCAGCAGCCGATGAACAACGATCTTCCCGGACCCGGGGTTGCGAGTCCCGAGCCGTGCGTGGAGATCGCCTGAAGGCGCCGCACGCCATCCCGCAAGTGCACTGTCCGAGCGCGCTAATCGACGAGGCTTATGCGCTCACCAGCCCGTCGTCGGGTAACCCGCTGGCACTCGGGCGCAGCTCCGCGAAGAAGGTCCCGCGGCGAATCACCCGGTCGAGCCATGCCCCAGCCATCATGGAAGTGACCAGCGCCAGTAGAACCAGATCGACGTAGAACGACTCGGAAATGATGCGGGCGTCGAGTGCGACTGATGCCATGACGATTGCCGGGCCGCCGCGGGCGTTGAGCGCCATCGCCAGATTGAGCGCGCTCTCCCGCTTCTCTCCGGCCAGGCGAGCGCCGGCGTAGATGCTCAACGCTTTCACAACGCACGCATATACGAGGAAGAGCGCGAAGAATGGGATGTTGAATTCCCGGATCAGGTCGAGTTTCAGACCGACGATCGCGAAGTAGATCGGGACGAAAAAGGCGAAGGAGAAACTCTGAATGCTCGCCTGCGCCCGCGCGGCATCGATCGAGACGTTGTTCTTGCGGTGCTGATTCCCGGTGAGCGTGCCCGCGAGGATGCCCGAGACGAAGGCACCGAAGATCGGCGAGATGCCCACGAAGAGTGCGAGGCTGGTCATCGCCATCATGAACACGACTTGGAAGGCAAGCGCGTTGCTCCGTCCAAGGAAGTTGAAGCGCATCGCTCCCATCCGTTCGACGAGCGACCGTCCGAATACGAGCGGTACGCCGAAGATGGCGATCGACGCGATCACGTAGTAGGCATCAGAGAGAGCCGATCCCGGGTGCATCGACAGCAGGCTCGGCAGGGCGAAGCTGTCGCTCGAATCGGTTGCGACGAGGCCGACAGCAATGCTCAGCAGGACGTAGAGGATCACGTCGTCGATGAGCGCAACGGTGAGTACCGTGCGCGCAAAGGACGTCCTCATAAGCCCGAGGTCGGACAGGATGCGCGAGATGACCGGGATACTGGTCACTGCGATACCGCAGGCGAAAACGATCAACAGTGAGGTGCGGTTGTCGGCCGCGCCGATCAACCCACTCGGGTTGAGCACGAGCAGGAAGGCGGCGCCTGCCGCAAAGGGAACGACGTTGCCGATGAGCGCGATCAGCGTCGTGGTCCGACCCTCCCCACGCCGGCGATGCGATTGCAGGGTCGCACCCGCGCAGTACATGAGGAGGAGCTGCCCGAGCTGATAGAGGGCTCCGAGCACCGCCGTTGTCGACGAGTTCCCGGCGATGAGCTGATGGGTCAGATCGGGCCGCAGGAACCCGAGCAGGGTCGGGCCCAGCGCCAGTCCGGCGACGATCTCTCCCGCGACCCGTGGCTGGCGCAGCTTCACGAAGAGAAAGCCCATCGCATGGACGGCGACCAGCAGCACGCTGAGTGTCAGGAGCAGATGGAGCGTGTCCTCGTCGCTGAAGCTCAGACTCGCTGTCATCGCGAGGATCCCACGGACCGTACGGTCAACCGTGCACGCATGACGCTCCCCCCCCCGGCGCGAAACCGCTGATTCAGGTTCGCTCGAACCTCCACTCGAACGAACCGCTCGCGTCATTTTATCAGAACGCGTGAACGTCAACACGCTACGATGGTTGACGCCAAACGACCACGATGACGATGACCTATCGGCCGCCAACCACCGATGATTTCGCCGGGCTTGACGATGCGGAGTTCCCGACGTCCCGGCCACTGCCCGTCAAGCGGCTCAGTCCGCCGCGGGTTGTGGTCTTCGTCGTACTTCTGCTAGTGATATCCGTGCTCGCCTCGGCCGTCTTCCTCGCAATTACGGTTGGTATCACGATCGTTGTCGGTGACGTCGTGCCCAAGCCAGTGAACGTGGCCGCCCCGATCGTCGGTGTCGCCGTTGCCGTCCTCTGCTTCGGGGGCGCCTCGCGGTTCCGAAGGGGAATGTTCAAGAACCGGTACGGCCTCATGCGCCGCCCGCCGCGGGATGCGAAGCCACAGGAGCCGGCCGGCTGATCACCATTCCGAACTAAGGAGTGCGGAATGTCTGCCGGGTTCACCAGCGAAACCCGGGAGGCAGCCGCGCGGCCCCGAAGGGCCGCGGGCCACCAGTCCCGAATGCAAGCCCTCAGACGGGCAGCACAGTCCTCTTGAAGACCGCGTTCGACACGTCGGCGAACGAGGTGTAGATCGCGGCAGCCGCGGTGAGGATGCCAAGGATCCCGCCGATCTGGGTGAAACCCTTACCGGCAGCGTCGTGGCCCCAGAAGCCGATGCCGAGCCCGACGAAGGTCAGGGTCAGCAGGACGAAGACCACGGTGACGGCCTTGGATCCGGCAAGCGATGCCACAGTCATGTACGCCGTGAAGAGAGCCCACGCCATTGCGTACAGCCCGAGCATTGGGGTCGGGTCTTTCGGGAGCTCAGCACCGAAGAGGGTGTTGATGAACACGAAGCTCAACCAGAACGCACCGTAGCTCGTGAACGCGGTCGCGGCAAAGTGGTTGCCGTTCCGGAATGCGACCAGCCCCGCGACGACCTGGCAGCCGCCGCCGAAGGGAATCGCCAGTGCCAGCACGATTGGCGTCGACGTCCCCGGGATGATCCCGGCGTTGATGAACGACAACAGGAGTGTCGTCATCCCGAATCCGACGAGCCCGAGCGGGGCCGGATTGGCGAACAGCGAAACAGCAGGCGCCGCGGGTGCGGGAGCCTGAGTCGCCCCTGATACCTGTGCCATAGGTCGGTAACCCTCCAATGAGTCCGGAGTCATTCGCACTCCGGGCGCGTGTTCGTTGTCGAACTGTCCCCCATCGCTACCTATCTACTGTTCCTTGCTCTCCTCCTCCGTGGCGCGGCGCTGGAGATCCGCAACGATGCTCGCATCGGCAAGCGTCGTCGTATCGCCGAGCTTTCGGTTCTCGGCGATGTCCCGGAGCAGGCGGCGCATGATCTTTCCGCTTCTGGTCTTGGGAAGGTCCGGGGTGAACGCGATCCACTTCGGCCTCGCGATCGGGCCGATCAGCTTGCCGACATGATTCCGCAGCTCGGCGATCAGCTCGGTCGACTCGTCATAGCCGGCCCGCAGCGTCACGAACGCCGAGATGGCCTGGCCGGTCTCCGGGTCAGCTTTGGCGACAACCGCCGCCTCGGCCACAGCCGGATGATCGACGAGCGCTGACTCCACCTCGGCGGTGGAGATCCGATGGCCTGCGACGTTCATGACGTCGTCAACCCGGCCCATGAACCAGAAGTAGCCCTCCTCATCAATGCGTGCGCCATCACCTGCGAAGTACTGATTGCCGAATTTGTTCCAGTAGGTTTCCTTGTACCGCTCGTCGTCCCCCCAGATGCCGCGCAGCATGCCCGGCCACGGCCTGGTCAGGGTGACGAAACCGCCGCCGCCGAGCGCGACCGGCACGCCGTTCTCATCGACCACCGACGCTCCGATGCCCGGCAGCGGCTTGGTCGCCGAGCCCGGCTTGAGGGTGGTGACCCCGGGGAGCGGCGCGATCATGATCCCGCCGGTCTCGGTCTGCCACCACGTGTCCACGACCGGCGTGCGGTCACCGCCGATGTACTTGCGGTACCACATCCACGCCTCGGGGTTGATCGGCTCGCCGACCGTTCCCAGCATGCGCAGGCTCGTCAGATCGTGCGCCTGCGGGTGCTCCGGGCCCCACTTCATGAAGGTGCGGATCGCCGTCGGCGCGCAGTACAGGACGGTGACCTTGTACTTCTCGATGATCGCCCACCAGCGGTCCTTGTTCGGGTAATCCGGCGTGCCCTCGTACATCACGGAGGTCACACCGTTGCCGAGCGGCCCGTAGACGATGTACGAATGTCCGGTGACCCAGCCGACATCGGCCGCGCACCAGTAGATGGTGTCCGGCTGAATGTCGAAGACGAGGTCGTGCGTGAACATCGCGTACAGCAGGTACCCGCCCGTCGTGTGCTTGATGCCCTTGGGTTTCGCGGTTGTGCCCGACGTGTACAGCGTGAAGAGCAGGTCCTCCGAGCCCATGTGCTCCGGCTCGCAGACGTCGGATTCGCCTTCGACGAGGTCGTGGTACCAGTGGTCGCGGCCTTCCTTCATCGGCACCTCGTTGCCGGTGCGGCGAACCACGACCACGTTCTTGACGGTCGGCGAGCCCTCGCAAGCCTCGTCGACGCTGCGCTTCAGCGGCACCAGGTTGCCGCGCCGCCAGCCCTCGTCGGCGGTGATGATCGCGACCGCGGCGGCGTCGTTCATGCGGTCGCGGACCGCGTCTGCGCTGAACCCTCCGAAGACCACCGAGTGCGCGGCACCAATGCGGGCGCAGGCCAGCATCGCCATCGGGAGCTCAGGGATCATCGGCATGTAGATGCCGACCCGATCTCCGCGCTTGACGCCGAGCTTGCGAAGGGCGTTTGCGAAGCGGCAGACGCCGGCGAGCAACTCGGCGTACGTGATGGTGCGGGTGTCGCCTCCCTCGCCCTCGAAGTGGTACGCGACCTTCTCGCCCCGCCCCGCCTCGACATGGCGGTCCAGGCAGTTGTAGGAGACGTTGAGCTCGCCCCCGAGAAACCACTTGGCGAACGGGAGGTCCCATTCCAGGACCTTGTCGAAGGGGCGATACCAGCTGACGTACTTCTTCGCCTGCTCTGCCCAGAAGGCCTCGGGATCGGCCTCGGCTGCGTCATGGAGGCTCTGGTCTGTGACCCGCGCTTTGGCGCGGAACTCGGCGCTCGGAGCGAACGTGCGTCGCTCGTCGAGCAGGGTGTCGATGGTTCTCTCGCTCTCGCTCACCACAACCTCCAGACGGCGTCAACGGAATTATTTGTCGCGCATTAATTGCACTAGTGGGGCAGCTTCCACAAGCACCTTGTCCCCGAACGAATGTCCGGGATCGTCACACCCTCGTCAGACCCGGGATGGTTGGACGGCCCACCAATGGGAGAAAAGCGACGGCCCGGTGGTGCATCGGCGTTCCGTCACCCTTTGCAACCAACTCTTCACAGGTTGCAATCGAGCCCGGACCGAGATCGCCTCGATACTGGCATTCGGGTGGACGAGCAGTGTCGAGGACACCGCCGAGTCACATCTCTGGAGGACCGACCATTCTCACGCGTGAGCGCCGGAGGAACAGACGCGGGTCCCGCGGGCAGGGCCTGGTTGAGTTCGCCATCGTTGGCGGGCTGCTCTTCTTCCTGCTGTTCGCGATCATGAATGCCGGCTTCTACCTCTACGGAGCCAACGCCATGCAGTATGCGGCCGATATCGGCGTCGCGACGATCGCGGCGGAGGGAAACTACTCGAACCCCGCGGTACCGGCGCCGAACAACGCCGACACGGTGGCGCTCTCCAGGATGGATGCCGTCGGCCTCAACAGCACCCCGCTGGTGAAGGTCACCGAGGTCGACGTCTACAAGGAGACTGTCTCCGCAGGTGTCTTCAGTGACGCGACGACGTGCGGCGGCGGCAGCACCCTCTGCGAGAACGTCTACAACGCAAGCGGCGTGCTCCAGGGAGCGCTCAACTGGAATCCCGCGGTTCGCAACGTGGGCCCCCAGCCGGACTACGCGAAGTTGGTCATCAAGTTCTCGTATTCCTTGCTGATCGGTTCAACGACCTTCAACAGCACGACGGTCAACCTGTTCCGTCTGGAGCCGCAACAGTGACCCGCCGCCGCCTGCGCGACACCCGCAAGGGACAGGCGATGGTCGAGATGGCGATGCTGCTCCCGGTCCTGATGCTCATCTTTCTCGGGGCATGGACGGCCGCGAACCTGATCGACGACAACGACGCGGCTGCGCAGGCGACGCGCGCCGGCGCCCGTCTCGCCGCTGAGCTTGGCAACGGCGCAAGTCTGGGGCTGACCCAGGCGCAGGTCGACCGCAACATCATCGATCAGGTGCTGCCCATCGTCAAACCACAGCTGACGAACGCCCAGGTCACTGAGATCGACATCTATCAGCCGAACGGTTGCATCGGCACGACACCGTTTGTCAGCGGCACATGTCCACCGAACAACGGCGCGTACACGCTTGGTGAGCCCGTCGACATCTACTCGGTGACGAACTACGTGGCGACGTACCCGTGTTCGACGTGCTCGTACACGCTCGCGCTGCGAACGCAGACACACCCGAGTGAAGCGGAGCTCGGCGTGCGCCTCGTCTTCAAGTACACGTCGCCGACGATTTCGTTCTTTACGCAGACCGACTCGCAGTACACCGTCATGCGGCTGGTGCCGACATCGTGAGGAAGGAGACCATGAGCGCAGCACCGAATAGGCCCAGCCGGCGATCCGCCAAGGGTCAGGCAATGGCGATCTTCGCCCTCGTCTCGGTCCTCCTCTTCGTCGTGGCCGGACTCTCCATCGACGCCGGTACGAGCTATCTCACGAGCAACAAGATCGAGCGCGCGGCGGCAGCAGCGGCCCTTGCCGGCGTGGCGTACCTCCCCGGTGATATTCCCGACGCGCAGAACGCCGCGCTCGTCGAAGCCGCACGTGACGGCTTCCCGAATGCCGGCTCCGGAAACGCATGCGTCGGCAATCCGTCACCGTGCGTTGTGACGTCAGAGCCGACGACCAACGAGTTGAAGGTCACCATCTCCGCAACGGTTGGGACGATCTTCCTGCGCCTCGTCGGTTTCGGCTCGCATACCGTCGTGCGCTCCGAGACCGCTCAATACCTCCCGCCGATCTCGCTCGGTCAGCCGGGTGGACAGCAGGGGTCGGCGCTCTCCGATTCGAACTGCACCGGTTTGCCCAACTACTGCGGCAGCACGTCATCCGGCCTCGGCAGCGGGGGCAACAACTACTACTTCGAGCGCGAGGAGGGATGGGGCAACCCACGCTCCGAAGGTGACCCGTTCACCCCATCGCCTGCGCAGACGAACAACGGATGCGGGCCGAGCGGCAGCGACAACTGCAGCGCAGCGTCGGCGCCTGACTATCACGCCATCAGCACCGAGGCCGGCACCGCGCCTCCCGCGGACGCGACCCTCAACTACGCGGGAGGGTCGAACTACCTCATCACGATTCCCAACGGCCAGTCAGCCGACCCACAGGTCTTCAATCCGGCATTCGCGCCTGACACCTGCGACGGGAGCCAGACCGCCGTCTACTGCTACCACGAGAACGACTCGAGCTTCGCCGGCACAGGGGCCCCGAATACCGCGTACTCCGCGATGGAGTACACGCTCTATCAGGTGTCCACGCTCTCGTCGCGCACCGGCGATGTCAAGGTGAGCCAGGAAGTGTTCTATCCGTACAACGCAACGGGTCTGCACACGGCGTCCGGCTGGTTCTACTACTGCGGAAACACCGCGGCAGGGGCGAGCTGCAGCTCGACGCAGACTCCCGTGACGAACGCGCAGGACTCCGTTCCGGCGACGTATCACCAGTGGGTCTCGGCGATCAGGTACAACCCGACGAACCCGTATGACAAGGATCTGTTCAAGGACCAGACGCCCCTGAGCGGATCCGGATATCTCGTCAACAACAGTGGTGCCACCGAGTACTTCCGCCTCGAGGTCGACACCCTTGCGTGGAACGGCGTGCCGTCCTGCCCCGCGACCTCCGGACCCTGCAGCAATCCCGTCACCGGAACCAACACCTACTCCGAGGCGCACAAGGGCTACGCGGTGCGCCTCGTCACGGACGCCGGCACTCCGACGCCCGTACAAGGAACAGTCCCCGGTTCCACGAACTGCACGAACTGCTCCATGTCCGCGATGGACGACATGACGGTGTTCACACCGGTTGACGGTGCGAGCACGCCACAGTTCAAGATCCCGCTCTTCAGCGTCGATCCGACGGCGTATGCAGGCCAGACGATCAACGTCGACCTCTTCGACATCGGTGACGTTGGAGGCGGTCCGGCGTATGTCGGCCTGCAGGAGCCTGACGGCGTGACGTGGGCAACCGCCAACTCGGTGATCGACCTCGGCGCGTCCCTGGCCGGCGCAAACCCGCCCAGCACCGGCGGCACGGTCACGTCGCTGGGCACCTGGCCGGGCAGCGGCGGCGGGTCCTGCACCGGTTGCTTCCAGACTGCAGGTTCGGGTGGTGGCGCCATCTACCAGGGCCAGTGGGTGCAGATGCAGATCCAGATCCCCGCATCGTTCACCGGCCCTGGGGGCATCACCTGCACGGCCACGCCGCCGAATTGCTACTGGAACCTGGTCTACGACGTGAGCGCGGCCGCAGTCGCTGGTGACACGTTCGCCGTCGAGGTCGGCTTCGACGGCAGTCCGGACCACCTGCTGCCATAACGTCACGCAGCCCCTGCCTCACAGCGAACTCTGAGCATCCGCTCAGATCGCCGTGAGCGGGCGGCGGCAGACTGAGGCCCATGGCATCCCGACCGTTCTTCAACGATCCGCCGCCGCCTCCCCTGCCGCCGGCATGGCCCGCGCCTGAGGTCGCTTCGCGTCGCGGCGTTGATGCCGCGCCGTTCCGGTGGGTGCGGCAGCTGGTTCGTGGGCGTCCGACCGATGCCGCGTGGGTACGTCCTTCGCTGATAGCGCTGCTCGGGATCGCTGCGCTCCTCTACCTCTGGGACCTCAGCGCATCGGGCTGGGCGAACGCCTTCTACTCAGCTGCGGTCCAGGCGGGCTCGACGAGCTGGAAAGCGTTCTTCTTCGGATCGTTTGACGCCTCGAACTTCATCACCGTCGACAAGTCACCCGCCGCGCTCTGGGTCATGGACATCTCGGCAAGGATCTTCGGCGTCAACGCCTGGAGCATCCTCGCGCCGCAAGCACTGGAAGGCGTCGCGACCGTCGGCTTCACCTACCTCGCCGTTCGGCGCTGGTTCCCGGCCGCCGCAGGTCTCATCGCCGGCGGCGTGGTTGCGCTCACGCCCGTGGCGGCACTCATGTTCCGGTTCGACAACCCCGACGCGCTGCTCGTCCTGCTGTTGACAGCAGCGACGTACGCCGTCGTTCGCGCCATCGAGGCCGGCAAGACCAAGTGGCTCGTGCTCGCGGCGACGCTCGTCGGGTTCGCGTTCCTCACGAAGATGCTGCAGGCATTCCTGGTCGTCCCCGCCTTCGCGCTCGTGTACCTCCTGGTCGCCCCGGTGTCGATCCGCAAGCGGCTCACCCAGCTCGTGATCTCCGCCGCGACGATGATCGCTGCAGCGGGATGGTGGGTCGCGATCGTCCAGCTGACACCGGCCGCCGACCGCCCGTATATCGGCGGCTCGCAGGACAACAGCATCCTCAACCTGATCTTCGGCTACAACGGATTCGGACGCCTCACGGGGAACGAGACCGGGAGTGTCGGCGGCTCCGGCACCGCCGGATCCATGTGGGGACCGACTGGCTGGGACCGGCTCTTCAACGTCAACTTCGGCGGCCAGATCTCCTGGCTGCTGCCGGCTGCGCTGATCCTGCTCGTCGGCGGGTTGATCCTGACTGCACGCGCCGCGAGGACAGACCGCACGCGAGCCGCGCTCCTGTTGTGGGGCGGCTCCCTTGGGGTGACAGCGCTCGTGTTCAGCTTCGCCGCGGGCATCATCCATCCGTACTACACCGTTGCCCTGGCGCCCGGGATCGGAGCGCTCGTCGGCATCGGCAGCATCCTGCTCTGGCAGCACCGCGCGCATCTCTGGGCACGTCTTTTCCTTGCCGGTGCCGTGGGCGCAACCGGCGTGTGGTCCGCCGTGCTGCTCGGACGCAGCGCAACCTTCCTGCCGGGACTTGCAGCCGTCGTTGCAGCGCTCGCGATCATGGCGGCGATCGCCCTGGTGGCTCTCTCGCTTGTGCATCGCGCCCTGACGACGGTTGTCATCGTGGTCGCGCTCGCCGCGGCCTTCGCCGGTCCGGCCTCGTACACGATCAACACAATGCTCACGCCGCACAGCGGCGCGATCCCGTCCGCCGGCCCGACCTTGACGGCGTCACTCAACGCCGGGCCTCGCGGTTTTGGCGGCGGCGGGTTTGGTCGCGGCGGTTTCGGGCCTCCGCCCGGCTTCGCGGGAGGTGGCTTCCCCGGCGGTGGCGGTGGCTTCCCAGGCGGCGGCTTCGGTGGCGGCGGCTTCGGTGGCGGCGGCTTCGGCGGCGGCACCGGAGGCAACTTCCTCAACGCGAGCGCGCCCGGGTCCGACCTTGTGAAGCTCCTCAAGACCGACGCGTCCAGCTACTCGTGGGTTGCAGCCACTATCGACGCTAACTCGGCTGCGGGATACCAGCTCGCGACCGATGACCCGGTGATGGCGATCGGCGGATTCAACGGCACCGATCCCACGCCGACGCTCGCACAGTTCGAGCAGTACGTCGCGCAGGGCCGCGTCCACTACTTCATCGGCAGCGGCGGCTTCGGCGGTGGCTCGGGGACATCAACCCAGATCGCGCGCTGGGTGGAGCAGCACTTCACCTCCACACGAGTCGACGGAGTGACCGTTTACGACCTGACGCAGGCTTCGAGCTAGAGACGCAGCGTCAGTGGCTCATCCAGGCCGCTGCCGACGTGGCGTCGAGATCGACGCTGGCATCGGTGACACGCTTGGCGGCTCCGGGGTGCGGACTGACCGCGTTGGCGATGTACCAGAGCCCGAAATTCCCGTCCGGGTTGGACGCGTTCATGTACAGCAGGTTGTCCCCGCTCGGCGACCACGACGGTGCGTTGCAGAGGCAGTTCGCGACGATCACGCGCGGCGCACTGAGCGTGGTGCCGTTCAGAGTCGCGACCTCGAGGTTCGCCGTCTGACCGAGGTCGCACACCATCGCGACCGTGACACCATCGGCTGCAACCGCAGGCGCGCCGCAGTCCTGCGCGGGCGTCGTCAGCGACACCATCGGACTGCGCGGGCCTGTCTGCACGCCGAGGACGGTGGCCACCGTGCCCTTGCCTGTGTTGGCGTAGCTGCTGTAGAGCAGGCTGCCGTCCGGGAGCGGCACCGGCTCGATATCGCCGCCGGTGTACGCGTCCGGGACCGACCAGCGCGTCCCGCCGGTGACGCCCTGGTCCCCGATCGCCACCTGGCCGCTCAACGGCGCCGACCAGAGTGAGAAATCCACCTCGTAGCTCTGCTTCGGCGCGGGCTTCGGCGCGTCGGTTGCGAAGTAGACGCTCGTGCCGTCGGGACCCACCGCGGGATAGATCACCCAGTGGTCGAGTTGAAGGGTCTTGTTGCTCGAGGACTGGTCGTTGTCGGTCATCCGGCTGAGGACTCTGCCTGCGGCGCTGACGTGATACAGGTCGGAGTACTCGTCGAAGCGGCGGATCACGAGCACGCTGCCGTCCGGCAGCACGCGCGGCTGGATCCAGTCACCGCCGGCGGGCAGAGGCAGGCGGCGCACACTCGATCCGCTGATCGCGTAGATGGCGCCATCCTGGCTGACGAAGATGGTCCCCGACAGGCGGATCTGCGGGCTCGTCGTGTTCACAAGGCTCGCCGAGGTGCCATGGGTCTGGAAGGCAGCGAGCGCGCGATTGGCGGCAAAACCGCTGAACGCCATGAATCCGATCAGGATGAGTGCTCGCTTCACGTCAGTTCGCCGGGAAGTACTTGGCGACCTCGGGCCGGATCAGCGCCCAGTTCGGCCGGAGCGCGTCCTGCGAGTCCACGGTTTCGGTGCTCGTGTACGGAGGCAGCAGGACGACCTGCGTGATCGATGCGAGCGGCACCGAGCCCGCGATCGGCAGGAGCCCGCTCACCTGACTGATGCTCATGTTCGTCTGGAAGTCGGATCCGAGCGACGCCGCGAGATTCGGGATATCAGCGAGCGTCAGCGTCTTCGTCTTGGCTCGCAAAGCGATGAGGATCTGCTGCTGGCGCTGCGATCGCGCGAAGTCCCCGTACGCATCGTCGTGCCGTGCGCGCACGTATTCGAGTGCCAGCGTGCCGTCCATGTGCTGCGCCCCGGGAAGGACGAGAATCCGTTGGTAGTCAAAGGGACTCCCACCGGAGAGATCCGCCGGGTAGTAGTCGTCCATCACCGGGTTGTTGGCGATCACGTTGACGCCACCCACCTGGTTGAGCACCGAGACAAGGCCCTGCAGTCCGATCCACGCGTAGTAGTCGACGTGGACGTTGAGGTCCTTCTCGACGGTCTGGATCGCGCACTGCGCGCCTCCGTGCAGGAACGCCTGGTCGATCTTGCCGTTGTGGCCGTTGCAGAGACGGACCCAGAGGTCGCGAGGAATCGAGAGCATCGTCACATGCTTGGTGACCGGGTCGACCCGCGTCAGGATCATCGACTGCGTGAGGTAGTCGCCCTTGAACTTCGAGTCGCTGTCAGAGCCGAGCAGGAGCAACGTGAATGGCGACGTGGACGACAGGCTCTCGCTCGCCGACACCGGGCGCAGCTGCGGATTGCCGCCGAGCGAGGTGTTGGCCTGCCCGGTGTCGCGCACCGCGACCTGGATCGCCGGGAGGAAGTACAACACCACGCCCGTGAGGATCGAGACGGCGAAGCCGGCCACGACGAGCATGCCTCGGGCCGCACGCCGGCGGCCGGTCCTGAGCGATGCCCGCCGGCGCCGTACAGGGCGCCGACCCATGAGATCACGCGAACGAGGCAAACCTCGACCTCTGCTGAGACGTTGAGTGGAACGACGAGTTCAAGGACGGCCCCTGCCGGAAAGGGCGGGGCCGTCAGATGGTACCCCGTGGCCGCCGCGTGCGAACCAATCCCGCCCTCATGGCTGCTCGGCACATCTGCATGTACGCTCATCGGCGCGATGGAATCAGCGGTGGGCAGGACGTGAGCAAGAACCGTCTCGAGGCCTTCAGCGACGGGGTGATCGCGGTCGCAATCACCCTGCTCGCACTCGATCTTTCGGTTCCCGGACCGGGTCACGGCTCACTGCTGTCGCTGGTCGGGGACCGATGGCCGGAGTTCGCGGCGTACACGGTGAGCTTTTTCCTCATCGGGATCATCTGGGTCAACCACCACGCCCGCTTCAACCTGATCGCCTACGTCGATCGGACCCTGCTGTTTCTCAACCTTGTGCTCCTGCTCTTCGTCGTGCTGATTCCCTTTACCACGGCGACGGTTGCGGCATATCTCACGAGCGACAGCACGGACTCGCACACAGCGATGGCGCTGTATGCGGTCGTTCTCGAGGGGATGGCGCTCAGCTTCGGCGCCATCTTCGAGTGGTCGCTCGGTGAGGGGCGCAGCACGGTCCAGGTGCCTCGAAGTCAGCGCCGCCAGGCACGCATCCGAACCTCGATCGGTGAGGTCGTATACGTGATCGTCTTTGTGGTGGCCTTCATCAGCGCACCGATCGCGCTTGCTATCACGGGGCTCACGGGGATCTATTACGTGTTCGCGCCGCTCCCACGCGTGAAGGAGGATTTGACGGGGATTTCCGAGTAGTGGATGCAGGTGCAGGCCCCTGCCTCGAGGTCTCAGCAATGTCACAGACATGGCTCAGGCCACGCTGAGCAATCGGGCTCATGCTGCAGAGTGTCACCAAACCGAAAACCTCGGAGCCGGATCATGAGCAGCGACATGCAGGAACACCTCCCCTTCGACCCGCCGCCGCCCCCCGCGGAACCCGCCGGGGCAGCGTACGGCCACTGGGCGTCGGATCCCAACTGGGGGCCGCCCGCCTGGCCGCCGGCAGCTCCTACGCGCAGCCGCTCCCGCTTCATGCAGCGCACGCTCATCGCCGGTCTCGCGATCGTCTGCGTCGGCGCCGGCGGTGGGACCGCCTGGGCGATCACGAGCGCCACACTCACACGCACCCCGACCACGGCATCACTACCCGCGGGCAACCAGACGGGCGAAGCGCCGAACAGCACCGGCGACAACCCCACGGGCGGAACCGCCCCCAGCAGCGGCGGCACGGCTTCGAGCGCGGCGGTCGCCGCCATTGATGCTGCCACTGTTGACATCAACGCACTGACGGCGGCCCACAACGGCGAGGTGGCCGGCACCGGGATGATCATCACGTCCTCAGGGCTGGTTCTCACGAACAATCACGTCATCGACAACACCGTGAACATCACTGCGCAGATCGACGGGACCGGCACCACCTACAAGGTCAAGGTGATCGGCTACGACGCGTCCGACGACGTGGCGCTCGTCCAGCTGCTCGGCGCGTCGGGCCTCGCCACCGTCCCGATCGGCGACTCGGACAAGGTCACCGTCGGTGACTCGCTCACCGTCATCGGCAACGCGCTCGGCAAGGGCGGCACGCCCGCAGTCGTGACCGGCATCGTCTCCCAGCTCGATCAGCAGATCACCGCCAGTGACGAGAGCGGCGACACCGAGAGCCTCACCGGGATGCTCCAGGTGCAGGCGGACATCGAACCGGGCGACTCAGGCGGTCCGGAGATCAACGCCGCCGGTCAGGTCATCGGCATGACGACCGCCGGCTCCACGTCCGGCAACCCGAACCAGGAGACCGGAGCAACCACGGGCTTCGCGATCCCGATCAACAAGGCAATGCAGATCATCGGCGAGATCCGCGCCGGCAGTGGACCGAACATCCACATCGGCAACGCCGCGGAGCTCGGGATCCAGGTTGGCGCTGCGACTGCCACGCAGACCGCGCCCGGCGCCTACGTCGCCACCGTCATCCCCGGGACACCGGCGGCAAACCTCGGCATGGTTGCCAACGACCGGATCGTGAAGATCAACGACATCACCATCACGTCGTCCAACGACCTCCACAAGGCGATGGAGGGATTCAACAGCGGGCAGACGGTGAGCCTGACTTGGATCGACCCGGACGGGACGTCGCACACGGCCCCCCTGACCCTCGGCCTCGCCCTCTGGCCCGACTGAGCTCCGTCGTCTGCGCCGGCTGCGGTGCCGAGGTGGCTGACGTCGCCGGACCGACCCACGACTACATGACCTCGGCGCCCGGGTGCTGGGAGGCATACGGGACGCTCCTGGCCCGGAGCCGCGACTGGAGCATCGACCGGGAGACGATCCAGCTCCGGACCGACGCCTACGCGAGCCAGCACGCGACCAACCCGGACCCCCGCAACCGCCAGTCGGTGGCGGTGCACCTGATGAGCCTCTGCGCCACCTTCGAGCTCGGCTTGGCGCCAGGCCGGACCACCACGCTGCTCGGAGAGTGGACCCATCGCCCGGGCGGGTATCCCGATCTGATCTCCGGCGATCGGCACGGCTCCGTCACGGTCATCGATGTCCTCGCAGCCGAGGGCGGGGAGGGCCACAGGTCCGCCGTCGAGCGATGGGCGCGCTCGGTGTGGGAGGGGTGGGGTGAGCATCACACCGAGATCAGGGACCTGCTGGCGGAACACGGTCTCCATTAGGAGGCGCCGACTATCGCATCGGCCGTCACATCAGCGATTCCGGAGCGTGATGACGCGTTTGGAGCGTCGCGATATAACTCTGGCAGCCCCTGAGGGGGGTCCGCCGGGGGCCGGCGCAGGGCCATCGCGGAGACACTCGAGATGTACAGGAACCGTATGGCGTCACCCGGTCTGTAGTGACCACCGAGTCACACGTCGACGATCCGCGGGCCGGACCGGTGGCGCAGCCAGAGGAACGCGAGCGCAGCCGCCTCACGGCGATCTGGGCGTTCAACGCCCTCCTTGTCGCGTCCGCGGGTGCCGTCTATATCCTCGCCGTCGCCCCACTGGTGCAGGCCGGGGAGCTCACGGTGGCGCCGGTCATCGTCCTCGCGGCGCTCGTCGTCGCGTTCACGGCGACCGAGTGGGGACGGGTCTTCATCCACTTCCGGCAGGAGGCGCAGTCGTACTCGCTGGGCGAGATCCCGCTCGTGATCGGGCTCTTCGCGCTTGCGCCGGATCAGCTGGTGTTGGCGCGGGTGCTCGGCACGGCAATCGCGCTCGGCCTGATTCGCCGTCAGGACCCCAAGAAGCTCGTCTTCAACCTGGCCAGCGTCGCGCTCGAGGCGGAGGTGATCACGGTTCTCGTGCATCGCGTCGCAGGCGCCGCTCCCATCCCGACGCACCCGGACGTCTGGCTCTGGGTGCTCCTCTTCATGTCCGTGGCTTCACTGCTCGGCTTCGCGCTCAGTGCCTCGGTGATCTCCATCGCGGTGGGCCGCCAGTCCTCCCGCGCGTGGATTCAGTCAGTCGCCTTCGCGCTCATCGGCGGTTTCGCGAACTGCAGCCTCGGCCTCGTCGTCGTCGCGATGCTCGAGCGCCAGCCGGCGATGCTCCTGCTCCTCTTCACGCCGCTCGCCGCCATCGGGGCGGCGTACGTGCTGTACACACGCGAGCATCAGAAGCATCAGCGCCTGCAGTTCCTCTACGAGTCGAGCGACATGCTCCAGCGCGCGAGCTCGGACGGTGCCGCGATCCCGGAGCTGCTCGACCAGCTCTGCAAGGTCTTCCGCGCCGACATCGCCACAGTCACGCTCCTCCCGACGGCGACAGGGAGCGGCTCGCTGCGCGTCATCAGCGCGAGCGGCCGTCGCCACGAGAACATCGACCACCCGTTGCGGCCCGCCGCGCTCGAACACTTCGTGCCATTTCTGGACGAAACCAAGCGGGGACTGATCGCCGTCGAGGCGACGAACGACCGCGAAATTCGCGAGTGGCTGCACGGGCACGGCTTCAGAGACGCGATGGGTACGCTCCTGCAGGGCGAGGGCATGCTGCTCGGTTCGCTCGTCGTCGCCAACCGTCTCAGCGATGTCGAGATGTTCGATAGCGACGACCTGCGCCTCTTCGATGCCTTCGCCGCGCAGACGAGCGTTGCGGTGCAGAACACGCGACTCGGGCACCGCCTGCGCGTGCAGGCGTTCCACGACACGGTCACCGACCTCGCCAACCGAGCCCTTTTTATGGACCGTCTGGAGCACGCGCTCACACGGCGCGAGCGCGACAACGAGTCGCTTGCGGTCATGTTCCTCGACCTCGACGATTTCAAGGAGATCAACGACAGCCTCGGGCACGTCGCCGGCGATGAGCTGTTGATGCAGGTCGCCGATCGCCTGAAGGACGTGTTGCGCGCCTCCGACACGCCGGCTCGTTTCGGCGGCGACGAATTCGCGATCCTCCTCGAGGAGACCGCCGATCCCGAGGACACCATCCGCGTTGCCGAGCGGCTCGTCGCGGCGTTCAAGCCGCGCTTCGTCGTCGCGGGCCGCGAGGTCACGATGAGCGCGTCGATCGGCGTCGCGGTCACCGCATCGCGCGACATCACCGCCGAGGATCTCGTCGGTCAGGCCGACGTGGCGATGTACCGGGCGAAGGTGAAGGGCAAGGACACGTTCGAGGTCTTCGAGCCGGGAATGCAGGACGTGGTCGCGCGTCGTCTCGAGGTGCGCAGCGGCCTCGAGACGGCCATCAGCCGTCACGAGCTCATCGTTCTGTACCAGCCGATCGTGGACCTCGCGACGAGCACGCCCGTCGGCGTCGAGGCCCTGGTTCGCTGGAAGCATCCCCGCTGGGGCATGGTGGTCCCGTCGGAGTTCATCGGCATCGCCGAGGAGACGGGGATGATTCGCGAGCTCGGGCTCCACGTGCTCGAGGAGGCGTGCCGCCAGTGGGTGGCGTGGCAGGTCGCGTCCATCGACGAGGCGTCGTTCACGCTGAGCGTCAACGTCTCACCACGGCAGTTGCGCGATCCGAGTTTCGTCAGCGAGGTCGGACGCATCCTCACCCGCGCCGGTCTGCCGCCGTCGCACCTCACGCTGGAGATCACCGAGAGCTTCATGGTGGAGGACCCGGAGAGCGCCCGTGCGCGCTTGCACGAGCTCAAGGCGCTCGGCGTGCGCATCTCCATGGACGACTTCGGCACCGGATACTCGTCCCTCGCGTCGCTGCAGGACCTGCCGCTGGACATCCTGAAGATCGACAAGGTGTTCGTCGACCACATCGCCGAGGACCCTCGGCGCACAGCGTTCGCGCAGGCGATCATCCGCATGGGAAAGACGCTCGGGCTCGGGCTCATCGCCGAGGGCGTCGAGACCGCCGAGCAGAGCGAGCGGTTGCAGAGCCTCGGTTGCCGATTCGCGCAGGGCTTCTACTTCTCGAAGCCGGTTCCCGCCGAGGACATCCAGCACATGCTCAACGCCTCGCACGCCACCCGCGTCGCCGGGGGCCGCTGGTCGGACGGCACGCCCCAGGACCCGCGTGCCTGGCTCCGGGTGCTCGACCACACCGCGTAGGCGGATGACGATGCGGACGATCTGCCGCGTCGCGCCGGCCCGACGGCTCAGAAGATCGCGTTGATCCGGGCCAGGATCTCCGGGGTGAGCCGCTCGATCGCCGGCAGCGCGCCGAGGTTCTCGTGCACCTGCTCGACGCGGCTTGCCCCGGTGATCACCGTCGAGACATGGGGGTTTGCAGCGCACCACGCGATCGACAGTTGCGCGAGGCTGACGTCGAGCTCCTTCGCGATCGCCTGGAGCTGACCAACCCGGCGGTTCGAGTCCGGGTCGGTGACCATGGACTTGAGCCAGCCGTAGCCCGGGAGCGCCGCGCGACTGCCATCCGGGACGCCGTCCCGGTACTTACCGGTGAGCAGACCGGAGGCCAGCGGGCTCCACGTGGTGAGACCGAGACCGATCCTGTCGTACAGCGGAGCGAACTCCTGCTCCACCTTGTCGCGGGTGAAGAGGTTGTACTGGGGCTGCTCCATCAACGGCTTGTGGAGGTGGTGGCGCTCGGCGATGTCCCAGGCCTCCTGGATGTCCGCTGCGCTCCACTCCGATGTGCCCCAGTACAGCGCCTTGCCCGACGTGATGATGTCGTGCATCGCGCGGACCGTCTCCTCGATCGGGGTCTCGGGGTCCGAACGGTGGCAGTAGATGAGGTCGAGGAAGTCGAGACCGAGACGGCGCAGCGACCCCTCGACCGCATGGAGCAGGTACTTGCGGTTGAGCGTGTTCTTGGTGTTGACCGAGTCCTCGATGCCCCAGAAGAACTTGCTCGAGATGACGTAGGTGTGGCGCGGCCAGCCGAGCTCGGCGATCGCCGCGCCCATGATGGTCTCCGACTTGCCGCCGGAGTAGACCTCGGCGTTGTCGAAGAAGTTGACGCCCGCGTCGTACGCGGCCGCGAGGCAGTCGCGCGCGTTGGCGCCGGCGAGCTGGGGCCCGAAGCTGACCCACGATCCGAACGAGAGAACGCTGACCTGGAGCCCTGAGTGCCCGAGGCGTCGATACTGCATTTCCATGATCGCCGAGCATAAAGCCACGCCCTGGAGTCACCGCGGTGGTGGCGGATGAGCCAGGTCGACAGCGTCACCGGGTGGATCGCGGCTGCGCTCTTCGGCATCGCGATCGTCGCCTCACTCGTGAACCGGTGGCGGCTGGCCAACGGGCTCAGCTTCTCGATGGCATGGTTCCGGGCGCACAACTGGCTCGGCATCGTTGCGACGCTCGCGGGCATCGGACACTGCCTCTCGTCGGTGGGCAGGGCCGCCCTACCGGTCGGCGAGGAGATCGGGATCTGGGCGGGCGCCGCCGCGGTGGGCCTCCTGGTGCTCACCGCGTTCGCGGGGAGCGGCCTGTCCGGTGCCAAGCGCGACGCGCGCCGGCGGATTCGCCGCAACCACGTGGGGACGATGTTCGCCGTCCTCGCGGTGGGCATCGTGCACACCGCGCTCAACGGCCCGCTTGCCGGCAGATGATCACGACACCAGCGCAGTTCCAACGGGACTCTGGCAAGATGATCGCCCCGACCCGAAGACCGCCGGAGACCACGCAACGAGATGACTGAGACAACCGAGATCGCACCTCCGCCTGGCGCGGGCGCCACGCCTGTGCCTGCTCCGCACGGCGACGGGCTCGACCCGCGCCGCTGGCTTGCGCTCGGGGCCGTCATGACGGCGCTGTTCATGGTGCTGCTCGACGTGTCCATCGTGAACGTCGCGGTCCCGGCGATCCGCAGCAACCTCAACGCGAACAACGCCGACATCCAGTTCGTCGTCGCGGGCTACGGCCTCGCGTACGCGGTGATGCTCATCACCGGCGGCCGACTTGGTGACATCTTTGGCAGGAAGAAGCTGTTCCTCATCGGCATGTCCGGCTTCGTCATCGCATCCGCGCTCTGCGGCCTCGCCCAGAGCGCGATCATGCTCGACCTCTCGCGCGTCCTCCAGGGAACGATGGCGGCCCTGATGTACCCGCAGGTCCTCTCCGTCATCCAGGTGAGCTTTCCCCCGCAGGAACGCGCCAAAGTCTTCGGCTTCGTCGGCGCGGTCATCGGCATCGCGACGATCACCGGGCCGCTCGCCGGCGGACTGATCATCCGCAACGACATCACCGGCGGGTCGTGGCGGTGGATCTTCCTCGTCAACCTGCCGATCGGCATCGGGGCGCTCATCGCCGCAATCCGCCTCGTCACCGAGTCCCGCGCGCCCAACGCCAAACGACTCGACCTGGTGGGCGTCGTGCTCGCGACCGCGGGCATCCTGCTGCTCGTCTATCCGCTCGTCGAGGGACAGGTCGCCGGATGGCCGGTGTGGACGTTCATCTGCATGGCCCTCAGCCCGTTTGCGCTGCTGGCATTCATCCTCTACGAGCGCTCGTTGCCGTCGACGCGTTTCCCACTCGTACAGCTCTCGCTCTTCCAGATCCCGTCATTCCGTATCGGCGTCGCCATCTCCGCCGTCTTCATCGCCGGCATCCCTGCGTTCTTCTTCACGTTCAGCCTCATGCTCCAGGTGGGTCTGCAGTACAGCGCGCTCAACGCGGGCCTCACCACGATTCCGTGGAGCCTTGGATCGGCGTTCGCGTCCGCGATGTCGACACGCGTCGCGCCGCGGCTCGGCAAGTGGACGATCGCGATCGGTTCGGCGTTGCTGGTGATCGGGATCCTCGGCATCATGCTGACGCTGCACCTGGCCGGCACGGGCGTGACGGGATGGGACCTGATCCCGTCGTTCCTCGTCAGCGGACTCGGACTCGGGACGGTGATCGCGCCGCTGTTGAACATCATCCTTGCCGGGGTGCCCGGCCGCGACGCCGGGTCCGCGTCAGGCGTGCTGACGACGTTTCAGCAGCTCGGCGGCGCGATCGGCGTCGCCGTGGTCGGTGTCGTCTTCTTCGGGTTGCTGTCCAGCCGCGCAACGACGGCGATCGCCACCGTCACTCCGCAACTCCAGTCGCAACTCGCGGCAGCTGGAGTGCCGGCGCCGCAGTCACAGGCGGAGATCGCGACGTTCACCCGATGCTTCAAGGCACAGGCTGCGTCGAGCGATCCGACTCAGCCGATCCAGGGATGTCCTGCCGCCAGCACGGCGCCGACGACGAACCCCGTGGCCAACGCGTTCGACACCGCCGCGTCGGTCGCGCTCGGCCGCACCTTCGTTTCGTCGGTCGAGCGGATCCTGCTGTTCAACATCGGCTTCTGGGCACTCACCGGCATTCTGTCGATGTTCCTGCCGCGGACCCGGCCGCACCAGGCGCCCACCCCACAGCCGGCAGCGGCCGCACACGCGGGCTGACGGTCAGCGCGACCGTCTGACGCTGCGTGCGCGGCGTGTCAGCTGCGGATCTTAGTTCGAGAGCCCGTGGCTGATGTTCGAGAAGACGTTGTTGACGTTGTGGCCGAGCGTCGTGAGGATCACGATGACCACGATCGAGATGAGCACGAGGATCAGGGCGTACTCGACCATGCCCTGGCCCTCCTCGCGACTGTTGAGCTGATCCAGCGCGGCGCGGATGCGCTCGCTGACCTCCGTTACCCTGCTGCCCATGATGATGTCTCCGATGAGTGCTGTTCCCCGGTGTATCGAGGCGATGCGCTCATCGTGGGGTCCGAACTCAAACCCTTTCGGAAAGGTAGGTAACGGGCAGTCGCACAACGATTCGCGTTCCACCGACATAGTCGTCATCGATTGCGATCGTGCCTTTGTGGGCAGAAACGATCGCCGCCGATATCGACAGGCCGAGTCCGGCTCCGCCGGTGCGCCGCGAGCGTGAGCTGTCACCGCGCGCGAAACGCTCGAAGACAAGAGGACGAAGCGGTGCGGGAATGCCCGGTCCCGTGTCCGTGATCGTGACGGCGCAACCGCCCGGCGGCGACGCTCCCATCGCGACTGTCACGACGCCGTTGCGCGGCGTGTGGTTGAGCGCGTTTTCGAGGAGGTTGTCAAAAAGTCTGCCGAGAAGGAGCCCATCACCGTCGAGCGAGGCCTCGCAGCCCAGTGACTTCGTGAGGTGGACGCCCATCCTGGATGCGTGTCCCTCCCAGCGCGCATACGCCTCCTCGAGCACGTCGCTCAAGTCGATGCGCACCACCGAGGCCATAAGACCACCGGCATCGCTTCGAGACAGCGTCAGCAGTGACTCGGAGATCTTCACGAGCCGCTGGGTGTTCTTCAGCGCGAGGCGTACCGTCGCAGTCAACTCCTCGCTGCTGCGCTCCTGGCGCAGCGTGATCTCCAGCTCGCTCTGCAGCGCCGACAGTGGATTGCGCAGCTCGTGGGCGGCATCCGCCGTGAAGCGACGCAGCTGATCCGTCGTCGCAGCCTGGGCGCGGTCGCGGGCGACCAGCGACCGGGCGGTCATCTCACTCAGGCATGCGGTCACGACCACGGCGGTGAACTGGAACTTCGCCGTGAGCGGGTCGACGGCACCGTCGACTGCGGTGAAGAGGGTCACCGCGATCGCGAACAATGTGATCACCGCGGAGAACGCCGTGGGCAGGAGCCATGCTGCGAACAGCACGCCGAGAAGCAGGAATCCGCCAAGCGTGGGGTTGTTGGGCACGACGATCTCGACGATGGTCACGAGCGCCAGCAAGCCAAGGCAGCCGACGAAGATGCCCATGCGGACGACGCTGCTGGTGATCTGACGAGGCGTGAAGGCGTCCCGGTTCCACGAGATGGCGATCATGTCAGGCCACCCCGGCGCTTCCGGCGATGAGCCGGTACCCGACCCCGCGGCACGTCTCGATGATCACGTCGGCGGCAGCCGCCGAGAGCTTGCGTCGCACCTTACCGGCGTAGACCTCGACAAGCCCCGAGTCGACGGTCTGCCCGTCGCCCCATACGGCGTCGTGGATCTGCTCCTTGCTCAGCACCTGCCCCGGATGACGGAGGAACAGCTCGAGCAACTCGTACTCCCGGCGCGTGGTCGGGACCACGTCACCGCCGACCATGATCTGGCGGGCCGCGCTGTCCATGCTGAGGTTGCCGGACTGGAGGACACGCACCTGCGGGCCCTGCTGCCGGCGGCTCAAGGCACGGACCCGGGCAAGCACCTCCTCGAAGTGGAACGGCTTGGCGAGGTAGTCGTCGGCGCCGGCGTCGAATCCGGCAAGCCGGTCGCGGACGTCGTCTCGGGCGGTGAGCATGAGGACCGCTGTCGGCGCCGCCTGAGCGCGCAGAAAGCGGCACAGGTCGGTGCCGTCGAGATCGCCGCCGAGGTTCACGTCCAGCAGCGCGACGTCGTACGGCAGGCTGGTTCGAATCGTGTCGAGCGCCTCCTCGGCGGACAGGGCGACATCGACCGACATCCCGGCTTCGGCCAGCCCTCGCGCAAGGCTGCCCGCGACCTCGGGTTCGTCCTCGACGACGAGCACACGCACGTTTGGCATCGTATTCGCGCGAACGCGGCGTATCGTCGCCGCGAGTGACTCGATACCTGCTCTTGTGAATGACGTCATCGCCGCGGACGGGAACGTGGTCATCCGGCGCATGCGCGACGATCCGGACGACTACCGGCTGATCGTCTCCTGGCGCAACCAGCCGCACGTCCGGGAATGGTGGGATCCGGACGATCCCCCACTGACGATCGAGGCCGCTGTCGAGGAGCTGCGTCCGTCGACTCAGCCGGCCGGTTCCGACGTCGCGTCCATCATCGAGGTCGGCGGAGCGCCCGTCGGCTACCTCCAGTTCTACCCGTGGGACGCGGAACAGGACTATCTCGCGGAGGTGGGGATCACCGTCCCCGAGGGTGCCTGGGGCCTCGACATCTTCATCGGCGAACGCTCACTCATGGACCGGGGCATCGGATCGCGAACCGTCCGGTTGATCTCGGATCACCTCTTCGCCGAGCACGACGCCACCGCCGTTGCCCTGGCGACCGAGGTCGGCAACAGCCGTGCGCAGGCGGCCTACGTCAGGGCGGGGATGCGGGTGCTCGAGCAGTTCCTTGACACCGATACCCGCGACGGGCGACGGGTCGAGTCCGTGCTCATGATTCGCGACCGGCCCGACGGAACAGCTGGCGGGCGATGATCTCGCGCTGCACCTCCGAAGCCCCTTCGTAGATGCGGATCCCGCGGACGTCGCGGTAGAGGTGCTCGAGGAGGTGCCCGTGCTCGAGCGCGCGGGCGCCGTGGACCTGGATGGCGACATCCACGGCCAGCGCTGCCGTCTCGGTCGCGAAGAGCTTCGCCATCGCGGCCGCCTCGGTGATCGGTGTGATGCCGGCGTCGTGGGCCGCGGCGGCGGAGTGGACGAGCAGCCGCGACGCCTGAACACGGGTAGCCACGTCGGCGAGCTGGTGACTCACCCCCTGCAACGCGGAGAGGGGGCGTCCGAATGCCTCGCGCTCCTGGGCGTGGAGCACCGCCGCGTCCAGCGCGGCCTGGGCCATGCCGACCGCGGCCGCCCCGACGCTGGGACGGAAGAGGTCGAGGGTGCGCATCGCGACACCGAAGCCGTGGTCGACCTCACCGAGGACATGGGCGGCCGGTACCGGCACGCCGTCGAAGCGCAGCCTGCCGATCGGATGGTCGGCCACGAACGGGATCGGCGTCCCCGACAGGCCTCGGCTCTCTCGAGGCACGGCGAACGCTGTGATACCTCGGGCGCCGGCGCCTGCAGTGGTGCGCGCGAAGACGGTGTAGATGTCCGCCTCCGGAGCGTTCGAGATGAAGACCTTGTCGCCGGAGAGGCGGAAGCCGGTGCCGTCCGGCTCGGCCAGCAGCGAGAGCGACGCAGCGTCCGATCCCGCATCGGGCTCGGTCAGCGCGAAGGCGGCGACAGCCTCGCCGGCCGTGACCCGCGGCATCCAGACGCCGGTGACCTCCTGACGGCCCGCAGTCAGGATCGGGTGCGATCCGAGGCCCTGGAGCGCGAAGGCGATCTCAGCCTCGGTCGAGAACCGGGCGAGGCCTTCGCGGATGAGGCAGAGGTTGAGGACGGACAGGTCGCGTCCAGCCTCGAGCACGTGGGGCACGAGGTCGTGGGTCGAGAGCGCGGCGACGAGCGGGCGGTTGACGCGGCCCGGCTCGCCACTCCGGGCGATCGGCGCCAGCACATCGCGAGCGAGCGTCTCGCTGCGAACGAGCAGCGCCCGCTGCGCCTCGGAGAGGTGCGCGTAGGTGGTGCTCATCCCAGGACGGCGACGCCGACCAGCTCAATGAGCGCTCGCGGATCGAACAGTTCGGTGACCCCGAGGAGCGCCATCGCCGGGTAGCGGCGGCCGTAGTGCTGGCGCCACACCGTGCCGAGCTCCCGCGACGCCAGCCGGTAGGCGGCGAGGTTCGTGACGAACACCTGCAGCGAGACGAGGTCGTCGGGCTCGCCGCCCGCGGCGCGAAGCGCAGCCAGGAGGTTTCGCGCGGCCAGGTCGAACTGCTCGACGATCGTGACCCCCTGGATCGTCCCGTCTGCCGCCTGAGCCGTCTGGCCGCCGAGATAGACCGTCTTCCCAGGCGGCGCGACCACGGCGTGCGAGTAGCCGGACGGCGGCGCAAGGCCCGGGGCCACGACGATCTCGGGCTTGGCTGTCATCGCCCCTCCCACACCGGCTCGCGCTGCTCGGTCCAGGCCTTGTGGTACTCGGCGGCGTCGTGGCTGCCCATCAGCAGCGCCTGGGTCATCGCCTCGAGCTCGAGCGCGCCACCGAGATCCATGTCGAGCTCCTTGGTGAGCAGGACCTTGGTCGTCGAGTACGCGAGCGCCGGCCCGGACGCGAGGCGGTTGGCGAGCTCACGCGCGGCGGCCGGTAGCGCCTCGTCATCGACGACGGCAGTCGCGAGCCCGATCCGCAGCGCCCGGTCGGAGTCGACGGTGTCGCCGAGCATGAGCAGCTCCGTCGCCCGGCCGAGCCCGATCACGCGAGGCAGCAGGTATGCGGATCCCATGTCGGCGCCCGCGAGCCCCACCTTGGTGAAGAGGAAGGCGAATCGTGCCGAGCGCGCGAGCAGCCGGAAGTCCGATGCGAGCGCGATGACAGCGCCGGCGCCCGCGGCGATGCCGTTGACCGCGGCGATCACCGGGAGCGGGCACTCGCGGAGCGCGCGCACGACCGAGCCGGTCATCCGCGTGAACTCGAGGAGGTCACCGGCCTCCATCGACTGGAGCGCGCCGATGATCTCGACGACGTCGCCGCCCGAGCAGAACCCCCGCCCGCTCCCGGTGATGACGAGCGCTCGCGCATCGCCTCGATGCGGCAGCTCCGCGATGAGGTCGCGGAGGTCGGCGTAGACGTCGAAGGTCAGCGCGTTGAGCTTCTCCGGACGCGTCAGCGTGATCGTGGCGACGCCGTCGGCAACTTCGAAGTCGAAGTGCTGCCATCGATCGGTGAAACCGGCCGACGCCCGGAACCTCGTCATCCTGCCGTGCCTCCTTGACCGCCTGCCGGTGTCGCGATCGCGGCGTCCCGCAGTGCGGTCCGGTCGATCTTGCCCGAACCGGTGCGTGGCAGGCTCGACACGAATCGCACTTCGCGCGGCACCTTGTGCGGCGCGAGCCGCTCGCGAACGAATGCCTGCAGCGCATCGGGAGTCGACGTCGTGCCGGAGCGGATGACCACCCACGCGCAGCTCCGCGCCAGCCCGTCGCGGTCCGCGGCGACGACCGCGCACTCGACGACGTCGGGGTGCGTTGCCAGGCAGCGCTCGATCTCCGCCGGCGCAACGTAGATGCCGCCCACCTTGAGAAGGTCGTCGGCCCTGCCGCGATAGAGGAAGAAGCCGTCGGAGTCGCGCTCCGCGAGGTCGCCGCTCATGACCAGGTCGGTCGCAAAGGTGCGCTCGGTCGCGTCCGGGTCCTCCCAGTACTCCAGCGCCGCGCTGTCGCCACGGATCCAGAGGCGCCCGATGGTGCCGTCGGGCACAGGCTGGTCATCGTCGTCGACGATCGTGACGTCGTACCCCGGGACGACTTCGCCGATGCTCCCGGGCCGTAACCGGCCGGGTTGGTTCGAGATGTAGATGTGGTACGCCTCGGATGACCCGATCCCGTCGAGCACCTCGACGCCGAAGGTGTCGTTCCAGCGGTGGTGCAGCGGTTCGGGAAGCGCCTCGCCCGCCGATGTGCAGAGCCGCAGGCAGCTGAGGTCCTGGTCTCTCGCGCTCGGGTGGTCGAGCATCGCCTGCATCATCGTCGGCACGTTGACGAGGATCGTCGGGCGGTGGCGCGCGATCAACTCGAAGATGAGCTCCGCGGTCGTTCGCTCGCGAAAGATGAGCCCCGCACCGCCGACGCCGAACGGGAACAGCGCCGCCAGATCACGCGCGTAGCCGAAGAAGAGCTTCGGGACCGGGAGGACGATGTCGTCCGCGCGGATGTCGAGCACGCCCCGCGCATACCCGTCGTAGCTGACCATCGGGCTGCGCGTGCGATGGACGCATGCCTTCGGCTTGCCGGTGCTGCCGGTGGTGAACTTCCAGAGCGCGATTGTGTCGACCGTCGTCTCCGCCGGCTCGAGTGTCGAGTGCTGGCGTTCGACCAGCGTCTCGAACGAGATCTCGCGGGCGCGGAGCTGCTCGCCACGTGCTCCCAGGACGAGCAGGATCGGGTGCGAGCGCGTGGTCTCCGTCGCGACGCGCATGCGTTCGAGGGTCACGCCGTCCACGACCACCACGGACGCCCCTGTGTAGTCGACGTAATACGTGTAGTCCTTGGGCTGCAGGAACGTGTAGACCTCGGCGGTGACGGCGCCGATCTTCTGCGCCGCGTACCAGGTGGCCACGAAGTCGACGGAGTCTGCGAGCGCGAGCAGCACGCGGTCCTGTGGGCGGACGCCGAGTTCGAGCAGTGCGTTGCCGATCTGATTGACCCGCGCCGCAAGGCTCGCGTACGAGCAGGCGCTGTTTCCTTCGAGCAGCGCTGTGCGGTCGCCGCGCCCTTCGGCGACGTTGCGGTCCACGAAGTGCGTCGCGAGGTTGCAGGGTTCCGGCGTCGGGCTCACTGACCGGGCTCGGGCTCGATCTGTGCACGGATCAGGTCGATGAGCAGGGCGGCGAGCGTGGCGAGTGTCGCGTCACCCTCACGGGCCGTCGCTTCGGCGGGCGCCCCGCAGTACGCCCGGTCCATGCCCATCGCGAGAAAGTCGGTCTGCCCCGCGGCCATCGCGGCGGGCATGTTCACTCGCAAGGCGGGCAGCATCCGCATGACGTCGGACTCGATGAGCTCGGGATGCGTGGCGAGGACGAGTGAGGTCTCGTAGCGTCCCGCGTGGGCGGCCCCGCTCTTGAACTCCTCGGTGAGCTGCTCGGCGACCACCCGCCGGGTGAGATCGAGCAATCCCATGTTCGCCGTCTCGGCCGCGCGCCGCAGCGTGGCCACCTGGGCGGGCTCGAAGTGGCTGTTCACGATCACCTGGTGGCGGAAGCCCTGCGCTCGCAGCGAGGCGCTGACCTCGACGATCAACGCGTGAAGGGTCTCCTCACTGATGGTCACGGCCCCGGTGAACGCCGCCGCGTAGTGGGTGACGCCGAATCCGATCTCCGGGAGGACGAGGGCGCGGACCTTCGGATCGCCGGCGAGCTCGATCGCGGCGCGCTCGCAGACCGCCGTGGAGATGATCGAATCCGTGCGCAGCGGCGCGTGGGGACCGTGCGGCTCCACCGCCCCCACGGGGAGGAGCAGCACGGGTACCGGCCCGGAATCGAGCATCGCCCGCGCTCGCGGGGACGTCAGATCGGCGAAATGGATCGACGACGGCATGCTGATGACGGCACACTCACGACGCTCGACACTCTACAGTTGCGCACCGACTCACATGCGCATAGCGGTTGTCGGGGGCGGACCGGGCGGGCTCTACTTCGCGGCGCTCGCCCGCCAGCTCGACCCCAGCGCGGACATCACCGTCTGGGAGCGCAACGCGGCGGACGACACCTTCGGCTTCGGCGTGGTCTTCTCGGACGAGACCCTCGGTGGCATCGAGCATGCGGACGCGGTGATTCATCACGCGATGTCGCAGGAGTTCGCGCGCTGGGATGACATCGACATCCACTTCAAGGGCCGGGTGATCACCTCGGGTGGCCACGGTTTCGCGGCGATGAGCCGGCGGCGACTGCTCCAGATTCTCCAGGAGCGCTGCGTCGCACTCGGCGTCGCGCTGCGGTTCACCGCCGAGGCACCGCCGATCGACACGCTGTCCGCCGAGTACGACCTCGTGGTCGGCGCCGATGGTGTCAATTCGGCAACGCGATCACGCTACGCGCAGTCGTTCGGTCCGCAACTCGACGTGCGGCGCTGCAAGTTCATGTGGCTCGGTACCGACCTCGTCTTCGACGCGTTCAAGTTCTACATCGTCGAAACGCCATACGGCGTCATGCAGATCCACGGCTATCCATTCGACGCCACGGGCAGCACGTTCATCGTCGAGATGAACGACGCGGTGTGGCAGCGCGCGGGATTTGCCAGGCACGCAGCGCGTCCGTTTGCGCCGGGTGAGAGTGATGACGCAAGCATCGCTCACATCCGAACCCTCTTCGGCGACATCCTCGATGGGCACGCGGTCCACGCAAACAACTCGCGGTGGATCAGCTTCACGACGGTGCGCAACGACGCGTGGTCGCACGCCAACATCGTGCTCCTCGGCGATGCGGCGCATACCGCGCACTTCTCGATCGGCTCCGGGACGAAGCTCGCCATGGAGGATGCGCTCGCGCTCGCCGCGTGTCTGCACGAGCATCCGGGCGTCGCGGGCGCGCTCGCCGCCTACGAAGGCGAGCGCAGACCAGTCGTCGTGTCGACGCAACGCGCGGCGCAGGCCAGCCTCGAGTGGTTCGAGAACCTCGGCCAGTACGTGCACCAGGATCCGATGCAGTTCGCGTTCAACATCCTGACCCGGAGCAGGCGCGTCACCTATGACAACCTGCGTCTTCGCGATCCGGAGTTCGTGGCCGAGGTCGATGCATGGTTCGATGCGGGTGTCCGGCATCAGGTCGGGCAGCACGCCGGTCCCGACGCGCCGCCCATGTTCCAGCCCTTTCGCCTGCGCGCCCTGGAGTTGAAGAATCGCGTGATCGTGTCGGCGATGGACATGTACTCCGCGACCGACGGCATGCCGAACGACTTTCACCTCGTGAACACCGGAAGCAAAGCCCTTGGTGGAGCGGCTCTGGTGATGACCGAGATGGTCTGTGTGTCACCCGAGGGACGCATCACCCCCGGCTGCGCCGGCATGTATCGCGACGACCACGAGGCGGGGTGGCGGCGCGTGGTCGACTTCGTGCACGAACGCAGCAGCGCGCACATCGGTCTGCAGCTCGGCCACTCGGGGCGCAAAGGATCAACGAAGTTGATGTGGGAGGGCATCGATGAGCCGCTCCCCGATTCGAACTGGGAGGTTGCGGCACCGTCGGCGATCGCGTACTCGCCGGCCAATCAGGTGCCGCGCGAGCTCAGCACCGCGGAGATGGACGCGATCCGCGCGCAGTTCGTGGCAGCCGCGGCAGCGGGAGATCGCGCCGGGTTCGACATGCTCGAGCTGCACTGTGCACACGGATATCTGCTCTCCAGCTTCATCTCCCCGATCACCAATCAGCGGACCGATGCGTATGGCGGATCACTCGATCACCGCATGCGGTATCCGCTGGAGGTGTTCGACGCCGTGCGCGCCGTCTGGCCCGCGCACAAGCCGATGAGCGTGCGCATCTCCGCGACCGACTGGTATGAGGGCGGTATCGACGCGGACGACGCCGTCGAGATCGCGCGCGCCTTTGCGGCGCACGGTGCCGACGCGATCGATGTGTCGTCCGGGCAGGTGCTCAAGGAGGAGCGACCGGCGTTCGGACGGTCGTACCAGACGCCGTACGCCGATCGCATCCGCAACGAGGTGGGCGTCGCGACGATCGCCGTCGGCGTCATCTCGTCCTACGACGACGTGAACTCGATCATCCTCGCCGGTCGCGCCGACCTCTGCGCGCTCGCCCGCGCGCACCTGTACGACCCGCAGTGGACGCTGCACGCTGCAGCCGATCAGGGGTACTCGGGGCCCGGAGTCGACTGGCCGGATCCGTTCAAGGCCGGCAGCCGCAAGCCGCAGTCGGGGCGCACCGACGGTCCGAAACCGAGGCTGCAGCTCATCCGCGAGGGTGAGGTGCGCACGCGGCACAGCCGCTGGCGCCCCTCGCTGTCATGATCTCCGCGCTACCGAGCGGACAGAGGAGATGCACATGGCGAGCGTCCTGAACGAAATCATTTTCGACTGCCGCAATGCGGAGGCCCAAGCGGCATGGTGGTCGCGCGTGCTCGACTGGCCCGCCGTCTACGACGAAAGCGGCTACTGGTGGATCTCGTCGGACGGCACCGAGGAGGCGGAGATGCCGATCTGCTTCATCCCGGTGCCCGAGGGCAAGACGGTGAAGAACCGCGTCCACATCGACGTCAGTCCGTCGGGATGCGAGCAGGCCGAGGAGCTCGAACGCCTGCTGGCACTCGGAGCGCGACGCAAGGACATCGGTCAGGGGCCGGATGCGTCGTGGGTCGTGCTGGAAGACCCGGAGGGCAACGAGTTCTGCCTGCTCCGGACCAGAAAAGGCTAGCGGCGTCCGTCGAGACGGATGGTCCAGCGGTCGACGCTGTCGGTGACCAGGTGCGTCTGGTCCCAGGGGTCGCGGGCGAGCGTCTGACGCACTGCGTCCTCTGACTCGGCCTCGACGGCGAGGACAACACGTTGCTCGTCGGCAAGCGGACCGCCGAGCACGATGAACCCGGATGCCGCCAGGTCATCCATGAACGCCGCGTGCTCGGTCCAACCGGACTGCTCCTCGACGGGACGACCCTCCCGCCATTCGGGTCCGACGCGCCTCCCGACGACGTAGAACATCACTGCATCATCTCGCGTAGCCGGGTGGTCGTGTTCCAGTTCCGCGTCGTGGTTCGGATGCCGAGTACTTTGTCGAAATCAGGCAGGCGCGAACCCATGACCCCGTTGCGCAGGCGAAGGTAGATCACGCGATCGCCGAGCGCGAACTCGTCAGGCGCGCACGCCTCGCGGTCGACGGCCGCAACTTTCGCGGCGGGGGGTGCTGCAGCGACGAACGTCGCGTGCAGTTCACTGGAGTCCGCGCCCTGGGCGACGAAGGGGTTCGAGTCGACGACGGACGCAAGCTCCGGGGCAGTGCGCACCAGGACCGCGACGTCCATGCCGAATGTTGCCTTGATCGCTGCCGAGATCTCCTGCTCGAGCGTCGCGTCCTTCCCCTTCCCTGCGACGAAGATCGCATTGCCGCTCTGCAGATGTGTGCGCACATCCTGGTATCCGAGCGACTTGAGCATCGCGCGCAGATCCGCCATCGCAATCCGCTTGTTGCGACCGACGTTGATGCCGCGCAGCAACGCGATACGGGCGGTCATGCCGACGTCACCGGATCCCCGAACGTGAGCGCAGTGTCCAGCGAATCCAGGAACCACTTGCGCTCCTTGCGCATGAAGAACATGTGTCCACCGCGGAACGTCACGAGCTGCGAGTGCGCGATGCCGTGACGGATGTCCTCGGCGTGGCGGAGCGGGAAGATGAAGTCGTTGCGTCCATGCATGATCGTCGTCGGCACCTTGATCTCGTCCAGGCGGTCGAGGCACTCATACACGTGTGACGCCTGACTCTGGCGCGCCTGCGCGTACGCCGGCTGCGGATACTTGCCGCGAAAGATGAGACGGCCGACGAACCTGAGCATCTCCATGCGTGTGGGGCCGTTGTCGGGCCGCGCGACGGCGGACGTGCTCACGAGGACGAGACGCGCCACCAGCTCCGGGTGTTCGAGTGTCAGTTCCATCGCGATGCGCCCGCCCATCGAGATACCGACGACCGTCGCGCCGCTGATGTCGAGCGCCTGCATGAGGCGGGCGGTATCCTCCGCCATCATCTCGATGGAATATGGGATGTCCGGCTTGTCGGTGCGACCAGCACCGCGGTTGTCGAAGGCGAGCACGCGGCTCGCCTGCGCGAGAAACGCGATCAGCCGCTGCGACTCCGTGATGTCGTTGCTGAGCCCACCGATGAGCACGACGGGATCGCCGGTGCCATGCAGCTCGTAATACATGTCGATGTCGCCGACGCGCTGGATGGGCATGCTCGAAGGGCTCCGCTAGCGCGATCCGTTGGTGCTGTGACGCAGATCTTCCTCGATGCCGCGAGCGGCGGCGAGCAGGTGGGGCAGGAACTCCTCGCGCACAAGGTCGGGGCTGCCCCGGCTGACGGGCGACGAGACGTTGACGGCCGCGCTCACGCGTCCCGAGAGGTCGTGGATGGGAGCGGCGATCGCGCGCAGCCCTTCCTCGAGCTCCTCGTCGACGAACGACCACCCCTGCTCCCGCACGAGCAGCAGCTCGGCGCGCAACGCTTCGACGTCGGTGACGGTGCGCGCTGTCAGGCGGCGCAGCTCCACGGTCGCGAAGTAGCCGTCGAGCCACTCGTCGCTCTGCCCCGCGAGCAGCACGCGTCCCATCGACGTCGCATACGCCGGAAAGCGGGTGCCCACACTGATGGTGATGGTCATGATCCGGCGGGTCGGGACGCGGGCGATATAGACGACGTCGTCGGCGTCGAGCACGGAGACCGACGATGACTCGCGCAGCGCCCCCACCAGACGCTCCAGGTGGGGTTGCGCCACCTCGTGGAGGCTGAGGCTCGAGAGATAGGCATATCCGAGCTCCAGAACGCGGGGTCGCAGCGCGAACAGGCGGCCGTTGCTGCGCACGTACCCGAGCTCGGTGAGCGTGCGCAGGAAACGGCGCGCGGAGGCGCGCGTCAGGCCTGCGGCGCGAGCGACGTCGCTGAGCGTGAGCTCCGGATGCTCCGCGTCGAAGGCACGGATCACCGCGAGACCGCGTGCAAGCGACTGCACGAAGTCCGCACCGACCGCATGCTCAGCGCGCGTCTCGGTCATGACTGATCGGTGGGCGCCGGGCGCGTCTCGGACTCGGCTTCGATCACGCTGCGGGCGATGCTGAACGCGCGATTCGCGCGAGGCACGCCGGCATACACGGCAACCTGCAGCAGCACTTCCTTGATCTCGTCGACGGTGACGCCGTTGCGCAGCGCTGCTCGGAGATGCAGCTCGAGCTCGTGCTCGTTGCCCTGGGCGGCAAGCATCGCGACGGTGATGCAGCTGCGCGTCCTGCGATCGAGCCCCGGCCGCGACCAGACTGCGCCCCACGCGTAGCGCGTAATGTGCTCCTGCAGGTCGGTCGTGAAGGCGTTCGCCTGACTCATCGCCCGATCGACGTGCGCATCACCGAGCACCTCGCGGCGAGTCTGCATCCCCTGCTCTCGAAGGTCGTCCGGCATCAGTCCTCCCCTCGCTGTTCGGCCAGGTGCTCGTGCACCAGACGGCTGACAATATCGCGCTGCTCGACGTTGACGAGGTGCGCTGCATCCGCCACCACCGCGACACTCGCGTCGCGGAATGATGCGCCGAACAGCACTGCGGCCGGTGGTCGCACGATCGGGTCGTCGGCGCCGGCGATGAGCAGCGTCGGGGCGTCGATCCGGCGTATCCGGTCGCGAAGGTCGCACGCCACGATCGCATCGCAGCAGCTGGCGTACCCCTCGGGCGACAGCCCGGCCAGCTCGTCCGCAAAGCGGCGCACCGTCGCCGCTTCGCGATCCGTGAACGCCGCGGTGAACCAGTGCGACACGACGCCGGCTGCGATGGATTCGAGGCCACCGGCGCGAACAGCGAGCGCTCGCTCGCGGTACCGGCTGACCGGCTCGAGCCGTGCGAGTGCGCACATCGCGATCAGACGGTCGATGCGCTGCGGATGGTGCGACGCGAGCCAGAGACCCACCATGCCACCGAGCGAGAGGCCGCAGAACGAGGTGGACTCGACACCGAGATGGTCGAGCAGCGCGACGACGTCCCTGCCAAGGTCGTCGATGCTGTACGGACCGACCGGTGCGGGGGACGCACCGTGACCGCGGTGGTCGTAGAGGAGCAGGCAGTAGTCCGACTGCAGCCCATGTTGCGGCTCCCACATCGAGCGCGTGGTGCCGAGCGAGCTGCTCATCACCAGCATCGGGCGGCTTCGGTCTCCGAGGATCGTGTAGGCCAGCTCGACGGTCACCGCGCCGCCTCGGACGCGCGGTGCGCTTCCTGCGCACGATCGATGAACACGCGCGCGGAGCCGAGATACGCTGCGGGATCGAGTGCGGCTGCGATCTCCGCAGCGTTGAGATGGCCGCAGACCTCTGGGTCGGTTGCAACGACAGTGGCAAACGCGACACGGCGTTGCGCGGCCTCGTCGCTGCAGCGCCGAACGATGTCACGCGCGACACTCCGTCCGGTCTTCGCTGCCAGGCGTCCGGCGAGGCTCTCGGCCATCACCAGGCCGCCGTCCGACCCGAGGTTCGTCGCCATTCGCTCCGCATCCACCGATAGGGTGTCGAGCAACTGCGCGGCGTGATGCGCGGCGCCGCCCGTGAGGCGGAGCAGCGCACGCACGGTCTCCCACTCTGCATGCCATGCGCCGGTCGCTCGCTCATGCTCCTGCACCATCGCGTGGAACACCGTGGCGACGAGCCCCGGTGCTCGCTCGGCGGCAGCGAGGATGAGCACCGCTCGAATCGGGTTGTGCTTCTGCGGCAAGGTCGACGACGTGCCGTGGCCGTCGCCACCGCCTTCGGTGGCTTCCGCGACCTCGGCCTGCGCGAGCAGGGTGACGTCGCGCGCGATCTTCCCGAGGACGCCGATCGCCGTTCCCAGCGCTGCCGCCAGCTCGACAACGCGCGTGCGATCGGTGTGCCACGGCACCACCGGCTCCGCGAGCCCGAGACGCTCTGCGAATCGGTGCGCGACATCGACACCGGCATCGTGCAGCGGAGCGAGTGTCCCGGCCGCGCCGCCGAGCTGCGCCGCAAGGCGCTCGTCTCGGACGCGCGCGAGCATTGCACGCGCCTCATCGATCCCGACGAGCCATCCGGCTGCCTTGAGACCGAACGTCGTCGGCACGGCGTGCTGCAGCAACGTGCGCGCTGCCATCATCGTGTCGCGATGCGCGTCCGTGAGTGCGGCGCACGCTGCGCCTGCGTCGCGCAGGTCCGCAAGGATGATGTCGAGCGCGCGCTGCGCCAGCAGCGAGAGCGCTGTGTCGACGATGTCCTGGCTCGTCGCGCCGAGGTGGACGTACGCTTGCGCGTGTGCCGAAACCGCGGCGGTGAGGTCGCTGACGAGCGGCGCCGCCGGATTGCCCGCGCCGACAGCTCGATGCCCGATGTCGGACACGTCGTAGCCGTCCGCAACACAGGCCGCCGCGATCTCGGCCGCAGCTGCCGCCGGCACGAGCCCCGCGTCCGCTTCGGCGCCGGCCAGCGCCGCCTCCGCGTCGAGCATCGCCTGCACCCAGGCGACATCCCCGACGGCCTCGTCCACGTCGGCGCTGCCGAAGAGCGAGTCGACGAGCCCCTCAGCGGTCGAAGAAGACGGTCTCACGCGTGCCCTGCAGGTGGATGTCGAACCGAAGGCCGGCGCCGTCGGCCGCTGCAACGAGCGTCGTGCGTTCTTCAGGGGTGAGTGACTGCAGGACCAGGTCGGTCTCGTTGGCGACCTCGCCGGGGAAGTACAGCCGCGTGACGAGCCGTGTCAGCAGCCCGCGCGCGAACACGGACACGTCGATGTGCGGCGCTCCCGTCGTTGCCCCCGACGGCTTGATCGCAACCACGGCGAACTGTCCCTCGTCATCCGTGGCTGAACGGGCGACGCCCTCCGGCTGCCACGTCTCCACCAGGGCATCCCGAACAGGCTGCCCGTCGCCGTCGAGCACCTGGCCGGAGATGCGCACCGCTCCGGGCGACCCCTCAGCAACGACGTGCGTGCCGATCGTGGGACCGATACCGATCGCGAAGAACGGCCCCACGGTCTGTGAAGGCGTCAGCGGGAGCGTCATTCCTTCCCATCATCGTGCAGCGGGGTGGCGTCCCGCCCGGCAACGACGATGTCCCACTCGTACCCGAGCGACCACTCGGGCTGGGTCAGCTCCAACGACCAGCGCGCGACCAGTCGCTCGCGCACCGCGGGGTCCGGCATCGCGTTGAAGAGCGGGTCGAGCGGCAGGAGCGGGTCGCCGAGAAAGTACATCTGCGTCACCAGGCGCTGTGCGAACGCGTCGGAGAAGACCGAGAAGTGCACGTGCGCGGGACGCCAGGCGTTGGGATGGTTGCGCCAGGGATATGCGCCCGGCTTGATCGTGATGAAGTGATAGCGACCCTCGTCGTCGGTGAGACAGCGCCCCGCGCCGCTGAAGTTGGGATCGAGCGGCGCCGGGTGCTGGTCGCTGACGTGCGCGTACCGTCCCGCAGCATTCGCCTGCCACACCTCGACAAGGGCTCCCGCGACGGGCGCGCCCTCCTCATCCCGCACCGCACCACTGATCGTGATGCGCTCCCCAAGCGGCTCTCCCTCGTGCTGGCGCGTGAGGTCGTGGTCGAGCGGGCCGATCGTGATGCCGGTCATGAGCGGGGCAGACAGGTCGGGAAAGCGTTCCGGGAGCACGCGCAACGGCCGCTTCGGTGCGCGCAACTCACTCGAGCGATACGCGGGTGTGTTGTTGGGCGGATGCGCCGGCGCGGCCATCAGCTTTCGAGAACGACCGCCAGCCCCTGGCCGACGCCGATGCAGATCGCGGCGAGACCGTAGCCGCCGCCACGGCGGTGCAACTCGTGCGCCAGTGAGCCGATGATCCGCGCCCCGGAACAGCCGATCGGATGGCCGATGGCGATTGCCCCGCCGTTGGGGTTGACCTTCTCCGGATCGAGCTCCGGCCAGAGGTGCAGGCACGCCAGGGATTGCGCCGCGAACGCCTCGTTGAGCTCGACGACCGCGATGTCATCCCAGCCGATACCCGCCTTGCGCAACGCCGCGTTCGCCGCATCCACGGGACCGATCCCGTACATCGGCGGCTCGACCGCACTCACGCCACGCGACACGATGCGCGCGAGCGGTTCGCGGCCGGAGCGGCTCATGCCGTCGGTATCGGCCAGCAACACCGCCGCCGCGCCGTCGTTCAGCGGTGACGCATTGCCGGCGGTGACGGTACCGTCGGCGCGAAACGCGGGACGGATCCGGGCGAGCGCCTCGAGCGAGCTGTCGGCCCGGATGCACTCATCGCGATCGAGGTCAACGCCGGCGATCGGTACGGCCTCATCCGCGTAGCGGCCCGCGTCCCACGCGGCTGCAGCCTGCTGATGACTGCGCAGGGCGAACGCGTCCTGCGCCTCACGCGTGATCGAGTACGTGGACGCCAGCAACTCCGCGCCCTCGCCGAGCGAGATCGTCCAGTCGGCGCGCATCCTCGGATTCACCATGCGCCAGCCCAGCGTCGTCGACCACAGCGTTTCATTGGTTCGTGCGTAGCCCTTCTCGGGTTTCAGCATCACCCACGGCGCGCGGCTCATCGACTCGACGCCGCCACCGATGCACACCGAGTGGTCCCCGACCTGGATCGCGCGACTGGCCTGGATCACCGCCTCGAGACCGGATCCGCAGAGTCGGTTGACCGTCGTGCCGGGGACGGACGGCGGCACGCCGGCAAGCAGCAGCGCCATGCGCGCGACGTTGCGGTTGTCCTCGCCGGCGCAGTTGCCATCGCCGAAGACAACGTCGCCGACCAACGAGGGGTCGAGCGATGGACTGCGCTCGAGCAGGCCGGCGATGACGTGCGCCGCAAGGTCGTCGGGGCGCTGTCCGGCAAGGGCGCCGCCATGACGCCCGATCGGCGTGCGCACCGCGTCCAGGATGAACACCTCACCGCTCATCAGGCGCCCTTGGTTGCCTCCAGCCGGCGCAGCACGGTGAGCTCCTCATCGCTCGGCGGGTCTGTGCTGGACAGGTCCGCGGACACCGCGAGCTGCCATCCGGTCGCCGCCTGTGCCTGCGCCACGGTCGCGCCGGGGTGCAGGCTGACCAGCGTCAGCTCACACGTTTCCGAGTCCGGCGTCAGCACACCGAGATCGGTGATGACGACGCGAGGGCCGGTACCGCGAAGCCCGAGACGCTGACGGTCGCCGGGTCCTTGTCCGAAGCCCACCGACGTCACGAAGTCCACCCGATCGACGAACGTCCGCAGCGTCTGACGGACGACCACAACGCCCTCGCGGCATGACGCTGCGATCTCGGGTGCTCCTCCCGCCCCCGGAAGCCGGACTTTCGGACGCCGGTAGTCGCTGCCGATCACTGTGGTGTTGATATTGGCGTAGCGGTCGATCTGCGCCGCGCTCAGGAAGCCGACGTCGATCCTGCCCGGCTGCAGCCAGTAGTTGAAGACCTCCGGGACGCTGACGACGGTGTCCGCCGTGTCGGCGAGCATGCCGTCGCCGATGGAGAGCGGCAGCCGGTCCGGTTTCGCGCCGAGCGTGCCCGATTCATAGATGAGCACGACATCGGGGGCGTGGGTGAACCGCGCCAGGTTCGCCGCGGTGCTCGGCAATCCGATGCCGACGAAGCAGACCGTCCCGTTGTGCAGCTGCCGCGCGGCGGCGACGGTCATCATCTCGTCGGCGGTGTAGCCCTCGGTCACGCCGCAGGCGCCCGGCGCAGCACGTTCTTGTCCATCCAACGCAGAAACGTCTCACGCTCGCGGCTGATGCCGTCCCACTCGGTGTAAAAGGCATTGTCCCGGTACGAGTATCCCTGCGCGTACGAGGGGTGCGCGCCGCCGGGCGCAAGCGCGATGTAGTTCGTCGCGAACGACGGGAGGATCACGTCCTGCGGCTTGGGATCGAGACTGTCGACGATCTCCTCGACCGTGATGAGCGAACGCTTCGCCGCGAGCACCGCCTCCTTCTGCACGCCGACGATGCCCCACATCTGCACGTTGCCCTTCCGGTCGGCGCGCTGCGCGTGAATGATGGTCACGTCCGGCGACAGCGCCGGCACTGCAGTCAGCACCTCACCGGTGAAGGGGCAGGTGATCGGGCGGATGGTGTCGGTGTGCGCGGGAAGGTCGGTTCCGACGTAGCCGCGCAGCACGGCAAACGGCAGTCCGCTCGCACCGGCGAGGTAGCGATTGGCCATCCCCGCGTGGCTGTGCTCCTCGAGCTCGAGCGGGAGCGGCCACGCATTCTCGACGGCATCGCGGAACCTGTGGAGGGACCCGACGCCCGGGTTGCCGCCCCACGAGAAGATGAGCTTGCTCGCGCAGCCCATCCCGATCAGCTGGTCGTAGAGCAGGTCGGGGGTCATGCGCACGAGCGTGAGGTTCCGGCGCCCCTGGCGGATGATCTCGTGCCCGGCCGCAAACGGGATCAGGTGCGTGAACCCCTCCATCACGAGCGTATCGCCGTCGTGGACCACCGCGGCGACTCCGTCGGAGAGGCTGACGATCTCAGCCACGGCCGTCCTCGAAAACGTTCGCAGAGCGCACACGCGTCCTCATGTCAATAGTATTGAGATGCGACGGCCGGTACGTCAAATGCGCTTGCCTCTCGCTACAGGGATATGGTACGTTCATTCAGAGAACGTGAGTTCGCTATGCGAACATCTTAGCATCGGAAAAGTACGGGGTGCGAGCCATGTCCCAAGAGGACACCCTCGTCCGAGCGGGCGAGGTATCCATCGTCGACCGCCTCATCGGCGATCATCCGGTGACCCGCCGCACGGTGCTCAAGGCGCTCGGCGCCGGCTCCGTCTCGATGGTGGCCGGCGGCCTGCTGGACGCATGCGGCTCCCTGGGCAGCACCGGTGGCTCGAGCAGCACGGGGACCATCAAGATCGGATACGTGAGCCCGCTCACCGGTCCGGACGCCGGATTCGGCGAGCCTGACCCGTACGTCGTGTCGCTGGCGCGCAAGGCGTTCGAGAGCGGCCTGACCATCGGCGGCAAGAAATACAACGTGCAGATCATCACCGAGGACAGCCAGTCCGGCACGCGCGCCGCGCAGGCTGCGGCCGACCTCATAAACTCGTCGGACGTCGACCTCATCCTGACCACGTCCGCGCCGGAGACGGTGAACCCCGTGTCCGATGCGGCCGAGGCGGCAGGCGTTCCCTGCGTTTCCACAGTCGTCCCATGGGAGTCGTGGTATTTCGGCCGCCAGGCCAACCCCGCGGCACCTGTCGATTTCAAGTGGACGTATCACTTCGCGTTCGGTGTCGCGCAGTTCGCCAACGCGTACGAGAAGCTCTGGACCCAGGTGCCGACCAACAAGGTCGTCGGTGTCATGTGGCCGAACGATGCGGACGGCAATGCGATCCGCATGGCGCTCGGGCCGTTGCTGAAGAAGGCCGGCTACACGATCATCGACCCGGGCGCGTACGCCGACGGCTCGACCGAGTACACCTCGCAGATCAACCTGTTCAAGCAGAAGAACTGCGAGATCTTCAACACCTTCCCGATCCCCCCGGACTTCGTCACGTTCTGGGAGCAAGCGGCGCAGCAGGGCTATGTCCCGAAGATCGCCCAGATCGCCAAGACAGGGTTGTTCCCCTCGCAGGTGGAGGCTCTCGGGTCCATCGGCAACGGCCTCGCCAGCGGGGTGTACTGGGCGCCGACCTTCCCGTACACGTCGTCGCTCACCGGCATCAGCTCCGCCGATCTTGCTACCGGATACGAGGCGAACTCCCACAAGGAGTGGAACCAGCAGGCCGGCGCGAGCCTCGCGCTTTTCGACGTCGCGAATGCCGTGCTCAAGGCGAGCGGCGATCCGAAGAACAAGCAGGCGGTCGCCACCGCGATGAAGACGCTCAGCGTGCAGACGCCGCTCGGGAACCTCCAGTGGGGCAAGGGTCCGAATGCCAATGTCGTGGCGACGCCGATCATCGGCGGCCAGTGGGTGGCCACACCAGGCACGGCGTACCCGATCAACTTCGTCATCTGCGAGAACTCGAACGATCCCAACGTTCCCATAGCGTCGACGCTGACCGCATACAGCTAAGACGGGGGCGCGTATCGTCGTGCCGATGTCCACGCCGCTGCTCGAGGCCAGCAGCATTGGCCAGCGCTTTGGCGCGCTCGTTGTCCTCGACGGTGTGGATTTCACGCTCGCCTCGGGCGAGTCCGTCGGCGTGGTGGGACCGAACGGCGCGGGCAAGACGACGCTGCTGAACATCCTTGCGGGTTCGCAACGCCCGTCGTCCGGACGCGTCCACTACGAAGGCAACGACGTGACCGGGGTGCGCGCGGACCGGCGCTGCCGGCTCGGTATCGCCCGCACGCACCAGATACCGCGCCCGTTCTCCGGCATGACCGTGTTCGAGAACGTGCTCGTCGGCGCGATGCTCGGTGCCGGTCAGCGCCGCACCGCCGCGTACGACGCTGCGGTCGACGTGCTGCAGACATGCGGTCTCGTCGGCGTCGCCAACCGCCGCGCGGCGGACCTCGGGCTCCTGGACCGCAAACGTCTCGAGCTTGCGCGCGCGCTCGCCACGAACCCGAAGGTCCTGTTTCTCGACGAGATCGGCGGCGGCCTCACCGATGCCGAGGCACTGGAGCTCGTCGGCACCATTCAAGAGCTCCGCAAACGCGGCATCGCCATCATCTGGATCGAGCACATCGTGCACGTGCTCGTGCAGGCGATCGACCGGCTGGTCTGTCTTGATTCCGGGCGAATCATCGCTGATGGCGTCCCCAAAGACGTTCTGGCGGACAGTCGCGTCATCGACGCGTACCTCGGCTCGGCCGCGCCGTGAGCCTGCTCGAGGTTCGCGCGGTCGACGCGCAATACGGGCTCCTCAAAGCCGTGCGCGGTGTGACCCTGAGCATCGACGAAGGCGAGACACGCGCACTCATCGGCGCCAACGGCGCGGGCAAGACCACGTTGCTGCGCACCATCGCGGGAGCGCATCGACCCGCGGCCGGCAGCATCGTGTTCGACGGCAAGGACATCACCGGCGTTCCTGCGCACCGGCGCGTCGCGCTTGGCATCGCGCTGGTGCCCGAAGGCCGACGCCTGTTCCCCGGCCTCACCGTTGAGGAGAACCTCAGCATCGCCGGGGCGCACAAGCGCGGCGGCGGCTGGACTGTCGAGCGCGTGCTCGACGCGTTCCCGATGCTCCGCGCTCGACGCACGCAGCGTGCCGCAACGCTCTCCGGAGGCGAGCAGCAGGCGACTGCTATCGGCCGCGCGCTGATGTGCAACCCCCGCCTCCTCCTGCTCGACGAGGTTTCGCTCGGGCTCGCACCGGTTGCGGTCGCATCCGTCTACGACTCGCTCAAGACGCTCATCACGGGTGGGACGACTGTCGTCATCGTCGAACAGGATCTCGGTCGCGCACTCGGAGTCGCGACACGCGTCACCTGCATGCTCCACGGCCAGGTGGTGCTCGAGGGAGCGGCGAAAGACCTGACCAGGGAGCAGGTCACGGCGGCGTATTTCGGGACGCAGCGCGCTTCCGGGGTGGGAACGTCGTGATCTGGGTCAACGCGATCGTCCAGGGAATCCTGCTCGGCGGCTTTTACGCGCTGCTCGCGTGCGGCCTCTCGCTGATGTTCGGTGTCATGCGCATCATCAACCTCGCGCACGGCGACATCGCGGTCGTCGGTGCGTATCTCGTCTGGCTGCTCGCGACCCAGCTGAACATCTCACCGTTTCTCGCGGCGCTCCTCGTCATCCCCGGCATGTGGGTCGTGGGCTACGCGTTGTACGTGCTCCTGCTCGAGCGAAGCCGCCGCGCGGGCCTCCTGGTTCCCTTGCTGACCACGTTCGGTCTCGCGATCGTCATCGAGAACGTGTTGCTGCAGATCTTCTCGCCCGACGTGCACTCGCTGCTGAGCAGCACCGGCACGCTCGCAACCGCGAGCGTGCAGATCGGCAGCGGCCTCTCCATCTCCGCGCTGGGCACGCTCATCTTCGCCACCGCGGTGGTCGTGCTCACAGCGTTGCAACTCTTCCTGTCGCGCACCAACGCCGGGCGTCAGATGCGCGCAACAGCCGAGGACCCGGATGCGGCGGAGCTGATCGGCATCAATGCCCGCGCCGTGTACGCGAAAGCGACCGCGATCGCTGTCGCGACGGCGGCACTCGGCGGTGTCTTCCTCGCGATCCGTTCGACATTCGATCCCTCGACCGGTCCCACGCAGCTGATCTTCGCCTTCGAGGCAGTCGTGATCGGGGGGTTCGGATCGGCGTGGGGGACGCTGCTCGGCGGCATCGTGCTGGGCGTTGCGCAGGTCATCGGCGAGCAGGTCAACCCCCAGTACGCGGTGCTGTTCGGTCACATCGTGTTCCTGCTCGTCCTCGCGTCGCCGCGCGGTGGCATCCTCGCGCGCCGGGGTCGCGAGCAGTGATCCGCGCGCGCGGCGCACCGATCGCGGGCGCGTTCCATGTGCAGCGCTGGACGCGCCTCTCCATCGCGTCGGCAGTGGTCAGTGTTGCGGTGATCGTCGTGCTCGCGATCGTGCCCTTCCTCTTCGGGTCTGACGTGACGCAGCAGCTGACGGTGCTGCTCACGTTCGTGATCCTCGCCGTCATGTGGAACGCGCTCGCGGGGTACGGAGGCCTGATCTCCGTCGGCCAGCAGGCGTTCATCGGGCTCGGCGCCTACGGAACGATCTTCCTGACCCAGCACGGATTCACGCCGTATCTCGCGATGATCGTCGCAGGCATCGGCGCCGGCGCTGTCGCCATACCCGTGTCGTTCATCATGCTGCGGCTGCGCGGCGGCCAGTTCGCGATCGGCATGTGGGTCGTCGCCGAAGTGTTCGGCATCCTCGTGTCGCTCGACCAGAGCCTCGGCGGTGGGACCGGGGTGTCGCTCGTCGGTCTCAACACCTACGCGCCCGGATACCGTCAGGCGTACACGTTCTGGCTGACGCTCGCATGCGCAACCGTTCTGCTCGGGCTCGTGTTCTTCCTGCTGCGGCGCCGCATCGGGACATCGCTGCAGGCGGTCCGCGACGACGAGGAGGCCGCAGCTTCCCTGGGCGTCAACGTCGGGCGCTCCAAGCGCGTGCTGTTCATCGTCGCCGCGGTGGGATGCGGCATCGCCGGTTCCCTCTACCTTGCCAACACGCTGTTCATCCAGACGGACTCGGTGTTCGGCGTGCAGTGGACCGCGTACATGCTGTTCATGGTGCTGGTCGGCGGGCTCGGCACCTTCGAGGGCCCGATCCTCGGGGCGGTCATCTTCTATCTCATCCAGGCGCAATTCGGGAACAGCGGCGCCTGGTATTTCGTCGGGCTGGGAGCCGTTGCGATCGCGTTTGCGCTGTTCCTTCCCAACGGGATCTGGGGTGCGATCGACCGGCGCTTGCGGTTGCGACTCCTCCCCGTCGGCTACACACTACGATCGCGGGAGACAGCAGCGCCGGCCGAGCCCGCAGCCACGACCGACGAAGGGTGATGACGAGAGCAATGCGAGAGGACATCGGGATTTGGAGGTTGGCGCAATGACGACCACGCAGACGGTCAACGGCAACGTGCGCGAGTGCGCACAGTTCATCGGCGGCGAGTGGGTCGGTGCGTCCGATGACCGCTGCTTCGACGATCTCGATCCATTCACGGGACAGGCCGTCGCCCGCGTTGCGGCAGGGACGCGAACCGACGCCAAGCGCGCGATCGACGCCGCGGCCGAGGCGTTCCCGGCGTGGTCACAGACACCCGCCGCCGTCCGGCAGGCCATCTTTCTGAAGGCGGCGGACATCCTCGAGTCGCGTCGCGACGAGGTGGTCGGCTGGCTCGCCCGCGAGACCGGCGCGAGCTTCGGGTTCGGCATGTTCCAGATGGGATTCGTGCCCGGCCTCTTCCGTCAGGCGGCGGGTGCCGCGTACGCGCCGCTCGGCCAGATCCTGCCGACGGACATGCCGGGCGCGATGGCGATGGCAGTCCGCAAGCCCGTCGGTGTCGTCGGGGCGATCGCGCCGTGGAATGCTGCGCTGATCCTCTCCGCGCGGTCGATCGCCGCTCCGCTGGTGTTCGGGAACACCGTGGTGCTCAAGCCGTCCGAGGAATCGCCATACAGCGGGGGGCTCCTCTGGGGTGAGATCTTCGCGGAGGCTGGCCTCCCGGCCGGCGTGCTCAACATCGTCACGCACGGCCCCGGTGATGCGGGCCCCATCGGCGACGAGCTTGTCGAGAACCCGAAGGTCCGGCGCATCAACTTCACGGGATCGACTGCGACGGGACGGCGCATCGCCGAGGCTGCGGGACGCAATCTCAAGCGAGTCGTGCTCGAGCTTGGCGGCCAGAATCCCCTGATCGTGCTCGACGACGCGGACCTCGACTACGCAGTCGACGCGGCGGCGTTCGGCGCCTTCCTCCATCAGGGACAGATCTGCATGTCGGCGCGGCGGATCATCGTCGAGCGTCCCATCGCCGATGCGTTCGTCGAGAAGCTCACCGCAAAGACCGCCGGATTGAAACTCGGGGATCCGAAGGAGATGGACACGATCATCGGGCCGCTCATCAACGCGGCCGCGCTCGCCACCGTGCAGCGGCGGGTCGACGCGGCCACTGCCGCCGGAGCGCGCGTGCTCACCGGTGGCGGGACGACCGGCACGTGCTTTCAGGCAACGCTGGTGATGGATGTCCCCGCGGACTCCGAGCTCGCGAACACCGAGACATTCGGACCTGTCGCAACCATCGAGGTGGTGAACAACGAGGATGAGGCGGTGGCGCGCGCCAACGACACCTCGTACGGCCTGTCGTCGGGGATCATCACGACCGATCCGGACCGCGGGATGGCCCTTGCAAACCGCATCGACGCCGGCATCGTCCACGTCAACGACCAGCCTGTGCACGACGAGCCGCAGATGCCCTTCGGTGGCGTCAAGGACAGCGGCTGGGGACGCTTCGGCGGCACCTTCTCCATGGAGGAGTTCACCGAGTTGCGCTGGATCACCGTGCAAACCGGGCGCAGGCCGTTCCCGTTCTAGCGGTGGAAGAGCCGGGGTCGCGGTTGCTGCATGCCCGGCTGCAGGCTCAGGTCGGTATCATCGGTGCCGGCCCTGCCGGACTCATGCTCGCGCACCTGTTGCGCCTGCAGGGCATCAGCTCGGTCGTGCTCGAGTCGCGATCGCGGGAGTATGTCGAGCAGCGTGTCCGGGCCGGCGTGCTCGAGCAGGGGAGCGTGGACCTGCTCGAGCGTACGGGCGCCGGCGAGCGGATGCTTCGCGAGGGCCTCACGCACCGTGGCATTCAGCTGCGTTTCGGGGGCAGCGACCACCGCATCGATTTCAGCGAATTGACCGGCGGCCGCGGCATCACGGTTTACGGCCAGCAGGAGCTGGTGAAGGACCTCATCAGACTGCGGCTCGCCGCGGGCGAGCCGATCTACTTCGATGTCGGGCAGGTAACTCCTCTCGGCATCGACAGCGCTCGGCCGCGCATCGCGTTCATGCATCAGGGCGAGCACATGTCGCTGGACTGCGACTTCGTCGCGGGCTGCGATGGATTTCACGGAGTCTCGCGCGACACGATCTCGGCCGGCGTGCTCACCGCCTATGAACGTGAGTATCCGTTTGCCTGGCTCGGCATCCTCGCCACGGTCGCCCCATCGTCCGAGGAGCTGATCTACTGCTATCACGAGCGTGGCTTCGCGCTCCTCAGCATGCGGTCGCCGACGGTGAGCCGTCTCTATCTGCAGGTCGCAGCCGACGAACAGATCGACGACTGGTCCGACGCACGAATCTGGGAAGAGCTGCAGGCGCGCTTCGCGCTCGACGGCTGGACTCTGCAGGAGGGCCCAATCACGGAGAAGGGGATCTCCGCGTTGCGAAGCTACGTCGTTGACCCGATGCAGTTCGGGCGTCTCTACCTGGCCGGCGACGCAGCGCACATCGTGCCGCCCACCGGTGCCAAGGGGATGAACCTCGCGTTGCGCGATGTCAGCATCCTGGCAGACGCGCTCACAGCGTTCTATCGCACCGGGGGCACCGCAGCGCTCGACCAGTACTCGGCGCAGTGCCTGCGACGTGTGTGGCGGGCGCAGCATTTCTCGTGGTGGATGACGTCCATGCTGCATCGCTTTCCAGACAGCGACGCGTACCAGGCGCAGCTGCAACTCGCGCAACTGGCGTACACCGTCGACTCGCGGGCGGCCGCGACCAGCCTCGCCGAGAATTACGTCGGCTACGAGTGGGGACACGCATGACGGCGTCCGACGAAACCGGACAGGAGCTGACCGAGCAGGCGGTCGACAGCCTCGCGAACTGCGCTGACCCGAGGTTGCGCGAGGTGCTCGGCAGCCTCATCCGCAACCTCCATCACTTCGCCGTCGAGAATTCCCTGACCGAGGCGGAGTGGCTGGCCGGCATTCGCTTCCTCACCGAGGTGGGGCAGATCTCCAGCGATCACAGGCAGGAATTCATCCTCCTGTCCGACACGCTCGGCCTCTCGATGCTCGTCGACCTGATCAATCACGGAGCGGGCGACGATGCGACCGAATCGACCGTGCTCGGACCCTTCTACGTCCCGGATTCACCATGGCGCGCCAGCGGCGATGCCATCACCGCCGATCTCGGACACAATCCCCTATTCGTCAGCGGCCACGTGCGTGACACCGCCGGCCGGCCACTGCCGCAAGCCGTCGTGGATGTCTGGCAGAACGCCGCCAATCGTCTCTACGCGGTTCAGGATGAGCACCAGTCGTCCGACAACCTCCGCGGCCGGTTCCGCACCGACCCCGACGGTGGCTTCGCCTTTCGGACGGCACGACCTGTCGACTATCCGATCCCCGATGACGGACCGGTCGGCCGCATGCTCTCGGCCACAGGGCGCCATGCATGGCGCCCGGCGCACGTGCACATGATCGTGTCGGCGGAGGGCCACGACCAGGTCACCACGCACATCTTCGACTCGGCAAGCCAGTACCTCGATTCCGACGTGGTCTTCGGTGTGAAGCCGTCGCTCGTGCGCACGTTCACCCAGCACGATCCCGTGGTCGAGCCGGGTCCGCCGGGCATTGACGGACCGTGGTGCAGCGTTGACATCGACATCGTCCTGCAACCCGCCGGCGAGGCAGCGCGAGACTAGTTCGGCGCCGCCTCGGGCGAGTCCATCTGCTCCTGCAACCGGCGCATGCCGCGCAGCCAGCGCTCGGTGTCACCGGTCTTGCGCTCCATCCAGGTCTGCGCGATCGGATCCGAGATGACGAGAAACTGCTCGGCGCGAATTGCCGCAACCACCGACGCCGCAACGTCCTCCGGCTCTTTGATCGGGCCGGCAACCATGGCCGCGAACGCGGGCGGCGCTTCCTCGAACATCGGCGTGCGCACCCCGAGTGGAGCGACGAGCGTGACGCGGATGCCCCTGTGGTGGTACGTGATCGACAGCCACTCCGCGAGGCCCACAACGGCGTGCTTCGTGGTTGCGTAGGTGACGTTGCCGTGGCTCGTGAGCATTCCCGCCATCGACGCGGTATGCACGAGATAGCCGCTGCCACGCGCCAGCATGCCGGGCAGCACAGCGCGCACCGCGTGGACGTGTGCCATCACGTTGATCGCCCACTGCTCGTTCCAGACGGCAGACGGTGTGGTGAGGATGTCACCACCGGTCGCAACCCCCGCGTTGCTGTAGAAGATGTCGATCGGACCGAGGCGGGACTCGACATCGGCCACCATGGCCGCGACCGCTGCCTCGTCGCTGACATCGCACGGCGACGCGATGCCGTCGACCTCGGCGGCCACGGCCTCGCATCTCTCGCGATTGCGATCCACCACCGCAACGTGCGCGCCGGCGGCTGCAAACGCGCGGCAGCACGCCGCCCCGATGCCGCTGGCACCGCCGGTGATCACCGCAATCCTGTCCGTCAGTTCGATGGCGGGATTATAGGTGGGCGACTCCCTTCAGCCATTGCAGCGCAGCCTGGGCGCTGCGATCGGGCGGGAACACCGGGTAGATCACGTGCTCGATAACGCCGTCGTGGATGAACAGCGTCAGGCGCTTGATCAACGTCATGTCGCGGAAGACGAACGTCGGCAGCCGGAGCGCGTTGACCATCTCGAGGTCCTCGTCGGAGAGAATCTCGAACCCGGTCTCAAGACGCTCCGCCATCTCGCGCTGGTACTCCGTCGTCTGCGTGCTCATGCCGAACACCGCAACCCCGACTCCGCGGAACGCCGCGTACCGATCACGGAATCCGCACGTCTGCGGCGTGCATCCACGCGCGCCGGGGATCTCGTTCCATCCCGGTGGTGGTTCGAGGCGGTCCTCGCCGGTGCGTGGATAGCAATACACGACCGTCCATCCGGGAAGGTCGGACAGCCGGACCGCTCGACCTCCGGTGCTGTGCAACGCCAGCGACGGGATGCGCATGCCGGCGAGATGCGCGCACGCGCCGTCGTCGATCGGCACAGGAAGGTCCGGCGGCAGGGTCTGGATGTCGTCGACCGGCGCAGCCACGTCAGTGCCGAACTTCCTCGGGAGTCTCGTACCAACGAAGCCGCTCACCGACTCGGCTGCGCAGCCGCCAGGCCCGCGACTTCGGCGCCTCTTCAACAGCCAGTAGCATCGCCTCCACCTGGTCGCCGACGTTGTTGGTCGCGTTCGGGATCTGGTCCTGCGTCCAGAGCTCCGCGACCTTGCGCGCATTGCGCTCGAACGTGTGGCAGAACCCCCAGTCCTTGCCGAGCACATTTCGCAGACGCGGCAGGCTCACACCGTCCTGGTCAGCGTCGTCCTCGCTGAGCTGGTGATCCGCAAGCAGGCACATCGCATCACCAAGGTCCTTGCGGTTGATCTCCCACACCTGGAGCTTGGTGAGCAGCAGGTCAGCAAGCGGCACAGTCAGCGCCGGTCCATCAAGGCGGCCGCGAAGGTCGAGCTTGTGCGACATCACCAGCTCGTCGATGACGACGTCGACGGACCAGCGCCCGGCCGGTTCCTGGTAGTAGAGACGGGTCGCTCCATGCAGGCCGTTGAAGAACTGATCGGGCAGGTATCCCTGCGTGACAAGCAGCGCCTTGAACTTCGTCGTCCCGGCGGAGCCGACGACGAAATCCATGTCCTGGTATGAGCGGGCAAACGGCCCGGCGTGGGAGCTCGGGCAGCGCGTCCATATCGCGAGCCCGCCGATCAGCCGAGCGGGCAGTGCGAGGTCCACGCACGCCGTGGCGAGGCGGCGCGCCTCATCGCGGATGTCGCCAACGATCGTCGAGTCGTTCTCGGCCATCATCGAGATCCACTCACCATCCGGACATAGTAAGGGCGGCCGATGGCTTCACCGACCGCCCTTACCAGCCAAGGGAGATGTGGTCACTCCGGCGGGAGTTCCTTGTAGACAAATTTGATGTTGATGCCCTGGCTCGAGCGGATGAACCTTGGAATGTAGTAGAGCAGGCAGCCCACGACGATCAAGCCGAGCAGCCAGGCTGGTATCCACCACCAGTCGTCGCGGTTCCCGTTCATGACCGAGAGCGGATTGACGAACGAAATGGCGATGATCCCGACGAATTCGGCGATCGACAACCCTCCGACGATGTAGAGCAGTGGGACCCCAAGGACTTTGACGTTTGCGGGCGATCCCTGATACAGGTCGGGCCGTCGGGCCGGCAACGCGACAGCTGCGATCCCGACGATGATCACAGCGAGTGATCCGGCGAGCACGATCAATCCGAGCACGAGCTGGAATTGGTTGCCGAACACGCTCCAGACGACCAGTCCCGCGATGATCAGATTCGTGACGAGAATCGCATTGACGGGCGAGTGGGTGCGCTCGTTGACGTTGGCGAGGCCCTCGGGCATGAGTCGGTCGAACGACCAGGCGAAGAACGACCTGATGGGCATGAACGTGTTCGCGATCATCGAAGGCAATGACCAGAACAGGAACGAGCCCATGATGATGACGGTGAGGATCGGGGTGTTGAACACGAGCGCGGCGAGGAATGGGTAGAACGGTCCTGAGGGAATCCCGTAGGCCGCATTTGGTGTGAAGTTCAGCGCGTACACGAAGTTGTATCCCGCGACTTTGAACAGCAGCAGCACGCCGACGACCAGCAGGACAGTGTCCCAGCCGAGAGCCCCGAACATCACCGACAGCTGCCGGCGGCGGTTCGATGCGCTCTTCAGCTCACCCGACATGTACACCGACCAGAAGTTCCACATCATGAACCCCTGGATCGAGAACAGCGTCGGCAACGTCGCGCTCGCGTTCCAGAAGTTGGGCGCCGCCGAAGCCGCTCCAGACGCACCATGGATCACGGCAGCAACGTTGCCACCGCCAAAGCTCTTGTTCAGTGCGTCGAAGTGGGAGAAGAAGTCCGTCTGGCTCCCGACCAGCAGCACGAAGAATGCGACGAGCGTGCCGGCCATCGCGATGATGAACGAGTAGTTCTGCCACCGGAAGGTGGCTTTGGTGCCGCTGATGAGAATGAGGGTCTGCAGAACGACCATGAACAAAGACGCGCCGAGAATCCACCATTGGTCCGTCTGGAAGGCGTTTCCCCAGTCCACCAGTTGGTGGTTGCTGAAGATCGCTCCGAGCGTGACAAGAACCGGCCCGAGCGCGAGCACCGAGAAGAACTTGGCGAAAAAGGCCGCTCCGAGAAGGCCGCCCATAATCATGCAGAGGTTCGAAATCAGTGCGAGCGGCGGCGAGAGCACGCGGCTCACCCAGACGTAGTCGCCGCCAACCCTCGGCATGCTCGCGCCGAGCAGCGCAAACATGATCAGGACTGGGATGTTGATCAGCGCAACGAGAATCAGGACACCGACAACGTCCGCACCCGGGAATGCGACGAGCGCGAAGAAGATCGAATAGGCGATCGTCGATCCCACGGGCGCAGAGATGACAGCGTTGAAGATCGTGGCATCGACGGCCGACGCCGAACGCACCAGCCCGGTGCTGTTGCGGACGAATAGCCTGCTTGCGGTTGCCATGACGACCCTCCGGCGGCTCGGCCGCCCCCAACTTGACACACGCGTCGAAAGCAGGCAGAGTTGAACATAATCGAACACCAGTGTCAAGTAGGCCTTGTACACGGAGGGACACCCTTCCGATCAAGACCCGACAATCCCGATCAGTACCGAACAACGGCGAGGAGACGCTCAACGTGTTAGCGGTGGAACGGCGCCTGAAGGTGCTGGAGCGGGTCGCCGAGGACCAGGCCATCGAGGTCAGCACGCTGGCCCGCGACTTCCAGGTCTCCGAGATGACCATCCGTCGCGATCTGCGTCGTCTCGAGCGCGACGGGTTCGTCCGGCGCACCTACGGCGGGGCCACAACGCACCTGGTTCGTACCTTCGAGGTCGGCGCCAACGCTCGCACGCTCCGTCACGCGAAAGAGAAGCGCCTCATCGCCCGGTGCGCGGCAGAGTTGACCGTGGGCGTGCGCTCGATGTTCCTCGGGATCGGCACCACCGTCGAACACTTCGCTCGGCTGCTTCCCGTGCGCGAGGACCTGATGGTCATCACACCATCGCTCGCGGTGGCGAGCCTGCTCGGTACGCGAAATGTTCGCGTGATCATCGCCGGGGGTCTCGTGCGGCAGGACGAGCTGACATGCATCGGCGCGTCCGCGGTCGAGGCCGTGCGACGCTACAACACCGACACTGCGGTGATCGGAGCGGCCGGTCTGTCTGCGCGCCGCGGCGTGACCGAGCTCGACGACCGCGATGCCGACGTGATTCGCGGTGGCCTCGAGCGCACCGAGCGGATCATCGTCATCGCCGACGGCACGAAGTTCGGCAACGTCGCCATGAGCACTGTTGTCCCCGTCGAGCAGGTATCGGTCATCGTCACCGACGCGTCCGCCGATCCCGACGAGATCACGAGAATCGAGAGTGCAGGCTGCGAAGTCGTCGTCTGCTCGGCGGAGACGGCTGCCACGCGCGCTGCGCGGAACGCTGCACGAGAGATTCGAGGGTCGGCGTGAGCCTGCTGCGTCGCCTGTTCGGCGTTGACAAGCCGATCATCGCGATGCTCCACCTCCCGGCGATGCCCGGCCGGCCGCGCCACGATCGGGCAGCGGGGATGGGGCATCTCGTGGACACCGTCGGTCGCGACATCGAGGTGTTGCAGCGAGCCGGCGTCGACGGATTCCTCTTCTGCAACGAGGCGGATCTCCCGTACCAGATCGGCGTGGGACCGGAGGTCACGGCGGGTATGGCGGCGGTGATCGGGCAGGTGCGCTCGACGGTCACGTTGCCGTTCGGTGTCAACCTCGTCTGGGACCCGGTGGCGAGCCTCGCGGTCGCTCGTGCAACCGATGCGGTGTTCGTTCGCGAGGTGTTCACCGGCGTCTACGAGAGCGACCTCGGGCTCATGCAGCCCCATTTCGGGGCGATCGCCGCGTATCGCGAGCAGATCGGCGCTGGCGCGGTCGCGCTCTTCAGCAACATCACGCCCGAGTTCGCAAGCACACTCGGGACGCGGTCGCTCGCGGAGCGTGCGCGCAGCGCGACCTTCCTGGGCGTCGACGCGATTCTCATCAGCGGACAGCTCACCGGGACGTCCACCAGCGTTCGCGAGCTGCTGGAGGCCAAAACGGCCGTCCCGCACATGCCGGTGCTCGCCAACACGGGAGTCCGTGAGGACACGGTCGACGAGATCCTGGCGATCGCTGACGGCGTCTTCGTCGGGACGAGCCTGAAGCGCGACGGCGTCACCTGGAACGGCGTCGACCCGGAGCGTGCCGACCGTTTCATGGCGGCCGTCCAGCGCGCGCGCGGCGCGGTTCCGGTCTGAGATGGCGAAAACAAGGATCTACTTCGTCAGCGACCTGCACGGCTCGAACGTGTGCTTCCGGAAGTTCGTGAACGCCGCGAAGGTGTACGAGCCGAAGGTCATGATCCTCGGCGGGGACGTTGCCGGCAAGGCGATCCAATCGATCGTGCGCGCGCCCGGTGGGCACTGGCAGTGCAAGTTCGTCGGCACCGACTACGACGTCGTCGACGGTCCCGAGCTCGTCGCGCTCGAGAAGCTCATCTCCGACCATGGTTATTACCCGTACAAGGCGGACCCCGGGGAGCTCGAGGCGATGGAGGCCGGCGAGGGGCTCGACGCGCTGTTTCTCGAGCTGATGCGCAAGCGCCTCACCGAATGGCTCGAGCTTGCCGACGAACGCCTGCGCCCGATGGGCGTGCCGCTGTATTTCATGCTCGGCAACGACGACCCGGAGGAGCTTGCCCAGCTGCTCGACAGCGCTCCGTGGGGGACTCACGACGAAGGCAAGGTCGTGTGGCTCGACGACGAGCACGAGATGATCAGCACCGGGTACTCGAACGTCACTCCCTGGCACACGTATCGCGAGCAGGACGAGAACCAGCTCAAGACGTCGATCGACGCCATGGTCCCCCTGCTGCAGCACCCCGAGCGTGCCGTCTTCAACCTGCATGCTCCGCCGTACGGCACGCAGCTCGACGAGGCGCCGCTCCTTGACGCGAACCTCGTCGTGCAGGCATCGCTCGGTCAGGTGCAGATGGCCGCGGTCGGCAGCACAGCGGTGCGCGATGCCGAGCAGACCTACCAGCCGATGCTCGGACTGCATGGTCACATCCATGAGTCATCGGGCATACGCCGGATCGGGCGCACTGTCGTGATCAACCCCGGCAGCGATTACTCCACCGGAGCGTTGAACGGCGCGCTGATCACGCTCGACGGCGACAAGGTCAAAGCGCAGCAACTGGTCCGCGGGTAGGCCTCCCGCCATGTCCAGTGCCGTTGTCGACGCGCTCGTTTCCATCGACGTCGGCACCTCCGGTGCTCGCGCCACGGCGTTCGACACCGCGGGTGGCCGCCTGCTCGAGGTGCGCCGCTCGTACCCGACGCGGATGCCGCGCGACGGATGGGCGGAGCAGGACGCGACGAGCTGGCGGGACGCGTCCCTCGCCGTGCTCGGCAAGCTCATCGCCGACCTCGGTCCGGGTCACACGATCCACGCCATCGGACTCACAGGGCAGTGCCCGTCGGTCGTCCCGATCGACCTGCGGGGCACGCCGCTGCGGCCGGGGATCATCTACCGCGACAACCGGGCGGTGGCGGAGGCGGATGCATTTCGCGACCGGTTCGGCGCCGAATATCTGCACAGCCTCACCGGGCACGTCCCGGCCGCATTTCATGTTGCGGCGAAGATCCTCTGGATCCGCGCGCACGAGCCCGAGGTGTTCAAGGCAACGCGCCTGTTCCTCGAGCCGACGGAGTTCCTTGCGCTGGCACTCACCGGCGAGCCCGTCACCGACTGGAGCATGGCGGCGGCAAGCGCGCTGCTCGACATCCGCAAACGCGCCTGGGCGCCGGAGCTGGTCGACGCGCTGGGCCTTGACCTGCAACAGCTTCCGGTCCCACAACCTTCGTGGACGATCATCGGCGAGCTCAAGCCCGCACTCGTGCGGCGGTTCGGGCTGGCACGCACGATCCCGATCGTCGCGGGAGCGGGCGACAGCATCGCCTGCGCGTTCGGCGCGGGAGTCGCGTCACCGGGGCCCGCGAGTGAGATGGCCGGCAGCTCGACATGCCTCAACACCGTGGTGAGCGAGCCGACTCGCGACCTCGCGATCACCCACTACCCGAGCGCAGTGGGACCGACCGGGTATGTCACCGAGGTGGGCATCAACACGGCCGGCGAAGCAGTCGACTGGCTCGCAGCGTTGATGTACGGCGGGCGTTCGGGCCGGCCGCGCGGCGAGGATTTCGAGACGCTCGACCGCGAGGCTGCAGCAGTGTCGCCAGGCGCCGACGGCCTGCTGTTCATCCCGGTGCTCGGCGACGGCGAGCGCGACGATCCGAGGCTGCGTGGCAGCGCCGTCGGCCTGTCGATCCGCCACGACCGCAAGGCGTGGGCACGGGCGACGCTCGAGGGTGTCGCGTTCGGCATCAGGGCCCATCTCGAGTCGCTCGGTCGCGCGAGCACGCCGGTCACGGAGTTGCGTGTTTCCGGCAGACCGGCATCGCTGCAGACGTGGGGGCAGATCAAGGCCGATGTGCTCGGCATTCCGGTGTCGCGCGTCCCCGGTGATGCGACCGGCGCCGGTGTCGCGCTGCTCGCCGGATTGGGCGTCGGTCTGTACTCCAGCCCCGAGGTTGCGATGGCGACAGCCTGCAGACGCGACTCACCGATCGAGCCCGACGCCGCAAACCACGAGCGCTATCAGGCCATCTACGCGCACTACCGCGAGGTCGTGGCGTCCGCGACGCTGCGCGTGTCCACCACCAACGCGTCCAAGCCGCAGGAATCGCAGCGTCATCCGGGAGGGTATGGATGAACGTGACTCTCGGCATCAACACGTGCTTCGCGCTGAAACGCTGGCCGCGACCTGCGGACTGGGCGTCGGTGGTTCGCAACGACCTCGGCCTCGACTTCGTCGAGCTGTCGCTCGACCTCATCGAGGGCACCGACACGTTCGCCGGCCGGCGCGACGCGATCGAGCGCACGCGTGCGGCACTCGATGCGCACGGCCTGCGCGCCCACGCCACGTTCACCGGGCTCGCCGCGTACTCCCTCGATCTCCTCATGCATCCCGATGCCACGCGGCGCGAGAGCGCGCTGGCTTGGTACCGCGAGGTGGTCGACCTCACCGCCGCGCTCGGCTGCCGAGCGACCGGGGGTCATGTCGGGGCGATGAGCGTGCCCGACTGGTCGGACCCGGAACGCCGCGCCGAGCGCTGGGAGGCGCTGCAGCGTGACCTCACCACGCTTGCCGAACACGCACGCAACGCTGGGCTCGACTACCTTCTCGTCGAGAACCTGGTGGCGGTGCGCGAGCCGTCGATGATGGCGCAGCTCGAGGATCTGCTCAGCGACGGCGACATCGATCACGTTCCGTGGAAGCTCTGCCTCGACGTCGGGCATCAGTGCGTGCCCGGCACGACCGGGGACGAGCGCGATCCGTACGCATGGCTGCGCCGCTTCGGGAGCCGCCTCGCCGAGGTGCAGCTGCAGCAGACGGACGGGCTGGCCGACCACCACTGGGCGTTCAGCGCTGAGCACAACGCGGGCGGGATCATCGATCCGGCGCGAGTGCTGCGCACGTTGGGCGAAACCGGGGCCGGCGACATCGATCTGGTCTTCGAGATCATCCCGGGCTGGGAAGACCCGGACGATCGGGTCATCGACGACCTGCGGTTCTCGGTCGAGCTGTGGAAGGCGGCGATCCGCGACCAAACATCTCTTGCGGGCGGTTGATGCGATGCCCGTCGTGCACGCCAACGGAATCGATATCCACTACAGGATCAGTGGCGAAGGCACCGAGACGCTCCTGCTCGTGAACGGCGTCGGCGACGACCTCGAGGGATGGGCGATGCAGGTCGCTCCCTTTGTGACTGCAGGGCTGCGCGTCGTGACGTTCGACAATCGCGGTGTCGGACGCTCGAGTCATCCGCCCGGCCCGTACACGAGTCGCGAGATGGCGACGGACACGAAGGCACTCGTCGACGCCGTCGGCCTGGCGCCGTGCCATCTCGCAGGTGTGTCGATGGGAGGGCTGATCGCGCAGGAGTACGCACTCGCGTATCCGAACGACCTGCACTCCGTTGTGCTTGCCAACACATATGGAAAACCCGACGCCTACACTCGCGCTGCGTTCGACGTCTGGGGTCGGATCGCGATGACTGCCGGGATGCCCACGATGATGCGGCAGCAGGCGCCGTGGGTTTTCAGCCCGCAGTTCTATGAGAAGGAGCCGGAGCTGCTCGCCAGGTATCTCGGTGAGATGGAGCGCAGCGTTCAGCCGGCGACATCGTTCGCGGCGCAGATCGGCGCGCTGCTGACGCACGACTGCTCCGACCGGCTCGCGGCGCTGCGCACACCCGCTCTCGTCATCGCCGCAGACGACGACATCATCATCAGACTCGCCCTGTCGCATCGCATGTACGAGGAGCTGCCGAGCGCCGCCTGGGCAATCGTTCCCGGCGGGCACGCGGCGTTTCTTGAAAATCCCGAGCCCTGGAATCGGGCCGTCATCGAATTCGTCGATCAGCACCGGGGTCCGGTGCATTCAGGAGAGAGGAGATCGGTATGACACTGTCGCTCGCGCAGCGCTTCGGCACGCAGAAACCCGTGATCGCCATGCTGCATTTCCCAGCCCTGCCGGGGCGACCGAGGCACAACCGCGACTTGGGTCGCTCGCATCTCGTCGACGTCGTGGGTCACGACCTCGAGACGCTGCAGGCAGCCGGCGTCGACGGCGTGCTCTTCTGCAACGAGGCCGACATCCCGTACCAGCTCAGCGTCGGACCGGAGATTCCGGCTGCGATGGCGGCGGTCATCGGCGAGTTGCGCTCGTCGGTCAAGGTCCCGTTCGGTGTCAACATCCTCTGGGATGCGAAGGCGACGCTCGCACTCGCGCGGGCGACGGGCGCGACGTTCATCCGAGAGGTGCTCACCGGTGTCTACGAGAGCGACCTCGGCATGATCGCTCCCTCCATCGGCGATCTGGCCGGGTATCGCACCGCGATCGGCGCTGACGACGTCGCGCTTTTCGACAACATCTCGCCCGAGTTCAGCAGCGCGGTCGGCACGCGAGGGATCGCCGATCGCGCGCGGGGAGCGGCGTTCCTCGGCGTCGACGCGATCCTCATCTCCGGCCCTGCGGCGGGCGTGCCCTTCGCGATGAGCGACCTCCAGACCGCCAAGGATGCGGTCCCCGACGTACCGGTCTTCGCGAACACCGGGGTGAGCGCCGAACGCCTCGAGGAGATCTTCGCCGTGGCCGACGGCGTGATCGTCGGCACCAGCCTGAAAGTCGACGGTGTGACGTGGAGTAAGGTCGACCCTGCGCGCGCCGGACGCCTGATGGAGACGGCCCGCGCCATTCGTTCAAGGAGTTCCTGAGCCAGAGAGGTTGTCGTCATGGACTTCAGAGCCGCGCGTGACTTTCTCCTTGCACACCGGCACGACTATGCGACGGCCTACCGCGATTTTCGATGGCCGCAACCCGAGCACTTCAACTGGGCGCTCGACTGGTTCGACGTCATCGCCCGCGACAACGACAATCCCGGGCTCTGGGTCATCGATGACGACGGTTCCGAGACGATTCTCACTTTCAAGCAGCTGGCCCGGCGCTCCGACGCACTCGCGTTGTGGCTCCGCGCCAACGGCGTCCGTCGCGGTGACGCGACACTGCTCATGCTCGGCAACCGCACTGCGCTGTGGGAGTGCACGCTCGCGCTGACCAAGCTCGGCTCGGTGATCATCCCTTCGTCGACGCTGCTGACACCCGCTGACCTGAGCGACCGCGTCGCCCGTGGCAACGTCGCGCACGTGATCGCCGAGGCGACGCAGACAGGGCACTTCGCGGACGTCACCGGTGACTACACACGCATCGCGGTGGGCGATCGCGTTCACGGCTGGCTGCACTACGACGACTTCCTCGACACCACTGGGGACTTCGCGCCTGACGGACCAACCCGGGCGACGGATACGCTCTTTCTCTACTTCACGTCGGGGACGACGGCGCAGCCGAAGCTGGTGGAGCACACGCATGTGAGCTACCCGATCGGTCATCTCTCCACGATGTACTGGATCGCGCTACAGCCCGGCGACGTGCACGTGAACCTGGCCGGCGCGGGTTGGGCGAAACACGCGTGGAGCAACATCTTCGCGCCGTGGAACGCCGAGGCGACCGTGCTGATCCTCAACACCGCGCGCTTCTCGGCAACGCGTCTGCTCGACACGCTGAGACGCTGCGCCGTCAACAGCTTCTGCGCACCGCCGACGGTGTGGCGGATGCTCATCCAGGAAGACCTCAGCGCCTGGAAGCCGCCGTTGCGCGAGGCACTGAGCGCGGGCGAGCCGCTCAATCCCGAGGTCATCGAGCAGGTGCGTCGCGCGTGGGGTCTCACGATCCGCGACGGCTACGGCCAGACCGAGACCACGGCGCAGATGGGGAACTCGTCCGGCCAGCCGGTGAGAGCCGGGTCCATGGGCCGGCCCTTGCCGGGATACGCCATTGACCTCATCGATCCAGCAAGCGGAGTTCGTGGTGACCAGGGAGAGATCTGCATCGACCTCTCGCGACGACCGGTCGGACTCATGGTCGGCTACCGCGACCGCGAACAGAACGACGACGCGATGCGTGACGGCTTCTATCACACGGGAGATGTCGCGTCGCGTGACGCCGACGGCTACATCACGTACATCGGGCGTGCCGATGACGTGTTCAAGTCGTCGGACTACCGCATCTCCCCCTTCGAGCTGGAGAGTGTGCTCATCGAACACCCCGCTGTGGCGGAGGCCGCGGTCGTGCCGTCCCCGGATGCTCTCCGTCTTGCGGTGCCCAAGGCATTCATCGCGCTCGGCACCGGTCACGCACCGTCGGGCGATGTCGCCCGCTCGATCTTCGAGCACTCACGCGGCAACCTCGCCGGCTACAAGCGGATACGCCGCCTCGAGTTCTCCGAGCTGCCCAAGACGGTCTCCGGAAAGATCCGGCGGGTCGACCTGCGGGCTCGGGAGAACGCGCTGCGCGGGCAGGGTGCGAATCAAAGGGCCGAGAACGAGTACTGGGAAGAGGACTTTCCCGAACTGCGCTGACACGAAGCGGTGACCCCGCAGAATGCCACGGGCGCGCGCCCATAGCATGGGCAAGCGATGCTCAGGCAATCCAGGAAGTGGCTGCTGATGCCGCTCGGGCTGCTCGCCTTCACGGGCGTTCTCGCGGCATCCGCCTCTGCGCCATCGGTCACGTACGGCTGGGTGACGGTGGCGTCGCCGCCGGCGGCGACCATGTTCGACGTTGCCTGCCCGACGACAACCGATTGCTGGGCCGTGGGTGTCGGCAACTCGAACCAGCCGGTGATCGAGCACTACAACGGCAGCACGTGGAGCGTCGTGGCCAGCCCGAACGCAGGCACGACCGATGAGCTGACGGGTGTTGCATGCGCGGGCGCAGCCGACTGCTGGGCGGTAGGGCTCACCCGGACTGCATCGACACAGAGAGACCTCATCGAGCACTACACCGGGTCGGCCTGGACGCTGGTCACTGGGCCGGGAGCCGGGCTCATCGGTGTCACCTGCGTCACGTCGACCGACTGCTGGGCCGCGGGCTCGGTGGAACCGGTGACTCCGGGCGGCGCAGCGATCGAACACTACGACGGGACGTCGTGGACCGTCGCAGCCAGTCCCACGCCAGTCAGCCACGACGGCTACGCGCTCGGCCGTGTGCGCTGCTACGGCGCGTCGAACTGCTGGGCTGTCGGTGAGGGAAGCCCGGTCACCTCGTCGAGCCAGGCGCTCGCCGAGCACTACAACGGCACCGCATGGTCACTCGTAGCGGTTCCCGATGTGGCGGTCAACGAGACCCTGTACGACGTGGCATGCACAAGCGCGGGGACCTGCTGGGCGTTCGGCTGTGACTCCAATACGCCGACGGTCACCGCGTGCAACGGTTCGGCGCTCGTCGAGCGATACAGCGGTGGGTCATGGACGGTTGCCGCAAGCCCGGCTGCGTCGAGCACGAGTGGTTTCGGCGATCTCGCGTGTGCAACTGCCAGTGACTGCTGGGTCGTCGGTGTGGGTGCGCACGGTGCGCAGCACGTTACGGAGCACTACAACGGCGTCGCCTGGTCCATCGACTCGAGCGCTGTGAACGCTAACGCTGTCACGTGTTTCGCGTCGGGCGCCTGCTGGGCGGTGGGCGATACCATCGCGCAGTACACACCGACAGTGGCACCGCCGCCGCCGACCCCGACCGCGTCGCCGACCCGCGTGACTCTGAAGCCGATCCCGGTGATCAAGGTCACTGTCCCGAAAGGGCCCACACCGTCCTTGCAGCCGGGAGCTCTCACAGCGCCCGCGACTCCCTCGGTGACACCGTCGGCGCACGCGGCGCCTGTCGCCCTGACAGCGGAGCCGCGACACCCGACAGGTGCGCCGTTGGCGCCGATGGCGGGCCTCATCGCGATCGGTGTCGCGATCGCCGCCGCGCTGGTGGTGCGTGCCGTGCGTCAGCGCCAACCTGCGGAAGCCGAACGCAGCTGGTTCGACGGGAAACCGCTCCGCTAACCGCTGTCGCGCGGGAGATTCCAGGCCGTCAGACGTAGAAGCGGTAGACCCCCTGGGCGATGCAGCAGGGCTTCTCGCCGCCCTCGCGTTCGACAACGAAGTCCACGACGATCTGCGTGCTGCCGTCACCAACTGTCTCGACAGAAACCAGCGTCGCACCGGTGCGGATCCTCGACCCGACTGGCACAGGTGATGGGAAGCGCACCTTGTTGAGACCGTAGTTGATAGCGAGGCGCACGCCATCGAAATGGAGGATCTCACTCCACATGGGAATGACCAGCGAGAGCGTCAGGAACCCGTGCGCGATCGTGGTGCCGAACGGACCGGCCTTGGCACGTTCCGCATCGATATGGATCCACTGGTGATCGTCGGTCGCGTCGGCAAAGGTGTCGATCCGTTGCTGCGTGATCTCGATCCACTCGCTGTACCCGACGTGCTTCCCAACAAGCGTCTCCAGCTCCGCGACACTACTGACTGTTGTGGTCACCGGTTTCCTCTCGTGGCAGATGGGACTTCTGCACCTTACCGGAACCCGTGTGCGGCAAGGCGTCGACGAACACGAAGGCACGCGGGACCTTGTACGCGGCGAGGCGCGCACGAAGATGCGCCGTCAACTGCGCCCCGTCGACGGACGCGCCGGGGGTACGCACGACGAAGGCTCGACCCACCTCGCCCCACGTGTCATCCGCGACGCCGATGACCGCGGCCTCGGACACCAGCGCATGATCGCAGAGCGCCTTCTCCACCTCAGCCGGATAGACGTTCTCGCCACCGGAGATGTAGACATCCTTGAGACGGTCGACGATGGTGATCACACCGTCAACATCGGCGATCGCAACGTCGCCCGAGCGGAACCAGTCGCCGCCGATAAACGCCTGCTCGGTCGCATCCGCTCGCTCCCAGTAGTGGTGCATGACGTTCGGACCGGCGATGACGACCTCACCCGGTTCACCGGGCTCAACGTCGTCGTCGAGGTCCTCGCGCACGATCCGGACATCCGTGAAGAAGTGCGCAACCCCCGCTGCACCGGCAACCTGGCGCCCGAGCGCGGGATCGACCATGAGGGCCCCCGGCGCGGTCTCGGTCATTCCGTAGCCCTGCACGAACGCGAGACCACGGTGCTGGTAGGTCGTGATCAGTGACGTCGGCACCGGTGCGCCGCCACACAGCAGCAGCCGCAGTGACGACAGATCAGCGCTCGCCCAACGCGGCAATTGGGTCAGCGCGGCAAACATCGTCGGGACGCCGAAGAGCAGCGTCACCCGGCGCTGCTCGATCGCGTCGATGACCGCCTCCGCATCGAATTTCGACTCGATGACGAGGCGTCCTCCTTTCAACAGTGTGGGCAAGCAGGTCATGTTGAGCGCTGCTGTATGGAACATCGGCGCGGTGACGAGTGTCACCTCATCGCTGTGCAGGTCGACGTCGACGAGCACGTTGAGACAGTTCCAGATGATGTTGTTGTGGGTGAGCACCGCGCCCTTCGGCCGGCCCGTCGTGCCCGACGTGTACATGATCATGCACGGCGAGTCGAGGTCGATATCGACGTCGGCGGGCTCCTCGGGTGCATCCGCGATCGCACGGTCGTAGTCCAACGCACCGGGGTAGTTGCCGTCGACGGCGATGAGTGATGGCCTGTTCGCTGCCTCGAGCGATCCGACGGTGCCCGCACATGTCGCACCGAAGATGAGCACGGACGCGCCCGAGTCACCGAGCAGGTACTCGATCTCCGGCGCAGAGAGGCGTGCATTGAGCGGCACGAAGATCGCGCCGAGCGTCGCCGTCGCGAAGAGGCTTTCCAGGAACGCCGGATGATTGGCGCCGAGATAGGCGACGCGTGCGGCTTGGCGAACACCCGCGGCGCGGAGCGCCTGCGCGAGACGGTTCACCCGTGATCTGAGCTCTCCGTACGTGGTGACGCGGTCGCCGTACACCAACGCCGGTCGGATCGATGCCTTTCGTGACGCGCGCTGCGGCCATGATCCCAGCCCTGTCGCGCGTACGGGCATCACGAGAGTCCGAGCAACGCTATCGCGTTCTGCTTGAGGATTCGTGGGCGCACCTCGGGCTTGATGTCCAGGCTCTCGAAATCAGCCAACCAGCGATCCGGCGTGATCAGTGGGTAGTCCGAACCGAACAGCACTTTGTCCTTGAGCAGCGTGTTCGCGTAGCGAATCAGCTGGGGCGGGAAGTACTTCGGTGACCAGCCCGAGAGGTCGATATATACGTTGGGTTTGTGCGTCGCCACCGCGAGCGCCTCGTCCTGCCACGGAAAGGAGGGGTGCGCCATGACGATGCGCAGGTCCGGAAAGTCGACCGCGACGTCGTCGATGCACATGGGGTTCGAGTACTTGAGATGGATGCCGCCACCGCCGCGAACCCGCGCGCCGATCCCCGTCTGCCCCGTGTGAAAGATCGCCGGCAGTCCGAGTTCCTGAATCGCCTCGTACAGCGGGAACGCGGCGGGATCGTCGGGGAAGAAGCCCTGCAGGCTGGGATGGAACTTGAAGCCACGGACGCCGAACGCATCGGCGAGCCGCCTCGCCTCGCGCGCACCGGTCGCGCCCTTCGCAGGGTCGATGCTCGCGAACGGGATCAGGACATCGGCGTGCTCGGCGCACGCTGACGCGACCTCCTCGTTCGATATCGGCGGATGTGCGGTGGCGGCCTCGGCGTCCACTGTGAAGACGACGGCGGCGAGGTGACGCTCGCGATAGTAGGCGGCGATCTCCGGCACCGTCGGCATCCTGTGATCGGCGCCGAAATAGGCTGCCGCGCCCTCGCTCAGCTGCGCAGGGAGTGACGGATGCCCCGATGCGGACACCTCCGCGTGCACGTGCACGTCGATCGCGACGAGTGCGTCGAGGTCCATCACGTCAAGAGTCACACACGCGTGAGGATGACCACCGGGATGACACGGGAGGTGCGCGTCTGATACTCGTCGTAGTGGGGCCACACCGAGGTCATGATCTTCCACAGCGCCGGCTTCTCCGCATCATTCGCCGTCCGAGCACGTGCCTTGAAACGCTCACCTTTCACCTGGACCGTCACCTCAGGGTTCGCCTGCAGGTTGAGGTACCACGCAGGCGGTTTCGGGCGGCCACCCACCGATCCCACCACCAGGTAGTCGTCGCCCGATCGTCCGAAGATCAGCGCGTTGCTCCGCTGTTCGCCGCTCTTGCGGCCTGTGGTCGTGAGAATGAGGATCTCCGATCCTTCGCGCCAGGTGAAGCCTTCCTCGCCATCGGTTGCGATGTAGCGATCGACGTGCTCTTTGCCGAACAGCATCGGGTCCTCTCCGGAGTGTGCAAGTGGGCGCGCGCCGTGGGAATGGCTTTCGAGTGTAATTTACCTGTGCGCTTCAACTCTCCGTGTTGCCTCCCACCCTTTTCGATCTGCGAGATCTGACCGTGGGATCGAGGGTGGGCGCGTTGATCGGCCGCATGGGTGCCCTCGCGGTGGCCATCGCCGCGGCGATGTGGGCGACGGATGCGTACTTCCGCCCCGCGCTCACGCGCGAGCTCTCTGCGAGCCAGATCGTCTTCGCCGAGTCCCTGCTCATCGCGCTCTGTTTCCTGCCGGTGATCGGCCGCGTGCGTCGCGAGCTCCGCAGCCTCTCGGCGCGCCAGTGGGCGGCGATGGCCATCATCGCGCTTGGCGCGCAGGCATTCGCGACGGTGCTCTTCACGCAGGCACTGAGCTTTGCGTTTCCCGCGCACGCCGCTCCGGACTTCAACGTCGAGAACGAGGTCTACCTGCTGTATCTGCTCCAACCGGTCTTCGGCATCGCGCTCGCGCGCATCGTCCTCAAGGAGCGACGCAAGCCGTATTTCTGGCCGCTTGCAGCGTGCGCAGTTGTCGGTGTGTATCTGATCGTCTTCCCGCAGAACCCGTTCGCGCCCTTCTCGTCGGTGCAGCACGGTCAGCTTCTCGCCGCGATCCTGATCCTCGGCGCGGTGCTGCTCTGGGCGTCAGGAACCGTCTTCGGACGGTACAGCCTCTCCAACGTGTCGTTCGTGACCACAGCTGCGATGCGCTTCACGCTCGCACTACCCGTCCTGTTCGTGCTCATGGTCATCAACGGTGGCTTCGGGGCAATCGGGCAGTTCTCGGTGCACCAGATTCCGAGCTTCATCGGTATTGCGCTCATCCCCGGTCTGCTCGCGATGCTCCTCTATTACCGAGCGCTGTCGAATACCCCGGCATCGATGGCATCGATCGCGGAGCTCGGCTATCCGTGCACGCTGTTTCTCGTGTTCTCGCTGCCTCCGCCAGTCGGTCTCGGTTTCCCCTTCTACGGCATCGAGATCGTCGGGGCTGTCGTGCTCGTGGCTGCGGTGACGACCCTCAACCTGCTGAAGGACAGCAATGTCGTCGTGGCGCCGCAGCGAGTCGACGCCGTGCTGGCGCATGAAGGTCACGCCTGATGGACGGCACCCTCTGGATCGTCGTCCTCGTCAAGGATTTCAGCACGGCCAAAAGCCGGCTTTCGCCCGCGATGCGGCCGGATCAACGCCGTGCGCTTGCCGAGATGACGGCCACACGAGCGCTGGACGCTGCACTCGCAATCGGACCGACGCTCGCGGTGTGTGGCTCGGAGGAGGCGGCCGCTCTGGCGCGCGGCAGAGGCGCGGACGTGGTCGTGGAGCAATCTCCGGACGGCCAGAACCCCGCAGCGCGCCGGGGGTTGGATGAGGCCGTGCAGCGTGGCGCGACCTCGGTACTGCTCTTGAGCTCCGACCTGCCACTGGTGGACGCGGACGGGCTTCGGCGCCTGCTTGCGCATACCGATGCCACCGGGGTGATGGTTGTCGCGGCGCCCGCCGTGGGCAGGCAGGGCACGAACGCGCTGTACCTGCGTCCACCCGACGATTTCGAGCTGCACTTCGGCGAAGCGTCGCTGCCGCGATTTGCCGCGGAGGCACACCGGCGGGGACGCAGATTCGTCATCCATGACGATCCGAGCCTGGCGCTCGATCTCGACGAACCGAGTGACCTGTCCGCCTGGCGCGTGCTCGAGCCGACGGCGTGAACATGGAGCTCCGCGGAGTCGAGGGTCTCCCGGAGATTCGTCCCGGTGACGACCTCGCCGCACTCATCGTCGCCGCATCGGCTCCTCTCCAGAGTGGGGATGTCGTGGTCGTGGCACAGAAGGTCGTGTCGAAGGCTGAGGGCCGTCTCCGTAGCCTTGCAGGCGTCACGCCCTCGGAACGCGCGACTGAGCTCGCGCGCAACCTTGAAAGCGATGCGCGGCTCGTCCAGGTGATCCTCGACGAGAGCACACGTGTCGTGCGTGCCGACCGCGTCCTCATCGTCGAGACGCATCAGGGTTTCGTCTGCGCCAACGCGGGCGTCGACAAGTCCAACGTTGCCGGCGATGACGAGGTGTGTCTCCTGCCGATCGATTGCGACGCGAGCGCGCGCGGCCTGCAGGAACGGATCACCGCGCTCTCCGGAGCGCACGTCGGTGTCGTGGTGAGCGACACGTTCGGCAGGCCATGGCGGATGGGCCTTACCAACGTTGCACTGGGCGTCGCAGGGTTGCCGGCGCTCATCGACTACCGAGGGCTCCCCGACGATTTCGGTATGCCGCTGCAGGCGACCGTCGTTGCCGTCGCCGACGAGATTGCGGCTGCGGCCGAGCTGCTCATGGGCAAGACGCGGCGTGTTCCGGTCGTGATCGTGCACGGCCTCGATGTGTTCGAGGGCACGTCGGGGAACGGCCAGGAACTCGTGCGCCCGCCGGAGCTGGACCTCTTCCGATGACTCCGGCGTGAGGGTCACGCTGCTCTCCGGTGGCACCGGAGGCGCGAAGCTCGCCACGGGCCTCGCCGCCGTCCTCCCCGCGTCGGACCTCTCGATCGTTGTCAACACCGGGGATGACGACGAGTTCTGGGGCCTACTCGTGAGCCCGGACGTCGATGCGATCCTGTACCGGCTTGCGGGACTGTTCAACGACGTCACCGGTTTCGGCGTGCTCGACGACACCTTTGCGGCACTCGACATGCTGCGCACCCTCGGCGAGGACACGTGGTTCCAGCTCGGCGACCGCGACATCGGCGTGCATCTCCTCCGCGCGACGTTGATGCGCGCCGGCCTTCGCCTCACCGAGGCGGTCGCGCAGATCGCTCGGAATCTCGGGATCGGTGTCGAGGTGCTCCCGATGAGCGATGACCGCGTGCGCACGCGGATACGCACCACGAGCGGCGAGTTGAGCCTGCAGGAGTGGTTCGTGCGCGAGCGATCGCACCCCCCGGTGCTCGGCATTCGCTTCGCCGGCGTCGATGAGGCGCGCCCGGCACCGGAAGCCCTGGCGGCGATTGTCGACGCGGATGTCGTGATCATCGGCCCGTCGAATCCGGTGGTGAGCGTGGACCCGATCCTTGCGGTACTCGGTGACTCGCTGGACCGCGCGCGAGTCACGGTGATCTCTCCGATCGTGGGCGGCCAGTCCCTGAAAGGGCCGACGGTCGAGATGCTCCGCCAGCTCGGCGAGGAGGCGACCGCGCTGGGGGTCGCGCGACGCTACGCGGGGATCGCCTCCACGATCGTCATCGATCGTGCCGACGCCGGCCTGCAGGAGCCGATCCGAGCGCTCGGCATGCGTGTGCTCGTCGATGACACCGTGATGGCCGATGCCGCCGGCGAACGCCGCGTGGCGGACGCGCTCGTGCAGCGCCTAGAGTCGACCGATGGATCATGAACGCGCGCTCGACTTCATACGCAAGCAGCATCGGGGTGTGCTCGCAACCTACCGTCAGGACGGCCTGGTACAGATGTCCCCAGTAGCGGTCGCCGTCGACGAGGAGTCGCGCGTCGTGATCAGTACGCGCGAGACCGCGATGAAGACGCGCAACCTCCGCCGCAATCCGCGCGCGAGCGTCTGCGCGCTCAGCGAGCGTTTCTTCGGCGCCTGGTACAGCGTGGAAGGCAACGTCGAGATCCTCAGCCTACCCGAGGCGCTCGAACCCCTTGTCGACTACTACCGCAGAGTCTCCGGCGAGCACCCGGACTGGGACGAGTATCGCGAGGCGATGGTGCGCGAGCAGCGCGTCCTCGTGCGCATCACCGTCGACCGAAGCGGACCGACCCAGTCGGGGTAGCGGGCGGTCAGCTCGTCAAGCGGCGCAGGCGAGGCAGCACGTCGCGCGAGTAGAGCTCGAGAAAGCGCCGCTGATCCGTCCCGGGCGCGTGAAAGATGAGGTGGGTGAAGCCCAGGTCGAGGTAGGGGCGGATACGTTCGACATGCTCGTCCGGATCGGTCGAGACGATCCACCGGCTTGCGGCGCGCTCGGCGGTCAACGCGTCAGCGAGGCGCTCCATCTCGATCGGGTCCTCGACGCCGGTCTTCTCCTCCGGGGAAAGCGCGAGCGCCGCCCAGTGCTTCGTGTCCTCGAGTGCACGCTGCGCGTCGGTGTCGAACGACACCTTCATCTCGATCGCGAGGTCGAGGTCGCCAGGGTCACGGCCTGCGCCGCGTGCGCCCTCGGTGACCGCCGGCAGCAGCGTGTCCGCGTACAGCTCCATTCCCTTGCCACTCGTGCACATGAATCCGTCCGCGACGCGGCCGGCGAGGCGCGCCGCTGCCGGCCCGGACGCAGCGATGTAGATGGGGATCGGCGTCTCAGGAAGGTCATAGATGGTGGCGTCCTTCGTCCGATAGAAGCCGCCGTCGAAGGTCACGCGTTGCTCCGTCCAGAGCGCCTGGATGAGCGCAACCGCCTCCTTGAGCCGGGCAAAACGCTCCTTTTGATCCGGCCACTCGGTGCCGAGCGGCGCCTCGTTCAACGATTCACCGGTGCCGACGCCGAGCCAGACGCGCCCGGGAAAGAGGCATCCGAGGGTGCCGAACGCCTGCGCGACGACCGCAGGGTGATAGCGGAACGTCGGTGTCAGCACGCTGGTGCCAAGCTGAATCCGCGTGGTCGCCTGCCCCGCTGCGCCCAGCCACGCAAGTGAGTACGGGGCGTGACCGCCGGTGTGGCGCCATGGCTGGAAGTGGTCGCTGATGGCGGCCGTGTCAAACCCGGCGTGCTCGGCGGCGATGACGAAATCGAGCAACTCGCCCGGCCCGAACTGCTCGGCAGAGAGCTTGTAGCCAAAGCGGACCGCGTGAGGCATCGGGCCATTCTCGCCCAAGGCGCGTCCCGGCCGGATCAGCCGGCGACGACCACAGGATCCGCGGCCTCGCTTGGCGAATATTCCGATGCCTCAGCGAACTCGTTGCTGACGATGCGCCGGGCCGACTCGAGCTTCGCGACCAACGCCTCGGGTGCGAACGGCTTGCCGAGGTACTCGCAGCGCAGGTCGTACGCGCGGTTGAGGACCTCCGCGCTGTCGAGCAGTCCGGTCATGACAACCACCGGCATCTGCCAGTTGTCAGCGGATCCGCGGATATGCGAGATGAGACTCCAGCCATCACCATCGGGCATCCCGATGTCGATCACCATCGCTTCGGTGCGCTTCGACAGCTCGGCCATCGCCTCCCTGATCGTGACGGCGAGAACGGCGCGCATCCCGGCCCGCTCGAGGATTCTGCACGCGGTGGCGCCGACCCCTTCATCGTCGTCCACGACGACGACACGCCGTGTCGCGGAGCGTGGTGCAATCGGATCCGCACCGGCGTAGAGCGGAAAGACGACGACCCCGCTCGGCTGGGCGAGCGCCAGAGCACGCTCGATGGCGTTGCCGGCCATCGGCATCGCGAAGTGATATCCCTGCGCCAGATCGTATCCAGCGGTACGCAGGTGCTCGGCCTGATCGGCTCGTTCGACTCCCTCGATGACGGTGCGCAGCTGCAGCGCATTGACGACGCCGATGACCGCGTCGAGCACGCTCGTCGCGACGTGTCCATCGGGAACGTGATCGACGAGCGACTTGTCGATCTTGACGATGTCGACCGGCAGGCGCCGGAGCCTCGCCAGCGACGAAGCGCCGACACCGAAATCATCGATCGCCATGCGCACGCCGATTGCCTTCAGCCGGCTGAGAATGCGGATCGCGCTGTCGGTGTCGTCGGTCATCGCCGTCTCCGTGACTTCGAGGATCAGGCATCGCGGGTTGATCCCGGTGGTGCGGAGCGCTTCCTGGACGATCTCGACCAGGTCGTCCGAGTACAGCTGGCGCGGAGAGACGTTGACGCTCATCGCAAGGTCGGCGGTGCCACCGTAGTCGGCCTGCCACGCGGCGAGGCTGCGACATGCCTCGTTGAGCACGCGCGCGCCGATCGGAATGATCAGCCCGGTCCGCTCCGCGATCGGAATGAAGACGCTCGGCGGGATCATGTCGCCGTCGGGATGCCGCCACCGGGCGAGCGCTTCCACTGACATCATGCGTCCGTCACTCAGGTCGACGATCGGTTGGAAATGCACGATGAGGTCACCGGTGAGCCACGCTGTGCGCAACGCAGTTTCGACACGCACGCGTTCCGCCACGACACGGTGCATGCTCGGTTTGTACAGCGCATACCCGTTGCCACCGGCATCCTTGGCCGCGTACATGGCGAGGTCCGCGTTGCGCAGCAGCTCGTCCGAGGTGTCGCCGAGTCCGCCCGTCGCAATGCCGATGCTCGTCGCGATGCTCGCCGTCGTGACGCGCAATGCGATCGGCAGCTCGAGCGACGCCAGCACGCGACGGGCGAGCGCGATGGCCTGATCAGCAGGGCTGTCGGCGAGCACCACCGCGAACTCGTCGCCACCGAGACGCGCCACGAGATCGACATCACGAACGCTGTTCACGACCCGGTGGGCCACCTGTACCAGCACCTGATCACCCGCACTGTGACCGAAGGTGTCGTTGACCTCCTTGAACCCGTCGAGATCGAGCATGAGCAGCGTCACGTGCTGGTGCGACGTCTCGATGTCTGCGAGCACTCGCTCGAGGCGCCGCTTGAGCAACGTCCGGTTCGGGAGACCGGTGAGCGCGTCGTGCGATGCCTGGTGCTCCAGCGCACGACCGAGTCCCAGATTCATGTAGAGCGCGAAGTACATCCGCAGCAGCGTCACGCCGATCAGCGCGAGCATCACCCATACCAGCGCTCGCGCGATCTGCGCGTCGCCGGCTCGCAGACCGACCCCGATGGCGCAGGCGAGCGCGACCGGGAGAATGGGAATCCACATGACGGCTTTGCTTCTCGTCGTGTCGGCGAGTGGGACATCCGGCTGACGTCGGAAGCAGAGCGGGAAGAGCGCCGCAAGGCCGAGGCAGAGCAGACCGACAATCCACCCCGTCGCGTAGAACGATCCATGTTCGAGCACGTGCAATCCGATCTGGTGCGCCTGCTGACTATCGGATATCCCGATAGCGACGAGCGCAGCCCCGAGCAGCAGTGCCACCGGGCGCGTTTTGCGCCCGATTCGCGCGGTCACAGCGACGATCAGCGTCAACACGACCACGTTGGTGATGGGTTGGGCAAGGCTGATCATGCTGACCACGATCGACGTCCGTCCGTCGAGGAAGGAGTAGTAGCCGGACGCTAGACCGATCACCAGGACGGCGCCGCCCATGAGGAGTCCGTCGCAGTACGCAACGGCGACCGCAAGGCGTGGAGCGCGCACGCGCATGAACGTCAGCGCGGCGACGATACCGAAGGGCAGCTGCACGAGGATCGCAACATCGGTCCACGACGGAAATCCCGCGAGGGTGTGCGCGGCAAGCGCATTCCAGTCCGAGACCGCTTCGAGGACTGCGTAGACGCTCCAGCAGAACCACGCGATTCTGCGGCGCCCCCGCGATTGCTGTGCCGCGAGCAGCGCGATGACGCACGCGAACAGGCCCGCGACCACTTCGGCCAGGTTGTGCACCGAGTCCTCGAATGCATTCCCGCCGACGCCGAGCAACGACGCGCCGATCAGCACGACACCGAGGGCAGCGACAATCGCGGACACCACGATGAACAGCCGGCGAGAGAACACTCCGCGCCTAGCCCTGGTGACCAGACTCGGTCGGCAGGATATCGATGGCCACGCGTCAGAGTCTCCGTCGATCGACGTTCGAGGACGCGCGAAGGTGCCGCGTTGTCGGATCTCGTTCAACACCGTCACAAACATCTCGCTCCGGCCCGACTAGACTCGATGCATGGCGAAATGGGTTGTCCTCCACCTCAACGAGGGAGACGCCTCCACGTACATCAACGTGGACGAGGTGACCCAGGTGCGCCAGATCGCAACCGGCAATACCAGGATCTTCTTCACCGACGGGACAGAGGTCTCGGTCCGCGAGGACGCCCCGATCGTCATCGCGGCATTCCGCCGGGATTCAATCTAGGTCGCGAGCGAGGGCGCAACCATCGACGATGTGAGCGTTGCGATCGTCGGATACGGCCTTTCCGGCCGGGTGTTCCACGGCCCGCTCATCTCCGCAACGCCGGGAATGCGCGTCGGCGCAATCGTGACTGCAAATCCTGAGCGCCAGGCCGAGGCGCGACGCGACTTCCCGGACGCGCAGATCCTTTCCCAACCTCAGGACGTTTGGGAAGCTGGAAACCGTTTCGATCTCGCGGTGATCGCGACCGCATCGGGATCACATGCGGCACTGGCGGACGCTGCAATCGACGCGGGCATCGCAGTGGTCGTCGAGAAGCCGATGGCAACGTCGGCCGCTGCTGGGCAATCCCTCGCCGAGCACGCTTCGGCGAACGGAGTGCTCCTCGTCCCATTTCTCAACCGCCGTTGGGACGCCGAACACCTGACACTCATCGACCTCCTCGCCGAGGGTGGAATCGGGACGGTGCTCCGCTACGAGTCGAGATTCGAGCGCTGGCGACCGACCCCGGGTTCCGGTTGGCGGGACAACCGTGCGCCCGAGGTGGGCGGCGGGCTGCTGCTCGACCTCGGCACCCATCTGATCGACCAGGCGTTGACCCTGTTCGGACCCGTGCGTCACGTCTACGCCGAGATCGTCGATCGCCGCGGGGGCTCGGACGACGACGTCTTCCTCGCGCTCCACCACGAGTCCGGCGTGCTCTCGCACCTGTGGGCGGGCGCGCTTGCCGCGGCACCCGGCCCTCGCCTTCGTGTGCTCGGGACCCGCGGGGCGTACGTGATCACCGATCTCGATGGCCAGGAGGATGCGCTGCGCGCGGGCCGCCGGCCAGATCAGGCCGCCTTCGCGGACCCACCGCCGGACCGCTGGGGCCGTCTGCTCCACGGTGATGGCGGTGAACCGGTGCCTAGCATCCCCGGTCGGTGGAGGGAGTTCTACGTTGGGATGCGCGATGCGCTTCGCCACGGGCAGCCTCCGCCGGTGACCGCCGCAGACGCGGTGAGCGGCCTCGCAATCATCGACGCGGCCCGCGAGAGTGCGCAGCGAGGAGTCCTGGCTGTGCCGCCTTCAACGAACACGTAGAGTTCCGCCTGGTTGCACGACGTGCAACGGGAGGAAACGCTTGTCAGGAAGGAACACCTGAGTACGTGGGTACCTGGCGTTCGCCACGGCATGCGTGCTGGGCCCACCGGCGGCGGCCTTGAGCACCCGTGCCGCGTCTGCGGATGGCACGGGGCCGGCGTTCCGCACCTCGGCCGTGATCGGCGGTGGGTTCATCAGCGTCGTCGCCCAGGCGACGGACGGACGCTGATCGCCGGCGGAGACACGGAGGGATTCTTCCGGTCGGCGAACGGAGGGCAGACCTGGACCCTGTAGGACGCGGGTCTCCCCGCCTCCGGCTGCCGCGTGGCGGCACTCCTTCCCGTTGGGAGCACATGGTTCGCCGCACCACTCGACGTCCTGTACGCGTTTCATCGCAGGCGTTTTCGCGCCATGGGTGGAGGTGTATGCGGACCCCAGCCCCACCCCGGGCCGAGGGTGGGTCGTCACGGATCCCAGCGTTCCGACCGCGGTGTGGATCGCCAACACCAACGTCTCAGCTACGTGGACACGGCAACGTGCACGACAACACCGTGCGTGCCGGCATCAGTGGTCGCCGGCCCTGGCGGTCCGGTGGCGGCGTACGCAAGTGCGCCGCGCGACTATGTCTCCATGGCCGCCGGCGGTCCGGCACCCATGTTCTGGGAGGTGCAGGTGACTCAGTGCGCGGTTACCTGTCCGACCCGACGGGCTTCGTCGACCCGTACCACCACGAGGCTGCGGGCAACACGATCTCGCTGACGGCCTGGACGAACGGGACGGTCTATCTCGCCACGCAGGGCAACGGCATGCTGGTGGCCACCGCACCGTGGGCCGGCCGGCGCCACATCCCCGACGCGTCGGTGTGGCAGCATGAAACGGCCGATGGCCTCGACCCCCCTGCTCATGATCCCGGGACCGACGCCCGTTGCGCCGGAGGTGCTGGCAGCGCTCGCCGAACCCGTGCGGAGCCACATGGGCCCGGAGAACGCCGCGAGCATGCTGCGCATCCAGGAGGGGATTCGCCAGCTGATGGGGTCGAGCTCCGGCCGCGTGCACTGCTTCGCCGGGTCGGGAACGCTGGCGCAGGAGGTCGCCTTGGTCAACCATTCGTCCCCCGGCGATCGAATCGTCGTGGTGAGTCACGGGTTCTTCAGCGACCGGTTCGAGCAGATCGCGGAGACGCTCGGCTTGCGCGTCGACGTGCTTCGTGTCGACTGGGGCGAGCATGCGGATCCTGCCGCGGTGCGCGCACTGATCGTTGGCGGAGAGGCTCCCGCCGTTGTCTGCCTGACTCACGTCGAGACGAGCACCGGCGTGCTCGCCGACTGTGCCGTGCTCGCCGCGACGGTGCGCGACGTGGCGCCGGACGCGATCATCGTGGTCGACGGCGTCTGCGCCACCGGTGGTGTCGAGGAGGCGATGGATGAGTGGGATGTCGACGTCGTCCTCACCGGGGCGCAGAAAGCGCTCGGCGTGCCGCCCGGCCTCGCAATCCTCGCAGTATCCGAGCGCGCGCGCCGGCGCCGCGAGTCGCTCGGCGATATCCGTGCGTACTACGCGGACCTTCGCCGTTGGGATGTTTCCGTCGACGACCCGAAGCGATACTTCTCCACCCACGCGGTGTCGTTGATCCGCGCCCTCGAGGTGTCGCTTGACGGCATCTTCGACGAGGGGCTGCCGGCGCGGTTCGAACGCCATCGCCGCGTCGCCGCGATGGTCCGCGACGGCATGAGCGAGCTGGGGTTCGAGCCGTTGACGAACACGGCGTACGTCGCACCGACGCTCAGTGTCTTTGCGCTGCCGGACGGCGTCGACAACGCGACGTTCCGTGCCGGGATGGCGGAACGCGGCGTCATCATCTCGGCCTGTCTCGGCCCGTGGGCAGGTCGCGGCATCCGTATCGGTCACATGGGAACGGCTGCGGAAGCCGAGGCGACGCGGACGATCGACGTGGCCGCCGCGACCCTCGGCAAGTGAGCCAGGATGACCGCCAGTGCTTGAGGCTGCGGTCCTCGAGCGGTTGCGCGCCGCTGTCGGTGACGACGGGCTCATCACAGCGCCGGCGGCGTTGCGGACGTATGCCTGCGACGGACTGACGGGGCACAGGGTCACGCCCGCGGCGGTGGTGCTGCCGCTCACCACGGCAGCCGTCGCAGCGGTGGTGCGGACGTGCGTCGACGCGAACATCCCGTTCGTCGCGCGCGGCGCGGGCACCGGACTCTCCGGTGGGGCGCTCCCGTCGGCCGACGGCGTGGTGGTGTGTCTCACGCGGATGCATTCGATTCTCGACATCGATCTCGACAACCACCAGGTCACCGTGCAACCCGGGGTCACCAACCTCGAGGTCAGCAAAGCTGTTCGCCCGCTGGGCTATTTCTACGCGCCCGATCCATCGTCGCAGCAGGTGTGCACCATCGGCGGCAACGTCGCGGAGAACTCGGGCGGTGCGCATTGCCTGAAGTACGGGTTCACGACGCACCATGTGCTCGCCGCGACGTTCGTCACCGCCGACGGACGCATCGCGCATCTCGGCGGCGCTGTCCGGGACGCCGCCGGTTATGACCTGCTCGGTGTCGTCATCGGCAGTGAAGGCACGCTCGGCGTCGTGACCGAGGTGGTGTTGCGCATCGTGCGCGTGCCCGAAGCAACGCAGACGGTCCTCGCCGCGTTCAACAGCATGGGCGACGCCGGCGAGGCGGTATCGCGGATCATCGCGGCGGGCATCACGCCGGCCGCCATCGAGATGATGGACCGGCTCGCGATCGAAGCGTGCGAGCAGACGGTGCACGCCGGGTACCCCGATTGCGGCGCCGCGCTGATCGTCGAGCTCGACGGACCGGCCGTCGAGGCCGATGCGTCGCTTCGTGCAGTCATCGACACGTGCACGGCCAGCGGAGCGACCGAGATCCGCGTTGCGGCGGACGACGTCGAGCGAGCACTGATCTGGAAGGCGCGCAAAGCCGCGTTCGCATCGATGGGCAGGATCAGCCCGAGCTACTACGTGCAGGACGGCGTCATTCCGCGCACGCGTCTGCGCGATGTGCTCGAACAGATCGATGCACTGTCGGCGTCGTACGGGCTGCGCGTCGCCAACGTCTTTCACGCCGGTGACGGCAACCTCCATCCGCTCGTGCTCTTCGACGACACGCAGGCCGGCGCCGGCGAGCGCGCGCTCGGGGTGGCCGGGAAGATCCTCGAAGCGTGCATCACCGCCGGCGGCTCGATCACCGGCGAGCACGGTGTCGGCGCCGACAAAGCGTGCTACATGCCGAAGATGTTCAGCCCGAGCTCCATCGATGTCATGGGCCGCGTGCGCGATGCCTTCGATGCACGCGACCTTTGCAACCCGGGCAAGGCGCTGCCGACACCGCGGCTCTGCGGTGAGGTTCCGGGGATGTACCGGCCGCATCCGGCAGAGCTCGCCGGCCTCGCGGAGCGTATGTGATGGTCGCGACCGCGATCGACCTCGGTGTGTTCAGCGACATCGTCGGCGCCGGCAACGTACGCGACGCGGATTCCGCCGATGCCGTTTGCGGTGTACAACCCAGTGCGGTCGTCTCGCCCGCGAACGAGGCTGAGGTGGCAGCCGTGCTCACAGCCGCAACAGCGCGCAGTCTCGCGGTGGTCGCGCGTGGTGGCGGCACCAAGCTCGAGTGGGGTGCCCCGCCCGCGCGCTGCGACATCGTGCTCTCCACCGCGCGTATCGAGGGGATCGTCGACCACGAGCCCGCGGACCTGGTGTGCGTCGCGCGTGCGGGCACGACACTCGCTGCGCTGCAGGCTCGGCTCGCGTCCACCGCGGGCTTCCGCCAGCGCCTGATGCTCGACCCGCCGCAAGGAGACGCGGCGACTCTCGGGGGCGTCGTCGCGACCGCTGCGAGCGGCCCGCTGCGCACCCGCTTCGGAACCCCGCGCGACCTGGTGATCGGCGCGAGCTTCGTGCTGTCGGACGGCACTGCCGGACGCAGCGGAGGAAAGGTCGTCAAGAACGTCGCCGGGTTCGACATCGCCAAGCTGCTGACCGGCTCGCTCGGCACGCTCGCAGTGATCACCGAGCTCGCCGTGCGCCTCCACCCGCTGCCGGCGGCATCGTCGACCGTCGTCTTCGAGTCGCGGTCCGTCGATGAGCTCTGCGCATTTGCCGCCGCGGTCGGCCGGCTGCAGGTGACGCCGAGCGTCGTCGACCTGCACTGGCCCGACGGCGTCGTCGTCGTGCGTTTCGACAGCTCGGCCGAAGGCGCGGCGGTCCAGGCGGAGCGCGTGACGCAGGCAGCCGGCGGGCGTTCGCTCAGTGAGCAGGAAGCTGTTTCGATGGCAACCGCGCACGAGCGCACGCCGTGGCAGGGCTCCGGCAGCGTCGCCGCAATCGCGGTGCTGCCGTCGCGGGCCGCCGCGCTGCTCAGGGCGCTCTCCGGTGGAACGTGCGAGGCGCTCGTACTCCGGCCGCTGCTTGGAACCGGCGAGGTGCGCTTCGCTCCGGACTCGACGAATGACGTTGCGACCGCCGTGCGCAACGCCGGCGGGCGGCTCGCGATGCGCCGGGGTGACGGCGCGCACGCCGGCGCGGACGACGACGTTGCACTCGACCTCATGCGATCCGTCAGGCGCCGGCTCGACCCGGCAGGAACATTGAGCCCCGGCCGGCAGCCGGGCGGGATCTGATGACGGTCGGCACCCGGCCGCCGGCGACCGCGGGGCATCCCCGAGACGGCGCCGCAACCGTCGCGTTTGACGACCACCATCGTCCGGACGCGGCACTCATCGGCGATTGCGTGCACTGCGGCTTCTGCCTGCCCGCGTGTCCGACCTACCTGCTCTGGGGCGAGGAGATGGACTCGCCGCGTGGCCGAATCCTGCTCATGGACCTCGCGGAGCGCGGCGAGATCGGCATGGACCGGGAGGTCGTCGGCCACTGGGACGCATGTCTCGGGTGCATGGCGTGCGTCGATGCATGTCCGTCCGGCGTGCAGTACCACCGGCTCATCGAGCAGGTGCGTCCGCAGGTCGAGCGGCGCTTCGTGCGGGACTGGCGATCGCGTACCGGACGCGCCGCGCTGTTCGCGCTGCTGCCACACCCGCGCCGGATGCGCAGCGTCGCCACTGCAGTCGCCGTCACACAGGCGCTCGGCCTGCGTCGCGTCCTGCACTGGCCACCGGTGCAGCGGATCGTGCCGCGCACGTTGCGCCGCCTCGACGACATGGCACCCGACCTCCGGCTCACCGAGCTCCGCACACGAACGCCGCGGCATCTCACGCCCGAAGGAGCGCCCGTGCAGCGGGTCGCGGTGCTGACCGGGTGCGTGCAGGATGCCTTCTTCTCGCACGTCAACCGCGCGACCGTGCGCGTGCTGGCGGCGCACGGTTGCGAGGTGCTCACGCCGCCGCTGCAGAGTTGCTGCGGTGCGCTCGAGATCCACGCCGGACGCGAGGCACCCGCGCTGGACCGTGTGCGTGCGCTCATCACACAGATGGAACGCATGCACGTCGATCGCATCGTCGTCAACACAGCCGGATGCGGTTCGGCGATGAAGGAGTACGGCGCGTTGCTCGCCGACGATCCGTTGTGGGCAGAGCGAGCGGTCGCGTTCTCAGCAAAGGTCCGCGACGTCATGGAGGTGCTTGCCGAGCTCGAGGTGCAGGCGCCGGGACGGCTCCATCCGCTGCCCGCGCGAGTCGCGTATCACGACGCATGTCACCTCGCTCACGCCCAAGGCGTGCGCTCACAGCCGCGAACAGTCCTGCGCAGGATCCCGGGCCTCGAGCTCGTCGAGATCACCGAGTCGGACGTGTGCTGCGGCAGCGCGGGTATCTACAACCTCGTCGCCCCGCGGGCCGCGGACGATCTCGGGAATCGCAAGGCGGCGAACGTCGCTGCCGCGCGCGCCGACTTCCTGACGGCCGGCAACGGCGGCTGTCTGCTCCAGATCCAGGCGGCCCTGCGCCGCAGCGGACATCCGCTTCCCGTGCTCCATCCCGTGGAACTGGTGGACGCGTCCCTTCGGGGCGTACCGACCGCGATGCTGCGCACGCCGAGCTGAGCACGTCCATGGGTACCGAGATGTCCGTGCACCGCAACGCGTCTGTCGTCGTCGTGGGTGCGGGTGCTGCCGGTCTCGCGGTTGCGCTGCAGCTGTCGCGGGCCGGCGTCGCCGATGTCCTCGTCATCGACCGCAGGGCATCGCCGGGAATGGGATCGACGAGCCGCGCCAACGGCGGCGTTCGCGCGCAGTTCACGACGGCGATCAACATCGCGTTCTCGCGTTTCACGATCGAGAAGCTGCGCGAACTGCATGACCAGACCGGGGGCCAGGTTGGTTTTCGTGCCAACGGCTATCTCTTCCTAACCGGGACCGAGGCCGGTGAGGTCGCGCTGCGGCAGGCACGGGCATTGCAGGTGTCGCTCGGTGTCGCCGTCGACTGGTTGTCCCCGTCGGACGTTGCTGCGATGGTCCCCTTGGTGGATCAGGAAGGCCTGCGCGCTGCGACGTTCTGCGCCACAGATGGTCTGATCGATCCGCATGGTGTGACGAGCGCACTCTGGGATGAGGCGCGGCGCCTCGGCGCGTGGTTGCTCCCGGACACTGAAGTCCTCGACATCATTGCGTCCGACACCGGGGTTGTTGTGCATACGAGCAACGGCGAGATCAGTGCTGAATATGCCGTCAACGCGGCGGGCCCATACGCGGCCCCGCTCGCCGCGACCGCGGGCATCGAGCTCCCGGTGACCCCGCGCCGGCGCAACCTCGCGTGCACCGAGGCCATCCCCGGCCAGCCGGACGTCGTCCCGATGCTCGTCGACAGCGACACCGGGGTGCTCACGCGTCGAGAGGGCGCGGGCTTCCTGATCGGCTACTCCGATCCGACCGACCCGCCGAGCCTCGACACCAGCTTCGACCCCGACTTTCTCGACGCGATCGCCGCGCGCATCGGTAATCGCTTCTCGTTCCTCGAGAACGCGAACATCAACACGCGCAAGTGCTGGGCCGGCCTCTATCCGGAAACGCCCGACCACCACGCCATCGTCGATGCGCCATCGGAGGCGCCTCGCTTCATCCAGTGTGTCGGCTTCGGCGGCCACGGGATCATGCACTCCATCGCCGCCGGTCAGGCGGTGGCGGAGTTGATCACCGACGGCCGCTGCACGACCTTCGACCTGACTCCCCTGCGCCTGCAGCGCTTTGACGAACCTGGAGGAGTTGCGGAGACCGCGGTGCTGTGATGCATCGCGCGAGAGTCAGCGCGCCGCCGCAGCCTCCGCGAGCATGGGCGCGATCTCGCCGTCCGGGTCATCGATGAGACGGTGCAACGCCTCACGCTGCGCCTCGTCGACCGCCTGGAGCGGCGCCCGCACGGCGTCGTCGATCGCGACTCCGCGGTGTTGCAGGATGCATTTCATGGCCGAGTGGAACGGGGCGACCTCGAGTGACGACCTGATGCGCGCCGCCAGGTCGCTGGCCTCCGAGGTCCGCGCTGTGACGGCATTGATCGTGGCCTCCGGAAGCGCTGACGCGAGCCCCGACACCGACCCGACGGCGCCCAGCTCCATGCCCTGCGCGATCAATCCCTCCGCACCGATGAAGATGTCGAGCCCGTCGATGAGATACGGCCGCACGGCGTCGAACGTCGAGTCCGAGACCTTCATGCCAACGAGGTTCGGCGCGCTCGAACGCAGGCGATGGATGACCTCGATGGGAATCGAGTAGCCGCTCCGTGCGGCGAATTCGTAGACGTAGAAGGGCGTTGGCGCGCAAGCGTCAGCCGCCGCGTTGAGGTGACGCCAGATCGCGTCGGCGTCCAACGGGAAATACGGCGGTGGGATGACCGCCACCCCTGCGGCGCCGACACTCGCGGCATGCTCGGCGAGCACGACGGTGTCGTGCGTGGTCTGCGCGCCGCAATGCACCACCACCGCAAAGCGGTTGTGCGCTGCCGAGACAAACGCGTCGGCAACCTGGCGCCGCTCGTCCACCGAGAAGAGGATGCCCTCACCCGTTGTCCCCAGCGCCAGGATGCCGTCGAGCCCGGCGCGGACGTAGAACTCCGCCACGGCGGCGATCCCATCCTCGTCGATGCTGCCGCCGGCACCCACCAGCGGCGTGACCGCAGCCGCGAGGGTGCCACGAACGCTGGTGTTGGTTGCCATTGCGGCACGAGTGTAGCCCGGTGGGAGCAGCCGAGTTCAGCGGTGAGAGCGCACTAGACAGACGGCGACGACACTGGCGAGTGGGCGGCGAAGTGCCGGGCCACAGCGGTGAACGACTGTTTCGGCTCCCAGGTCATATCCGGATAGGTGACTCCGCGGTGCCCGTGTGGCAAGGATTTCACGAGAGACATCGCGTCCATGTCGAGGTCGTGGCGAGGATCGTCGTCGGTGTGATTCTCGGGCGTCACGAAGGTCGACAACAGGGCGCCTGCCACCCCCGAGCGCTCGAGCTCGTCGAGGGTGTCGTCGAGCTCCCGCGCCTGCATTGCTTCGTCACGCTGGTACGCGCCGTTGAGGCGGGGCCGAAACAGATGTCCGATCACCGGTCGCGTGTGCAGCCACAACCGCGTTGTGTCGGTGATCCCGAATCCCAGAGCGCCGGAACTCTCAGCGCCGTGGTAGGTGCGCATCCCGAACTCGGTGACGATCACGGGTTTCCCAGTTGCCAGGAATGGCTGGAGCATGTCGAGGTAGCGGTCTTTGGTCCGCGCCTCGCGGTAGTGATCGACGCCAACGTAGTCGAAGGGTCCCCAGTCCACCTGCTCGAAGACGAGCGACGCATAGATGAGCGGGCCATCGAAGACCGCGCGCAGCCTGGACACCAGGATCCCCAGGTATTCGTTGAGCGTTCCGTTGCCGAGCAGTGCCCAGTTTGCTTTGAGGCCTTGCAGCCGCTCGGTCACGCTCTTGCCGGGGACGATCCCGGGGGCAAACAGGGTGAGCTCTCCGCCGGCAACAAATACCACGCGCCCCGGGTGCGCCTTTTCCAGGGGTGCCGCGGCGTTCGCTGCTGCGACCAGTCGAGCCGCGGTTTCCTCCAGCGAATACTCGAACAAGGCCGGAGAGAACCAGACTTCGAGGCCGAGCCCGAGCGCGATCTCCGCGGCTTGGGTCATGGGTCCGACATGACTCCCCACGATGCGCACAGCGTTGGCGTGCAAGTCGTCTCGGATGATCTCGAGCTCGCGGCGCACCACCGACATGTCCAGCGCCGATCGGCGCGTCGAGATGGCGTATCCCGGACCGCGGAAGACTGTCCCCGTGTCGTAGTGAACGCCCTGATGCTGCATCGCTGTTTCGCTCACTGATAAGGGACTGCGAAGTCGGAGCTCGTGACGCTCGCAGGTTGTGTCGGGAAGTGATACGTGATGCGGACGCCAAGGTCGATCGGCGTGACTCCGTGCTCGTTTGCCCAGGCAAGCAGCGACTCCGAGACCAACTGCTGCACCGGGCTGGCGGTGCCGAAGTCGATGAACGCTTCCTTGTGCGCCGGCTCCGAGCGCAGCGAGAATTCCGGATAGTCCACCGCGACTATCGCGGCGTGCTCGTCGGGTACTGGCCTGCACCATTCGAGCGGTCCGTCGCTGTCGTTGGTGACCTCACCCCAGAAGATGCAGAAGTTCGCGCCGGCCGGTCCCTCCAGGCGCGCCGGCGGACGATCTCTGAGCAACCCGATGCACTCCTTGCCGAACGCAATTGCGCCGGCCTCGCCGGCAACGTTGCGCTTGCGGCAGAGGATGCTCCGGGCCGGAACGTCCCTGGTTTGCACGTCGTACATCACTGATCTCCTTCCGTTGAGACGGTCGACGATGATTCGGGCCAATTCCCGGCGCGCGGAGTGTTCGGCCTCCGCTGCCGTCCAGACGTCGGCGATGCGCTGCGCGGCCATCTCCGGGGTGAGCGCGAGGATTGCGGTGATCTCGGCCAGCGGGACGTCGAGCTGGCGAAGGTCGGCGACGAGGCGGGCCGGCTCGAGCTGATCGACCCCGTAGAAGCGGTAACCGGTGGCTTGGTCGACTCGCGCGGGGATCAGCAGCCCCATCTCGTCATAGAGACGCAGCGCCTTCGGCGAGAGACGCGAGAGTCCGGCGAACTCTCCGATGCTCAACTGTTCCATGCCACCACTCTGCGGCCTCCCCCAAGGGCAAGGTCAAGCGAGAGAGGCGATGTCGTACGGATCGCGGTGATCGCTGCGCCGGATGAGCAGATCCGCGACGAGCCCTGTCCAGCCCGTCTGGTGCGATGCACCGAGCCCTCTGCCGTTCTCTGCGTGAAAGTACTCGTTGAACGGGATGAGACCCGCGAGATCGGGTCGTTGATAGGGTGCCGTGCCGGCAACGACCGGTCGAATGCCGTGTTCGTCCTTGAGGAAGATCGTCGTCAGCCGGCGCGCGATGTCGTCGGCGACAGCACCGAGATGCAGCTGGTTCCCCGAGCCGCGCGGATACTCGACGGTCCATGTGTCGCCGAGAAAACGGTGGTACACACGGAGCGCGCCGATGATGAGATGGTTGGGCGGGAACCACACGGGCCCACGCCAGTTGGAATTGCCACCGAAGAGTCGTGAGGTCGATTCGGCCGGCTCGTAGTCGAGGCGGGCACTGACTCCGTCGACGTCAAGGTCGAGCGGATGCGCTTCGTGATATTTCGACAGCGCGCGCAGGCCGTGGTCACTGAGAAACTCGCCCTCGTCGAGCATGTGCTCGAGGATGCGGCGCAGGCGCTCGGGATCGACGATCGCCAGCAGCCGGCTTTCGCGCGCATCGGGCTCGACCGCGAGCGACACCGCGGCGGCAAAGCGCGGCTTGAGCTTGATGAACAGCCGCAACCGCTCGGCAAAATCGGGGAGCAGTTCCAGCGTCGCGTTGCCGAGCGTTGTGGCAGCACACAGCGGGATGAGACCGACGATGGAGCGCGCCTCAATCGGTATGCGCGAGCCGTCTGCGAGATGCAGGCTGTCGTAGTAGAAACCGGCAGCGTCGTCCCAGAGACCCTGTTCGTTCATGGCCGTCGCGATCGCTGTGAAGTGCTCGAAGAACTTGGTGGCAACGTCTTCGTATGTGCGGTCGTGCGCGGCCAGCACGAGCGCCATCTCGAGGAGGTTGAGCGAGTACATCGCCATCCACGCGGTGCCGTCCGACTGCTCGAGATGACCGCCGAGCGGGACCAGTGCCGACCTGTTGAACGGGCCGATGTTGTCGAGCCCGAGGAAACCACCCTCGAAGATGTTGTTGCCCTCAGCGTCCTCGCGATTCACCCACCACGTGAAGTTGATGAGGAGCTTGTGGAACACGCGAGCGAGGAACGCATGGTCGGTCGCGCCGTCGATCTCGAACACGCGCAGCGCTGCCCACGCGTGCACCGGCGGGTTGACGTCGTCGAACGACCACTCATATGCGGGCAGCTGTCCGTTGGCGTGCATGTACCACTCGCGACACAGCAGGATGAGCTGCTCCTTCGCGAACTCGGGATCGACATGCGCGAGCGCGACGCACTGAAAACCGAGGTCCCAGGCCGCAAACCACGGGTATTCCCAGGTGTCGGGCATCGACAGGATGTCCGCGTTGTCGATGTGCCGCCAGTTCGCGTTGCGACCCTCGAGACGTTCTGCGGGCGGCACCGGTCCAGCCGGATCACCGTCGAGCCAACGCGCGACGTTGTAGTGGTAGAACTGCTTCGACCAGAGCATGCCGCTGAGCGCCTGGCGCGCAACGAGCTGCTCGTCAGCGCTGAGCGTGTCGGAGATGATGCTCGCGTAGAAGGCATCGGCTTCGGCGTGACGCAGTCGCAGCACGTTGCTCGTCTCGGCCTGCTGAGCGGCCGCGTCGTTCGGCCCGAAGCGAAGGTGAATCGTGGCCGTCGCTCCGGGGTCGACATCGATCGCGTAGTGCAACGCTGCCTTGGTGCCGGCCAGCGCTGGATTCACCGTCGCCGAGCCCGCGACAACATGGTCGTTGATCGCGTCCTTTGGGAACGCACTGCGCGAGGGCGATCCCCAGAGACGCCCCGCGTTGGTCTCGTTGTCGCAGAACAGCGGCGACGGCGCGCCGTCGCCACTGAGGAAGCGGCTGCCGATCACTGTGTGATCGGCGACGATACGGTCGTTCTCCCATCGCATCGCTGGGACCGTGTCGGTGATGCCCCACGCCCACGTGTTGCGAAACCAGATCGTCGGCAGCACATGCAGACGGGCCGCGGCAGCGCCGGCGTTGCGAGCACGCAGCTCGATGGAGAAGTCGTCGGGAGAGACCTTGGCGTAGTCGACGGTGATGTCCCAGAACCCCGCCTCGAGCACGCCGGTATCCGCGAGCTCGTACTCCGGATCGAATGTCGTCCGGCGACCGTTCTCCGCGACGAGGTCGTCGTAGGGGAACGCCTGCTGCGGATAGAGGTACCGCCAGCGCATCCAGGAGTGCGTCGGCGTCGAATCGACGTACCACCAGTATTCCTTGGCGTCCTCACCGTGATTGCCCTGGGGCCCGGTGAGACCGAAGATCCGCTCCTTGATGATGGGATCGACGCCGTTCCAGAAGGCGAATGCCATGCAGAGCAACTGATGCTCGTCACAGAGGCCACCCAGGCCATCCTCGCTCCAGCGAAACGCCCGCGATCGTGCCTGCTCGTGGGGAAGATAGTTCCACGCGTCACCGTTGGCGCTGTAGTCCTCGCGCACGGTGCCCCAGGCTCGCTCGCTGAGATACGGACCCCAGCGGCGCCACGCCGCGGGATGCTCGCGCAGCCGCCCCCGCTCGGGGTCCTCGTTGCTCACGTCAGGTTCGCGACGATAGCACCCGGACGGGACATATCGAGCTCACGCTGAGCAACACAATGAGCACCACGCATGTCTGGCTGGATGGCGTGCGACACCGCGACGGTCGCGTGACCCTGGGCCGGGGGTCCGACGCTTGACAACACGTGAGTGCCCGCCCTAGAACACTGCCATGGTTCCACGTCTCTGCACGCCCGCGACTCGAGCGCGATGAACGCCGACGAGATCGTCGATCTCTCGCGCCGCTACACCCTCTACGACTGGCAGGCGCAGGACAATGCCAATCCAATCCCTGTCGATCACGCCGAGGGCGTGTATTTCTACACGCCGGACGGCAAACGCTATCTGGACTTCAACAGCCAGTTGATGGGCGTCAATATCGGTCACGGCGACAGGCGCGTCATCGCCGCCATCGCGCGCCAGGCGGAGAAACTCGCCTACATCAGTCCATTCATGGCGCACGAAGCCCGTGCCGTTCTGGGACAGAAGATGGCCCAGATCCTGCCGGGCGACATCGAGAAGGTGTTCTTCACGCTCGGCGGAGCGGAAGCCAACGAGAACGCGATCCGCATGGCTCGCGCCGTGACCGGCCGTCAGAAGATCCTCGCACGCTACCGCTCGTATCACGGTTCGACGAGCGGCGCGATCAGCCTGACCGGTGATCCGAGACGCTGGCCCAACGAGCCCGGGATCCCCGGCGTCGTGCACGTGCTGGACCCGTATCACGGGCTCGGGCGCCCCGTTGACACCGCTGAGCAGTCGCTCGCATATCTCGAGGAGACGATCCAGCTCGAAGGGCCGGGCAGCATCGCCGCGTTCATCCTCGAGCCCGTGACAGGGACCAACGGGATCCTCATCCCGCCGGACGGCTACCTCAAGGGCGTCCGCGAGCTGTGCGACAAGTACGGCATCGTGATGATCGCGGACGAGATCATGACCGGCTTCGGGCGCACCGGTGAGTGGTTCGCCGTGAATCACTGGGGCGTCGTGCCGGACATCATCACGATGGCCAAAGGGTTGACGTCGAGCTATGTGCCGCTCGGTGCCGTCGGCATGCGACCGCACATCGCCGAGTACTTCGAGAAGCACGTGTACTTCGGCGGCCTGACGTACAACAGCCATCCGATCGCATGCGCTGCGGCGATCGCGACACTCGACGTCTACATCGAGGACAAGCTCATCGAGCACTCCTCCCAGATGGGCGAGCTGATGGGTGCGCATCATCAGGCGTTGCTCCGCGACCACCCATCGGTCGGGGCGGTGCGGAGCATCGGCCTCTTCGGAGTCCTCGAGCTCGTGCGCGACCGCACCACCATGGAGCCGATGGCGCCGTTCAACGGCGGCAGCGACGAGATGCGCGCCATCGACCGCTACCTCCTCGACCACGGTGTCTACACGATGGTGCGCTGGTGGGACGTGATGACCAACCCGCCGCTGTGCATCACCGAAGCGGAGCTGGATGAGGGATTCGCGATCATCAATGACGCGCTGACCATCGCCGACGAAGCGGTCAAGCGTTGACGGAGCGTGTCGTCGCGGTTGTCGATGACGATGCGCCGAGCAGCGCGCTGCTGACCCCACATTCCGGTGTCCGCTACGTTTTCATCGAGCCTGGGTCGCCGCCCCCTGCGGACGTGTTCCAGTGCGACGCGCTGTTCACGTGGGATCCGAGCAACCCATTCCTGCGCGACAACTTCTCGCGGTTCACGAACCTCCGCTGGGTGCACGCGTCCAGTGCCGGCGTCGACCGTCTGCTGTTTCCCGACCTTGTTGACAGTGACGTCGTCCTGACCAACTCGCGATACGTCTTCGATGAACCGCTCGCGGAATACGTCATCGGCCTCATGCTCATGATGAGCAAGGATCTCGGCACAACGCTTGCGTTGCAGCGCGAGCATCGCTGGGTCAAGCGCGAGAGCGACACGCTGCGCGACAAGGTCGTGGTGCTCGTCGGCGTCGGACCCATCGCGCGACAGGTCGCGCGATTCGCGAAGGCCTTCGGCATGGTGGTGCATGGCATCGGTCGCACAGCGCGCAGCGGTGATCCCGACTTCGGCGACATCTCGACCGCGGAGGCGCTGCACTCGTTGTTCGCCATCGCAGATTACGTGGTCATGGTCCTCCCCAAGACGCCGGCGACCGAGCACCTTGTCGACGACGCCGCGCTGCGGGCGCTCAGACCTGTCGCGCGCCTCATCAACGTCGGCAGGGCGTGGTCGCTCGACCAGGACGCGCTCGTTCGCTCGTTGGGCGACGGGCGCCTTGCGGGCGCGGCGCTGGACGTCGTCACACCCGAGCCGCTCCCTGCCGACGACCCGCTCTGGGACACGCCCAACCTGATCATCTCGCCGCACATGTCCGGCGACCACCGCGGCTGGCAGGCGGACATCGCCAGACTGTTCGATGCCAACCTTGCGCTGTGGCTCCGAGGCGAGCCGCTGCGCAACGTCGTCGACAAACACCTGGGTTACGCACCCGGCAATTGAGGGGGGTCTTTCCATGGACACATCGAACCTGGTGGCGCTCTGATGCGGATAGGAGTCGTCGGCATCGGGAAGATGGGCCAGCCGATCGCGAGCCGCCTGCTCGCCGCCGGCAACGAGGTCTCGGCCTGCAACCGCTCGAAGAACGCCGCGCTGGAAGTGCTTGCGGAGCGCGGCGCCACGGTGTGCGCGTCGCCTGGGGAGCTCGCGGCGGGAGTCGATGTGATCCTCACCGCACTGCCCACGGAGGACACGGTTCGTGAGGTATACGCGGAGATGGCGGCCGTCGCGGTCGCCGGTCAGCTCTACGTGGACCATTCCACCGTGAGCATCAACCTCAATCGCTGGTGTGCAGAGCAGGTGGGCTCGCGGCACGCGTCGTTTCTCGACGCACCGGTGTCGGGCGGCCCGGCAGGAGCCGAGGCGGGCACGCTGACGGTGATGGTCGGCGGCGACGAGGAGACGTTCAACCGAGCGGTGCCCGTCTTCGAGCAGTTCGGCTCGAAGATCCGGCTCTGCGGACCGGTGGGCAGCGGCCAGGCGATCAAGCTCGTCAACCAATTGCTGGTGGCCGTGCACACAACCGCGTCGGCTGAAGCCGCCGCCCTGGCGGTGCAGCTCGGCGCGGATCTGAGCACCGTGCAGGACGTCATCGGCACATCGTTCGGGAGCTCAGCGATGTTGCTGCGCAACCTGCCGCGATTCATCGCGCAGGACTTCAGCCCTGCCACGCCGATCGGTCTGATCGCCAAGGATCTCTCGATCATCCACCGGGAAGCGGTGAGCGCGGGGGTGCAGCTCCCGCTCGGCACCGTCGCCGAACAGTGCTTTCTCGATGCCAGAGGCCGCGGCTGGGCGGGCGAGGACATGTCCGCACTCGTCAAGTTCTGGGACCGCGTCGACACGCCTGGGCCGTCGGGATCGGGGGCCTGACATGCCGGTCTTCGCCGCCAACCTGAGCATGCTCTGGCCGGAGCTCGGCCCATACGACCGCTTCGCGGCCGCCTCGGCGGCCGGTTTCCGCTACGTGGAGATGCTCTTCCCGCACGAGCTCGACACCGAGCGGCTCGAAGGCACGCTCACGCGCTTCGACCTCGAGATGGTGTCGTTCGACCCCGCGCCGGGCAACTGGGCGGGCGGCGAGCGCGGCCTCCTGACGCTGCCCGGTCGGGAGATGGAGTTCCTGCACGGGGTCCGCGAGGCGATCAAGCTCGCCGGGCCGCTCGGTACCACGCGCCTCAACACGCTGGTGGGCATCCCGCCCGCCGGTGTGAGCAACGCGCAGGCGCGCGACACGGCGATCGCCAATCTGACGATGGCTGCGCCGCTGGCACGCGACGCCGGCGTCACGCTCCTCGTCGAGGGGATCAACAACATCGACATGCCCGGATACTGGGCGGGCACCGTTGCGGCCGCTGTCGGTCTCGTCGAGGCGGTCAACGACCCGAACGTGCGCTTGCAGCTTGACCAGTACCATGCGGCCATGGCTGGTGAGGATGCGATCGAGTGCTTGCATGCCCACCTGCCCTTGGTAGCACACGTCCAGATCGCCGACGTTCCCGGACGTCACGAGCCGGGGACGGGCGCTCAGCCGATCGAGGAGTTTCTCGACGACCTCGACCGCGTGGGATACGACGGATACGTCGGCCTCGAGTACCGGCCGCTCACCGACACGCCGAGCAGCCTGCAGTGGCTCCGCGCATACCGGGGACAGAGGGCGTGAGGTGACGGACCGGATCCGCCGGGTCCGCGCGAACGAGCTGTCGGACGGACCGGTGACTCCCGGGATGCATCGACGCCAGGCGGTGGCGACCGATCTCGTCTGGGCTGGACTGGTGCACACGCAGCCCGGCGCCGTGTCCGGTTGGCACCATCACGGTGATCACGAATCGATCATCTACGTGCTCAGCGGTGCACTGCACATGGAGTTCGGCGCGCACGGAGCGGATGCGTTCGACGCCCTGCCGGGCGAGTTCGTCTACGTGCCGCCGTACAGCGTCCACCGCGAGGGGAACGTGACCGAGGCATTGGCGACCCTCGTCGTCACACGCAGCGGGCAGGGAGAGTCGGTGCTCAACATGGACGGACCGGAGGGCGGCGTATCGTCTGGCGACGCATGACAGCCGCGAACGATCCCGCGCACGAATTCGCCTCCGTCGACGAGCTGGCGCCACTCGCACTCATGGACGGACTGCGAGTCCGGGCGGTGAACGGCGAGCGCATCACGCTCGGCGTCTTCGAGCTCGAGCCGGGACTGCGCATGCCGGAGCACCGTCACCCCAACGAGCAGGTGGGCGTCGTCCTCCGTGGCGAGCTCACGTTCACGATCGGCGGTGAGACCCGGCTGCGCCGTCCCGGCGACATGTGGGTCATCCCTCCCGACGTCCCGCACACCGTCGAGCAAGCGGGCAACGCGGGATGCACGATCGTCGAGACGTTCTCGCCGCCGCGCGACGACTGGGCGGACAAGCCGCGCGAGGACCCGTCTCCGGGCGTCTGGCCGCCGCGCTGACCTGCGGCTAGTGCTGCTTGGGGTGGTCGATCCGCTCCCAGGTCGAGCCCGATAGCGTCCAGACCTCCACGGGCACCGCGTTCGACGCGCTTCCGGGCGCCGGCGAGCCGAGCAGGAGCAACTGGTGCCGGTCGCTGTCGGTGACCTCGACACCGCCCTCAACGGGGAGCGCGCCTGCCGGTCTCGAGATCCAGCCGCTGCGATACCACACCAGGAGCGCCGGCTCCCCCTCGGCGGAGGTGTTGCACGTGCAGAGGACGAGGCCGTCGATCGCGGGGTCGAGCGCCATCGTCGATGCACCCTGGGGCGAGTCGTCCGGTGTCGCCAGGAGGCTCCATCTGCCGCCGTCCCAGCGCCATGTCGTGTTGACGGCGCCGGTCACCGGCGGGAGGTCCTCGCAGCAGGCGACGGCGATGAGCCAGCTCGTCGTCGGGTCGAACCACATCGGGCTGTAGGAGGCGCCGGACGGGAGATCCCCGCCGGCCGGCCTGGCCCAGTGCGTTCCGGCCCAGACCCACGTCTGGCCTGATTGGCCGATGACGCCCGACGACGTGGTCAGCACCATCTCGGTGAGGGCTGCGTCCCACGCCATGTCCGAGCCTTCACCCGGGTTGGGACCGCCGGCGCCACTGTCGAGGTCCTGCCACACGGTTCCGTCCCAGCCCCATGTGTCGTGCACCGGCGTGCCCGGTTCGGTGCGGCCACCGAAGAGCATCACCATCTTCGTCTGAGGGTCGTACGCCGCGGACGCCCCGTACCGCCCGGGCGGGCTCACGGCGGGGTGGAGCTGCGTCCAGCCGTCGCCGTTCCAGACCCACGTGCTGTCCCAGTCGTCGACGCCGCCGAAGAGGACGACCTCGTGCGTATCGAGATCGTCGGCGACGCTGAACAGTGCTCCCGAGCGTGGCTGGTCGGTGACCGCCGCAGGGGTGACGTTGGTGAGCGGGAGGGAGCCCACAGGGGCGGTCGGAACGGCGGCTGGATGGCGGCCGAGCGAGAGCACGATGCCGATCCCGCCGACGACGGCAATGAGGGCAAGCAGGGCCAGCACGCTGACGCCACGCCGCGCCCCGCCCCTTCGCTTCTCCACGGATGCCTCGTCCATAGTCCCTCTCGGGAAATAATGTGACATGAGAGACAGGCCTCTAGCCAGGGGGCCGGCGAGCAACGCCGTCACAAGGGGAAATCATGACCACACTCGAGAACAGGCCGAACACCGCACTGCTCGTCGTCGACGTCCAGACCTGCGTCGTTGAGGGGTCGCCCCGGCGCGACGCCGTGGTCGCGAACGTCGGCACGCTGGTCGCCAAAGCACGCGAGGAGCAGGTTCCGGTCGTGTGGGTCCAGCACTCTGACGAGCAGATCATTCGGGGCAGCGATGGCTGGCGGATCGTCTCCGAACTCCATCCGGACGAGGCGGAGCCGCTCGTCGAGAAGCACTACGGCGACTCCTTCGAGGACACGTCGCTCGAGACCGTCCTGTCCGGACTCGGCGTCGGACGCCTGATGGTCGTCGGCGCGCAGACCGACGCGTGCATCCGCTCGACGCTTCACGGCGCGCTGGCTCGAGGATACGACGCGACGCTCGTCAGCGACGCGCACACCACCGAGGACCAGACCGAATGGGGCGCGCCCCCACCGGAGATGGTCATCGCGCACACGAACCTGTACTGGACCTACCAGACCGCCCCCGGCCGGACGGCCGGGACCGTCGAGACCAAGGACGTCGACTTCAAGCGTTAGACGGTTCGGAGGAGCTCGTGCATGTCCTCGAGCATCCTGTCCGCGAGGCGCAGGAAGCTTCTCGCACGCCACGCAGCTTCGGTGGGCTCACCGGTTCCGACGAGCACGGGAATGACCGCCTCCTTGATGTCGATCAGCAGCGTTTCGAGGTCGCGCATCAGGGTCATGACGCGCGCCAACGCATCGTCCTGCTCACTCAATAGTTCCCCCTAAAGTCCGCCAGGACAGTCCGCTCCCCAGCGGCTGCTGCCCCACGGCCCGCCTGATGATGCCGGTCGGCACCGCGATCATCATCGCACAGGTTTGACGTGCTTGGCGCGTTTGATCTTGTTCTACGCGATGCGCGAAGGTGATCCCGCTAGCCGAGCCGGCGCCAGCTCGAACCGCTGAGCAGCCACACCTCGACCGGGACGGGATCCGACGCCGCGCCCGACAGCGGCGAACCGAGCAGGAGCAGTTGCCCGCGGTCGACGTCGGCGACCTCGACCCCACCACGCACCGGTAAGGCCGCGCTCGGCAACGTCTGCCAGCTGCTCCCTGTCCACCCGGCGAGCTCGGGCTCCGACGGTTCGGCGTACCCACACGTGCAGAGGACCAGCCTCCCCAGCGACGGATCGAGCGCCATGGTCGATCCGTCGAGCGGCGCCGCCGCGGTCGTGGCCACCGTTTGCCAGGCGCTGCCGTCCCATCGCCACGTCGCATCGACGGCGCCGCTGGGTGCGGGTGGTCCGGAGCAACAGCCGACTGCGGTGAGCTCCCCGGTAGCCGGGTCGGACCACATCGGGCTGTAGAACCAGGCGCCGGGCAGGTTGCCCGCCACCGGGCGGGTCCAGTGGGACCCGGTCCAGACCCATGTCGCGCCCGATCCGGTGCCGCCCAACCCGATGACGAGCACCATCTGCTGTTTCGCAGCATCCCAGGCCATGTCCGATCCCTCGCCCGCTGCCGGCCCGTTGGCGCCGAAGTCAACCTCGTTCCACGTGACGCCGTTCCACGACCATGTGTCGTTCACCGCGACGCCGTCCTCGGTACGACCGCCAAAGAGGAGCACGGTCCTGGTCTCCGGGTCGTACGCGGCGGACGCGCCGAACCGCCCCGACGGGCTCAGCTGCGGACGCGCGAGCGTCCACGCGGATCCGTTCCAGAGCCACGTGTTGTTGCCGTTGTCCTCACCACCGAAGAGAACGACGTCGTGCGTCGCGAGATCATCCGCGACCGCGAACAACGTGCCGACCTCGGGCTCGGAGGGCACGGGGCTCGGTGTGGCGCGGAGCGGCACCATCGTTGCCGGCGACGGTGGGACCGACGCCGGGTGCTGGCCAAGTGAGATGACGATGCCGACGGTGGCCGCACCCGCGACGATCGCGACCAGTGCCAGCGCAGATCGTCGACCCGCGCGGCGCCGGGACGTGGGGTCGTGCTCATCTCCGTTCTGCATGGCGTGTGCGCATCAATGTGCCACGCCAGGCAGAACGGGGAGCGGAATGGTGCCTCAGGACACCTTGATGTGGTCGTTCACCTCGGTGACGCTGTACACCCCGGCGTCGGGGTTTTCGAAGATGCCGAAGTCGGGGCTGTGCACGGTGCCCTTGTCGCCCTTGAGCTGCGCCGAGAGCATGTTTCCCGCGGCGGCGTCGAGGTAGATGGCCGCGCAGCCGTCACTGGCGTCCGCGCATGCAGCAAGGGTGAAGGTGTTCGTGTTCGCGGTGAGATTCACGTTGCCGGTGCATGGCCCGTTCGGCTCCGCGCAGTTGCCGCCCGAATATCCGGCGTCGGCCGCAACACCAAATCCGGCGTAGCCGACGAAACGGTTGTTGTTAACGGTGTCGGTCGCGGTTCCGGGCTGGTCACTGAGGACGAAGAGGCCCTCGGCCGGGAAGGTCTCGCCCGCGCCGCATGTCGTTGCTGCGCAAGCCGCCAGGTGGTTGAAGTTGACGCCGGTAACGGTGACGTGACCACCGATGCCGCCGCCCTCGAGGAGGGCTCCCTGGAAAACGCCGGTGACGCTACTGTTCGTGAAGGACACGGACGCGGCATCGTTGAAGGTGTCGAGCCCAATACCGGTGAACTCCGACGCGTTTTGCACGGCGCCCAATGCGACGCCGCTTATGCTCACGGTGTCACCCGCATTGGCGTCGTTGTAGACGATGACGTCGCTGGGATCGGAGTCCTCGTCGTACTCGGCCGTCGTGATGTACGCGTTCCTGACGCTGAGGCCCCTGATGTTGATCGCACCGCCGGCACCGACATTGTTCTCAACGGAGATGACGCCGAAGTAGGCGGGCGACATGGCCTGAGTATCGATGTTGCTGCCGTCGATGATCGTCTTGCCGGCGCCCGCGCCGGCGATGGTCAGCGGCTCGGTGATGTTGACGGTCTGGTTGTAGGTGCCCGCGGCGACGTGGATGAGGCTGCCGGCAGGTGCATTGTCAACGGCGAACTGCAGCGTGGCGCAAGGCAACGCACTGGTGCATGGGTTGGAGTCACTGCCGTGTGTCGACACGTAGATCTGGTCCGTGCCGATCGCGGTCGAAGCGTGCACGGTGGTCATTCCAGTGCCGAAGGCAAGTGCCACGGCGCCCACCGTGAAGGTAACGAGGCCTCGATGCATGTTGAATCCCCTTTCCTGATGGAAACATCCCCTGCGGTGGTCTCGGGACCGCCGCCAGTGAGCATTCTAGAACGCTTGTACGGGGCTTTGTTGTGCCCCCGGGGACCGCTCCGGCACGACAGGCTGTTGTCGCCGGCCGGTTTCAGGATTCGCTGCATGGCTTTCACGAAAGACGACGCTCGCACGTACATCGCCAAGGTCCGCTGGCAGTTCGCCACGACGATGGCGCAGTGGCCGCACGAGTACACCGTGCTCAAGTGGCAGCCGCAGCTCGACGGCGAGTTCTTCAACCTCGTCGCTTTGATCCGCACCGAGGGTGTGGTCAAACCCTGGCCACGCGACGCGGCGACGCCGCGGTATCACCACCGCTATCTCGAGCTTGATGGCTGGCAGTACTGGACGATGGACGACGTCCTGGCCGACACCCAGCTGATCAACCGCGCGCGGGTCGACGATCCGACCAGCGCGTAGCGCCTACTCCCCGAGCGCCACCGGCTCCTCGGGCAGCCGGCCGTCGAGGAGCGGGAGGAGCAACTGCGGCAAATGCCCTGGAGAGAAGCGCTCGGCGGTCACCTGGAGCTCGTTCGGAGTCCACCAGCGGTACTCACGGACGATGCCCGCCTCATCGGCGCCGAGCCCGCTGATGTCGACGATGTGCTCATCGATTCGAACCAGGAAGAAGCGCTCGAGGTGGCGCTCGTCGACGTCGTTCCAGCGGAAGATGTAGTCACGCGTCCAGACCGGCGGCGGTAGCGACGCGGCATCGACGACAAGCCCGATCTCTTCGTGGAGTTCGCGCGCGATCGCGGCTGCATCGGATTCGCCCGGATCGACTCCCCCACCCGGTGCGAACCACCATGGTTCGCGGTCGGGAAGGGTCGCGTGAAAGAGGACCAGACGGTCGGAGCGATCAACGACGAGCGCGCGCACCGCGTGTCGTATCGGCGGCGCAACGTCCGTGATGGCTAGAGGTTGCCTCGCGCCGCCTGCTCGCGCTCGATCGACTCGAACAGCGCCTTGAAGTTGCCCTTCCCGAATCCCTTGCAGCCCTTGCGCTGGATCACCTCGAAGAAGAGCGTCGGACGGTCGCCCACCGGGCGCGTGAAGATCTGGAGCAGGTAGCCGTCGTCGTCGCGGTCGATGAGGATGCGCAGCGCGCGCAGGCGATCGAGATCCTCGTCGATCCCGGCGGCGCGGTCGCCGAGCGCGTCGTAGTACGCACCTGGTGTATCGAGGAACTCGACGCCGCGGTCCGACATCTGCTGCACCGTGCCGACGATGTCGTCGGTGTGGATCGCGATGTGCTGAATGCCGCTGCCACGGTAGTAGTCGAGGTATTCCTGGATCTGCGACTTCTTGAGACCCACGTAGGGCTCGTTGATCGGCATGGTGATCATCGTCTTCGGGTCGCGCGCGACCTTCGAGCGCAGCGAACTGTACTGCGTTGCGATGTCCTTCTCGTCGAACTCCTGGAAGACCGTGAACCCGAACACCTCGGAGTAGAACGACACCCAGTCGTCCATCTTCCCGGTCTCGACATTGCCGACGGTGTGGTCGATGAAGCGCAACCCCACGCCGCCACCGCTTCGGTTGTCGGCGCGGTATCCGGGCCAGAACACGCCCGTGTACTCGTCGCGCTCCACGAAGGTGTGGATGGTGTCGCCGAAGGTGGCGATTGATGCGGAGGTGATGATGCCGTGCTCATCCTCGGCACGACTCGGCTCGGCCACGCTGCGCGCGCCGCGGCCGGTGGCGGCCTCATACGCCGCCGTTGCGTCCTCGACACGGAGCGCGATCCTTCGAACGCCGTCACCGTGCAGCCGCAGGTGATCCGCAACCTCGCCCTCGGGCTGGAGCGGCGCGGTGAGCACCAGGCGGACCTTGCCCTGCTGGAGGACGTAGCTCGCCCGGTCACGGACGCCGGTCTCGGGGCCGGCGTACGCGATGACGTCGAACCCGAACGCCTGGCGGTAGTGGTACGCGGCCTGGCGCGCGTTGCCGACCCAGAGCTCCACGTGATCGGTGCCCTCGAGCACCGGGGCGGCGACGTCAGCGACCTGTGTCATCTCTCCTATTGTCGCCTCTGGGCTCGAAGCGCGTCGAGGACGCCTTCGGATCGGGCACGACAGCGCCCGTACAATGAAAACGAGATGACGACAGAGGCACCGGCCGCGGATCCCCGGGAGGCGGAGTTTCAGCGCCTGATCGACGCCGATCAGCGAATCGAGCCTCGCGACTGGATGCCGGACGCGTACCGGAAAAGCCTGATCCGCCAGATCGCGCAGCACGCGCACTCCGAGATCATCGGCATGCAGCCGGAGGGCAACTGGATCACCCGGGCACCATCGCTGCGACGCAAGGCGATTCTCATGGCCAAGGTGCAGGACGAGGCCGGGCACGGGCTCTACCTGTACTGCGCCGCGGAAACCCTCGGGGTGGACCGTTCCGAGCTGATCGACCTGCTCGACGAGGGCCGTCAGAAGTACTCGAGCATCTTCAACTACCCGACGCTCACCTGGGCCGACGTGGGCGCGATCGGCTGGCTCGTCGACGGCGCGGCGATCACGAACCAGATTCCGCTCTGCCGTTGCTCGTACGGACCGTACGCGCGAGCGATGGTCCGCGTCTGCAAGGAGGAGTCCTTTCATCAGCGACAGGGATTCGAGTCGCTGTATGCGCTCTCGCATGGCACCCCCGAACAGCATGCGATGGCGCAGGACGCAGTCAATCGCTGGTGGTGGCCGTCGATCGAGATGCTCGGGCCTCCCGACACGGAATCGACGCACAGCGCTCAGTCGATGGCGTGGGGGATCAAGCGCTTCTCCAACGACGAGCTGCGTCAGCGCTTTGTCGACATGGTCGCTCCGCAGGCGGTCGTCCTCGGACTGACGCCGCCCGATCCCGATCTTCGCTGGAACGAGGAGCGTGGCCACTACGACTACGGCGCCCCGGACTTCGAGGAGCTCCGCCGCGTCGTCAGCGGTGACGGTCCCTGCAACAGGCAGCGAGCGGCGCATCACCGCAAGGCGCAGGAGGACGGCGCCTGGGTGCGTGAGGCCGCAGCCGCATACGCGAAAAAGCACGCCGCCACGGAGCACGCGGCATGAGCACCGACACGCAGGAACCGCTCTGGGAGGTCTTCATCCGCAGCAAGCGCGGCCTCTCCCACAACCACGTCGGCAGCCTGCACGCGGCGGACGCCGAGATGGCGCTGCGCAACGCGCGCGACGTGTACACGCGACGGCTGGAGGGCGTGAGCATCTGGGTGGTGCCGTCGTCGGTGATCACCGCGAGCTCCCCGGATGAGAAGGACTCGTTCTTCGATCCCGCAGCCGACAAGGCATACCGGCATCCCACCTTCTACTCGATCCCCAAGGAAGTCCAGCAGCTGTGACGGTCGTGGTCGCTGACGCGGCGGCCGTGTACACGCTGCGCCTCGCGGATGACTCACTGGTGCTCTCGCACCGGCTCGCGCAGTGGTCGTCGCTTGCGCCGACGCTCGAGGACGACATCGCGCTGACGAACATCGCGCTCGACCTCCTCGGACAGGCGCGCGGGATGTACGCGCGCACGGCGGAGCTGGACGGCACAGGTCGCTCCGAGGACGACTACGCGTTTCTCCGCGACGAGCGCGAGTTCGTCAACTGCCTCCTCGTCGAGCAGGAGAACGGCGATTTCGCGATGACGATCGTCCGTCAACTGCTCTGCTCGACGTTCCAGCTCGCGCAGTGGCAGGCGCTCACGCAATCAACAGACGAGCAGGTCGCCGCAATCGCTGCCAAGGCGGTGAAGGAGTCGACGTACCACCGCGACCACGCCACCGACTGGACCATGCGTCTCGGCGACGGAACTGACGAGAGCCATCAGCGTATGGAGATGGCTCTCGCCACCCTGTTCCCCTACGTCACCGAGCTCTTCGAGGTCGACGACGTGACGCGGGATGTCGTTGCGCGCGGCGTGGCCCCCGATCCGGCCATCCTCGGTCTCGAGTGGGAGGCGTACATCGACAAGGTGCTCGGCGCCGCGACTCTGCAGCGTCCGGAAGGGACATGGACGCCCACCGGTGGCCGACGAGGACTGCACACCGAGCCGTTTGGGTACATGGTTGCTGAGATGCAGCACCTTCATCGATCCCATCCGGGCGTCATATGGTGAGCAGCGTCGACGAGATCCGCCGGATCGCCGGCGAGATCCCCGACCCGGAGTTGCCCGCGCTGACGATTCAGGATCTCGGGATTCTTCGCGAGGTGCGTGTCGACGCCGCCGGTGCCGTGGTCGTCGACATCACGCCGACCTACTCGGGATGCCCGGCGCTCGAGGTCATCCGCGACGACGTGGAGCGTTGCATCCGCGAACAGGGATATCCCGATGTGACCGTGCGCGTCGTGCTCTCGCCGGCATGGACGACCGACTGGATGACCGATGCGGGGCGGCGAAAGCTCCTCGACTACGGCATCGCTCCACCGCGTGAGCGCGGTGCCGATCTGCAATTGCTGCACCTCAGCGTCGCGTGTCCCACCTGCGGGTCGGCGCACACCGGCGAGGTCGCGCACTTCGGATCGACGCAGTGCCAGGCGGTCCGCGCATGCTCGGACTGCAGGGAGACGTTCCCGCATTTCAAGGAGCACTAGGGGTTGACCGTCTCGTCGCCTGAGGCGCCGGCGGGGCATCGGCGCGCGACGATCCATCCGCTGCGCGTCAGCGCGGTGGAGCGGCTCACCGACGACGCGATAGCGGTCGAGTTCGAGATACCGCCGGAGCTTGCCGACGAGTACCGATTCCTGCACGGCCAGCACGTTTCCCTTCGATCGGTCGATGCGGGCGACGACATCCGGCGCAGCTACTCCATCTGCAGCTCGCCCGGCTCCGGCCGGATGCGCGTTGCGGTGAAACGGCTTTCGGGTGGTGTGTTCTCCGCGTACGCGCACGACCATCTCAAGGCCGGCGACATCATCGAGGTGGTGACACCGATCGGCCGGTTCAACACGCCGCTCGATCCGGCGCAGACGAAGTCGTACGCGATGATCGCCGCAGGCAGCGGCATCACGCCCATCCTTTCGATTCTCACGGCGATCCTCGAGGTCGAGCAGCAGAGCTCCGTGACGCTCATCTACGGCAACAGGACGGTGCAGGACATCATGTTTCTCGAGGAGCTCGAGGACCTGAAGAACCGGTACCCAGGCAGGTTCGCGATGTACCACGTGCTGTCGCGCGAGGAGCAGGACGTGCCGCTGTTGCACGGCCGCATCGACCGCGAGCACCTCGAGCAGTTCTTCGAGCAGCTGGTGCATCCCGACGACGTGGACGAGTGGTTCCTCTGCGGCCCTCGCGAGATGATCGAAACCGCGCGAGCGTTGCTGATCGAACGTGGCACCGAGACGGGCCATGTCCATTCGGAGCTCTTCCACGCCGACGACGCTCCGCGGCCCGCGCCGGTTCGCGAGGCGTCCGATGCGACTGCGGAGGGCCTGAGCCAGGTCACGATCGTGCTCGACGGCAGGAGGTCGAGCTTCCCGCTCGCGCGCGACGGCGAGCGCATCCTTGACGCCGCGCTGCACGTGCGATCGGATGCGCCGTACGCCTGCAAGGGCGGGGTCTGCGGCACCTGCCGGGCGAAGTTGCTCAGCGGGACGGTGGAGATGGAGCAGTGCTTCGCGCTCGAGCAGAGCGAGCTCGACGCGGGATTCGTCCTCGCCTGTCAGTCGCACCCAACCTCGGAGACGGTCGTCCTCGACTTCGATCAGTAAGAGCGCTCATCTGGCGTGTGGAATACTCGATGGATGACTGTCTCAAACCCTGCTGAGCTCGAGCCTCGTCAGCTCCGCTGTGCCACTGTCCTGAGGGTCGAGGAAGACACCTGCGGTGTGTGGACTGAATCCAACGTCGTTTCAGTTCGCTTCGCGCCGATGTTTCCATCGCCGCGGACAGAGCGGGTGTCTCCTGGTCACCTCGTCGCAGTCGCAACAGCGCCCGATGGAGCGGACGTCGTTGTGTGGCGGTGGTACGACGCTGTAGTGCTCGACGAGGAGGCTGCCGGCTCGGTTCGGTTGTGGGAGCCTGCTCACGGCGAGGTCGTCGCGCAACGCCGGCGGTCAGCGCAGCGGTACGAGCCCGGGACACGCGCGTACCTGAGCGCGGGGCTGCCTGGGAACGTCGAGTGGTGGGTCGCCGGGCCCGTCACAGCCCGAGCCGAGGACGCCGATGTCGAGCTGGACGAGGTCAGGCGGCTGTACACCGACAACAAGTTGTGGGCCGCTGCGTTCGGGCTCTGAGCGGTCAGAGCCGAACCGGGCTCAGCCGGCGGCGACGGCCTCAGCAGGCACGGCTTCGGTGACCGGCGTGCGCAGGATGCTGTCGAGCAGTCCGGGGTAGGCCTCGTTCAACTCGGCGCGGCGCAGGCTCGTGAGCTTGCGGGTCCCTTCGACGCGCATCTTGATGATGCCCGCCTCGCGAAGGATCTTCATGTGGTGGCTGAGCGTTGACTTGGTCACCGACGCCACGAGGCTGCCACACGGACGGGGCTCGGTGGATTCAGCGAGGTCGCGGACGACGGTGAGGCGCACCGGGTCGGCCAGCGCCTGGAGCACTTCAGTAATACCGGCAATCGGCCGCTCCGCGAGAACGCTCGCGTCGTAGGTATGGCCCTCCGGGACCTCAGTTACCCAACCCATTGTTTGACACCCATCGAACTTTATTGTACGATCCACATCGAACGTTACCACAAGGAGGTCCCAAATGAAAGTCCAAGCAACCGAAACCTTCCAGACCCTCTCGACGCGGAGGTCGGCATGATCTCGTTGCGTTCAGCAGCAGCCCGGCGGTGGATCGCACTCGTCGTGCTCTGCGTCGGCCAGCTGATGATCGTGCTCGATTCAACGGTGGTGAACGTCGCCCTGCCGTCGATCCAGCGCAGCCTCCACACCGACCAGGCGTCGCTCGCCTGGGTCATCAACGGCTACCTGATCAGCTTCGGCGGTCTGCTCCTCCTGGCCGGTCGCCTCGGTGACCTGCTCGGACGCCGGCGCCTGTTCCTGACCGGCGTCGCCATCTTCACCGGCGCTTCGGTGCTGTGCGGCCTGGCGCCGAGCGAGGGACTGCTGACCGCCGCACGCTTCGTCCAGGGCGTGGGTGCGGCCGTCGTGTCCTCCATGGTGCTCGGCATCCTCGTGACCCTCTTCAAGAACCGCGAGCAGACCGCGCGGGCCATGAGCATCTACGCGTTCGTCGCCTCGGCGGGCGGGTCGATCGGGCTCCTCGTCGGCGGCGTGCTCACCCAGGCGCTGAGCTGGCACTGGATCTTCTTCATCAACCTGCCGATCGGCATCGCGGCCTTCGTCTTCGGCTCCATCCTAATCCCCGAGGACGCCGGCACCGGCCTTCGCGGCGGTGTGGATGTCTGGGGTGCGGTGCTCATCACCGCGGCGCCGGCGCTTGCCGTCTACGCGATCCTCGAGGCAAGCACCAACGGCTGGACGTCCGTGCGGACGCTCAGCATGGGTGGGATTACGGCGGTGCTCATCGCAGCATTCATCTTCGTCGAGTCGCGCGTGGCACATCCGCTGGTGCCGCTGCGGTTCTTCCGTTCGCGCAACGTCGTCGGTGCGGTACTGGTGCGGGCGCTCTTCCCCGTCGGGATGTTCGGCTCCTTCTTCCTCGGCGCCCTCTACCTGCAGCGCGTGCTCGGGTACTCGCCGATTGGAGCGGGGCTGGCATTCATGCCGATGAACATCTGCGTTGCGCTGTTCTCGCTGCTGGTCACCGCCCGCGTCGTGAAGCGGTTCGGCGCAAAGGCGACGCTCATCCCCGGCCTCGTTCTGATGACAGCGGGACTGCTGCTGCTCGGTCAGGCACCGGTCAACGCGGTGTACGCCGTCAGCGTGCTGCCCGCACTCCTCGTGATGGGCATCGGAGCAGGTCTGATCTTCATGCCGAGCGTGCTGCTCGCCATGAGTGGCGTCAACGGCAGCGATTCAGGCCTCGCGTCCGGCGTGGCCAACGTCGCAATCCAGATGGGTGCCGCGGTCGGCGTCGCTGTGCTCGCGAGCATCTCGGCGGCGGACAGCACCGGACTGCTGTCCCGAGGCGCGAGCCTCAACGTCGCACTGACATCCGGGTACCACCTCGGCTTTGTGGTCGCGGCGGGTTGCGTCGCAACTGCGGCGATCGCCGGCGCAGTCGTGCTCCGCGGGGCTCGCCCAGCGGTGCAGGTGCAGGCGCAGGAAGTCGCGCTGCTCAACGTCGACATGGCGGCCTGACCCACGGTGGGCGGGGGTCACTCAACCCCCGCCGACCGACTAGTTGATCATATGATCAGCGACCGTCCCAGTCTCTATCGCTGCGAATGTCTTGCGAGCGGTAGATCTCGTTAGTCGGCAGTCGGCAGATGGATGTACATCGACTGAATCCCGACCCGGCCCGGTCCTGTGAAGCGATTGAAGATCAGTTTGCCGCTACCACCAAGCAGTCCGGTCTTGAGGCCGTATACGTTCTGACTCATCTTCACCGAATGATCTCGATAGATCCACCCACCCGGTTCGACGTCAATTTCCTCGCCAGCGGCGAGGGCGATCTCAAAGATGTTCCCATAGCCATGGAGCCAGACAACGCCCTCGCTGTTCGTTGCGGTGAAGTCGTCGATGAAGAATCCAGTTCCACCAAAGAACATATTGCTGATTCCTTTGACCCGCTTGAACCCGTACTCGACGTTTCCGGTTGCCGCAAGAAACTGATGCTCGCGTACGGCGATTCCCTGTCCGGGCATCAGGTGAAGCGGCAAGATGTGTCCGCTGCCATCGCGGGAGAAGGCAATGTCCCCCCCACTCTCCGCCTCAGTCATGAAGATCTGCATTCCTGCGACCACTCGCTTGAAGGATCCCTTGAGACGGCGCATTCCAATCTTCATCTCAGGGCTCTTCCACAGCACCACGTGGTGCTCGAAGTAGACGTTGTTTGTCCCGTCAAGCCGGCAATGTAAGACCGGAACAAGTTCGCCCTCAACACGATATGCGACTCCCGGAGCCTGTCCGTCGGGGACTGAGGTCGGCATTAGATGCGGTGACTGCTCGGGCATGGTGGCCTCCCATATGAGCGATTGTGTTGTGGTCATTCGCAAGTTCGACAGCGGTTACAGGTTCTGAGATCACCTCGGTCATCGCCCGGCCTGTCGCAGCGTCGTGGCGAATAGGGCCACGATCGCGACATCCGGATCGACATCGTCGTCCATGCGCCGGGGCTGTCGAGGTCCGGCTAGACCTCGATGGCTCCGCCGACGTTTCGCAAGTGATCGCGAAAGGTCAACGACGGCGTCTCCTTGCGGGCGGCAAGATAGGCTGCGAAGTGCACCTGCTCCCGCAGCGGGACGCCGTTTCGAATGCGGTCCGCCTGGCGTCGCTCGGTATCACGAATCGTTTCGGCCAGCGTGAGGATCTCGCCGGCGCGACGGGCCGGAACGAACAGCACTCCGTCCTCATCGCAGAACACGAGGTCGTCGATAGTAACGGACCATTCGCCGACCGTTGCCGACGTCAACGCCTCGGGATGGCGTGCATCGAGTCGTTGCGGGCCGGTCGGCAGTGACCCCAGGCTGAACACCGGCAAGGCGATCGCGCGGATGTCGACGGTGTCGCGGTGCAAACCCCAGATCACCATTCCCTCGAGCCCGGCAGTTTGCGCCTCGAGCGCGACGAGGTCTCCGACACACGCTTCGTCAAACCTGCCGTCGTTGTCGACGACGAGAACGTCACCCGAGGTGGCGGACTCGAACGCTTCGAGGAAGATGTCGACGCTCCCCGCGTGACGCGCCGGGCAGACACGGCCGGCGATGTGGCTCCCCGGCACTGCCGCCTGCAACGCCGAAGGCGCGCAGCGCACCGCAACGTGAGCGCGGATGCAGGCATCCGCAACGTGCGCGGTGGTCAGCGCCGAAAACCGTTGGCGCAACTCCGCGTGATCCATACGTTCTCCGGAGTCAGATGATCGGTGTCAGCCAGTCGAGGTGACGAGCGTCGTCGCCTTTACATGCGGCGAAATAGCGGTCCTGCAGACTGCGGGTGATCTCGCCCGGCTCACCATCGCCGATGCGGCGACGGTCGATCTCGATCACCGCCGAGACTTCTGCACCGGTGCCGCAGAGGATCACCTCGTCCGCGATGTACAGCTCGCTGCGGTCGATCTTGCGTTCCACCACCTTGAGCCCCAGGTCGTCGCGAGCGAATGCCATCAGCGTCGCGCGCGTGATGCCTTCAACGATGTTCTCCGACGCCGGTGGCGTGATCAGCTGGCCCTGACGGACGATGAAGAGGTTCTCGGCACTTCCCTCGCAGACATTGCCTTCCTGCGTCAGCAGGATCGCCTCATCGAAGCCATTGAGAAAGGCCTCGGTTTTCGCGAGCGCGCTGTTGATGTAGATGCCGGTCGCCTTCGAACGCGGCGGCGCGACGTTGTCGTCCATACGCCGCCAGCTCGACACCTGGCATCGGATCCCACCGGTCGTGTCGACATAGGCGCCGAACGGCACCGGCACGATCATGAATCCGTCGCGCAGGTTGTGAAAGCGGATGCCGATCTCCTCGTTCGCCTTGTAGATCAGCGGCCGGATGTAGACGTCGGTGGTGAACGCGTTGCGCCGCATCACCTCGACCGTGATGTCGCAGAGCTCGTCGACACTGTGCGGCAGCTTCATATGCAGCATCTGCGCGTTGCCGGTCATGCGCTGGAAGTGCTCGGTCATCTTGAAGACGTTCATCCGCCGCTGGCTCTCGCTCCAGTACGCGCGAATGCCCTCGAAGCAGCCGGTTCCGTAATGGAGTGCGTGCGTGAGGAGGCCAAGGTGCGCGTCGCCGTACTGGCAGAGCTTGCCGTCGAAGTACACCCAGGTGTCCGCTTGCGCGCGGCGCAGCTCGGCCGCGGCGGTCGGTGCCTTGGCCGGGGTCTCAGTCATCGTTCAGTGCCTCGTCAGGGGTTTCGATGAGATCCGCGAGATGGCGAATGAAGCCGCCGGCCACTCCGCCGTCCGCAACGCGATGGTCGAACACCAGGGAAAGCTCCACCACCGAGCGTGGCACCACCGCGTTGTCCACCACCCACGGGCGTGTCGCAATCCGGCCGACACCGAGGATCGCGGCCTCCGGTGGGTTGAGGATCGCCGTTCCGCCGTCGACACCGAAGGCGCCGAAGTTCGAGACGGTGAACGTGCTGCCGCGCAGATCGGCTGCGTCGATCGAGCCGTCACGCGCGGCGGCTGCGAGGCGCTGCAGGTCGGCCGCGATGTCGGGCAGCAACCTGGTCTCCGCGTTGCGGATCACCGCGACCACCAGTCCGTGATCCGTCTGCACCGCGGCGCCGAGATGCACCGGCTTGAACGTCACCACCTCGTTGGTCGCGGGATCGAAGTGTGCGTTGAGTCGTGGGAACTTCCCGAGCGCGACAGCGCACAGACGGAGGATCACCGCGAACGGCGTGATCCGCACACCGTTCGATTCGCCGAGTGGTTCGGAGCGCCATTCGAGGATGCGGCTCGCGTCGCAGCTGAGCGTTGCGGTCGCCGCCGGCGCCTCGCGGTACGACCGCGTCAGACGTTCTGCCGCAATCCGATCGACGCCGGTCAGCGGCGCGCGGACACCGCCGGAGAGCGCGGGTACCGCACGGACTGGCTTCGGCGCGCTCGCGCTGCCGGCGCGTTCGAGATCTGCCTGCGTCACCATGCCGCCCGGTCCGCTGCCCGCGATGGTCGCGAGGTCGACGCCCATCTCCGTCGCCAGACGGCGCACCAGCGGTGAGGCCGGCGGCCCAGGCTTCGCGGTGGCCGGCGTCGCAGCGGCGGTTGGTGTTGCGCTGCGCCGCGACCGCGGCGCCGACTCGCTCGTCCCATATCCGACAAGCACGTTCCCCGATGCGGACTCCGATGGCCCGCCGGCAACCTCAATGCTGATCAGCGGTGTGCCGACCGCGATGCTCTCCCCCTCCACGCCGTGCAGCGTCGCGACACGTCCCGCAAACGGCGTCGGGACTTCGACGACTGCTTTCTCGGTGGTGATTTCGGCGATGGGCTGATCAACAACGACGACGTCGCCCTCGGCGACAAGCCAGCGGTTGATCTCCCCCTCAGTGAGCCCTTCGCCGAGATCCGGCATGAGAAAGTCGCGAACGGTCAGCATCGCTCAGTACTCGAGCAGGCGCGCAACGGCGTCGAGGATGCGATCCGCATCGGGAAGGAAATGGCGCTCGATCTTCGCCGACGGATACGGGATATCCCATCCCGTCACGCGGAGGACCGGCGCGGCGAGGTAGCCGAAAGCGCGTTCGTTCAACTCCGCGGCAATCTCCGCGCCGAATCCGACGAACCGTGCAGCTTCGTGCACAACGATCGCGCGACCGGTCTTCGTTGCGCTTGCCACGAGCGTGTCCATGTCGAGCGGCGACAGCGTGCGCACGTCGACGACCTCGAGATCCCAGCCGCTCTCGGTGGCTGCGCGGGTCGCGGCTTCCAGCGCGGTCGTCACCATCGGGCCGTACGCGATGAGTGTCGCGGTGGTGCCCGCACGGCGCACAACCGCTTCGCCGATGGGCGGTGCGGTGACCGGCAGGTCGAGGTCTTCCTTCAACCAGTAGCGGCGCTTGGGCTCGAGAAAGATCACGGGGTCGTCGTACGCGATCGACGCGCGCAGCAACGCGTATGCGTCGGCCGGCGTGCCCGGCGAGACAACCGTCAAGCCCGCGGTGTGCGCGTAGTACGTCTCCGGACTCTCGGAGTGATGTTCCACCGCACCAATACCGCCGCCGTACGGGATGCGGATCACGAGTGGCAACCCCACCCGACCGCGTGTGCGGCTGCGGTACTTCGCGACGTGGCTGATCACCTGGTTGAGCGCGGGATACGAGAACCCGTCGAACTGCATCTCGACGACGGGCCGCAACCCGTACATCGCCATGCCGATCGCCGTTCCCGCGATGCCAGACTCGGCGACGGGCGTGTCGAAGCACCGGTCGATGCCCATCTCCGCCTGCAGCCCGTCGGTCACACGGAAGACACCACCGAGCTTGCCGACGTCCTCGCCGTACACGACAACGCTGCCGTCCTCGCGCATCGAGTCCCGAAGCGCCGCATTGAGCGCTCCCGCCATCGTGAGCTCCATCAGGATGTCTCCTCGGCAGCGGTCAGTTCCTGATTGAGCACGGCGCGCTGCGCCTGCAACTGTGGCGTCGGCGTCGCGTACACGTGGTCGAACATCTCGCGCGGATCGCCGGGCGCAGCGTCGAACAGGAAGTCACGCATGCGCGCCGCGACGGTCTCGGCCTCCGCGTCGACCTCGGCGACATACGCATCGTCGACGACGCCGCCTTCACGGAGCACGTGCAGGAACATGTCGACCGGATCGCGCGCACGCCACGCGGCCGACTCCTCGTCGCTGCGATATCGCGTTGTGTCGTCCGCGGTGGTGTGCGCCTCGAGGCGATAGGTGACCGCCTCGACGAGTGTCGGTCCGTCGCCGCGACGCGCCCGCTCCACCGCCGCGCGCACGGCGCCGTACACCGCGATGACGTCGTTACCGTCGACGCGGATCCCCGGCATCCCCACGCCCGCAGCGCGCAACGCGATCGACGATGCCTTGGTCTGCAGGCGATACGGCACGCTGATGGCGTAGCCGTTGTTCTGCACCACGAACACGACGGGTGCGCCCGAGACGGCAGCGATGTTCATCGCCTCGTGGGCGTCTCCCTCGCTTGCCGCGCCGTCACCGAAGAACGTCAGCGCGACGATCGGATCGTGCTTGATCTTCGCGGCCATCGCCAGCCCGACGGCATGCAGCGCCTGCGTCGCCAGCGGCGTGGTGAGGGGCGCGACCCGGTACTGATACGGGTCGAAGCCGCAATGCCAGCTGCCCGAGAAGAGCGCGAGCAGCTCCACGACGTCGACGCCGCGCGCAAAGGTGCCGACCGTCTCGCGATAGGTGGGGAAGAGCCAGTCGTCGGCCTCGAGCGCGAATACCGACCCGACCTGCGCCGCCTCCTGCCCGTGGCTGGAGGCGAAAACGCCGAGCGCGCCCTGGCGTGTGAGGTTGATCGCCTGGCGGTCCACGCGACGGCTCAACGCCATGAGGCGGTACAGGCTGCGCAGCTGGTCGTGGCTCAAGGCAACGTCGTGCGTGGTGAGCGCACCCATCGATCCCTCCGCTGCCACGTCCTGCCAGGCGGCCTTGGTCAGTGACGCCACACCCACACTCACGTTCATCGATCCTACCCCTGCGGGCCTGAGGCACCGAAATTCGGCGCGCGCTTGCCGCGGCGGGCGGCCACGCCCTCGGTGACGTCAGGACCGGTCATCCCGAGAAATTCGAGGGCCAGCGAGCTGTCGAAGATCGGGCCGGCCGCCCGCAGCCAGTTGTTGAGCGCGTATTTCGTCCAGCTGATCGCCGTCGGCGACCCGGCGGCGAGCTTGCGTGCCACCTCGAGCGCTTTGGCGTGCACCTCGTCGTCGGGCACGGAGAGTGAGACGAGCCCGATCCGCTCCGCCTCGGCGCCGGTCACGGGCTCGCAGAGCAGCAGGTGGTACTTCGCCTTCGCCACCCCGCACAGGAGCGGCCAGATGATCGCGGCGTGGTCGCCGGCCGCTACCCCGATGCGCGTGTGGCCGTCGATGAGGCGCGTCGTGTGCCCCGCGATCGAGATGTCCGCGAGCAGCCCGGCGACGAGGCCGGCTCCGACGGCGACGCCGTCCATGGCCGAGACCACCGGTTTGCTGCAGTTGATGATGTTGTAGACGAGGTCGCGCGCCTCGCGAAGGACGCGAGCCCGGGCATTGAAGTCGGACGCGATCTCCTCGATGAGGTCGAAGTCACCTCCCGACGAGAACGTTCCACCCGCGCCCCGGATGATCACCGCTCGTGTCTCCGCATCGGCGTCGACGGCCCTCCAGACCTCGGCGAGATCGCGGTGCATGGCGGCGTCTGCGGCGTTGAGTCGACCGTCTGACTGCATCGTGATCACGAGGATTCCGTCCTCGGGACGGTCGAAGACGAGGCTGGGAAATGAGCTGCCGAGGTCGTTCATGGGTTGCCGCTCACCGTCCCGTGAAGGACGGTTTGCGCTTCTCCTGAAACGCGGAGATCCCGTCCTTGTAGTCATGGGTGCGCGAGGCGCGGCCCTGCGCGGCAGCCTCCTCGGCGAGCACCTCTCTCAAGGATGGCTGTGTGTCGAGCATGCTGCGCACCAATCGCTTCGACTCGAGGAACGCCGCCGTGGGACCACGTGCGATCGACGCCGCCAGCTCGCGCGTGCGACGCACAAGATCCGCGCCGGCGACGCTGCGGTTCACGAGCCCCCATTGCTCCGCCTCGCGACCCGAGAGCAGATGGCCCGTGTAGACGAGCTCGAGCGCCCGATGCGGTCCAACCCGCGAGACGAACGCGGCGTGAGCGCCACTGTCGAGGACGGCTCCGATGCGGGCAAATGGCGAGCCGATGCGCGCGTCATCCGCTGCGTAGAGGATGTCGCACGCCAGGGCGAGGCCGAGCCCGGTGCCGAGACAGGCACCCTGCACGGCCGCGATGGTCGGCACCGCGAGAGTCGCCATGCGCTCGAGCAGCGGGTTGAAGATGTCGCGAAGGATCGCCTCGCCGTCCTCGTGCAGGGGATCCGCGTCGGCAAGGTCGCGTCCGCTGCAGAACGCGCGCCCTTCGCCGCGGACCAGCAGGGCCCGCGCGCCGCCGACCTCCGCCTTGTCGAGTGCCTCGGCGAGGTCATGGACCATCGCGAGGTTCATCGCGTTCATCTTGTCCGGGCGGTTGAGCACCACCTCTGCGACGCCGCCGTCGATGGTCAGCAGGACAGGCCCTGTGCCCTCAGATGCCGGCATACGGCGCGCGCTCCTTGGCGGTGAGGATCTTGAGCTGGCTTGCGCAGACCGTCACACCGTTCTGGTTGAGGATGTCCCAGCGGTACGTCACCAGGCCGGACTTGGCGTCCTTGTCGGACTTCTCGATGACCTCGATGTCGAGGTAGATGGTGTCGTTGATCCAGGTCGGGGCCGTGTAGCGGAGGCGATCCGAGCCGTAGTTGGCGAGGATCGTCGTCGCGTCGGCAGGGACGCCGAGCCCAGTGCCGAGCGCGAAGACCATGATCCCGGGAGCGACGCGCTGGCCGAACATCGAGCGCTCGGCGGCGACCTTGTCGATGTGCGGGTAGAACCAGTCGCCGGTCAGCGCGCACCAGTTGACGATGTCGCCTTCGGTGATGGTGCGGCCCCGGGTGCGCTGGGTCTGTCCGACCTCAAGCTCGTCGTAGGTCCGATAGAGGAGAAACCGATCCACCCGGAGCAACCTCCCGTGGCCCGCCTGCCTGGACAACCGTCGGGCTGCCGCAGTCTACGACCGGCGGTCGATCACCCGCTGCAGCTTGCCGAGCGAGCGCTCCAGCGTCTCCGGATCGATCACCTCGACCGCGACGGTGACGCCAACCCGATCCTTGACCTCGCGGGCGAGGTCGCGAGCGGCGCCATCACGCCGGTCCGGCGGGCAGTCGACGCGAGCCTCCACGCGAACGGCCAGTGCATCCAGCCGGCCCTCCCGGGTGAGCACCAGCTGGAAGTGCGGCGAAAGCCCCGGCGTGCGCAGGATGATCTCCTCGAGCTGCGTCGGGAAGACGTTGACGCCACGCAGGATCATCATGTCGTCGCTCCGGCCGGTGATCTTCTCCATGCGCCGGAACGCCGGACGTGCCGTGCCTGGGAGGAGGCGCGTGAGGTCGCGGGTGCGGTAGCGGATGATCGGCAGCGCCTGCTTCGTCAGCGAGGTGAAGACCAGCTCGCCCGACTCGCCGTCGGGCAGCACGTCGGCGGTGATCGGGTCGATCACCTCCGGGTAGAAGTGGTCCTCCCAGATGTGCAGTCCGTCCTTGGTCTCGACGCACTCCTCCGCGACGCCCGGCCCCATCACCTCCGACAGGCCGTAGATGTCGACCGCATGCATGTCGAGACGGTCCTCGATCTCGCTGCGCATCGCCTCCGTCCACGGTTCGGCGCCGAAGATACCGATGCGCAGCGACGACTTCTGCGGATCCAGTCCCTGACGCTCGAACTCATCGAGCAGCGCGAGCATGTACGACGGCGTGACCATGATGATCGACGGCTCGAAGTCGTTGATGAGCTGCACCTGGCGGGGTGTCATCCCGCCGGAGACCGGCACAACCGTGCAACCGAGGCGTTCCGCTCCGTAGTGCGCACCGAGACCACCGGTGAACAGCCCATAGCCGTACGCGACATGCACGATGTCGCCCGGCCTGCCACCCGCCGCACGGATGGAACGAGCCATCAGATCTGACCACGTGTTGAGATCGTCGTTCGTGTAACCGACGACGGTCGGACGTCCAGTCGTTCCACTCGATGCGTGGATGCGACGCACAGCCGTGCGCGGCACCGCGAACATGCCGAAGGGGTAGTTGTCGCGCAGATCGTGCTTGGTGGTGAAGGGGAATCTCGCGAGATCGGCGAGCGTCGTGCAGTCGTCGGGCATGACGCCGGCGGCGTCAAACGCCTTGCGGTAATGGGGCACGTTTGCGTATGCGTGGTGCAGCGACCAGCGCAGGCGCTCGAGCTGGAGATCGAGCAGTTGCTCGCGCGTCAGGCGTTCCCCCTCGTCGAGGAGCTCCGTGGGAGGCGCTTGGCCGACCCTGCTCATGGCGTGTCGCGTCCGGTCGTCCGGCTCGTACCGCGGAACTCTGCGATGACCACGCCGCCGCGACGCACGGTGACGTCGTAGATACCGGAGCGGCCGAACCTCGTGCGCTCGACAGCGCGTGCCTCGAGGACATCGCCGGCATACGACGGGGCGATGAACGTGACGTTGACGGACGCCGCGACGGTGAGCGGACCGTGGCTGTTGCACGCATATGCGAATGCGGTGTCGGCGACCGCGAACACGAAGGCGCCGTGCGTGATGTTGTGGCCGTTGACCATATCGTCGCGGACGGTCATCGTCGCGGTCGCCTCACCCGGGGTCACATCGGTGATGACGATGCCCATGGCACGTGAGGCAACGTCATCGGCACGCATCCTGTCAACAGCGTCCATCGCGTGTCTCCCCTTGGCCATAGGGTCCGGCGGCCGATGCCGGCTCGCGTGTATTCTGGCGCGCCTACTGCTCGGCGCCGGTCTCGCCCTCCACGTTCTGCTCTCGCGTCAGAAAGAGCGCCACCGCGAGAATGAGCACCACGCCGGCACTCGTCGCGAGCTCGATCAACGACTGCGTGACCGGAATCTCGCCTGCCGTCGATCCACCGGATGACAGGGTGAGCCGCGTCGAGACGGCGAGGATGTCTCGAACCGCGGCGATGATGCCGATGACGAGAAACGGACGGAAGGGAAACGCCCATCCCTCGAGGTGGGTGAGCACCGTTCGCATGATGTCGACCAGGATGATCACGACGAGCACACCATCGACAGCGCTGATCAGTGTTTGCGGGTAGCCGCCCCATGATCCAAGGAAGTCGGCAAAGCTGCGGACGAGCACGACGGCGGCAAGCACCAGCAGCACAAGCGCGATTGCGTACTGCAGGAGGTCGATGAGCACACGCACCGGCGTGCCTCTGCGTATCTCCGGCCACGACCATGGAGGTCCAGGTTGCGTCGCATTGGGATTGCCGTTGGGCTGGCTCGACATTTGAACCTCGGAGTGTATGGCTCACAAGCCTCTTGTCAATCCCTGGCCGGCGTTTGACCAGCTCAACGCCCGGCAACGCGGGGGTCGTGCCGTCTGATTCTGTAGGCTCTCGCGTCATGGACTGGGTCACGATCTCGGCGCTTGCGACCGCCGGCGGGACCTTGATTCTCGCCATCGCGACGTTCGCGTCGGTGCGATCGGCGAACCGTGCGGCTCGCGTGGCTGAGCGTTCGCTGCTTGTCGGGCTGCGCCCAGTCCTCATGCCGACGCGCCTGCAGGACCTTCCCCAGAAGGTGTCGTTCAACGACATGCACTGGGTCACGGTCGAAGGTGGGCATGGGTCGTTCGAGGTCACCGACGCTGCGATCTACCTCGTGATCACCCTGCGCAACGGCGGTGCCGGCATGGCGGTGCTGCACGGTTGGTGCTTCCATCCGGAGCGCGTCGGCGGCACACCACATCCCGATCCCAAAGACTTCCGGATGCTCACGCGCGATCTCTACGTGCCTGCCGGTGATACCGGCTTTTGGCAGGGTGCTTTCCGCGATCCCAACGAGCCGATCTTTTCGGTTGCCAAAGCCGCGTGCAACGGGCGCCAACCCGTGACCATCGATCTCCTCTACGGCGATTACGAAGGCGGGCAACGCATGATCAGCCGGTTCGGGCTCACACCGATACCGAACGGCGCATGGCTCGCCATCGTCGGGAGGCACTGGAACCTGGATCGCGCCGACCCGCGATAGCGCCGTCAGCTCCCTGGGCGCTGCACCCAGAGAAAGCTGGTGAAGTTCTCGCCGAGGTCCTGCAGGTTGTCCTCGATGACGCGCAGCCCGTAGATGTTGGCGAGAACGCTGCTTCCCATCGTCGCGATGTTCGACGAGAATTCCCCACTCGCGATGAGCTCCGCCACCTTCGCATGGTCGATGAGGTCGCCGTCGCCGCTCGTCTGACGCAGGTGCGGGTATTTGCTCGCCAGCGTCGTCCGGCACTGCGCGAGCACCTGCGGATGCGTCATCACGGTGTCGACGTCGGCGGGGTCGCCGATGCTCGACATCATCAACGCGTGCGAGATCTTGATCTCGAACTCCTCGACGATGTCGAAGCGATACCGCGCCATTGCCGCAACCGACTCGCCGACCATGCCGCCGGCCGAGTTGTGAATGGCGAACTGCCCGCGGTCAACGCTCCCCTCGTGCAGCGCGCGGAGCACGCGCTCGGTGGTGTGCAGGTACACCAGTGACACTGGACCGTCGTCTGTGTGACGCAGATAGTGGCGCGCCGCCTCCTCATTGAAGCTGCCGCGTCCTCCCTGGATACCGACGACCAGGCGGTCCGTCGCAACGCGGTTCGGCAGCAGTTGATCGAACACGCTGTCCTGCGCATGCGAAAGCCGCACACGCATCGCGCTCGTGTAGGGATTGCGTGTCTGCAGGTCGACGAACAGTTGCTCCGTGTCGTTGGTCACCTGCGCGGTGATCTCGTGGAGCTTTCGTGTCCCAAGCGTGTCGATGGGTGTCGGCTCGAAACCGAAACGCTCGAGCGTCCGCCCGACGAAGTGGGTGACGCCCTGACTCTCCGCAGCGAGACGGTCGTGATGGTCCGCGGCCATGACGACGACCGAGAGGCCCTTGCTCTCGAAATACGCTGTCCACGCAGCGAACGCCGCGTCGTCCATTCGAAACGGGTCGAGCACGATGATCTGCCCGGCAAGACCGCTGACAGCAACGCTGTCCGGCCCGAACATCGGATGGGTCAACAGCGCCTCGTATGACTCAGGGAGATGGCGCTCGAACACGTCACGCGGATGGACTTTGACCGAGAGCGTGTCGATCAGCGTCCGCGTCCCCTCGAGGTTCGCGAAATACAGCGCGTGCTCGCGGAGGGTCGTCTCGAATGCGGAGATGGGGACGCAGTAGAAGATGGTGCGGGCTGCGAGCGCCGTGTACAGCGGGACCGACGAGAATCCCTGCGCGGCGGCCTCCTCCCGTAACGCGGACGCCGCGTCGTAGACCATGAGGTCGCAGTCGTCGCGGAGCATCGACGCCCAGAGGCGGCCGAAGCGTCCGAACCCGATGACAGCGACCGACCTTCCTGGAACCTCTGTCATCTCACGGGCATTCTACGTGCCCTCGGAATTTGGTCCTCTCAGATATGAAGGTGGCCCGACAGCGCCTCGATGGCCGTGTCGACATCCTGTGTGCTCGTCGAGATGTGGAACGAGAGGCGCAGTCTCCCCGCGCGGGTCACGCCGACGATATTTGCGGCGCGCATCCGTTCGGGCACCGCATCGTCCGCAAGCGTCGACACGATCGCCGAATTCGACGCACCGATGCCGACACCTGCGCGAAAGCGATTCGCGAGACCGACCGCATGTTCGTGCAGGACGTCCCTGCCAACCTCGCAGAGGAGTCCGAGCGATGCATCGGCGCCGATCCACGAAAGCCACGCCGGCGAGACGTCAAACCGTCGCGCGTCGGACGCGAGCCGCAATGGTGCGCCGTAGATGCTGTTCCATCGATCGGCACCCGCATACCAACCGGCTGTGTGTGGCGCGATGTCGTCGAGCAGCTCCTGCTGGATCGTGAAAAAAGCCGTTCCACGTGGCGCCAGCAGCCATTTGTAGCCATGACAGATCGTGTACGCGAACCGCCCGGCATCGATCGGGAGCCATCCGGCCGCCTGCGTCGTGTCGAGCATGATTTTCGTGCCGGTTTGCGCGCACGCGCGCGTCAGGGCATCGAGGTCGGCGACGCGACCATCGGACGACTGCACCGCCGAAACGGCAAGCAGCGTCGTGCTTTCCGTCACCGCACCGGCCAGGTCCTCGAGCGGCACCTCACGCACGCGCACGCCGCGACGCGCCTGGACATGGAAGGGGAAGACGACGCTCGTGAAGTCCCCGCCTGCCGTCAGCACCTCGGCGTGATCCGGCAGCGATGCGGCGATAAGGCCGGCGAACACCGACGCCTGGCTCCCCTGGGCGACAAGCGTCGGGTCGACACCGACCAGCTGCGCATAGTTGCTCCGGGCGCGGGCAACCTCGTCGTCGTACGCAACGGCGTTCGCGCGTCCGCTGGACCAGACGTCGAGCGCGACGCGCATGGCATCGAGCGAGCGGCGCGGCGGCAGCCCCAGGGTGGCCGAGTTGAGAAAGATGACCTGAGGGCTGAACTCTCGCTGCGCTGCCTCCGCGGAAAGCACGTTCGCCTCACTCAACTGCACCCCGCGAGCATCGCAGAATCAGCCGGAAACGGGCTCCAGGCAGGATTTCGTCGCGAGGATCGCCAGCGGAAGGATCTCCGCGAGCTGGCGCTGGGTGGCGGCGCCATAGAGATCGGCAGCACCGGCGTCGGTCAGGAGCGACTCGAGACCGTCGGTGAGTACCCGCTGGGTCCACTGCAATGGCTCGGCCGCGTCCTCATCAGCCAGCCAGACACGATCGCACGGCTCGCCGTTGATGAAACGCGGGTGGTGGTGCGCCCGCTCAAGCCCGCTGCTCGGTCCGAGGCGAAACAGGTCAGCACGCCAGATCGGCGCCCCGAGCACGACCTTCGGCATGGCGAACTCCGACCCCTGGCTCCGGTCCTCATGAAGACGCTGAAGCTCAAGTCGCGCACCGGTTTCGTCACCGTCGTTTGCATGCTCGGTCCATCGGCGCACAGTGAGGGCCATGCCTTCCACAAAGAAGGCGTACGTGATGTCAGCGACCTCGCTCACTACACCAACACGACGCATCTCTGCCATTCGGGCCCGATTCTCCAACTCTGAGCGCGCCTTTAGGGCACAAGCACCGTACTGCTCGTACTGACGACTGTCAACAATCGACACTTTGAAGTGAAGTAGGATGACTGCATGACCCCTCGACAGTCGCCCTCCGCGGTCAAACCACGCTGGGTTGCCGAGGGCGATCGCTACCGGCTGCTCCAGCCGGCGGAGCGGTCATTGCGTCAGCAGGTCGCCTCTTCCCTGCGCGACGCCATCCTCACGGGGACCCTCAAGCCGGGCGAACGTCTGGTCGAAGAGGACATCTCTCAGGGGATGCGCACCAGCCGCGGACCGCTGCGCGAGGCGCTGCGGCAACTCGAGCAGGAAGGGCTCGTGATGTCCTTCCCCTACCGCGGGTCGTTCGTCTCGCGGATCTCCACGCTCGAGGTTCGCCAGGTGTTGATTCCCATGCGGGCAACGCTCGAGGGCTTCGGGTTCGACCAGGCGCTCGACAACCTCACCGAGGATGACGTCACCGAGATGCGCGGCATCATCGAGCGCATGGAGGAGGCCGTCCGCAGCGGCGACCTCATCGGACTCGTCGAGGACGACGTCGCCTTTCACGGGCTCGTCATGTCGCGGTCGGGACAGCCGCACACCACGCAGATCTGGGGGTCGATCGCGCCCCGGATGCGCGCGTATTTTTACACGCATCTTCGTGAGGCGATGCCGACGCAGGAGCAGCTCGTCGGTGTCGCCAAGGCGCACCGCGACCTCTTCGATGCGCTCGTCGCACGCGATCACAAACGCGTCGCCACGCTCCTGCTCGAGCATGTGCAGGACCTGCCAGGTTTCCCGGTAACCGATCCGGCCCCGTGACGCGCGCGCGCGACCTGGGGATCAGCATCGGACGGCTCCCGACGGGCTCGCACAACGCGATCACCGATGTTGCAGGCGTCTCGGTCGGCCATGCAACGCTGATCGGCGGTTCCGGAAAGCGCGTTCGCGGTGCAGGTCCGGTGCGCACCGGAGTCACGGTTGTCATCCCGTACGACGGCGAGGTGTGGAGTGACGCGGTGTTCGCCGGCGTGCACGTCCTGAGCGGCGTGACTCACCCGACCGGACTTGAGTTTCTCCGTGAAGGCGGCAGGCTCTGCGGGCCGATCGCGATGACGAGCTCGTGGTCGGTTGGCACGGTGTGCGACACGCTCGTTGCGCAGGGCATCACCGCACGTGGCGCGATGGGTTTCGGTACTCCTCCGGTGGTGCTGGAGACGTGGGACGGCATCCTCAACGACATCGAGGGTCAGCACGTGCACGCGGCGGATGTGCACGCGGCATTCGCAGCAGCGAGCAACGGCGTCGTCGCTGAAGGCAACGTCGGTGGCGGCACGGGCATGCTCTGCCATGGGTTCAAAGGCGGTATCGGTAGCGCATCGCGCGTTACCGACGCACGCATCGGTGGCTACACGGTCGGCGTGCTCGTGCAGACCAACCATGGACACCGAGAGCGGCTCAGTATCAACGGCGTCGCAGTCGGCGAGCATTTCCCGGCGTCCCGCATACCGATTCCCGCCAACGCAGGGCAGATGTGGGGCGCGTCCAGCGGCCTGTATCCATCGCGCAAGCTGGGGTCGATCCTCGTTGTGGTCGCAACGGATGCGCCGCTGCTGCCGGCACAGTGCAACCGTCTGGCGTCGCGCGCGATGCTCGGCGTCGGTCGCACGGGTGGGGCCGGCGAAAACTGGAGCGGCGACCTGTGCGTCGCGTTCTCGACGGCGAATCGCGGCCTGGCGTCGGACTGGATCGTCGAAGGCGACCAGGCCACGTCGTCGTCGGTGCAGATGCTCGCGGACCCACTGATCGATTCGCTCTTCTACGCCGCGATCGAGGCGACCGAGGAGGCCATCGTCAACGCGCTCATCGCGGCGGAGACGATGACCGGCGGCGATGACGTCGTTGCGTACGCGCTTCCCCATGACGAGCTGATGGAAGTGTTGCGCGCGCACGAGACGCGCGCGTAGAGCGTTTCGAGGGGGTCGGCCGCTCAGCCGGACCAGGACGAGAGCGCGACCCGGCGGTTGCACGTGCCGTCACACGGGGCGTCCCCGATCAGCACGACCGCATTCTGGACACCCGCCGTCGCATCGCGAATTGGTTGGCCGCCCAGCCAGATCAGCCGTCCGTTCGTCGGAGCGTCACAACAGGGGGTCTCAACCGGATAGCCCGTCGCAGCCGAGGTCACAAATCGACGCCTGGGTGATGACAACCCCTACAAAACAGTCGGATCGAGCCTACTGTCGCGGCAGATCCGATCAACCCTTTATTTGAGATCCTTTGTGAGCACTTCTCACTCGACCCGACCTTCCCGACGCGCTCTGCTGCAGCGATTCCGCGAAGCCATGTGCGTCGTAACGACGGTCGCCACAATCGTGGCGCTGTTGCCGACGAACGCGTTCGCCGGCGGCTCGTCGCTCGAGACCGAGACGTTCGCGAACAACGCGACCGCACCCGGTCAGTGGTACCTCCCCGCAGGTCAAGGCGGCACCAACGGTGCCTGCCTCACAGCTGGACCGGTGTCGGGGACCACGTCGATCCCCAACTGCGCGTCCCCGCCTGACAGCAACGGCAGCGGGGCGCTCCGGCTGACGACCAACGCGGGCGATGCGGTCGGCGCCGCCTTCTATCAGACGAGCCTCCCGACCTCCGAGGGTCTCGACGTCAACCTCGAGACGTATCAGTTCGACGGAACCGGCGCTGACGGCATCGTCTTCAGCCTTGCCGCGGCCAATCCCGCCGACCCGATGCCGCCGGCGACCACCGGTCCGCTCGGCGGGAACCTCGGTTACGCGGCCGCCCAGGGTGGGTCCGGTGCAGCGGGAATGCCATACGGCTATCTCGGCATCGGCCTCGACGTCTACGGCAACTACGAGAACACGCCGCTTGCGGGCGGGTCGGGATGCACCATCCCCTCACCGCTCGTGGCCAACAAGGCGTATCCGGAGTCGGTCACCGCTCGCGGGCCCGGCAACGGCACCGTCGGGTACTGCATCCTCGGGACCACCGCGACGTCGTTCAACCAGTCGGACGGCGGCGGCAGCGCCAACGGCACGATCAGCAACCTCGGTCCGGGCCTGACGCTCGACAAGCAGTCGGCGACATCGCGCACCGGCGTCATGGTCCCTGTCGAGATGGCGATCAACCCGTCTGCGGCGGTCACGACCACTGCGAGCGGCCTGTCGGTTCCCGCCAGCTCGTGGCTCATCGCGTTCACCCCGCTCGGAACGACCACGCAGCAAACGCTCACCGGCGCGCTGCCCACGACGTCGAACAACCCGGCGCTCGCGACGTTCCCCTCGTCGTGGATCGACCCGGCCACCGGGATCCCGTATCAGCTCACCTTCGGGTGGACTGCCTCGACGGGTGGGTCCAACGAGTATCACGAGGTCAATCAGCTGACCGCCTCGACGCTTGTCGGCGCGGTTCCGAACCTCGCGATCGGCACCTCCGACAACGAGAGCGGGCACATGCTCGCCGGCAACAAGGCCAACTTCATCCTCGCGCCGAGCGTCGCATCGAGCGGCGGCTCGGAGTCGAACATGCTGACCGTCACCGACACATTGCCCACGGGCATGACGCCGGGCACGGCAACGAGCAGCTCCGACTGGGCGTGCGCGACTGCCGGTCAGACGGTGACGTGCACGTACACGCCGACCTCGGCGATCGGCGCCGGCACGACTCTGCCGAACATCACGATCCCCGTGACGCTGTCGTCCGGATTGAGCGGCAGCGTGACGGACTCCGCGCGCATCTCATCGACGGATGCGCTGCCCGCGGTGAGCAACGACGTCGTCAACGTCAGCGTATTCACGGCAACGGCGCTCCCGTCGCCGCAGACGTATCTGCAGCCGGTGACGTACACGGCAGCGCTCCCGACGAGCGCAACTGGGACCGTCACCTTCTCCATCGGTGGGACGACGCTGTGCACCACGACCCTGCCCGCCGTGAGCTGCAGCACGAGCACCGCGCCGGTGGGTGCGGACACCGTGACTGTGTCCTATTCGGGTGACTCGAACTTCGCACCCCAGACAACGACGACGCCGCTGACGATCACCAGGGCGACGCCAACGTTCACGGAGTCGGCAACACCCGCCTCGATCGTGTACGGCTCACAGGACACGCTCGCAGCCGCCGGGCTGCCCGGCGCGGCCACCGGCACGGTGACGTTCACCTCAGGCGGATCCACGCTCTGCATCGCGACTCTCCCGGCGACCAGCTGCCTGACGGCGACGACGCTGGGCGGCGGGGTGTATCCCGTGACCGCGACGTACTCGGGTGACGGCAACTACACGAGCGCCGTCGCGACAGGCGCGATCTTCACCGTCACCAAGGCGACCACGTCGATGACCGAGTCGGCCGCGCCCGCGACCATCCCATATGGCACCGCGGACACGCTCTCGACCTCCGGTCTGCCCGTGAACGCGAGCGGCACGATCACGTTCAAGTCCGGCGGCGCGACGCTCTGCGTCGCAACGTTGCCGGCGACGAGCTGCGCAACGTCGACGACACTGACTCCCGGCACGTACCCGGTGAGCGCTGTCTACTCCGGTGACGGCAACTACTCCGGAACGAGCGCCGGCGGTGCGAGCTTCAGCGTCACGCTGGCCAGCACCACCATGACCGAGTCGGCTGCGCCGTCGAGCGTGCCGTTCGGCACCGCCGACTCCCTCTCGGTTTCCGGCCTCCCGGCCGGCGCAACGGGAACGGTGACATTCGCCTCCGGTGGATCGACGCTCTGCGTCGCCACGCTGCCGGCAGCGAGCTGCTCGACGTCGACATCGCTCGCACCCGGCGCATACCCTGTGACTGCAACGTACTCCGGTGACACCAACTACACGGGTACGACCGCGACCGGCGCGAGCTTCACCGTCACCAAGGCGACGACATCGATGAACGAGTCCGCGTCGCCGGCATCCATCGGATACGGCTCGCCGGACACGCTGTCAGAGACGGGCCTGCCCGGCGGCGCGACGGGAACCGTGACCTTCACCTCTGGTGGCAGCACGCTCTGCATCGCGACGCTCCCGGCGACGAGCTGCCAGACATCGACAACGCTGGCACCAGGCGCGTACCCGGTGACCGCGACGTACTCGGGCAACGCTGACTACAAGGCGAGCGTCGCGACCGGCGCGACCTTCACCGTCACGAAAGCCGACACGTCGTTCACCGAATCGGCGGCACCGGCGAGCATCCCGTACGGATCCGCGGACACGCTTTCCGTGACCGGTCTGCCGGCTGACGCCACCGGGACCGTGACGTTCACGTCCGGCGGATCGACCCTCTGCGTGGCGACGCTCCCCTCAGCGTCATGCGCCACATCGACGACGCTCGTCCCGGGGACGTACCCCGTGACTGCGACGTACTCGGGTGACAGCAACTACAACACCGCGACCGTCAGCGGCGCGACGTTCACCGTCACCAAGGCTGATACGACGATGAGCGAGTCGGCATCGCCGTCGACCATCGCCCACGGTGCCCAGGACACGTTGTCAACTGCCGGATTGCCCGCTGACGCGACGGGGACGGTGGTGTTCACATCGGGCGGCAGCACGCTCTGCACCGCAACGCTTCCTGCGCTCAGCTGTCAGACCTCGACGTCGCTCGATGCTGGGACGTATCCGGTGACTGCAACCTACTCCGGCGACAGCAACTACAACGGCACCGTCGCAACCGGCGCGAGCTTCACCGTCACCGCCGCGGATGTGTCGTTCACCGAATCGGCTGCGCCGTCGAGCGTCGCCTATGGCACGAGTGACACCGTGTCCACCACCGGACTGCCCGCTGATGCGACCGGAACCGTGACCTTCACCTCCGGCGGCAACACGCTCTGCGTCGCGACGCTCCCGGCTGTCAGCTGCCAGACGTCGACGTCGCTTGCCGCGGGCACGTACCCCGTGACCGCGACGTACTCCGGATGCAGCGATTACCACGGTGGTGTCGCGACCGGCGCGACCTTCACCGTGACCCAGGCCGACCCGTCGATGACAGAATCCGCGTCTCCCGCGACCATCAGCTACGGCACGCAGGACACGCTGTCTGCGTCCGGGCTCCCCGGTGACGCGACCGGAACCGTGACCTTCTCTTCGCACGGATCCGCCTTGTGCACGCTCACGTTGCCCGCGACGAACTGCGAGACCGCAGCGACGCTCGCCCCAGGTGTCTACCCCGTGAGCGCGGTCTACTCGGGCGACGGCAACTACGACGGACTCACCGCGACGGGCGCGAGCTTCACCGTCATCAAGGCCGACGTCTTCCTGACTGAGACAGCGTCGCCGCTCACCATCGTGTACGGCTCAACCGACACGCTCGCCGCCGCCGGACTTCCCGCCGGCGCGACCGGCACGCTGACCTTCACCTCGGGCACGACGACGCTCTGCACCGCAACGCTCACGGCGACCAGCTGCGCGACTGCGGCAACGCTGACGCCGGCGACGTACCCCGTCACCGCGTCGTACTCCGGTGATGTCAACGACTCGTCCGCGACGGCGACCGGAGCGCAGTTCACGGTCATCAAGGCTGACACCCATATGACGGTCGTCGTCTCGCCGACTGAGACGGTTCCCGACGCACCGGTGACGCTCTGGGTCACCGGTCTTCCGACCGGCGTCTCCGGCACGGTGACGTTCACGTACGGCACCACAGTCCTCTGCATTGCGACGCTGCCGGCGACGAGCTGCACGACGACGGTCACGCTGCCGCCCGGTACCTACGACGTCAAGGCCGTCTACTCCGGTGACGCCGACTACAACGGCACCAACGCGATCGGCAGCGGCGAGGATGGAGCGCTCTCCATCGTCAACAGCGTCGCCGATCCGACCACTGGGAGCGGACCGATGGGACCACGCATCGTCCTTGGCGCCGCACTGGCGATCCTGGGCAGCGGCATGGTCGTCATCTCGCGCGGCCGCCGCCGGAGCGCTCGCAAGGCATAAGTCCTGGCCCGTCCAGTCGCTCGAACCGTCGGGCGCTGGACGGGCGTCCAACCGCTCGAGCCGTCGGGCGCCGGGCGGCCGCGTGTAGTCTCGTGGCGATGGATCACGCAAGTCCACTGCTGCAGATGACGCAGACCACCCCGACGTGCCTCTGGAACGACTCCGCGTCGATTCCCGAGCTCACCTACTCCATGGAGCAGGGCGGGGTCGGCGCGACATGCAATCCGGTGATCGCCGCAGCGGTGCTCGCCGGCGACACCGCCACCTGGCGGCCGCGTGCCGAGACTCTCATCCGCGAGTTCCCCACTGCCACCGAGGACACGATCGCGTGGAAGCTCGTCGAGGAGTTGTCGATCAGGGCCGCGAAACTTCTCGAACCGATCTTCGAGGCGCAGGGTGGTCGAAACGGACGGCTCTCGATCCAGACGGATCCGCGGCTCTTCCGAGACAGCGACGCGATCGTGCAGCAGGCGCTCGCGTTCAGCCGACTTGCTCCGAACATGATCGTGAAAATCCCGGTGGTCCGCACCGGAATCGCCGCGATCGAGGCGGCGACGTACCAGGGGGTGAGCATCAACGCGACGGTGTCCTTCACGTTGCCGCAGTGCATCGCAGTGGCGGAAGCGGTCGAGCGCGGCCTCCGTGGCCGCGAGGACGAGGGCAAGGAGATCGCATCGATGGGGCCGGTGTGCACGATCATGGTCGGCCGGCTCGATGACTGGCTGAAAGTGGTGATGGAGCGCGACGGGATCAGCGTCGATCCCGGCTATCTGGAGTGGGCCGGCGTGGCCGTCTTCAAGAAGGCGTATGCACTCTTTCGTGAGCGCGGGTACCGCATTCGCCTGCTCTCCGCGGCGTTTCGCAACCACATGCACTGGAGCGAGCTCATCGGCGCAGACGCCGTGGTGTCGCCGACGTACGCCTGGCAGCGACGCATCAACGCGAGCGACGTCGAGGTGCGGCCGCGCATCGACGATCCCGTCGACCCGGTTGTCGTCGATGCGCTGTTGACGCACTTCGCGGACTTCCGGCGTGCGTACAACGAGGACGGATTGCGCACCGAGGACTTCGACAGTTTCGCGCCCACGCGGCGCACGCTGCGGCAGTTCGTCGCCGCGTGTGGCGACCTGAACGCGTTTGTCCGCAACGTCATGATCGCGGACCCGGACCACGAGGTGGCATGAAGACGGCATCGTTGATCCGCGCAGGGGAGCAGACCACATACATCTGGCTCGACCTGACGACAGCCGGCCCCGGTGAGTCAATCGCCATCGGGACTGGTGAGGAGCGCCTCGTGGTCATCCTGTCCGGACGCGCGACGCTCACGCTCGACGGCAAGGACTCGGGCGCCATCGGCGGCAGGGCCGACGTCTTCGAGGGTCCAGGCGACGCCGTGTACCTGCCTCCGGCGTCGACCGCCGTCCTGGTTGCTGACCGGACGCCTGGCGAGCTCACGGTTGCGATCGTCGCCGCCGAGGTGGGCGCTCTCGCACCAGGACCCGCACGCGTGATTCCCGCCGGCGAGCAAAGGATCGCGGTCGTCGGCACGAAGAGTTGGGGCCGCACGGTCCGGACGATCCTCGGGCCGGACGATCCCGCGTCGCGGCTGCTCGTCGGCGAGACGGTGCACAACGGCACTGGCACGTGGTCCTCGTTCCCGCCGCACCGGCACGATCGCGAATCAGCCGACGAGGCGAAGCTCGAGGAGGTCTACTACTACCGCGTCGATCCGGCGGACGGCTTCGCGGTCCAGCTCCGCTACGACACCGATACTGGGCGGGAGGACCTGCGGATGGTCCGCGACGGCGAGACCGCGGCGATCCCCGCCGGCTTCCATCCGGTCGTGGCCGCTCCGGGCCACAACCTGTATTACCTCTGGATCCTCGCGGGGGAACAGCGCGCGATGCGCGTGTTCATCGATCCCCGCTATCGCTGGCTCAACGCCGCCACCTAGATGACGTGCAGCACCAGCAGGATGACCAGAATCACGATGACAAGACCGATTCCACCACCGATATACATGCCTGCCTCCTTATATTGTCTGCCTAAGTAAACGTTATAGAGAGACTAACAGGCTGTACCACCCATGTCCACGTCTCAGGCCCGCCATCCAGCAGCCGTGACCCTTCCCGAGATCGAGATCCGGTCCTTCCGGGATGAGGACTGGCCGGCTGTCGAGGCGATTTACGCGGAAGGGATCGCCACGGGCAACGCCACCTTCGAAACGGAGCCGCCGAGCTTCGAGCGCTGGGGCGCAACGCGTCCGGCTGAACATCGGTTCGTCGCGACTCATGACGGCGAGGTCATCGGCTGGATCGCCCTCTCACCCGTTTCCGACCGATGCGTGTACGCCGGCGTGGGCGAGCACAGCGTGTACGTCGCAGAGCGCGCCCGTGGGCACGGCACCGGCCGGCGATTGCTCGAAACGCTCATCGCGCACACCGAGGCAGCCGGGATCTGGACCATCCAGAGCGGCATCTTCCCGGAGAACGTCGCGAGTGTGGAGTTGCATCTGCGCTGCGGTTTCCGGATCGTCGGCACTCGCGAGCGCCTCGGCGAGTTGCACGGCGTCTGGCGCGATGTGCTGCTCATGGAGCGGCGCGCGCCCTGAAATATCAGGCGAACCTCACCGAACAGTGGGTTCGTGCGTGTACTTCCGCGATATCCTCTCGCGGTGGCGCAATGGTGGGAGATTGCTATTGCCGCGATCGTCGTGGCACTGGCGGCGGCGGTATGCGGCTTTGTCGGATGGACGCTTGGCGCCCATCAACGGCAGAGGCGTGACGACCTGAGGCTGCAGTCATCAGTCGAGGCATACAAGCTCGCCCGCCGGGCGTCCACGTACCTCGAGGTGGCGTTCGGCTGGCATACCTATCTCCGCGCGGTGCGCCGCCTCGCCTTTCCGGAAGAGGATGCAGCGTCGTACGGGCCCGGCGATCTGTCGGCCGTGCTCCGCTGCCGCGCTCAGCTCCAGCGTTTTGGCACCCCGGCGGTCCAGCAGCTGCACGACGAGGCGCTCGACCAGGCGGTGACGGTCATCTCCCTGCTCCGGGCGGTCTCGAGGCCACCCGTCGACAAGGAGTGGGACCTGGTCGGCGCCCGGGCGTCACTGAGAGTGGCGGTCGGCGTGATGAGCAACAAGATCGGCGTCCTGGACGGGACGATGAACCAGGAGATGAGCTGGGACGACCCGGCCGCGGCCGACGAGGACGTGGAACTCACCGGGAGAGCGAGACGGCCGACCCCGGCGGCTGTCCAGACCCGCTGACCGCCCTCCGCTCTTGACGCGAGGCTTGGTACGGTGGGGTCATGGTCTCCCAGCAAGCTGACGCGCTCCTCGTCGACGGTCTCATCAATCTGCGCGATCTCGGCGGGATGCCGACCAAGTCCGGCGCCACCACGGTGCCGAGACGCCTCATCCGGAGCGAGTCGCCCCACACCCTGACCGACGCCGGCCTCCGGGCAATCGTCGATCTCGGGATGGGGACGGTGGTGGACCTGCGGACAACGTCAGAACGCGAGAAGCGGCCGAGTCCGCTCGCCGAGGCGGGCGTGCGCATCGTCCATGCTCCGATCTTCACCGACGACGACGAGTACCCGGACCACCTCGCCACAGCGGGCGAGGTGTACTGCTGGTGGCTGCGCGAGCGGCGCACCGGCGTCGCGCTGGCGATGAACGCGATCGCGGACGCTCCGTCGGCTCCCGTGCTCATCCATTGCCACGCCGGCAAGGACCGGACCGGCGTCGTCGCGGGCATGGTCCTGCGCCTTGCGGGAGTCAGCATCGACGACATCGCCGACGACTACGCGCTGAGCGGTGTTCAGCTCGTCGACATGCTTGCCCGCGATCGCATCACCGCGGTCGAACGTGGGATGGACCCGGTTCGTGTGGAACGTCTCTTCACCGTGCCGCGCGAAGCAATGGTCAAGACGATGGAGTGCATCGATGTCGAGCACGGCGGCGTCGCTTCGTTGCTGCGCAGCCTAGGACTCGATGACACCCGCATCCACCGGCTTCGCGATCTGCTGCTCAGTCCGACCTGGCCGTAGTTGTCCTCGGCCTGGGTGGCGTGGTAGAACTGGCGCCCCCGAGCAGCGCGGCTCGCGCGGGCGCTCGTAAGCAATGGAGGTGAGGAGCCATGGCTGATCATCCGAACGCGGAACTCTTCAAACGTGGCTACGCCGCGTTTCAGAGTGGCGATCTCGACACGGTGCGTTCGCTCTTTGACGACAGCATCGTCTGGCACATCGGTGGACACAACCACTTCACCGGCGATTACAAGGGCATCGACAACGTACTCGGCCTTTTCCTGCAAAACGCGCAGGAGACCAACGGCACGTTCGGGGTCGAGCTGCACGACGTCCTCGGCAACGACACGCACGCCGTCGCACTCGCCTCTGTTCACGGTGAGAAGGACGGCAGGAGTCTGAGCGACAACTACACGAACGTTGTGCACATCGCCGACGGCAAGGTCACCGAGTCCTGGATCTTCCAGGAACACCAAGCCGCCGTCGACGAATTCTGGGGGTAACCGCTACACCGCGAGGATCGTCGGTTTGGCCGCGGGCAGTGCCCGCCGCGCATCCAGGTACCGGCCGAGTTCTTCGGCCTGCATCGGTCTGGCGAAATGGAACCCCTGCCCCATACGACAACTGAGGCGGACGAGCTCTGCGACCTGACCGGCGTCCTCGATTCCCCCGGCAACGATGTCCCGGTTCATCGTTCCTGCCGAGGCGAGCGCTTACCGTGGTGGTCTCGAGAGCATCAGCCCGGTCTCGGTGATCTCGAACGTCCCAGCGATGTACGAAGCCGCGCGCCCGATTCGGATGGTGGGGTCACGGTTCGCTGGACAACCGCCGGGGAACGGTAACGGCCAGCCCAGAATGGCGCATGAGGGCGCCGAATAATCCTCTGTGGTTCTCCCCGCTTGAGGGTTCGCAGATGGACCCGCGAACCTCGCCGGTGCAGCGGTTCTTCGATGTCTCGGTGGACATGCTGTGTCTCGCCGGCACCGACGGGTACTTCAAGACCCTCAACCAGGCGTGGAGCGAAACCCTCGGGTATCAGGACGGCGAGCTCCTCCAGAAGCCGTTCGTCGACTTCGTCCATCCCGACGATCGCCAGGCGACGATCGACGCGTCGGCCAAGGTTGCGGGCGGCCAGAAGCTCGTCAGCTTCCGCAACCGGTACCGGTGCAAGGACGGCACCTACAAGTGGCTGGCCTGGACGGCCGCACCGGCGCTGAGCGACGGCACCATCTACGCCGCGGCCCGCGACGTCACTGCAGAGGTGCTCGCCGAGGCAACCGGCATCGTGCAGTCCGAGGAGCAGCGAGCACGCGTGCTTGCGGTGATGGAAGACGATCGTGTCCGAGCCGTGTTTCAACCGGTCGTGAACCTCGCGAATCTCGAGGTCGGCGGCTACGAAGCGCTCGCACGGTTTGACACCGCGCCCGTCATGCCACCCGATCAGTGGTTCGAGGCTGCGCACGCGGCGGGGCTCGGCCCGGAGCTCGAGATCCACGCCATCCACAAGGCGATCTCGCATGCATACCAATTGCCGACAACGGCTTTTCTGTCGGTCAACGCGTCGCCGCAGACGCTGCTCACCGATGAGTTCAGCCGGCTGATGATGGGGCTGCACGGAGCGAGCCTCGTGGTCGAGGTCACAGAACACGCGGTCGTCACCGACTACGAGCCACTCCAACGGGCGATCGACACGCTGCGTCAGCATGGCGTGCGACTCGCCATCGATGATGCCGGTGCCGGGTTTGCGAGCCTCAAACACATCGTCCGGTTGCTGCCGGAGTTCATCAAGCTCGACATCTTTCTTGTCCACGACATTCACAAGGACCCCGTCAAGCGAGCCGTCGTCGCCGGAATGCTCGGTGTGGCCTCACAGATCGGCGGCAAGGTCATCGCGGAAGGCGTGGAGACTGCCGAGGATCTGCGCGTCCTGTTCGAGCTGGGTGTCGAGTGGGCGCAAGGTTTCTACCTCGGTCGGCCGGGGCCGATCCCGAGTGGCGTGCTGTCGGGGCCGATGCACCCCTGGGGCTGAGCGGGGCCTTTCCTGCGTTAGGCCGGGACCAGTGCGCCGAGTACGTGTGCGTTGCGCACGCTGATCAGGTCGGGATCCGTCGCCGCCTTCTCGCGCAGGTCGGTGTTGAGCTCGACCGCGACCCGCACGTTTTCGGCCGCCTGGTCGAGCAGTCCGAGTCGCGCTTCCATGCACGCAAGGCTATAGAGCGCCATGCCGCAGGCCTCCGGGGGCGCGTCGAGGTATCGAGCGGTGGCCACCGCGTGCGTGTGCAGGGCGAGCGCGCGCTCCGATCGCGCGTGGTCGACGTAGTACTCGCCGGCGTGCCCGAGCGGATGCCAGAAACCTCTCACGACGATCTGCAGCCACAGATGGCGACCGCGCAACCACGGATTTCGTGTCGGGTCAGTGAGGTCATCGTCGGATGTCTGCGCGATCTCGTCGACGAATGCCGCGGTGACGCGCCGCTGCTCGTTGACGACCTGTCCAGCGGTGCGCTTTGCGTACCGCTCGTATGTCGCGGCTGATCGGTGGTCGAAGTCCGCGAACGTTTTCGGCGTCTTGCCTTCACGGATCGCTCTGAGGCGTATGACCTGCTGACGCCTGAACTCGGTGTTGTGCGCGACGAGGCAGGGCCGCCCACGATTCGGGAGTTCCGTGTTCGGGGGCCTCTGCGGCGCGGGCGGCGGCGAGGAGTTCGTCCTCCACCGCCGCGAACCCGATCAGGCCGGCAAGCGACAGGCGCAACTGGTCGCAGCTCATTCGCATGGTTCGTCGTCCTGCTTGGGCTTGCGCGCCGAAAATCGGATGTCGTAGCCCACGCGCACCATCACGTCCGTGAAGCCGATGGTCTGTAAGCGAACCAGGAGAGAGGAAGGCTCGATGGGGTTGTACACGTCGCCTTCGTGAAACTCGTGCAGTCCGTTGCTGTGGAGGCTGTCGGATCCAACGAGCACACCACCGGGTCGTAGCACTCGCAGCGCCTCGCGAAAAACGTCGTTCTGCTGCGCCACGGTCGACAGGTGGTGGAGCATCGTGAATGTGCCGACCGAGTCGAACGACGCCTCAGCGAACTCGAGCTTCGTCGCGTCGCCGGCAACGACCTCGACGTTCGCGTCCGCGAACCTGGCCGCGAGCTGCGCGGCGACGTCGGCATCGACCTCGACAGCGACAACCCGCGGAACACGGCGGCGCAGCCACTCGGTCGCCGCGCCGGGACCCGCCCCGATCTCCAGCAGTGTCGTCCCCAGGTCGACGCCGGCCAGCAGGGAATCGAGGACTTCGTTGTGCATGTGCTCGGCCCACTCCGGCGTTGCGCAGAGAGCGTGGTTTGTGTTCATGACCTCACCGTAGCCACGCTTGAGGCGCCGCACAAGGGCGTAGGCTGCCAACCTATGTCGGCAAAACGACAAGCTGTCCGGGGGCGCGAAACCGCCGCGGTCACGGTCTGCGTGTTTCCCATGGCGCCGGGGACGCGATTCGACTCGCACACCCATGAAGACCATCAGCTCGCGTGGGCGTCGAGCGGTGTGCTGACAGTGGTCACGGAGTCGGCGACATGGGTGCTCCCACCGACGCGGGCACTCTGGATTCCCGCCGGCCTACCGCACGAAGTGCATGCCGCGAACGCGGCGACGATGCGTCCGCTCTACATCCAACCCGACCGATGGGCGACAGGGTGGAGCGAGCCCATGCCGGTGGAAGCAAGCCCGCTGCTGGCGGAGATCATCGAGTACCTCGGAAGCGAGGCGCTGGACCAGGCGCAACGGTCGCGCGCCGAGGCGCTGTTGAGTGATCTGCTGCGTCCTGTAGCGGTGACGACCGTCGCGGTGCGCATGCCGGTTGATGACCGTGCACAGTCTGTGGCGAAGGGGATCGTCGACGATCCCAGTGACCACCGCACGCTGGCGGAGTGGGGCCGTCAGGTCGGTGCGAGTGACCGGACACTTGCGCGCATGTTCCTCGCGGAAACCGGGATGCAGTTCGGCCGTTGGCGTGCGCTCGCGCGACTACAGGCTGCGCTGCCACTTTTGGCGGCGGGAGAGCCAGTCGGCGCTGCTGCGATCAGTGTTGGCTACGATTCGACGAGTGCATTCGTGGCGGCCTTTCACCGCGAGATCGGGGTCACGCCCACGGCCTACTTCCGGACCCATCGGGACAGCGCGGACATACCTACGCTGAACCTCCAGCGATAACGTAGGCTCAGGATCGTGGCCGTCGATCCGGGCCTCAGCGGAACTGAGTCGCCACTCCCACCGGTGAAGGACCGAACGGCATCCACGCCGTCGGCACTTCGATCTCGCGGGCCAGCAGTCTCCGCATCGCCAGCGGCGGCAGCGGCTGCCCGAACAGGAAGCCCTGCGCCAGCTCGCAGCCGAGATCCTGCAGCGCATGCAGGCACTCCTCGGTCTCCACACCTTCGGCGATCACGCTAAGACCGAGACCGACACCGAAACTGAACACCGACTGCGCGAACGCGACGGACTGCGTGGGGCCGCACAGCGAGGAGGTGAATGAGCGGTCGATCTTCAACACGTCCACCGGAAACTCGCGCAGGCGGCTCAACGATGAGTGGCCGGTACCGAAGTCATCGAGCGCGATGCGCACGCCCAGCTCGCGCACGCTGTTGAGGCACTCGAGGATCGAATCCGTGTCGTTGATGATGTCCGCCTCGGTGACCTCGAGGATGAGACGGTGGGCCTCAAGTCCGGTGTCGCGCAGCACCGCGCGGACGCTGTCGACGAAGTCGGGTTCGCGCAACTGTCTGATCGCGACGTTCACGGAGATGGAGATCGGTTCGCTGCCGCCGGCGACCGGCCAGTCGCGTGCTTCCTCACAGGCGCTGCGCATCACCCACGCACCGACCTCGGTGATCAGGCCCGTCTCCTCCACCAGGCTGATGAAGTCGTCCGGCAACACGGTCCCGCGCGTGGGATGGCGCCAGCGCAACAGTGCTTCCGCGCCGACGATAGAGCACGTCGAGACACGCACGATCGGCTGATACACCAGCTCGAACTCGACGGATTCCATCGCGCGGTAGAGGTCGGCCTTCAGACGGTGGCGATGCTGCACCGCCGCGTACATCGCGGGCTCGAACAGCTCCCAGCGTGACTTGCCGGCGCTCTTCGCCGTGTACAGCGCGAGGTCGGCGTTCTGGAGCAGCTCCTGACCGTCGCATCCGGTGTCGACGGCAGTCGCGATGCCGATGCTCGCGTGCGTCAGCACCTCCTCGTTGGCGATCTTGAACGGCTCGCGGAGCGCCTCGATGACACGCTCGGAAATGCGTACCGCCGTCGCCTGCTCGTCAATGCCGATCAGCAGCACGGCGAACTCATCACCGCCGAGCCGCGCGGCGACGTCGCCGGGCCGCAGGCACTCACCGATACGGTCGGCGATGGCGCGGAGGAGCTCGTCGCCCGCGGCATGACCGAGGCTGTCGTTGACGGTCTTGAAGTCGTCGATGTCGATGAAGAGGACCCCGACGTGCTGTCCGGTCTGTGCCAATGCCTGCTCGACACGCGATGAGAACAGCAGCCGGTTCGCCATACCGGTGAGCGGATCGTGCGACGCCTCGTGGCGCAGCTGATCCTGCAGGACCGTGAGCTGCGACAGCGAGTGCTGGAGCCGCCCGCGCTCGAGGATGACACCGGTCTGGTTGGCGAGCATCTCGAGCAGACGCAGGTCCTCGTTGTCGAAACCGGTGACCTCGCCGAGGCGGTTGGCGATGAGCATCGTCCCGACCATGTTGGTCTCGCCCCGCAACACCACGGCCATCGCGTCGCGCAAGCCGCGGTGCTCCAGGAAATCGGCGGAGTCGTTGCCCGTCTTCCCGTGCGTGCTCAGGAGCAGCGGTGAGTCGAGCAGGAGCCTGCTGATGAACTGGAGCTCTGCCTCGTCGAGCGTGACGTGCGCCATGAACTGCGTTGTCCGTTCCGTGTCGACCGCGGTACGGACGACGGCGTCACGTTCGCGGGTGGGAAGGAACGTGATCTCCGCAATCTCGGCGCGGAAGACTTCGCACGATTTGCTCAGCAGCGCCGCGACGGCCTCATCGACGGCCTCGGTCCGTTGCAGCTGTTTGCTCGACTGGTAGAGGAAGTCGACCTGGTCGCGCTTCTCGCGCTCGGCGACGTAGAAGCGATATGCGACGAAGACGCCGACCGTCGGAATGATGAGCAACCAGAGCTCGGACGGGTCCTGCCACACGATCCGGACGCCGATCAGCGCAAGACACGTGTTGACGATCGTTGCCGCCTGCGTGAAGCCGAACGTCGACAGAATCCCCGCAAAGTCGATGCGGCCTTCAGAGAACGAGATTGCGGTCAGGATGACGAGCGATTGAATGGCGCTGCCGGCGAGCACCGCAACCAGCACGCCGAGGAAGCTGAGCGCGCTCATCGCGTTGTGGTGGTCGACGAGGTGCATGAAGAGCAGCGCGACAACGCTGTTCGCAACCGTGAAGTTCGCGAGGTTGAAGGCCAGTTTCAGCGGCGACTGGCGGCGGTGGATCATCAATGCCAGTGCTGTCCCGGCGACCATCGACAGGATGACCACAAGCGGCGGGGCGAAGAAGAAGCCGACCACCAGCGGCAGCTCACTCAGCGAGAACGACTGCGCGTCACGGCGGAACTGGATGTGGACGACGAACACCTCTGCGCCGAAGAAGAGCGGGATGAGCATCCACCACGGGACCTCGCGTGGGGCGGGCAACACGTGCAGCGGTGCCACGACCTCGACCAGGAGGACGACTGCGGCCGCCACCAGGACCGCTGTGAGGATATGGACCCGATGTCCCCTCCTGACGGGTGCGGCCTGTGCCGGACCCACCGTAGACGCGGGGTCCTGAGCCTCGTGGGTCATGCCCTGATGGTGGGGGAGGTCCGACCATTTCGAACTCGTCGTGCCTGCCCTGTTTCCGAGCGGTAGCAGGCATATCGACGATCGGGCCGCCGAGATCGCGACCCGAACGCGAGAGGGCTAGTTCCAGCCGGAGTCAGACCAGCTCGAACCAGACCACGAGGCACCGGACCAGGACGCACCGGACCACGACGCGCCCGACCACGATGCGCCCGACCACGACGCTCCCGACCACGACGCTCCGGACCACGATGCACCGGACCACGACGCGCCCGACCAGGAGGCTCCCGACCACGACGCTCCCGACCACCATGGGCCGTAGGGCGAGAACCGTGCGTTGGAGCGGCCGCCGTTCGACGTTGGCCAGTGCTGCGCAGCGGCGTTCGGCGTTGGCACGGGTGCGTTGAGCACGGAGGCGAGGTTCAACTCACCACTGCCAACGAGCTGCTGGCTGCCGTGGATGGCCGTCGTGTTGCCGACGAGCAGTGCCTTCACCTGGTCAGGTGTGAGCGACGGGTTCTGGCTCAGCAGCAGCGCCGCAGCACCCGAGACGACCGCCGCGGCCTGAGAAGTGCCGCTGCCGAGGAAGAAGCGGCTGCCGACAGCCGCGGTGGCACCGAACGCGTCGTCGATGAACGATCCGGGATCGCGCAGCGAGACGATGTGCGTGCCCGGGGCGGCGAGGTCGGGGTTGCGCGTTCCATCACCCTCGCTCGTGAAGCTCGCGGGCTGGTCGTTGCGAACGTTGGTGGTGTCCTCCGTGTCAGCCGCGCCAACCGCGATGACGTACGGATCGATTGCCGGATCTTCGAGACCGTCGGAGTAATTGCCCTCATTGCCGGCGGCGACGACCACGACGATGCCACTCAGCCATGCCTGCTCCGCTGCGTACGCAAGGGGATCGAGCACGTACGGGTCGTTGCTGTCGGTGCCGTAGGAGAGGTTGAGGACCCCGATGTTCAGTGAGCTCTGATGCTGCACGACCCAGCTGATCGCGCTGAGCACCCGCGACACGTCGGTCTCGCCGAGCGCGTTGGCAACCTTGATGCTGACGATCTGCGCGTTCGGCGCCATGCCCATGAAGTTGCTGCTGTCACTCGAGCTGACCGTCGCACCGTTGTCGAGGCCGGCGATGATGCCGGCCATGTGCGTGCCGTGACCGAAGGTGTCGAGATTTCGCAGCGACGAGAAGCGCGATTCAGAGGAGAAATCGGGGCCGTACACGACCTTGCCTGGAGTTTCCAGTCCGTTGACCGGCGTCACGCCGGAGTCGATCAACGCGACGCCGACGCCCTGGCCGGTGTCGCCGGCATCCCAGTACGCGTGAGCGCCGTCCATCGCCTCGACGTTGTACATGGAATCGACGTCGGTCACCGGATTGTACCCGTTGCCTGTGGCGCTGAACGAGCTGCCGAGAAGTTGCACGGGAGCGTTCGACGTCACCTGCGCAACATGGGGGGAGGCGTTGAGTTGCGGCAGCGCGGTTGCAGGAACGTCGGCGACAAGCGAGTTGATCAACGCGATCTGCTGATCGACGTGGCCGCCGAGCGAGGTGACGAGCTGATCCGCTGCGGCCGCATCGCCGGGCTGCGCGCGGACGATGACGGAGACCATGCGCGGTGCGGCGTGCGCCGATGTTGCGAACGCCCCGGCCGTGAGCACCATGGCTGTGGCAGTCGCCACCGCCGTGACCGTGCGGCGTTTGCGATCGTCCCAGCTGATGCCGTCAGCAGCCTTCATCCCCTGTCAACCCCCCGGTTCGTGCCATGTCTGGCACCGCTCTCTTCTGCCGCTGTTCGGCGTTGGTTGCAGGCTACGGGACATCTGGCCGTGCGACCCGCCTCGCCACTGTTCTGCAACCGCCGATCGGATCCGGGCCCGCCAGATCCGACATGGTCGTCGCAGGCGCCACGCCCTGACAGAGCACGAGGTCAATGCCGGTCCCGATCCCGGGATATGACCACTTCGACGGATCACATACCGCTCCGGCAGACCACGTCAAATTCGGCCTGCCGGCGGCCGCACGGTGCTCCCCAAATGAGCGGTACACCGGTGCTAATGTGACCGCCTCATTAGTCGGGATCGCCCGGCTGGCCGAGTTCAACGACCGGTCCGGGGATCCCCCAGGGTATGGAGGGCCAGGAATGAGAGCGACCAAATCGAGGGCGCTGTGGGGAGTGTTCGCACTCGCTGCAGTGCTGCCCGTCGCGGGCATGAGCGGCTTCGCCGGCAGCGCGCAGGCCGCGTCGTCGACGAAGCACATGAACATCAGCTGCTACAACAGCGCCGGTCTCTGCACCGAGGTCGGCAACAGCGAGGAGGTCTTCGGCGAGGACCACTACGTCGGCCATGACGAGCCCGGCGTGCACTTCTTCTCGGATACACCGGGAGCCGGAAACGAGTTCCAGTCGCAGCTCAAGCTCCCGGTGAACCCGCCTGCGTCAAACCCGAACGAGCCCGGCAAGTCGTACACGTTCGAGCTCAACAGCGGGTCGTGGTACGGCATGACGCTGTGCGACACCACCTCGTATCCCGAGCAGGTCTCCACGTGCAAGCCGGACAGTGACAGCAACATCCTCAGCCCGACGATCTCGCCCAAGCATGTCGGTGGCGCCTTCATGGAGCTCCAGTTCTATCCGCCGGGGTGGATCCAGTGGCCGACATGGCAGACCGCGGTGGGCACGGGATCCTGCGATCCGACGAAGTGGTGCGCAGCCCTGAACATCGACAGTCTGCTCGAGGACCCGGTTGCGGGCACGACGCAGAACGCAACGTGCGCAGGCCGCGTCGGCGTCGAAACCATCAACTTCGCGTTTCTGACGCTCAACGGCAAGTCGACTGGGCCGGCGAACCCCATCGACTCGACTCTTGCGACGTTCACGCCGGATGCGAAGCGCGATCTCTTCATGTCGCCGGGCGACAATCTCGCCGTCACGGTGCGTGACACGCCGGCCGGCCTGCAGACGATCATCAAGGACAAGACGAGCGGGCAGACGGGCTCGATGACTGCAAGCAGGGCCAATGGCTTCGGGCACATCCAGTACGACCCGACCGGCACGAGCTGCAACGTCATCCCGTACGCGTTCCATCCGATGTACAGCACGTCGTCGGAGCAGACGATCCTGCCGTGGGCGGCGGATCAGGACAACATCGCGTTCGTCGACGAGATCGGTCACGCGCAGCTCTGCCACGGCCCGGTGCCGATTCCGGCGAGCCAGTTCGGTCTCGACAGCAGCGGCAATCCCATCACCTGCCCCACCGGGGACGAGGAGGGGTCGGGCCTCGACTCGCAACCCACCGACGGCGACGACAACTTCTGCTTCCCGGGATCGGAGGCTTCGGTACTGCACGTCGGTATGTGCACGGACACGAACACCGGATTCGATGGGCAGACGTATCAACCCGTGTGGCCCGACGGCAACACCGCACTGCATCCGACGTCGTGGCAGATCGGGAGCCCGTTGACCGGATCCTCGTACAACGTCCGCTACAGCCGCGCTGTGTTTGAGGTTGACCTGCCAGATATCGAGTCGACGGCAGCAGTTGACCCCTGCAATCGTTCGACGGGAGCGAACTGCACGCATTTCCCGCTCACCGACAGCGGCGAGCCGGTTGCGTTCTATCCGTTCTTCAGCACCGTCGAAACGAGCGCCGGATGCCGGTGGCAGTTCGGAAACCACATCCCCGGCTCCACCAACGACTTCGGCCAGAACGCGCAATACGGCTCACTGCTCAACGCCAACTACATCCTCTTCGGTGGGGGTGGTGTCTCGGTCACGCGGTTCAACGTGTTCCGCAAGATCCTGTCGACGAATCCCTGCTGAGGGCGATTTAAGACGCGACACGAGAGGGCCGCCTTCGGGCGGTCCTCTTGGTGTCGCAGTCATGGGTTGCCTCAGCTGCGCGGCGAAACGCTGCGCAGTGCGGGAATCAGGACGGCGCCGACGGCGAGGTGCATCGCGACGAGCGCGATTTTGGTCGACGTCGTGGTGCCGGCGGTGAGCGGAAGTGTCAACGACGCGAGCACAACGACAACTGCCATCGCGGTCCAGATGGCGCGAGCGTGCAGTGTCCGGCGCTCGAGCAGTGTGAGGACGCCCCATCCCAGGAGGGACGCGAACAGCGTCGCGCCCACGATGAAGCCGACGCCGATGGTCTGCGCCGCGCCAGTGCCGAACCGGATGTCGAGATGGAGGCCGAGCACCGATGCCTCGATGGCCCAGACCGCGACGGCCGCGATGATCGCGCCTGCGACGCCGAGGGCGCGGGTCCGGAGCGTGCTCGACGTGGCGGCGGATCGGTAGGTCCTGGTTGTGGTGGCCATGGCATGTCTCCTCTTGTCCCCTGTCGGATGGGGTAGACTTGGTTAGGCGCCTAACATTAGACGCCTAACTATCTGGGAGTCAAGAGGGTCGTTTGCATGAACTTCGAGGAGGCAGACGCGATCAACGAGGCGATCCGCGCCATCGGCATCCGGCACAAGGCGCTCGCCGTGGCTGCGATGTCGCCGTTCGGCATCCATCCGGGTCACAAGCTGATCCTGTTGGAGCTGGAGTCGGCCGGCCCGCGCACACAGGCGCAACTCGCTGCCGCGAGTGGCTATGAGCCGCCGACGATCACGCTCAGCGTTCAGCAACTCGAAGCAGCCGGGCTGGTGGTCCGGCGCTCGTCGCCCACAGATGGGCGGGCGCTGATCGTGGAACTGACCGATGCGGGGCGGGCGTTGCTCCCGAAGTTGAAGGCAGCGTGGCGCGGTGTGGCGGAGCAAACGGTTGCCGGGCTTGAGTCGACATCGGTCGATGACCTGACTGCTGCGCTCGAGGACCTGGCCGGCAGCCTCGCCATTGGCGCGCCCGATGAGGACATCCCGCGCTACAAGGCCCGATCGCGCACGAAGCGCTGAGCGCGGAAGTTGAATGTGCTTCCCTGCTCGCCATGGTGAGTGAGGAGCGCGAACTCGAGGTTGTCGTGTTCGGCGCGACGGGGTTTGTCGGGCGATTGGTTGCTCGGTATCTGGCGGCGCACGCTCCCGACGGGCTGCGCGTGGGGCTCGCCGGTCGCTCGCAGGATCGGCTCGCCGCGGTGCGGTCCGGACTCGACGCGAAAGCTGCGGCGTGGCCGCTGATCGTTGCCGACTCCGACGACGCGAAGTCGCTCGCCGCACTTGCCGCACGGACCAGTGTCGTTGCGACCACCGTCGGGCCATATCGCAAGTGGGGTATGGGATTGGTGCGAGCGTGCGTCGAGGCGGGCACGCACTACGCGGACCTCACGGGCGAAGTCGCGTTCATGCGCGAGAGCATCGACACGTGCCATGACCTGGCGGCGCGGTCCGGCGTTCGCATCGTGCACGCGTGCGGATTCGACTCGATGCCGTCGGACCTCGGCGTCCTCCTCGTCCACGAGGCTGCGCGGCGTGACGGCGCCGGCGACCTCGAGGACACGACGCTCGTTGTCGCTGCGCACAAAGGTGGACTGAGCGGCGGCACCATCGACTCGATCCGCGTGCAGCTCAACGAGGCGCGCGCGGACGCCGGCGTCCGGCGCCTTGTCGCGGATGCCTACTCGTTGAGCCCCGACCGCGCTGAGGAACCGGACCTCGGCGACGAACGCGACCTGATGCGCGTGCAGCACGACGACGACCTCGGCCTATGGGTGGGGCCGTTCCTCCTCGCCGGATCGAACACGCGAGTGGTTCGTCGCAGCAACGCCTTGCTCGGCTGGGCGTACGGCCGGCGCTTCCGGTACCGAGAGGTCACGAGTTTCGGCACTGGAGCCGCGGCACCAGTGAAGGGAGCGATCGCCGCGACGGGCATCGCGGGATTGGTCGCGGGCCTGAGTTTCAAGCCCACGCGCGCGGTCCTCGATCGGGTGCTGCCGTCGCCCGGCGAAGGCCCGAGCGAGCAGTCGCAGCGATCCGGGTTCTTCCGTATGGACATCCACGCGCGGACATCGAGTGGGGCTCGGTATATCGGCCGTGTATCCGCCAAAGGTGACCCGGGCTACTCGGCAACGTCCCTGATGCTCGGAGAGGCGGCGATGTGCCTCGCTCGCGACGAGCTCCCGGATCGCGGGGGCGTCCTCACCCCGGCGACGGCGACGGGCAGGGTGCTCGCGGAGCGGCTACGGATAGCGGGTATGACACTAACTGTTACAACAAGTGGCTGACAATCCGGGTATGACGCTTCACAGTTAGTGCCGTGAGCGCGCCTCGTCCCGGTACCGGCGGTGCTGCGTAACGCTGCCCGTCGTACTCCGCCACCGTGGGTGCCCAGTACCGTAACAGCGCGTTCGGCATCGATCGGGTGAGTGGCGCACGGTCGAAGCTGTGAAGGGATTCCGCCGGCGCTCGACCGCGATTGCGCTCGTCGCACTCAGCATCGGGGCGATCTTTGTGGCTGGTTCATCGGCAGTCCTCGCTTCTGCGCCGACGGGCTACGGGCCCATGAACCTGGCACCACATCTCACGATCCAGGACAAGAACCTCGACTGTGAAGCAGCCGCGCTCGCTGCGGCATTCGGGGTGCGCGGGATCACCGTCGACACCGGTTCACTGGACCTCCAGGACTGGATCCAGGCGCAGCTCCCGGTTGACCGTCGCAATCCGATCGTCAATGACTCCGGTGTCATCTGGGGCGACCCGTACGTCGACTTTGTCGGCAACGTCAACGGCAAGGAAGGCTTCGAACCAGGCGACGGGTATGGCGTGTACTACCAACCCATCGCGGACGTTGTGACGAAGGTCGGCTACACCGTGGACGCGCACACCGGATGGACGACTTCGGCGATCGAGGCGGAGATAGAGTCCGGGAGCCCGGTCGAGGTGTGGATCGATTTCCGCAGCCTCGCGAGCCGTGTTGGATACCCGACCAGTACGTGGACAGCGTTTGATGGGCGGCAGATTCCCTACACGCTGCACGAACATGCGGTCACAGTGCTCGGCGCGTATCCGGGCCACTCGGTGACGCTTCTCGACGTGTACTCGGGCAATCAGTACACATATACAGAGGATCAGTTCACCGACATGCTCTCGACGTTCGGCGGCATGGGTGTTGCCGTGGGACCCAAAGTGGTTGTGCCGCCTCCGTATCCGGTGGTGAGTGCACTTTCGCCTGCGGCAGGGCCGGTCGGTGGTGGACAGGCGGTGACCGTCACTGGTACCGGCTTCACACCGTCGATGACCGTCGCGATGGGCACGACATCCGTGACACCGAGCAACATCACGTCGACCGGGTTCACGTTCACCACGCCGGCACAGTCCGCGGGGTACGAGCAACTGACGGTCACGACCGCCGGGGGATCAAACCCTCTGAACGCCGGCGCCGGCTACATCTACACCGGTCTGGCGAAGTACGTTGCCCTGACCCCGTTCCGAATACTCGACACGCGTGGGAGCACGTGTGTGCAGTGTGCCGGTGGGAGAGTGACCACCGGTCAGACGCGGAGCGTGCAAATCACGGGAGTTGCAGGGCTCCGCGTCGGAGCGGATCCTGTGCCTTCGACAGCGACGGCTGTCGTTGTCAATGTGACAGCGGTCTCCAGCACAACGGGCGGGCTGCTGACTATCTATCCGGCGGGCACCGGCCGCCCTCAAGCGTCCAACCTGAACTTCGGTCCGGGCGCGGTCACGCCTAACCTGGTGACAGTCGCGCTGGGGCAAAGCAGCCCCACTGATGCCAACCGCGAGGTCTATATGTACAACCCGATTGGCTCGGTGGATGTTGTTATGGATGTCGAGGGGTATTTCGTCCCCGACACGGAGTCGGATCCGACTGGTCAGTTCCACTCCATCGCGCCGCTGCGTGTGTGTGACACCAGGGCGGAGCAGCCCGCCAATGTCTGCACCGGGACCGGTGCTAGCGACCATCGTTTGGGGCCGGGTGCGGTCCTGAAGGTCAATGTGTCGGGGATTCCGGCCGGTGTCCACGGCTCGCCCGCGAGCATCCCGAGCGGCGGCACTGCGCAAGCCGCGGTGCTCAATCTCACCGCGATTCAACCCACGGCGTTGACGTATCTCAGCGTCTACCCGACGCAGGCGAACGGCACCTGCGCTGCGTCTGCATCGACGTCCACCATCAACCTTGCCCCCGGTGCGATCGAGGCGAATCGAGTCACCGTCAGTCTCGGTCCTGGAGCGACCGGCGGACCCACCACGGACGTGTGCGTCTACAACTCCCTTGGATCTACTGATTTCGCCCTCGACGCCACCGGTTGGTTCGGGTCAGCGTCCGCGCCGCTTGGCACGCAGTTTCAGGCGATCGGGCCAACGCGTGTGTGCGATACGCGTGCGGGTTCTGGGACGCCGTGCGCCGGCCAGATTTTGTCGACGGGTAGCACCATCGTCGTTGGGGTCGCAGGCGTGGCGGGCGTTCCGAGCAATGGGCCTGTTGCCATCATCGGCAACCTCACCGCGATAGCGCTGGGGTCAGCTGGGACGTACCTCACGGCCTATCCGGCGAACGTCTCTCCGAGACCGAATGCATCCGACATCAACGTCGCGAGTTCGGTGCTGCCGAACCTCGTGGTGGTGGGGCTTTCGCAGGCGTCTCCGGCTGGAAGCGTCGGTCTGTTCAACAGCAGCGGGAGCGTGAATGCACTGCTAGATGTCGAAGGCTGGTTCCAGTAGAGGTGGCTGTGAGTGAGATCGCCGATCGAATCCTAGTCTCGGAAGGCTCGGACCCCTGCGGCCAGAGCAAACGCAGGACGACCTAATCCAGAATCAATTGCCTTATCAGCAGCGCCCGAGCCTGCTGACCTCCGGAGGGTGGGCGAACGCATGGCCGGCCCACTCGTGTGTACCGATCGAAGCTCGGCAGCCCCTCCAGAATCGCTGCGCTTGGCGCGGAAGATGGTAGGCGCCAGCTGAGTGCGAACACCCACCGGATCCGAAACTCACGCTGACGTGACGACCGTGGTGCGCGCGATGTCGGGGTCCGTGAAAACGTCGAGATCGTCGCGGCTCTGCGTGGAAAACTCCGAGACGATCGCGCCGTCCCGTCCCGCTTGAAACCAGTGCAATGTGTCCGCCGGTACGAGGTGCTGCTGACCCGGCCGAAGAATCACCTCGTGCCAAACCGTGTACGCGCCTTGGTCGGCCCTTGCCGGCCGACAGGTGGGCTGCTCCACTGACGGGCCCTCGATGTAGAGGTATACCAAGCCTCTGCGACAGCGGAACGTTTCCTCCTTGCCGGGAGTGCCATTAAACGGCGGGTGACGATGCTCGGGGCAGGTCTGGCCGGGGAACATCACGATCTCCTTCGCACAGACACGCTCGGTGTTGACGTATACGACGACCTCAAGCCCCGTCGTCTCGAGCTCTGACAGACCGAAGTCAGCGATCTCGATGTTGTCGCGTTCCTCGTCGGTGAGGACGAATCCCGCCTCATCGAGCATCTGCGCTGCTCGCCGCCGCGCGTCCTGAACCTGGGCCTGGGTTAGCACCGTACGAACCTCATCTTTTTGCGATCTGCTGCACAACTCGCTGTCGATCCGGAACCCCAGCTGAGCAACCTAGCGCGGTGCAGGCGAACGCCCCGACCTCGCTCGCGAAGCTGAGCGATCGCTCAATCGCCCAGCCGTCGAGCAGGCCGGCGACTAGCCCGGCAGCGAACGCATCGCCGGCCCCTGAACCATCGACGGTTTCGATGCTCGCAGCGGCGACCTGCCGGCTGGTGAGCGAAGTGCGAAGAAAGAGTCCGTCTGCGCCCATCGTGATGACCACGGTTTTGGCGCCTGCTTCCGCAAAGACTGCAGCCTGACGCTCGGGATCTCGCTCGCCGCTTAGGAGGCTGGCCTCGTCGTAGTTCGGTAGGAAGAAGTCGACCGTCGGGAGGATCGAGCGCAATTCGTCAATTGACGTTTTCGTATCCGCAGGCAAAGCGACATCGAGTACTGTGCGGGCGCCAGCTCGATGCGCAGCTTCGAACAGGTCGACCACCGCGGTGGGACGGAGACCGGGAAGCACGAGATACCCGCCGAGGTACAGAACGTCGATACCGGACATCGCTCCGCGACTGAAGTCTTGTCTCGTGAGGTCGGCGTTGGCACCCACGGTATGTATGTAGCGACGGTCGTCACCCGTCACCGGGACGATCACCGTCTTGGCTGTGCCCATCGTCTCCGAACGTCCGATGAACGAGACATCTACACCCAACTCCGCTAACGCGGCGATGACGTAATCACCAAACGAGTCGCGGCCCACCTTCCCTACCACCCTGGACTCGACGCCCAGCTTCGATAGAACCGTCGCGACATTGGCCGCGCACCCGCCCGCACCCATGAGGAAGTCATCGGTCACCAAGAGCTCGCCGGCCGCTGGCAGACGCAGTAGCGGGGGGACGAAGAGATCGCCCACGAGTATCCCGGCGCAGAGGACGCGCGGAGTCATCAGCGGTCCGACAACGCGAGAACGGCGCGCACCGTGGAGACATTCGTGGCCAGTACGTTCACCATGCCGCTGCGGAGCGCACCGAGGACCGCGTCCGCCTTGTCGCGCTCGCTGCAGATCGCGATTACGCATGGGATCCGTTCGAGGTCCGCGCGACTGATCGCGACGACGCGGTCTCCGATGCCATCGACGACGGCTCGGCCATCGACATCGAAGAACGACCCGAGGATGTCGCCGACCGCACCGCGGTCGCGCAGCTCGCGCATCTCGGCCGCGGTGAAGCACCCCATCTTTACGACGGCGCTGTCGTCCCGCGCGTTTCCGATTCCCACCACGGCAACGCTCGCGGCGCGAGCCTGCTCGAGGACGTCGCGCACATCATCGTGATTGACGAACGCATCGCGCACAACCGGAGTCTCCGCGTACGCAGGTGCATAGAGCACCTCGGCGTTGCCAGCGAAGGACGCAGCCAGCCGGCGGCAGATCTCGTTGGGATTGATACCGGCGTCCACCAGTGGCGAACCGCCCATAGCGCTTACGAATGTCGCACTGCGAAGTTCAGGCGCGCTGACGGAGTATGGCACCGCCCCGACATTCCTTCCCATCCCCACGGCAACGACGTCGGTACGGGTGAGTCGGAGCTTTAGGAACTTTGCGGCCGCTCGGGCGACCGATGCTCGTTGATGCATCTCATCGGCCTGATCGTTGACCAGGACGACTTGGTCGAGACCGAACTCCGAGACCAGCTCAGACTCCAGCTGAAGGCTGATGTCGGGGTGCACGTTGACCGTGATCTCGACGATGCCTGTCGCTCGGGCGCGATCCAGGAGACGCCCGACCTTGGGTCGCGATAGTCGAAGGGAGCGAGCTACCGCCTCTTGTGTCATTCCTTCCAGGTAGTATCGCGACGCAACGCGAGTCATCAAGTCGATGTCTCCGTCGGCGCCCGCCGCGCGATGCGAGACGTGAGCGACCGCGGTGCGCGTGCTCATCTAGATGACCCGCTCATTGCCGCCATCGACCGGCACCTGTGCACCCGTGGTGCTGGCGAAAGCCGGTCCGCACATGGCCGCGCACATCTGCGCGACGTCGTGGCTCTTGACCTCCACGTGCAGCACGTTGTTGGTTCGGTACTCGTTGGCACTGAGGCCGTATTGCTTCGCCCGTGTCTCGACGATTTCGTCGGTCCAGAGTGCGGTGTCGAAGACTGCGTTCGGATGGATAACGTTGACCCTGATCGCGTCGGCGCCCCACTCCAGTGCGGCCACCCGAGCCACCTGCGCGAGCGCGGCTTTCGAGGCCGAGTATGCGCCGGCGCCGGGACCCGGGGCCGGTACGTTCTTCGAGCCGATCACGACTACCCGCCCGCCGCGGGGTGCGAGTCGTAGCAAGGGATGCAGCTCGCGCAGGAGCACAACTGCGGAATCGACGTTGAGTTCCATGACCGCGCGCCACGCATCGAGATCCAGCGCGTCGAGGCGCTGACTCGGTGGGAAGACTCCTGCGTTGACCACAGCGATGTCGATGCCACCGAACCGCTTGACCGCTGCCGCGATGGCGGTTGTCAGCTTACCCTGATCCGTGACGTCGCACTGGATGCCGAGCCACGCCGGGCCAGAGGCCACCTCTGCGACCGCCTCGTTGAGGTCCAGCCCAACGACTGCCGCACCGTGTTGCAACAGCAGCTCCGCACACGCGCGGCCGATCCCAGACGCAGCTCCTGTCACTAGAGCGACCTCGCCGGTGAGCGGCGGAGGTGCTCCCTTCCCGAGCTTGGCTTGCTCGAGGTCCCAGTACTCGACGTCGAAGATGTTGGCGGCCGAGAGGGCACAATAACCACCCAGTTCGGTTGCGTTGAGAATGATGTCGATGGTGTGCCGATAGATGTCAGCGGCGACGGATGCTTCGGCAGCGGAGCGTCCGGCCGTAGCCACGCCTACCTGTGGGTCAAGGACGACACGCGGCGCAGAGTCAAGCATCTGCAAAGGTGTGCACGATCTGCCGGCGTTATCCGCGAAATAGCCTTCGTACTCGCGCGCGTAGGCCGCGACATCGCGTCCGAGCATTGGAAGCCGCTTGGTGCGGATCACGTGGTCGGGAGTCACCGGGCCGTGCTGCGATAGCGTGGACACGTCCGAGCGACTCGCAAACGCAACGGCTTCGGGCCTGTCGTCCACTTGAACGATCATGGGAGCTCCGGCTACGTCCGAGATGGCGCGTCGAAGGGCGGCGACATCAACGGGTGAGTACGGGCTCGCGGCACGCTGAGCGGGTGGGTTGCGACGGACCTTCGCCTGGATGTGCGCCTCCGCGAGCGAAACCATGTCGATCATTCGCTCGTACGACTCACGCGCAGTGTCGCCCCAGGTGAAGATGCCGTGGTTCATCAGCACCATGCCGATCGTCTGCGGGCCACTCTCTCGGGCGTACAACTCGGCGCACAGCGCGGCCAGCTTGAATCCCGGCATGACATATGGAACTCGCAGAAGACGATCGCCGTAAACCTGCTCGACCAACTCGGCTCCGTTCACCGAATTCGTGAGCGTGAGCACCGCGTCTGCGTGCGTGTGATCGACGTACTTGAACCGCACGATCGCGTGGAGAATCGCCTCGACCGATGGTGTCGGCGCGGCGGGGTCGATCGTGCCGACCCGCAATTCGCGTGCCATGTCGGTATCGGGAAGTGCCTTCAGTCTGGAAAGGGCAAGCAAGTGAAGCATCCGAACCGGCGCGAATCCGGCCGGCTCAATGGCTGCCAGATCCCAGCCGCTGCCTTTGACCCAGAGGATGTCCTCCGCTTCGCCAAAGATGTTCGTCTCGGTGAGCTTTATCGATGTGTTCCCACCACCGTGGAGCACCAGCGCTGGGTCCTGGCCAAGCAGCCGGGATGTGTACGCTCGCAGCTCCAGTTCGGTCTCGTATGCCGCTGCGGCGTTGTCGTCCCAGCGGCCGGTCACTCGCGCGGACGCAGTCGACGTCATGGCTCGGTGTCGTCCGCGACCACCGGCGATTCCTGGCCGGCGCGCTCGACGTCGCTGACGGTGACGACACCGTCCTGGCCCGTGCCGACGACCGTCGTCAGATCGATGCCAAGTGCACTCGCCAATCGTCGCGCCGCAGGCAGAGCCGCAACATTGCCGGGTGTTCTTTCTGGTGAGCGACGCTCCGGAATCCCGCGCGGAACCGACGAGTGGTCGTTGGCCGCGACAGCAGGTGCCACGTCGGCGGCACTCGCGTCGCCGCCATCCGGCACCAGTTCACCCGCAGCCCCGATGTACGCCACGGGCGATCCGGCCTGCACTGTTTCTCCGGCATTGCGGAGCACCTTCAGCAATGTCCCCGCGGCGACCGACTCCACCTCGACTTGCGCCTTATCGGTCTGGACTCTGAACAAGGACTCCCCGAGCACAACCGAATCACCTTCTCTCTTGAGCCACTCGACGAGTACAAGCTGATCGGTGGTCTGACCCACGGACGGCATGTCGATCCGTTGCGCCACAGCTGCTATCCGCCTTCGCAGCAACGCTGGATCGCTGCCTTGATTCTCGCCGTCGAGGGCACGACCGTCTGCTCCATGATCGGGGCAACGGGCAGCGGGACGTCATGGCTCGCGACGCGTCGGATGAGTGCCTCCAACGAGAACAGGCACTCCTCCGCGACTCGCGCCGCAAGCTCGGCACCCCATCCGCCAGTCAGCGTGTCCTCGTGCGCGATCACCAGCCGGCCGGTCTTCCGCACTGACGCAAAGATCGTCTCCTCGTCGAACGGCAGCAGCGTGAGTGGATCGATCACCTCGCAGTCGATGCCGTCTTGCGCCAGCTCCTCGGCGGCCGCGAGCGAACGGTACAGGCTCATGTGCGTCGCAACCACGGTGACCGACGCGCCCTCGCGCTTCACCACCGCCTTGCCGATGGGGAAGAAGTACTCCTCCTCCGGCACGTGCGCAGTGAGGTCCATGCCGCCGGCCTGCTCGCGTCCCTTGCTGCCGTAGAGCAACTTATGTTCGAAGAACAGCACGGGATCGTTGTCGCGCACCGCGCTCTTCAGCAGCCCCTTGGCGTGATACGCGTCGGAGACGCACACGACCTTCAGTCCAGGCACGTGCACGAAGTAGCTCTCCGGGCACTGCCCGTGCTGCGCTCCGCGATTCGCCGTACCGACCGGGCAGCGCAGCACCATCGGGACACTCAGCTTCCCGTTCGACATGTAGCGCATCTTCGCCGCCTGGTTGACGAGCTCGTCCATGCACTCGAAGAGGAAGTCGGCGTACTGGAGATCCGCGATCGGTCGCATCCCCATCAGTGCGGCGCCGACCGCTGCGCCGACGAGCGCCTTCTCGCTGATGGGGGTGTCGATGATGCGGTCGTGGCCGAACGCCTCGGTGAGGCCGAGGTACACGCCGAACGCACCGCCGAATCCTCCGGGGACGCCGATGTCCTCACCGATGAGGAACACCTTCTCGTCGTGGCGCATCTCCTCGGCGATCGCCTCGCGCAACGCCTCGGCAATCGTAAGCCGGCGTTCTGCCACGACGGGCGCGGCAACGGCGGTCACGACACCAACTCGCGAGTGATCACGGTGGCGTATGCGTCCGTCAACGCGTCCTCGGCTCGCGGCAGCGGCGAGCTCCGCGCGAACTCGATGGCGTCGTCGATCGTTGCCTCGACCTGCGCATCCATTGCATCGACGGCAACTTCGTCGAGCGCCGCGAGGCGTCCGCGAAGACGAACGATCGGATCGCGCTCCTGCCACTCCGCCTCCTCATCCCGGCTGCGGTAGCCGCGCACATCGCCGCGGCTGTGGCCGGCAAACCGGTAGGTCTTGAATTCGAGCAGTGATGGACCGGAACCGGCACGCGCCTCTGACACCGCGCGCTCGGCCACCTCGCGCACCGCAAGAACGTCCATCCCGTCGACGATCTCTCCCCGCACGCCATATGCAGCAGCGCGGTCCGCGACGTCCGCAACGAGGCTCACCTGGTTGAACGGCGTCGATGCGCCATACAGGTTGTTCTCGCACGCGAACACGATCGGAAGATGTCGCACCGCGGCGAAATTCAAGCCTTCGTGAAACGCACCCTCGTTGGTCGCGCCATCCCCGAAAAAACACACGGCAACCTGGTCCGTGTGCATCAACTTGAACGCAAGACCGAGTCCGGTGACCACAGTGTTGCCACCGCCAACTATCGCGATCGCCGGGAGCATGCCAACCGCCGGATCCCCGAGATGCATTGAACCGCCCTTGCCGCCGCAGCAGCCGGTCGCCTTGCCGAAGAGCTCGGCCATCGCGGCCCGAAGGTCGATGCCCTTGGCGAGCGCATGACCG
>DATDID010000032.1:0-33581 GCA_036521195.1 Candidatus Dormiibacterota bacterium
GCCGGACGATGTACATCAGTTCGTAGTCACGCACCATGCGTGGGCACCTCCTTTCCTCTGGGCTTACGACGCCCGGGGTGCTGCGACTGCCGAGGTGATCAGGCGGTCGCGATCCGGGCGCAGGAAAGCGTTATGTGGAAACGCCCCTCGAGTGAGGAGCGTCAGCAGTGTAGCAGGAGCCGATCTCAGTCCAGATGAAAGGTCTTGGGCAGCGTTGTGAGGTTCCGGCAGCCGGTCTCGGTGACCACGACGAGGTCCTCGATCCGGATCCCACCGAGGCGAGGGTCGTACAGGCCCGGCTCGACCGTGATGACGTCGCCGACCTCGAGCACCACGTCGGCCTCGCTGATCCGCGGGAACTCGTGGATCTCCAGACCAAGCCCATGGCCCGTGCCGTGGATGAATCGCGCGTCGCTCTGGATGTCGCGGTATGGCTTCGCCAGCGAGCCGTAGCCGTGCTGCTTGAAGACCTCGCAGCACGCGAAGTGCACGTCGCGCCCGTTGGCCCCGGGCTTGACCGCGTCGAGGCCGGCCTGCTGGGCCTCGAGCACCGCCTCCCACATCCGGTCCACTTCCGGAGGTGGGGTGCCGCGCACGACCGTCCGGGTCATGTCGCCCCAGTAGCGCGTGTGCTTGTCGAACGGGTAGATGTCGAGCACGATCGGCAGACCAACGCGAATGACGTCGCTCGACGTGCGGTGCGGATCCGCTGATTCCGGGCCCCCGCAGCAGATCGAGTCCTCGGTGCTGTCGCCGTTGTCGAGGAGGTCGCGCTCGACTGCGTAGATGAGGTCCTTGCTGGTGAGCTTTCGACCCTCGTGGTACAGCAGACCGTCGCGGATCTCCGCCGCAGCGATGACATCGATCGCCTTCTGCAGGCCTGCCATTCCCGCGTTCTCCGTCGCGGTGATGTACTCGACTTCCTGCGCGGTTTTGATGCGGCGCTGGTACTGGTAGATGTCGGTGCGGGGCCTGACGTCGACGTCGTGCTGTCGCAGGTGGTCGGCGAGCACGGTTGGAAAGTCCGCGTCGACGTCGACCGCGCTCAGGCCGTGCTCGCGGCAGACTGCGGTGACGAGGTTCGCCCACCCATGGAATTCATTGCCACCGGCCGGAGTCGGCGCAAGCTCGAGCCCCGCCGTGCTGCGCACCTCGCCGGCGGTCGACTCCTTGTGGGCTCGACCCTCCTCGAGCGGGCTCGTCCAGAGGACGGTATCGCTCCCGCCGTTGTCGACGACCACCACCGGGTCAGGGCAGAGGAATCCGGTGCGGTACAGGATGTTGGGATGGTGATACGTCTCACCGAACAGCAGGACGGAACGCTCGTCACTCATGGCACGGAGCCTAGCAGCCGGGTGTCACGCTGCTGCGGTGTTTGAACCCAACCGCTCCAATGCGCTCAGCGCGGGGACCGGCTGGTTCCTCGCGGGGTACGCGGGGGTTGCGGGTTTCTTCGCGTTGGAAGCCGCGACGCGCCAGCGCGGGACGGCGTCGGCGCTCGACGCTTCGGGTGATGACCGCAGCACGACTCGATTGATCGTCGCTGCATACGCCACATCGGTTTCCCTTGCGCCACTGTTGCGTCGCACGCGGTCCGCGCGACTGACGCGCGCAGCAGCGCCGTTCGGCGTGGGACTGCAGGCGATAGGGCTCGGGTTGCGGTGGTGGTCCATGCGCACGCTCGGACGTTCGTACACACGCACGCTCCGCACCGAGGACGCGCAGCGTGTCGTCGACTCCGGTCCGTACGCCGTCGTTCGTCACCCGGGCTATGCGGGCTCGCTCCTGATATGGACGGGGTTCGCACTGACGTCGCGCAGCATGCCGGTGGTGGTCACCGTCGCCGCGTTGTTCGCAACCGCATATCAACGGCGCATCGCCGCGGAGGAGATGCTGTTGCGACGCGAGCTTCCCGCGTATGCGAGCTACTGCGAGCGGACGAAAAAGCTGATCCCGCTACTCTGGTAGACGGGAGTCGCATCAGCTCACGAGGGTCACGTTGCATGGAACTCGGCGTTCATTTCATGAACTTCAGCGGTCTCGGCGGCAACACGCAGCTGGCACCGAAACTCGCGGCCACGGCGCAGGCTGCCGACGAGGCAGGCTTCACCCTGCTCACGATGATGGATCACTGGTTTCAGATGGAGGCGTTCGCGCCGCCGCAGGAACCGATGCTCGAGGGCTACACGTCGCTCGGGTACGTCGCCGGCAAGACCAAGCGCCTCACGCTCGGACTCATGGTCACGGGAGTCACGTACCGCCACCCCGGGTTGCTCGCAAAAATCGTGACCACGCTTGACGTGCTCTCCGAGGGTCGCGCGATGTTCGGCGTCGGTGCTGCCTGGTATCAGCGCGAGCACGAGGGCCTCGGGGTGCCGTACCCGCCGATCAGCGAGCGTTTCGAGCGGCTCGAGGAGACGCTGCAGATCTGCAAGCAGATGTGGAGCGACAACGACGGGCCGTACGAGGGCAAGTACTACCAGCTGGCCGAGACCATCTGCTCACCCCGACCGATTCAGACGCCCGGACCGAAGATCCTCATCGGCGGCGGTGGCGAGCGGAAGACCCTCAAGCTCGTGGCGCGATACGCGGACGCCTGCAACCTGTTTGCTGTTGGCGTCGATGAGGTAAAGCGCAAGCTCGACGTGCTCAAGGAGCACTGCGAAGCCGAGGGCCGCGACTACGACACGATCAAGAAGACCATGAACGGCGGCGGCGATCCTCGGCAGGACATCGACGGCTTCCTCCGCGAGATGGAGAAATACGCCGCGCTCGGTGTCTCCCTCATCGATCTTCGGAACCTCCCGCCGGATCCGGAGCAGGTCGTCGCCGACCTCGGTGAGCAGCTGGTGCCGCGCCTGAGCCAGATCGGCCCGAACTGACCCGCAGGCGTCGTGCCGTTGGTTCCATGACTTGACTGTCAATCTACTTGACTAATAAGCCGCCGCGGTCGTAGGCTCTGCGCATGCCAGCAGCACCTGTCCCGGATGTACCTGACGACGTCGAAGTCAATATTCCGGCGCTGATGCGCTGGGCGCGCGGAAGTTATGGCAACGCGGTCCGGAGGAGCCTTGCGATCGCCGGATACGAGGATCTCCCTCGCAACGGCGCGTTCGTGATCGGCGGGATGGCCCGTCTCGGCGGCTCCGCCGCCGACATGATCCGCGGGCTCGGCGTCACGAAGCAGGCGGCGAGCCAGCTCATCGACACCCTGGTCCTCCGCGGATACCTCACGCGCGAGGTCGACGCCGAGGATCGCCGCCGTATGACGATCTCCCTGACCGAGCGTGGGCGGGCGGCTGCCGAGACCGTTCGCGGCGCGGTCGTGTCGATCGACGCCGAGCTGGAGGCGGCCATCACGCCCGCCGAGCTCGCCGGCATGCGTGCCGGTCTCCAGGCTCTCGCGGAGATCAACAGGCGCCAGTCCGAGCATGAGCATTACCACCACCACGACGACTGATTCGGGCTTGCTTGCTACCCGGCCGCTACGGCTTTCAGCGCCTCGAGCGAGTCGCGGATGGTTGCTGGGAAGTCCACCTGATCGCTGGCGGCGACCCAGGTCTCGAAAGCAACCTTGAAGACCGCGATTCCGGTTTCAGCGGTGAGGCTCGCCGCAGGCTCCTTGACACCACGCTCGCGCAACTCGGCGGCGATCGCAGCCGCCAGCGATGCGAGCTTGATCAACTCCCGCTCACGCAGCTCCGCGTTCGCGGCGATGACGGCATTGCGCTTTCTCGCGTAGTCGCGGCGCTCCTCCAGCCGCGAGGCGGCAGCCTCGATGGCGGCGGCGACGGCGTCAAAGGGGCTCGCCGAATCCGGGGCGCCGGCGACGGTGCTGACGAGCAGATCCTGCAGACCGGCTGACCCCGCGAAGAGCACTTCGCGTTTGTCGGCGAAGTGGCGAAAGAAGGTGCGCTCGGTGAGGCCCGCTCGCCTGGCGATCTCAGCCACGGTCGTCTGCTCGTACCCACGCTCGCCGTAGAGCTCGAGCCCCGCCAGCTCCAGCCGGCCACGTGCATTCGGTTCCCACCTGCCCATACCAGGGATCGTACCTGATGACAGCCGCTGACATCGAATGCTATGCTGATGTCAGTGAATGACATCACCGTTGCCGGCTCATCTGGAGGAACTCGCATGCGCTACTTCGTCACCGGCGCGTCCGGTTGGATCGGTTCTGCCGCCGTCGCCGAGCTGATCGGCTCGGGTCATCAGGTCATCGGACTGGCGCGCTCTGACGCCGCCGCGGGGGCGCTGACAGCCGCCGGCGCGGAGGTGCGTCGCGGGACCATCGAAGACCTCTACGTGCTGCGTGAGGCGGCCGCCGAGTCCGATGGCGTGGTCCACCTCGCGTTCATGCACGACGCCGCGTTCTCCGGCGGGTTCGCCCGCGCGGCGGACGCGGACCGCCATGCGGTCGAAGCCTTCGGCGATGCGCTCGCCGGCAGTGACCGGCCACTCGTCATCGCATCCGGAACGCTTGGAGTCGCCCCTGGACGGCTTGCGACGGAGCAGGACGGGCACGTGCTCGACCCGGCGCTCGTCGGGCTGGGCGCCGGTCCGGAGACGCGTCACGGCACCGCCGAGCTCGTGCTCTCGTTCGCGTCGCGCCGCATCCGCTCGTCAGTCGTGCGCCTCTCGCCGACCAACCACGGCAAGGGGGATCACGGTTTCATGGCCACCATCGTCGCCACCGCGCGTGAGAAGGGAGTCTCGGGCTACCTCGGTGACGGGAGCAACCGCTGGCCTGCCGTGCACCGTCTCGACTCGGCGCATCTCTTCTGTCTTGCGCTCGAGAACGCGCCGGCTGGATCGACGCTACATGGCGTCGCGGACGAGGGTGTTCCCATCCGCGACATCGCCGAGGTCATCGGCCGTCACCTCAACCTACCGGTGGACCCCATTTCCGCTGCCGACGCGGCTACGCACTTCACGTGGATGAGTGGCTTCATCGGCCTCGACAGCCCGGCGTCGAGCGCGCACACCCGTGCATTGCTCGGATGGCAGCCGTCGCAACCAGGGCTCATCGACGATCTTGACGAGGGCAACTATTTCGAGCGCTGAGCGCACCTCAACGCGATACCTTCTCGTGTTATAGACGATGTCGGCCAGATCGGCTTACGTGGTGTCGTCGCACTGCAGATCACCGCGCTGGCCTGCATCGTGCCACTGGCAGTCTCGTTCCTGCTCGTGTTCCGCCTGCCTATGCACCCGAGGCCAGAGGACGAAGCCGAGGTGGTGGTCAGCGGGGGACTCGAACCCTCGACCTCGCGGATGTGAACCGCGCGCTCTAACCAGCTGAGCTAGCTGACCCCGGCCAGAAGTCTAGGTCAGGCGCCGACCAGCTTCGTGTACGCGGCTTCGTCGAGCAACTCGCCACCTTCGGCGGCGCCGTCGAGACGCAGCATCCATCCCTCGCCGTACGGGTCGGAATTGACCAATTCGGGGTGATCGGTGAGTGCGGCGTTGACCTCGGTGACGGTCCCGCCGACCGGCGCGTACAGGTCGGACGCGGCCTTGACTGATTCGATGGCGCCAAATTTCGCACCCGCCGTCAGCGTGGCGCCGACTTCGGGAAGCTCGAGGAAGATCACGTCGCCCAACTGCGCCTGGGCATGGTCGCTGATGCCGACAGTCGCATTCGAGCCCTCGGCGCGGACCCACTCATGACTGGCGGTGAAGCGGTAGCTGGAGAGGTCGGCCACGTTCAGGCTCCCTTGGGGCGGCGATAGAAGGGCAGAGGCACGACCGCCGCCGCGGTCAGCGTGCCCCTGATGTCGATCGAGAGATCCGCGTCGAGCGGAAGGTCGCCGTCCACCGACACGGTGGCGATCGAGTGGTCGAGCGTGAAGCTGTAGGTCCCGCTGGTCACCTCGCCGACGTCCTTGCCACCGGAGAACACACGCTGGCCGTGGCGAGCGATTGCCCGGCCTTCCAGGGTGATCCCGGCGAAGCGGCGCGGTGGATGCTTGGGATCGAGGCGGGCAAGCGCGCCGCTCCCGATGAACTCCCCCTTCTGCGGTTTCACGGTCCAGGCGAGCGCGCAGCTATACGGATCGGTGCGATCGTCCATGTCCTGGCCGTAGAGGCGGAGGCCGGCCTCGAGGCGCAACGTGTCGCGTGCCCCGAGCCCGCAGGGGATCAGTCCCTTCGGCGCGCCGGCTTCGAGCAGGGCGTCCCACAGGCGGACCGCGTCGGGCGCATCCACGTAGAGCTCGAAGCCGTCCTCGCCGGTGTAGCCGGTTCTCGACACTCCCCCGTGCACGCCGGCGATATCCGTGTCCTTGAAGTGGAACGGGCGCACGTCGGTGACGTCGTCCGCGGTGAGAGAGTTCACCAGCGCCACCGCTTCCGGGCCCTGCACCGCCAGGAGCGCCAGGTCGTCGCTCAGATCCATGAACTCAGCGCTGCCGCGGCGAGCGCCCATCCACGCGACATCCTTCGCCCGGCACGCTGCGTTGATCACGATCATGTAGCCACCCGGATCGCGGTACACGACCACGTCATCGACGATCCCCCCGTCCTCGTTGCACATCACCGCGTAGAGGGCACCGAGCACCTCGAGGCGCGACACGTCGTTGGTAACCAGGTTCTGCACCGCCTCAAGAGCCCCGTCGCCGCTGAAGCGCACCTCACCCATGTGCGAGAGGTCGAACAATCCGCATCGCGTCCGCACGGCGATGTGCTCGTCGCGGATGGTTGTGTACTGCAGCGGCATGTCGAAGCCACCAAACTCGACCATGCGCGCCCCGGCTTCGACATGCCTCTCGTAGAGCGGTGTTCTTGCGGCCATGGGCCAGCGAGTGTAGTACGTTCCCAGACCGCTTCAAATGATCATTGCCCTCATCGCGGTGGCGGCCCTGGTGGTCGTCCTCTGTATCGCCCTGCTGGTGGCGCGCCATCGCTTCCTCGGTGTGTCCCTGCCCAAGGTGCGCGGCCGCCTGGGGATGTCGGGCCTCATCGCTCCCGTGACGATCGGCCGCGATCGCTGGGGCGTCCCCCACGTCTCGGCAACCTCGATGGAGGACGCGGCGTTCGCGATGGGTGTGGCGCACGCTCAGGATCGGCTCTGGCAGATGGAGGTCACGCGCCGCGTGGCCACCGGCCGCATCAGCGAGTTGATCGGGATCGACGGAGTCAACATCGACCGCTTCGTTCGCAGGGTCGGGCTGCACCGCGTCGCCCGTGACGAGGAGCTCCGCCTCGGGCCCGAGCCGCGCCGGATGCTCAAGGCGTACGCGGCCGGTGTCAACGCGATCGCAGCGTCGGGACGGCCGCTTCCGCTCGAGTACCGGCTCATCGGCGCCACTCCCGAGCCATGGGAGCCGATGCACAGCCTCGCAGCCTTCAAGTTGCTGGCGCTCGGCCTGAGCATGAACTGGGATGCCGAGCTGCAGCGGCTCGAGTTGCTCCGCGCCATCGGTCCCGAGCACGCCGCGCGCCTCGACATCGTGTACCCGGACGCCAATCCGACGATCCTTGCGTCGACGCTGCGCGCTTCGGGGGGTGCCGACAGCCGCTCGCAGCTCATGGGCATGTTCCGCGAGGCCGCGCGCTGGATCCCGACTGCGGGCGGCATGAGCAACTCCTGGGTCGTGTCCGGCGAGCGCTCGTCGACCGGACGGCCGATTCTCTGCAACGATCCCCATCTCGTTCCCGGGATGCCCTCGATCTGGTACGCGGCGCACATCCAGGCGGGCGACGACTTCGAATCGACTGGCGTGACGATGCCAGGGTTGCCGTTCGTGATCATCGGCCACAACGAGCGGGTCGCCTGGGGGTTCACGAACTCATTCGCCGACTGCCAGGACCTGGTCATCGAGGAATTCGATTCGCCGGCGGGCGAGCGCTTCCGGACCGAGCGGGGCTTCGAGCCGACCCGACGGCTGCGCGAGATCATCCACGTGAAGGGCTCCTCCGACGTCCTCGAGGAGGTGGTGGTCACCCGCCACGGTCCGATCGTCGAGCGCATCGAGGATCCCGAACGATCGATCTGGCGGGGACTCGCGCTGCAGTGGACGGCGTTGCAGCCCGGTGGCGCGGCCGAGGGGCTGTTGCGGCTGCAGCGGGCGACGGACTGGAAGAGCTTCCGCGAGGCCTTCGTCCCCTTCGACGCTCCCTCGCAGAACGTCGTGTACGCCGACGTCGACGGGCACATCGGCTATCTCCTCTCCGGGCGGGTGCCCGTGCGCAAACGCAAGCCGAGCGGGCTGCCCGTGCAGGGCTGGACCGGCGACGCGGTGTGGACGAGGTATCTCACGCCGGAGGAGATGCCGAGCATGCTCGACCCCTCCGACCAGCAGATCATCACCGCCAACAACCGAATCGTCGGCGACGACTTCCCGCACTACATCGGCGCCGATTACATGTCCGGCTACCGGGCACTGCGCATCGGGGAGTTGCTGTCCGAGCGTGTCGTCGATCTCGCGTACATGGCTCGTGCGCAGATGGATCTCGTCTGTCCGCCGGCCCGCCAGGTGATCCGTCTGCTGAGCTCGATGACCTGCACGAGCACCGTCGCGGAGGGCGCACGCCGCCGCCTCGCCGCCTGGGACGCCGTCATGGACCCGCACCGCGTCGAGCCCACGATCTACGAGGCATTCATGGCGCGGCTCGCGGAGCACTCGTTGAGCCCGCTCTGCGGCAACGCGTGGCGGATCCTCGCGGGCGTCGACCTCTCCCATCCCGTGTTCCAGTACCCGGGGAACCTCGTCGGGCGGCTCACGCCGTCGCTCATCGAGCGCTGGGAGGGCGGTGACGACGGGTTGTTCGAGGGGGCGACCACCTGGGCCGAGGTCGTCAACCGGTCGCTCGAGGATGCGATGACCGACCTGCGGACGCGTTTCGGGCGGGGGTCGAGGCGCCTCGTCTGGGGCCGCGTGCACCAGGTCCAGCTCATTCATGCGTTCGGGCGGCGGCGCGGGCTTGGATACTTCTTCAATGCGCATGCGATCCGGGTCGGCGGCAACACGGACACCGTTCTGGCCACGTCACAGGTGCCGGGTGAGCCATTCGAGACACGGCTCTCGGCCCCGTCGTGGCGTCAGGTGATCGACGTCGGTAACTGGGACGCCTCGGGCGGCGTGCATCTGCCAGGCCAGTCAGGGCAACCGGGATCGCGGCACTACCGTGATCTCTCGCGCCGCTGGAAGACCAACCGCCAGTTCCCGCTGTATTGGAGCGCCGCGCTCACTCGCCGCCACGCTCGCGCCCGCCTGACCGTCTTCCCACTGCCCGAAGGGCACGCGACCGAGCCCGGGGCACGACCGACGGGATCGTGATCCGCTCGGGCGAGCGGGGCATCGTCCGTGGTTGTTGTGCGGGGCTGATCCTGCTGATCATCCTGATGGCCGGTGGCGCGTTTCTCGCGGATCGCGCGCTTGCCGCTCCGGTGCTCGGCGCCCCACCTGCCGGGCCGTCGCATGGCGGCGACGAGGTCGCCATTGCCGTCTCGCTGGCGACGACCATGGGCGCCCAGCTCCTGGCGGGCGCGCACGGCGTGGTCATCCTCAGCGAGCAGGACCTCACCGTTCTCGCCGATGCCAACAACCCGCAGCCGAGCCGATACCGCGACCTGCAGGTTCGTGTTCGAGACGGTCTGCTCGTCGCGTCGGCGCAGATCTCGTTCGGGCCCTTCACTCCGACTGCGGTGGTACATGTCAGCTTGTCGCTGCAGTCGGGACCCACCGGGCCGGTGATCGCGGCGCAGGTTCCGGAGATCGACATCGGGCTGCTCGGCGTCCCGAGCTTCCTCGGGGACGCGCTCGTCAGGGAGATCGACTCCGCGCTCTCGCTGGACAAGCTGTTCTCGGTGGACCCGAGGCTCAACGCACTCAGGACCGATATCGAGTGTGTGGCCGTCGTTCCCGGCGGGGTCGCGGTCGGGGTGCACGATCCGGGCGTTCCGAACGTTGCCTCGTCGTGTGGGTGACGGCGCGGGACCTGTGCGACGCTTGGAGCGATGGTCATTCGAGCCGCTGTTCTCGCGGCGTTCCTCTGCGCCTCGTGCGCGTCAGCCACTGGACTGATTGGCGAGCGGGGAGTCGCGCCGGCCAGTCCTGACGCGGCGCAGGTCGCCACGCGCATCGCGGCGGCGGATGCCGACATGTACGCGAACAACTACGCGGTTGCAGGCGCCGCCTTTTCGGCGTTGCTCGTTCAGGCGCCGCGCAGTGCCGACGTCCATGCTGCCGACGCTCTGTTGCTCAACTACGAGGGCGACGGCGCTGCGGCTGCTCGTGAGGCGGGTGATGCGGTGGTGCTGGATGCCGCTGATGCCGACGCGCAGGCGGTGCTCTGCCGGGTTGACGACTGGGCAGGCAACATTGTCGATGCGGTGGCGGCCGGGAACGCCGCTATCGCGGCGGACGCGAGCGATCCGCTCGGGCATCTCTTTCTTGCCGAGGCGCTGTCCGACAGCGGCGAGATAGCGCAGGCGCGTACGCAGATCTCGGCCGCAGCTCCCCTGATCCTGGCGCACCCGACGGCGTATCTCAGCGCCGAGATACAGCGCGAACAGGCGAACCTCGACTCGGATCTGGGTGAGACCAAGCCTGCGCTGCAGGCATTTCAGGCCGCCCTTGCTGCGCAGCCACACTGGCTGTATCGCACGACCGAAGTTGTCAACGCCGAACTGATTGGCGGTGACAGCGCTGCTGCCCGTGCGACACTCGACGCGGCCATCACGCAGACACCGGATGACCTCGGCACCATCGAGAGCCTCGGCAACGACGCGTTGCTCGTGTCGGATGCCGTCGCGGCCACTGCGCTCTGGAACCGGGCGCTTGCGCTTGCGCCCCACGACTCGACCGTGCTCGACGCTGCAGGCGAGGTGGCTGTTGCAGCCAATAATGACGTGAACGCTGGAGTGGCGGACTTCGAGGAGGCGCTGCGCGCCAATCCGTACGACGACGAGGCGGCCGCGTATCTCATGGCAATCGCGACCGACATCGAACACAGGCCACTGCTCGGGCGCCAGGAGATCACCGCGGCGGTGCTCGCGGACCTTCCGGCGGGGTCGGCGCCACGGCGCATCCCTGTTCTTCCCGACCCGGCAGCCGTGGTGGCCGGTGATGCGACGATCGCGCTTGCCGCGGTGAACAGCGCGCGGGCTGCGGCGGGGCTTGCGCCGGTCCGCCTCGATTCGCGGCTGTCGGCAAGCGCGCTCTCGCATTCGTTCTACTGGCTGTTCAACTACTTCGCGCCGAGCGTTGTGGGGTTGGGCATCCACTTGGAGACGCGTGGCGATCCGGGCTACAGCGCGGTCTATCCGTGGACGCGGGCGATAGCGTTCGACTATCCGAATCAGCGGATCGGCGAGGACATCACGCACAGCGGCGCGCCGGGCACCGCGGTTGCGCAGTGGGTGAACAGCGTGTTCCACCGCTTCGCGATCATGCGCCCCGACCTGCGCGTCATCGGCTACGGCGAGGCTGAGGTCGGCTCTGTGTCGATGGAGGACATGGAGTTCGGTTTCGCGGCGGCGACGCCGGCAGCGCCAGTCCTGTACCCCGGCGCGGGGCAGACGCAGGTTCCGGCCACGTTCGTCGACAACGAGCTGCCGGATCCGGTGCCGGCGGGCAAGCCCCGTACGACCGGCTATCCGGTGACTGTGACGTTCTCCGTGGCCGATCGCGTGTCGATGCACTCGTTCACGCTCACGTCTCCGAGCGGGGCGGTGCTGGCGGCGTACGTGCTGTCGCCGTCGGGGTCGACGGAGAATTCCGCATCCCTGCTCCCGGTGGCTCCGCTCATCGCGGGTGCTGTCTATACGGCGCGGATCTCGGCCACGGTCAATGGGGCGGCTTACGTTCGAAGCTGGACGTTCACCGTCGCGCCTGGTCCGCCATGACAGCCATCGCGAACGCGGCGTGGCTCTGGACCTGGGGGTAGTTGCCGAGCGGGGTGCCATCCCGCGGATCGGCCACCTCACCGAACAGGCCGAGCGGCCCACGCGCCGCCAGTGCAGCATCGAACCAGCGCGATCCGTCACCGCCGCGTGATCGCATCGCCGCGGACAGCCAGAAGGTTGGGAACACGAATGGCGCGCAGGGCTCGTCGATCGTGTCGGACTGTGGCTCGTGGCGGTCGATGAGGCCGCCACGATCGAGGCGCTGGATGATCAGCTGCAGCGTTGCGTCCGCGCGTGATTGGAGTGGGTCGAGACCTCCGAGCAGTGACAGCTGTGCGAGCGCGGCGTCCGCTCCGCCGCCGTCGAGGCAGAGCTCGAATGCACCCTCGCCGTGGAGCGCTGCACCGACGGCTGCTGCTGCCCCTCTCCAGACGTCCGCGTCACCTGCTACGGCACCGGAGTCTGCGAGTGCGGCCGCGCCGGCCAGGCCACTCATAGCCGTCACCAGCGAGTGCGTGTAGCGACGAGGCGCACCTCGGATCTCCCAGATGCCGTTGTCGGCCTCGCGCCAGTGCTCGGTGAGCCACGTCGCGAGGATCGGGACCGCCTCGGCGAGTACGTCCGGCAATGCGTGGAGTCCGGCGAGCGCACTCGCAAGCTCGATGACCTCGCCTGGTACATCGAGCTGTGCCTGCCCAGCAGCCGCATTGCCGATACGAACCGGACGCGCGCCACGATATCCGGACAGCTCATTGCGCTCCGATTCGCGCGGCGGAGCGCTGCCGTCGACGCGCAGCAACGGTACCGGCCCCTGTGCGGTGACGACAGTGCCGATGAACGTGCCGAGATCAATCGCCGCGTCGACGAGTCCGAGCCGCAGCAGCGCCACCCCCGCGAGTGACGAGTCACGCAGCCATGCATATCGGTAGTCCCATGTCCGCGACGATCCCGGCCACTGCGGGAGCGAAGTGGTCGGTGCAGCGACGATGCCGCCGCGCTGGTTGCGGAGCCCCAGCAGCACTGCCGCGGTCGTTCCCAGCATGCCGCCGACAAGAGACGCGTCGGCGTTGAGGGCGGCGGGAACCATCCGCTGCCACGCCGCGAGTGTTGAGCCGATGCTTCCAGAGCGCGCCTTGGTTTCCGGTGCGCCGAGGGTCACCGCGACGGGTTCGCCGGGCGAGACGCGCATCACGCACTCGGCGCTGTCTGCATGCAGCGTCCAGGCCGCAGCCGCGCGAATGGCGATGCGGACCCCACTCGTCACCTCGAGTGTTTCGCCGGCGAGCTTTGTCGACGCGCGTGCGCCGTCCCAAGTGGGTGCCCGAAATGCGACTCTGACGTCGACGTCGCCGCCCTCGGCGCGCAGCCTGCGGACGAGCAGCGGATCGTCACCGAGATCGAGCGCATCCTCGACAATCAGGCGCGCAGCGTTGACGCTCCAGACGGTTTCGAGGACGAGCGAGCGTGCGTGATACCGGCGCGAGACGACGCGTGCTCCGCGCTGCTCAGGACGGATGGAGAATCCGCCACCGCGTTGGTCATCGAGGATGGAGAACAGCAGCGGCGTCGAGTCGACCCACGGCCAGCAGAGCCACGCGACATTGCCGTCCGGATCGATCAGCGCCGCCGTGCGCGAGTCTGCGAGGAGCGCGTGTTCGCCGATGGGGTGCTGCACACGGCGAGCCTACAGGGCTTAGCCGAAGACGCAGTCCAGCTTGGCGGTGCTCCGTGCCACGGCGAGGGTCTTGCCCTTGGCATTTGAGACCTTGCCCACTGCGTTCATGGTGGTCTTCGTTTGACTCGAGACTGCTGGGATGACGATCGTCATCCTTCCGGATGCATGAGCGGTTTCGGCCTCGCCGACTCCGCCGTGGCCCACATCCGTGGCGGTGATGCTTGCCTGCGTTGCCGTGGTTGCGCCATGCCACGTGAAGATCACGGTTACCTGACAAGTGGCGTTCGCTGTCGGCTTTGTGATGTGCGCAGTCGGGGCAGCAGTCCCCCCTGGAGGGCGGTGAGTGCCATCAAGGCGACCTTCCCGATCACGAGGTCAGTATATGAGCCGCGTTGACGGTGCGCCACAGGTGCGTGACGGTCGATTTCCAGACCGGTCAGAAGGCGACGATGACTCCAATGCGTAGCCTGTTGCGATGGACCGGTATCGTCGGCGCGGTACTTTGCATGCTCGCGGCCGTGGCCATGTGCGTCGCGTCGTACCTGCCGTTCACGGGTGGGGATTGGGGTGACGGTCTGCAGACTGGCAACGACGTTTCCAGCCAGGTCACCGTGAACATCATCAGTGGTTCCGATGTCTGGCTGGTCCTTGCGACCGTCGTCACCCTGGGCGTCGTCGCGGCATCCCACCTTGGGGGAATGCGCCCACAGCTCACGAGCCTCATCGCCGTCGGCGCAACGCTGGTGGCGCTTGGGTTGGCGCTGAAGCTCCCAGGAACGTGGCAGGTGGGCGAAGCGGTGCCCGGGGAGCCGTATCTCCTCTTGGCAGGCTTCTACGTCTTCCTCGGCGGCGCGGTGACTGCAGTCGTGGGCGCGCTGTTGATGTTCGTCAGCAGTTTCGCGAGGCTGGCTCCGAACGCCGAAGCCCTGCGGCCGCGTCCCCTTCCCGATCGAACGCCGCGTCCTGAAAACGACCCGTCAGACGACGCCCGTCAGGGAGGCGGCTCGACGATGGCCACCCCGTCAGCGAGATGAATGCGCCATCCCTCCTCGTGCACTCGCCGGTGATGCCGGCGGCACAGCGAGACGAGGTTGTCGAGCTCCGTGGGGCCGCCGTCACTCCAGTAGACGATGTGATGGCCGTCAGTCCAGGCAGCCTTGACATCGCACTCCGGGAAGCGGCACCCGTCGTCGCGGAGAGCGAGCGCCGTGCGGATGTGGGCCGGGATCGTGCGCCCGGCTCGGTCGACCGAGAGCGGCACGACCGGTGTGTTCACCGACGCCCAAGCCGGATCAGTAGTAGCAGCAACCGGCGCTACGGTGACCACCGTGCGCACCGCATCGCATGCGATACGTCGTGCGGTTTCCGGATGGATCGGTCCAACCCCGCTCAACACGGCCGGCGCTGCATCGGCGCCGGCGTCAGCGCGCAATGTCTCGGCGCTCACGGTGAGCGTGAGATGGGGCCGCTGACCGTGCACATCGCGGTGTTCACCAGAGCGCAGTTGCAGGGCAGCGAGATCAAGCAGCGCATCGGCGCGGCGCTGCGATGCCGGGCGAGTCTCGCCCGGGGTCAACCCGTGGGCGAGCGCATCGATGGCGGTCTTCAGGAGCGCACCGCCTTCGGCATCGAGCATTCCCCGCAGGATGTACTCGCCCCCATAGCTCGCCTCGCACTCGAACCAGCGGTTCTGGTGCGCGTGGTTGTCGTCGGTGAGCACGCCGTCGGGATCGAGGCGCAGCCGGGCGGCCTGCGTGAGGGCGCGCATTCGGGCGGGGTCGAGCGTCTCCGCCCCCTGTACGAGGATGGGCTCCATCGACGCCACCTGCTTCACACCGACATCGCCGGCAAGGTGGCCGATCATGGCTGCGTTGCCGAACGTGGCGCGACCCTCACGGGCACTGTCCAGCGTTGCCGGGAGCTCACCGAGCGACCGCGCCAGGTGGTGGCGATACGCAGCTGCCTTGGCGGTCATGCCACAGCTCCGGCGCAACCAGGACACCGTGCTCCCGCCACCATCGGTCTGCGCGCCACGCTCACTGTGAAAGTGGTACAGACGCCGGAGGAACTCGGCTTCGAGACGATCGATCGCCCGCCGGATGTCGATCATGTCGGCGCCGAGCGCTTCGGTGGAGAACGTGTCGATGGATTCGCCAACGAGCGAATCAACCGCCTCCTGCAGCCGCGTCGGAACGTCAGGTGTTGCACGCGCCTCCATACGAGAAAATATAACAACACATGTTCGCGACAACCACGGACAATGTGTGGCACCTTACACGGACAGAGCGAACCCACACACCAACCGTTCCAGCCATTCATGGCAGCAACACCCAGCACCCGGACGCCCGCTACCGAAGCCACAGCATCACCGCATCGACGTGTGGGCCCGCCCCAAAGACTGCACACTTACCGGCATCGAAAGACTCAGGACGAGGAGAATCCATGTTCGGGAAGATGAAAGACCCTGTCGATGGGACGGCGACGCTGGTCAGCTACACCGAGACCAGCCGGCACCACGCATCGATCGCCGTGACCGCGCAGATCGTCCTCCACGCGCCCGAAATAGAACCGCAGACCCTGTATATCAACGTTCGCGTCCCAGAGACGGAATTGCCACTGACCGCCGGTCACGTCTGGAACGTCCAGTTCGATCGCAGCGAGCCGACGCACGTGAAGTTCGAGTGGGCCGTGACCGACACCCTGGACCGCGAATCACGCGCGGAAATGGAGCGGGAGTTGTCGAGTGACGAAGTGCGCGTCCTCGAGGCCAGCCGGCGCCGCGGCTCGAAGTAATTGAGCTAGGAAGTCGTCGCCAGCGGCGGGATCGTGTCCGCGATGCTCGCGATCTTCTCCGCCCAGTTCGGGTCACTCGCGTAGTCCACGTTCATCCCGCGCAGCGTGGGCCCGTGGTAGAACCGACCGGTCGGCGAGAGGTAGTTCGTCGCGATGAACTGCGCGACGTACTGGATGCACGCGTTGAAGCTCGTGAACGTCATCGCGTCGCCGTACGGGTTGGCATCGTCCGCCCCGAACCCGAAGAGGTTGTACTTGTATTGCGCGATTGCGCTCGTCCCCCAGCCGGACTCGAGGATCGCGTGCGCCACGAAATACCGCGCGCTCACGTGATACGTCGCCTCGGCCTGCATGAAGCTCGCACCGAGCCCCGCCAAAGCTGAGCCGTTGAGGAACTGATTGAGACTGGCGGCAGTCTCCCCGCTCGGGAGCGTGAGATTCGTATCGACAGTGAACAGCGGTCCGGCGATCGGCGGATAGATCGCGTCGCGGGCCCGGGCTGCGGCAAGGGCGGCAACGGCGGCGGCCAGCGCCTTCTGCGCCTGGTTCACCTGACGATGCGCCGCGACGTCGGCGACGAGCAGGTTCTGTTCCTGCACCTTGATCACGGCCTGCACGGTCTTGGCCTGTTCCTGCGCAGAGGCGAGGGCGGCAAGTGCGGCGTTGTCGTTGGCGAGCGTGTTGGCTGCCTTGGTCTCCTCGGCGCCGATACGGGTGACCAGCTGTCCGCTCGCGGTGGAGATCTCGTTCACCTCGACGTCGCGCTGGATAGCGCCCGCGATCGTGTTCGCCGAGATGATGTACGCGAGCATCGCCTCGGATCCGCCGCTCTCGTAGGACTGGCGCAGGTACGCGGCGAGATGCCCGCGGTCCGTGGCGAGCTCGTCGTTGACCGTCGCAAGCGTCGACGTGTCGCTGGCGATCGTCACGTTCAGCGCGGTGATCTGTGTATTGAGTGCGAGGAGGTGGGCGTTCGCCGCCGCGAGCGCTGCCTTCGCCTGAAGGAGCGCGGTGTCCGCGTTGTTGGCTGCGTCCTTCGCGTTCTGCTCAGCCGACTTCGCCGCGTTGGCCGCCCGCTGTGCACCGGTGACGCCCGGAGGGTCCGCCGCTACGGGCGCCGCGATCAGCGACAGGAGCAGCGCGAACGGAAGTGCCGCCGCGAGCCGGGGATGGGCGAACGGAAACCGGAGGTGACGCATCGAGGCCAGTCTCCCATCGGTGTCGCGGCGCTCCCCGCCATGTCATCGCGCCGTGACCGCCCGTCACCGCCGCGTGACACAGCCGCAGGCGAAGTGTCCGAGGCGTGCCGAAGAAGGCTAGGAGGCCTTGCGCTCCAGGAGGCGCCGGCGAAGCTCGTCGGGCGCTACAAGCTCGACGACGGATCGCGGTCCACAGTCAGCGCAGATGCGATGTCCGCCCACGGACTCCCCGTCGGCGCCGTAGTACAGCACGGAGAGCATCACCCTCTGGCAGAGGGCGCACCTGTCGGAGGTCTCCGGCGTCGTCTCCATCGCTGCACCCATGATCGCATGCAGGGGGCCGGAGGGGAAGGACATCGAATCACCGTCACCCAGCCGCCACCTTCAGCGTGCGCGAATCTCCGGGTAAGGCTCCGACTAGATGTAGGCTCGGCTGATGCGTCCTCCCCTGCCCGACGCGACCACCACGGCCCTCGACACTTATCTCGATGAGCTGGCGCGCTGGTCAGCGCACCTCAACCTCACCGCCGTCCCCCGCGAGCAGGCGTGGTCGCGCCATATCGAGCAGGCGCTTGACCTGCTCGACGTCGCGGCACCCGCACCAGGCTGCCGCGTCGTGGACATCGGATCGGGCGGCGGGGTGCCCGCGGTCGTCTTCGCGATTGTTCGCCCCGATATTCGGGTGACGATGCTGGAGGCTGACGTTCGCAAGAGCGGATTCCTCGTCCACATTGCCGGGATGCTCGGACTGCGCAACGTGGAGGTCGAGTCGATTCGCGCCGAGAAGGCGGGGCGTCGGGCCGGCACACGAGAGAGCTTCGACCTCGCCACCTCGCGCGCCACCGCGCCCCCCGACGTCCTCTGCGAACTCGCACTTCCGTTGCTGAAGGTCGGCGGCAGCCTGTGCGCTCTGGTCACCGATGCGCCGTCGACGCTCGCCGCATGCGCGGCAGCCGCCGAGGCGTGCGGTGGGGGCGAGCCGCGCGCACCCACCAATGACGTCTTGCGCATCATGAAGGTCTCGCCGACGCCCGCGGACTATCCCCGCAGGGACGGGGTTCCGAGCAGGCAGCCGATCAACTGATCCGCCGCGCGATTGCCGCGGTGGCAACGGCGCGCTCGTTCCAGGGCAACGCACCCGCTGCGGTCTCGATCGTCTTCTCGTGGCCCTTGCCGGCGCAGAGCACCGTATCCCCGGCAGCGGCGTGGTCCACCGCGTAGGCGATCGCCTCCGCGCGGTCCGCAATCACGAACACGTTCTCGCCCCGCCGCCCGCCGGCCGCGACCGCGCCCCCCGCGATCGCCTCGAGGATGCTCTGCCGGTCCTCGTCGCGAGGGTCCTCGTCGGTGATCACGCTCACATCGGCGAGGCGTGCCGCCGCCCCTCCCATGGCCGCCCGCTTCTCGACGTCGCGCTCGCCGGCCGAGCCGAAGACCGCCCAGAGCCGCCCCCGTGTCGTCCGGCGCAGCTCGTGCAGCACCGTCTCGAGCGCATCGGTGGTGTGCGCGTAATCGACGACCACCTCGAACGGCTGTCCGAGGTCGATGCGCTCCATCCGCCCCGTGACGACGTCGGCGGCCTCGAGACCTCGCACGGCACTCGCGAGATCGCCGCCGGTCGCGCACGCGCAGGCCAGTGCCGCGAGGGCGTTGCGGACGTTGAAGGTCCCAGCCAGGCGCAGCGCCACCGCCGCAGTCCCCCAGGGTGTCTCGGCGGTGAACCGAACGCCCGAGGGCGACGGGACCACGTCCCGTGCTCGTAGATCGGCGCGAACCGCGTCGTCGTCGGTGTACGTCAGCCGGGTGGCGACCGGGATCGCCGACAGGCGGGGGAACCCGAACGGGTCGCCCGCATCGAGCACCGCGATCCCATCTGGCCGGGGCGAGACGCGCTCCAGCAGCCGTGCCTTCGCTGCGAGGTAGGCGTCGCGCGTGCCGTGCAGCTCCAGGTGCTCGGTGGTGATCCGCGTGAACACCGCGGCGCGGAAGGCCACGTCGTCGGCGCGATGCATCTCGAGCCCGTGCGACGAGGTCTCGAGCGCCACATGCGTGCACCCGAGGTCACGGATCCGCGCGAGTTCGGCATGCAACTCCGGCGCCTCGGGCGTGGTCTGCCGGGAAGGGTTCGAGGTCACGCCGTCCGGTGTCCGCCGATCGACGGTCGTGATCGACGCCGCTGCGATCCCCGCGGCCCGCCACGCGTTCCAGAGCAGCGTCGCGGTCGTCGTCTTCCCGTCGGTGCCGGTGACCCCGGCGACGCACAGGTGCGCGCTCGGATGGTCCGCGAACGCATCGGCCAGCGCCGAGAGCGCGAGCCTGCTGTCGGCGACCAGGACCAACGGCACCGACGCGTCGATCGGCGGCTCGGGCACGTGCTCCGCAACGACCGCCACGGCACCGCGGGCAATCGCGTCCCGGCAGAAACGGTGCCCGTCGGAACGCAACCCCGGGATCGCAACAAAGAGGCTTCCGTCCGTGACGGCGTGCGAGTCGAAATCGATAGCGGTGACGCTCACTGGTGCGCCAGTCAGCGCCGTCGACGACGGGATACCGGCATCGACGAGCAGATCGGACAGGAATCGCCCTGAACTCGCCTGTTGCACCGTCGCAGTCTATGGTAGGGTCGCTCCGATCATGCCTGGAAAGAAGCAAAAGGCAACCGTCTCGCTGGCCGACGCCCTGGCTGCGACCCGTTCCGCCCACCGCCGCGTGCTCGCGCTTGCCGCGCGCCTCGAGGCGACCGAGCGGACCATCCTCGCCGCGATGGCGTCATCCAAGGGACCCGCGACAGCCGCCCCGTCAGCGTCCGCCGCTCCGGCAAAGCGCCCCGTCGGCAGGCCGCGCAAGACCCCGGCTGCGGCTGCGCCCGCGAAGCGTCCCGTCGGCCGTCCGTTGGGCTCGCGCAACAGCACGGCGAAGCGACCGGCCGGCCGCCCCAAGGGCTGAACCCGAATCCAGACTGGCTAGGTCGGGTTTTTGGGTAGACTGGCGTCATGGCCAAGTCTTCCCGCGACCTCCTCGACGATGCGCGGCGAACCGTCAAGGAGATCTCGCCGCAACAGGTGCGCTCCGGAGCCGGCTCGCGCGTCCTGATCGACGTCCGTGAGCGCAGCGAGTTCGACCAGGGGTACATCCCCGGCGCGCTGCACCTGAGCAAAGGGTTCATCGAGACGCGCATCGAGGACACGGTTCCGCGGCGCGATGCCGCGATCACGCTGTACTGCCAGAGCGGCGTGCGGTCGCTCTTCGCCGCGCGCGCCCTCCAGGAGCTTGGCTATACGGACGTCGTCTCGATGAGCGGCGGGTACGGCGCCTGGAAGCAGGCGGGCTACGACTTCATCGTCCCCAAGGTCCTCACCGCGCAGCAGCAGCAGCGCTACAGCCGCCACCTGCTCATCCCCGAGATCGGCGCTGAGGGCCAGGCGAAGCTGCTCGACGCGCGCGTCCTCCTCATCGGCGCCGGCGGTCTCGGCAGTCCTGCGGCCCTCTACCTGGCGGCGGCAGGCGTCGGCACCATCGGGTTCGTGGATTTCGACACGGTCGATCTGAGCAACCTCCAGCGCCAGATCCTGCACACCGAGGCACGGATCGGGATGCTCAAGACGGCATCGGCCCGGGTCGCGCTCGAGGCGCTCAACAGCGACGTCCGTATCGTCGAGCACAACGTCGTCCTCAGCAGCGAGAACGCTCGCGAGATCTTCGACCAGTACGACATCATCGTCAACGGCTGCGACAACTTCCCGACGCGTTACCTCTCGAACGATGTGGCCATATTTGCCAAAAAGCCGATGGTGGACGGTGGGATCTTCCGTTTCGAGGGGCAGGTCACCACGGTGGTGCCGTTCCAGTCACCCTGCTACCGCTGCCGCTACCCATCGCCGCCGCCGCCCGAGGAGGCGCCGTCGTGCGCCGAGGCAGGCGTGCTCGGTGTGCTCCCCGGCATCGTCGGCGTGCTCCAGGCAACCGAGGTCATCAAGCTGATCACCGGCGCGGGCGACCTGCTCACCGGGCGCCTCCTGCACATCGACGCGCTCGCGATGAAGTTCCGCGAGTTCCGGGTGCCGCGCGATCCGCAGTGCCCCGTGTGCGGCGAGAACCCCACCATCACCGAGCCGATCGACTACGAGGGCTTCTGCGCCGCTCCGGCCTCCGTCGCGACCGAGGCGGTCGGCGCCGGCGTCTGAGCCGTCGGACTACGCGCCCGGGGATGGCTCCGGGTCGAACGAGTCGGCCTCGCTGATCAGCATCACCGGAATGTCGTTCTCGACGCGGTAGCGGAGATGGCAGGTATCGCAGCGCAGCGCTGACGGTTCTGCCTGGACGGGCCCGCGACATTGCGGGCAGGCGAGGATCGCGAGCAGATCCGCCGGGAGCGAGCTCATCGAACCGCCCCAGCGGGAAGCAGGAATTCGCTGAGTGCCTCGTTGAAGGCGTGCGGCTCCTCGAGGTTGCCGAGGTGACCGCAGTGCAGCTCGACGAGGCGCGCCCCGGAGATCGCGCCACTCATGGTACGAACCTCGGCGAGCGGGATGATCGCATCCTGCTTGCCTGCGATCGCGAGCACCGGCATATCGATGCGTGCGAGCACGTCCCCGCTGTCGCGGCGTGCCGCCATCGCTCGCTGGGCAAACGCGATCCCCTCGGGCGTGCAACGCCGGATCCGTCCGCGAACGGGGTCGGCGATGTGGACCTCGTTGCGCGCGGCCGGTCCGAGCAGGCGATCGAGCATCGGCTCGACGACCGACTCGACGGAGTGCTCCCGCTCGACTCGATCCGCGATGACAAGTCGATCGTCTCTGCGAGCATCATCGTCAACACCCGGCCGTGTGCTGCACAGCGCAAGCGAGCGGATGCGATCGCCGGCGAGGCGCCACAGCTCGAACGCGATGTATCCACCCATCGACAGTCCGACCACCGAGAATCGGTCGATCGCGAGCGCGTCCATCGTCGCCAGCACGGCAGCAGCGTAGCCTGCGAGCGTGGGCTCGCCCGGCGGTGGCGCCGGCGACTCGCCGCAGCCCCAGAAATCCGGCCGCACGCAACGGAAATCCCCGGAGAGTGCGGCGACCTGGTGGTCCCATTGCGAGGCGTCGAGCGTGTACGCATGGAGGAAGAGGACAGTGTCGCCGCTTCCGGTGTCGTGCACGGCAGGAAGCGCGTCGCCCCGCACGCTCACGTCGGTCAGGCCTGCGCGCTCACCACCGTCGCAGGGAAGTCCTCGGCGAGGGTGGCCGGCTCGATGTGCGTGCGGGCATGCTTCTCGACGTCGCGGAGCTTGAGGATCTCGCTGGGTGTGATGAGCGTGACGGCAACGCCCGCACGGCCGGCGCGGCCGGTGCGGCCCACCCGGTGCAGGTACTCGTCGGGTGTCAGCGGCACGTCGTAGTTGATCACGTGCGAGATGTCGTCGATGTCGAGGCCGCGTGCGGCGACGTTGGTCGCGATCAGATACTTGATGTGCGACGCGCGGAACTGCTGCATCGCACGATCGCGATCGCGCTGGGTGAGGTCACCGTGCAGCAGGCCCACCTGGTAGCCACGCCCACCGAGCTGTGCCTGGAGGACGTCGGCGGTGCGCTTGGTCTCGACGAAGATGAGCGCCATGACCACGTCCGGCTGATCGAGGATCTGCGCGAGCGCATCGGTCTTGTCGGCCCATGTCGTGCGCACGTAGAGCTGGCGCACCTCGGACGGGATCTCCGGCCGTGTGCTGATCTCGACGGTCGCGGGATCGTGCATGTGCCGCAAGGCGAGGCGGCGCACCCACTCCGGCATCGTGGCGCTGAACAGCAGTGTCTGGCGTTGCGCGGGGCACTGCCGAAGGATTCGCTCCACGTCGGGCGCGAAGCCCATGTCGAGCATGCGGTCCGCCTCGTCGAGCACGCAGATGCGGACATTCGCGAGCGTGAGGGAACGCCGCTGGATGTGATCGCCGAGCCTCCCTGGTGTGGCGACGACGATGTGCGCACCCTGGCGCAACTCCTCCATCTGGCGGCCGATCGAGTCGCCCCCGTAGATTGCGACGCTCTTCAGCTCGTGACGTTTCCCGAGCCGAGTCAACTCCTCGTGGACCTGGACCGCAAGCTCTCGTGTGGGGCAGAGCGCCAGTGCCTGCACCGGGCCGTCACGAGGATCGAGACGCTCGATGATCGGGATACCGAACGCTGCGGTCTTGCCGCTGCCGGTCTGCGCCTGACCGATCACGTCGCGGCCGGCGAGCGCAAACGGCAGCGATCCCGCCTGAATCGGGGTCGCCATCGTGTAGCCGAGCTCGGCCACGGTGTTCTGCATCGCGACACTCAACGAGAGTTCTGCGAAGCTCACCGGCTCGGGGGTTTCAGTACTCGGGGCCTCATCAACCGTCACAGGAGCGGCGGGACGAGGCCTTGCGGCGAGCGGTCTACCAAACCGCGCGCGAGAAGACGAACGCAAGACAAGAGTCAGTCTACCCCGAATTGACGCGTTCCCGGGTGGGTAAGATCGGTTTGATGCCGGCCGACCTCTTTCGCACGCGTTCCTTCGCTTGACTGCGCCGGCCGACATCCGTGCCGCCGGCGCGCGGCCTGCGTTCGTCCCGCGAGCCCTTGTCGTCGACCTCGACGGCACCACCGTCGACTATCGCCAGGAGCTGCTGCCTCGTGTTCGTGACGCGGTGCGAGCGGCCGCGGGACGGATGCCGGTGATCGTCGCGACAGGTCGGATGTACCGCTCGGCGCTGCCGTGGGCGCTGGAGCTCGGTGTCGATCAGCCGCTCGTCTGCTACCAGGGAGCGATGGTGCGCGGCATGCCCGGTCCCGACGGAGCCCAGGGCGAGCACATCTACGAGCGCGAGCTTCGCCCCGAACCTGCGCTGCGAGCGCTGCACCTCGCGCGCCGCGAGGGCTGGCACTACCAGGCGTATCAGGACGACGAGCTGCTCTGTGACCAGGACCGTCCCGAGGCTCACCTCTACTCGTCGATCAGCGGTGTGCAGTTCCGCCTGGTCGATGACCTCGAGCCGTTGCTCACGCGCGGCACGACGAAGGCCGCATGCGTCATCGAGGACCCCGTCGAGGTGGATCGCGCGAGCGCGCTCCTCACTCGTGAGCTCGCGGGCATCGCGCGGGTCACGCGCTCGAACCCGGAGTTCGTCGAGATCCTCGACCGCGAGGTGAGCAAGGCTGCCGCATGCGAGATCGTCTGCGCGCGATTCGGCTGCACCCTCGCCGACGCCATCGCAATCGGTGACGCGCCCAACGATGTCGAGCTGCTCCATGCCGCCGGCTTCGCGGTCGCGGTAGCGTCGTCGCGCCCGGAGGTTCTCGCCACGGCGGACGCCACGTGCGCGCGCCCGGAGGACGGTGGCGTCGCGGACGTCATCGAAGCGCTCGGACTCGCGTAGCCCTTCGCATGCGCACGCGAGTGACGCGGAGTAGGCTGCGGCCGTGAGCCGCGCGTCCGTCGTCGCTGTCATCAGGGTCGTGTTCGCGGCCGTCGTGCTCGCCGCCATCGCCACGCAGCTGATCAGCCTCGCGAATCAGGGAACGCTCAACCCCGTCAGCTACTTCAGCTACTTCACCATCGACAGCAACCTCATCGCCGCAGGTGTGCTGATCGCCGGCGCGGTGCGATGGAACCGTCCGACAACGACCGCGTTCGACCTGATCCGCGGGGCGGCGGTCGTGTACATGAGCATCACCGGCATCGTGTTCACGCTGCTGCTCTCCAACACCGATGTCGACACCGCGATTCGCTGGGTCAACACGGTCGTGCACGAGCTCATGCCACTCGTGCTGCTTGCGGACTGGTTGGTGACTCCGCCGTCATCGCGTTTGAGCCTGCGTCAGGGCTTGCTGTGGCTCAGCTTTCCGCTCGTCTGGATCGTGTACACGATCATTCGCGGCGCGATCGTGAACCGCTATCCGTATCCGTTTCTCGATCCCGCCAACGGCGGCTACGGTAGCGTCGCCGTGTACTGCATCGCAATCCTCGTCGCGATGATCGTCGTCAGCGCGGCTGCAGTGGTGCTCGCAAATGCCGCCGGCGGTGTCCGGCGTTTGCGCGAGCCCTGAGAGTCTCAGCCGCCTGCTGCCCCGGATTCGCGACCTGGGCGCGTCATCGCCTCTGCGTCGAGGATGCGCGTCAGGTCCTCGTCGCTGAGGCCGGTTCGCTCGCGGGCAACTTCGCGAACGGTCCGTCCCGTCGCATACGCCTCTTTCGCGATGGCGCCGGCGGCGTCATATCCGATGCTCGGCACGAGCGCCGTGCAGAGCATCAGACCGCGCTCCACGAGCGCCGGCCCGTTGTCGGTTGCTGCGATGCCGTCGACGCACTGTGTGGCGAGATTTCGTGCCGACGCCGCAAGCAGCGCCGTCGACTGGAGGAGGTCATACGCCACCACCGGCATCATCACGTTGAGCTCCAGCAGCGATCCGGCGGCCGCGCAGAAGGCGATGGTGGCGTCGTTGCCGATCACTTGCGCGGCCACCATGGTCACCGACTCGCAGATGACCGGATTGACCTTACCGGGCATGATCGACGAGCCCGGCTGTACCGCGGGAATCGAGATCTCGGCGATGCCGGCACGCGGTCCGCAGCCGAGCAGGCGGATGTCACTGGCGATCTTGTAGAGCGCAACCGCGACTGCGCGGAGCGCGCCGCTGGCGGAAACGACCGCGTCGAGCGTCGACTGCCCGCTGAAGTGGTTGCCGGTTTCAGTGAAAGGGATGCCGAGGTCGGCAGCGACGAGCGCGATCACCTTGGGCGGGAACTCCGGGTCGGTGCCCACTCCGGTCCCGACAGCGGTGCCGCCGAGCGGGAGCTCCACCAGTGCCGCCATCGCCTCGTCGCAACGGCGCCTGGCGCGCTCGACCTGCCCCGCGTAGCCGAGAAACTCCTGACCAAGGCGGATCGGCGTCGCATCCTGGAGGTGGGTGCGCCCAGTCTTCACGACCGGCCAGAACTCCTCGGACTTGCGCCGCAACGACGCTTCCAGGGCACGCAGCGCCGGAATCGCGTCCTCGTGGATCGACACCGCCGCCGCGACCTGGATCGCGGTCGGGAACACATCGTTGCTCGACTGGCCGAGGTTGACGTGGTCGTTGGGATGCACCGGAGTCCGCGAGCCGCGCTCACCGCCGAGGAGCTCGATCGCACGATTGGCGATGACCTCGTTGGCGTTCATGTTCGTGGAGGTGCCGCTCCCGGTCTGGAAGACGTCGACGATGAACTCCGCGTCGAGCGCGCCGTCGATGACGTCCTGCGCCGCGCGGATGATCGCTCCGGCGACATCCTCCTCGAGCAGCCCGAGCTCGCGGTTGACCATCGCCGACTGCTGCTTGATGAGCCCGATGGCGCGGATGAACCCGCGCGGCAGGCGGAGGTCGCTGATCGGGAAGTTGACCTTGGCCCGCATCGTGTTGGCGCCGTAATAGGCGGAGGCGGGGACCTCGAACTCACCCATCGAATCGCGCTCGGTCCGGGTCGCTGCGCCGCTCACGACGCCGCGTCCTCGCCGGCGAGCGGAATGGTCATGTCGAACTCGGCGCCGCTGCCCGGCTGGCTTCGCGCAGCCACGCTGCCGCCGTGGCGCTCGGCGACCGTGCGGACGATGTAGAGGCCGAGGCCGCTGCCCGGTACCTTCCGCTGCCGCTCGGCGACCGAGCGGAAGTACTTGTCGAAGAGATGCGGCGTGTCGGCGATAGGGAACCCGGCTCCATGATCGCGAACAGTGAACCGCACCGCACCGTCCTCGCGTGCCGCGATCACCTCGATGGCCGAACCGGTCGGACCGTGCTTCACCGCGTTCCCGAGCAGGTTGGTCAGGGCGAGGATGAGCCGCCGCCGGTCGCCTTTGAGCTTGAGCCCCCGCTCGCATTCGCTGGTGATGGTGGCCTCGCGCAGCTTCGCCTCCATCGCCACATGCTCGATCGCCTCGTCGACGACCTCGTCCGCGTCCATCACCTCGAGGGCGAGGTGGTCGTCGGGGTCCTCGAGACGCGCCAGCTCGGCGAGCGCGTTGACCATCCGCACCATCATCTCGGTGCTGGCGGTGATCCCCTCGATCGCCACCATCGCCGTCTCCGGGAGCTCACCGAGCATGCCGGCGCTGAGCAGCTGGCCGTAGCTGTTCAGGATCGTCAGCGGACGGCGTAGCTCGTGCATCGTGATCGACAGCGATGTACCGCGGGCCGACGACTCGGAGGTCGCGCTCGACAACCGGTGCTCGAGAGTGGAAACGCTCGTCGTGGCGAGACGATGCCCGACGGCGTCGAGGTCGTCGGCGGTTGCAGCCGTGAGCTCCAACGCCTCTTCGGGATCGAGGCGCTCCTCGCGGATAGCCTCGGCGCTCGCCTGGCGGAGGGCGCTCAGATTGCGAAGCGCGGTTTCGAGCCGCCGCTCCACGCTCGTCTCGGCATCGAGGTGGTGGTACGCGATCAGCGGGCGGAAGTCGTCCGCGCTCAGCGCCACGAGAACCGCATTGACGAACTGTCGCGGCCCGCGGGCCCGATCGACCGGCTGTCCGGGGTCGGTCGATGCCGTCTGCCGTGCCCACAAATCGGCGATCCGGGCCGCATGGGCCGCGAGAAAGTCGCTGAAGTGCCTGGTCACGCCGCTGAAGTCTAGTGCCGGAGCCCGAGAACTACGCGGGGGCAGCGTCCTGCACGGTCGTCATCACCACCTCGTTCACGGGCGCCAGTGCCTTTGCGCTCCGCCGGTGGCGCGACCAGAGCACGGCGCCGAGGATCGCGAACGGGACCATCTGCAGGTCGATGAGCAGCGAGATCTCACCGGCATGTGCCACCGAGACACCGCTCCGGGAGAGCAGGGCCACGAGCACGCCTTCGCGCAGCCCGAGCCCGTTGATGCTGAACGGCGCGAGCGCCACGAGCAACGTGATCGGGACGCACACCGCGAGGACCGTCCAGCTGAGGTCGACGCCGATCGCGCGAGCGGCGACGCTCAACGCGAGGAGGTTGAATCCCCAGCCCGCGGCGCCGACGAGGAGCGACTGGGCGACCGCGTGCGGGTGCTTGCGATAGCCGGCGAATGCCTCGCTGAACGACCGGATCCCGCGGCTCATCGCGCCGGAGACCCGGGTGAGCAGGCGATACGGCATGAGGCGGTCCGCGCTGAGCGCGAGCATCCAGATGAGGATGACGCCCACCGCGAGCGCGGCGATGACAACGACGACCCCGGTCCCGAGCAGCGCCCGGAGGATGACAGCCGCCGCGATGCCCCAGCAGGTCATGCCGAGCATGCCGGCCATGCGGCTGCCGGCAAGCGACGCGATGACGTGGCCGTGGCCCACCTGGCGTCCCATCTCGACGGTCCGCATGGCATCGCCACCCACGCCGGCGGGCAGCATCTGGGTGAAGAACAGGCTCTGCAGATACGAGGAGCTCAGGCGGCGCCAGCTGAGGATGGCGTGACGGCCACCCCCGGCGGCCTGGGCGCCCGACGTACGCAGCAGGACACCCCATTCCACGACGCTGGCGGCGACGGCGAGCATCGTGAGCCCGAGGGCTGCGGCGATCCAGAGCGGATCGGCACGGCTGAGGCTGACGATGGCCTGGGGGATGTTGATCGCGTGCGCCAGGATCCCGAGCCCGACCACGGTGCCGGTCACGCGGGTCCACGGCGAACCCATGACGGCGCGGAGGACTCGGATGGCGCTTGGCACGGGACTCATTGAACCAGGGTTGTCCCTGTGTCGTCGCCTCATTGTCCGGAACGTGACACTTCGACAGAGCGCTGCGACGGCACCCGCGCAGCGAAGCTACTCGCCGGCCAGATATGGCTCCCGGAACGCGGTCTCCTCCGCGATGAAAACGAGGTCCAGGTCGTCGACCGGACCGTTGCGGTTCTTGGCCACGATCAACTCGGTCTTGGCCCGGTCGATCTCGCGGTTGTGCATGCCTTCGCGGTAGAGGAAGAGCACCACGTCGGCGTCCTGCTCGATCGAGCCGCTGTCGCGGAGATCGCTCAGCTGCGGCCGCTTGTTCTCGCGACGCTCGGATTCGCGTGAGAGCTGCGAGAGGGCCAGCACCGGAACGTCGAGCTCCTTGGCGATCGCCTTGAGGCCCGACGAGATGTCCGAGACCTCCTGCACACGGGAGTCGCGCCGGCCGCCCTGCATGAGCTGCAGGTAGTCGATGACGATGAGCTCGATCTTGTGCTGCGCCTTCATCCGCCGGGCGCGTGCACGCAGGCTGTTGATGGGCAGACCCGGCGAGTCGTCGATCCACAGGTCGGCGTGCGTGAGGGTGTCCATCGCCTTGGCGATCTTCTGGAACGCCATCGGGTCCGCCTGACCGGTGCGGAGCATGTAGGCGTCGACGTGCGCCTCGCTGCAGATGAGCCGCTGCACGAGTGCCTGACGCGACATCTCGAGCGAGAAGACGACGACCGGCTTGCCCGCGAGCACCGCCGCGTTGCGGGCGATGTTGAGCGCGAACGACGTCTTGCCGACCGCAGGTCGGGCCGCGAGGATGATCAGCTCGCCGGGCTGCAACCCCTGGGTGAGGGCGTCGAGCTTGGAGAAGTTGGTGGGCACACCGGTCACGAGCTGCTTGTGCTCGATCCGCTTCTCGAGCGTGTCCCACCACTCGCGCACGACGGGGGCGATGTTGCGGACGTCCGATCCGCGCCGCTCCTCGCCGATCTTGAAGACCGTCTGCTCCGCCTGGTCGATTGCTTCCTGCACCGCCGTGGTGTTGTCGAAGCCGAGCCGGCTGACTTCGCTGCCGGCCGCGATCAAGCGGCGGCGAAGCGCGTGCGAGATGACGATGTCCGCGTAGTGGCGAACGCTCGCGGAGCTGGGCACCACCAGCGACAGCTCGGCGATGTAGTCCATCCCACCGGCGCGTCCGATTCCGGGACCGCGGTCGAGCTGATCACGCAGCGTGACGGTGTCGATGGCCTCGCCGCGGTCGTCGAGAGCGAGCGCTGCGCGATACAACACGGCGTGACGCTCGGCGTAGAAATCCTCGGGCTCGAGCACGTCGCGCACGGCCGCCATCGCGTCGCGGTCGATGAGGATGCCGCCGAGGACGGCCTGCTCAGCGTCGTTGTCGTGCGGGGGCACCCGCATCGCCGCACTCGCGCCCGTTGCGCGCCCGATGACCTCGGCGGGCGGGATGGAGGTCATTGCGCCGCGACGACGACTTTGAGAGTCTCCTTGACCTCCGGATGCAGCTCGATGCTCGCCTCGTGTGGACCGAGCGAGCGGATGGGCGGATCGATCTCGATCTTGCGTTTGTCGATGTCGATGCCTGCCTCGCGCTTGAGCTGCTTGGCGACGTCGGCGGTGGTGACCGTGCCGAAGAGCCGGCCCGCCTCGCCGGCCTTGGCGTAGACGGTGACGGTCAGCTTGCGGAGCCGCTGCGCGGTCTCCCTGGCATCGGTGAGCGCCTTCTCGACGCGACGGCGGGTCGCCTCCTCGCGCCGGCGGATCTGGTCGATCCGGTTCTGGTCGGCCACCACCGCGAGGTGCTGGGGAAAGAGGAAGTTGCGGGCGTACCCGGGCGTGACCTCACGGACATCGCCGGCCTTCGCCGTTCCTGCCACTTCCTTCAAAAACAGCACCTTCACGACATTGCCTCCTGCTCATCGGGACGGAGTCGCCGATAGATCATCATCGCGATCCGCTCGCCACTGCGCACATCATCATCGAACTTGCTGCGCCGGAGCGTGATCAGCTGCTCCTGTTCGGCCACCACCGCACGCGGGCACGCCGCGATGAACGCGCGGGTCGCGAGCAAACTCAACGCGAGCACGTCGAGCTCTCCCACGACCGGCAGCGACTCGGGAAGATCCACCACGGGCAACGCGATCAGCACCAGCCCGCCACCGAACGCGAACTTCATGTAGCTCGGCACGCGGTCGTCGAACATGAGGCAGTACGCCAGCCGTAGCATGCGCGGCAGGTCGACGAAGAGGCGTTTGGCGCCACGCAGTTTGCTCAACATCTCGGACCCGGCATTGTACTTCGCCTGCCGTCACCCCCGAATTCGGACGAACGGCACGCATGTGCGTTCAGTCGTCGCTCAGCAACTCCCGATGCGATTCGAGCCAGGCGCGCGCGCCGTCGGAGTCGCCCGGCGCGATCGTCCCTTCGACGACGGCGTCCCGGATCGCGTTCTTTGCCCGTCCGACCCACGGTCCCGGGCCTCGCCCAGCCAGCACCATGAGCTGGTCGCCGGTCAGCGGGTCGCGCATTGCCGAGACGGCGCCGCCCTCGTCCAGGCGGTCCATGCGCTCCTGCAGCTCGTCGAGCTCGGCGAGTGTCGGGTATGCCGATGCCGTGGTATCGGCGCGCGCGAGGTCGAGCAGCGAGCCACGCAACTCGCCCGAATCGACGATCAACCGACGCACAGCCTTGTCGCCGAAGGATTCGCGCTCGTACTGGATCGGCCGGAGGTGGAGGCGCACGAGCCGGCTCACGGCGCTGATCTCGTCGTTGCTGTAGCGCCAGCGGGTCAGGATGTCGTGCGCCATATCGGCTCCGACCTGCGCGTGGTCGTAAAAGGTGTGTTTCCCGTCGGCCGCCACGACATGGGTGGAAGGCTTGCCGATGTCGTGCAGCAGCGCCGCCGTGCGCGTCACCAGGTCGCGCGGCGCCGCGTCCACAGCCGCGACGGTGTGGTCGAAGACGTCGAAGGTGTGAAAGCCGCCCTGCTCGACACCGATCGCGGGGAGCAGCTCCGGGAGCACGAACTCCAGCAGACCCGCGTCGCGGAGCACGTTGATGCCCGCGCCCGCGTGACGGGAGGTCAGCATGCGTCGAAGCTCGTCGCTGATCCGCTCGATCGAGAGGATCGCGGTGCGTGCGGCATGCGCCCGCATCGCTTCGATGGTGCCGGGTGCCAGGACGAAGCCGAGCTGTGCCACGAAACGCGCCGCGCGGTACATCCGCAGCGGGTCCTCCTCGAACGTGATCGAGGGGTCGAGCGGCGTGCGCAGGATGCCGGCGCGGAGATCGGTGATGCCCTTCCCGGTGATATCGATCACCCGTCCTTCGAGTGTCTGGCAGAGCGCGTTCACGGTGAAATCGCGGCGCATGACGTCCTCGTCGAGCGTCCCAGGACGGACGTCGGGATTGCGCGACTCGGGGTCGTACCGCTCCGCCCGGGCGCGAACGCCCTCCACCACGTAGCCCGGTCCCCGGATCTGCGCGGTGCCGAAGCGCTCGAAACGCTCGGGCTGGTGCCAGCCGAACCCGTCCGCCACAGCGGCCAGCAGCGGCATCGGGTCGATGCCCACGGTCACCAGGTCGATGTCCTTGCTCGGTGGACCGCCAAGCAAGCGGTCGCGCACGAAACCGCCGACGAGGTATGCCTCGATGTTGAGCGCGGTCGCCGCCGTGCCGATCGCTTCCAGGACGTTCTCGAGCGCGAGGATCTCCGGCTGTACCTCGCGAATCGTGCCGCTCATGACAGCGCCGGGCGGAGCTGCGAGGGCTTCGTCCTCAAAAGGAGCGCGGCGAGGAGTGCGGCGAGCGCCGCGCAGATCCCGGCTCCGAGAAACACGGTGTGCAACTCCGTGACGATCGCGTCGGTGACGCCCTGCTCGTACGCGGGGCAATCGAGCGGGGACGACGGGCAGAGCGCCTGCGGTGCGGGCAGTGTTGCCGCGGTCGTATAGAAGACGTGCAGGCTCACCGCGGTGAGGATGGAGATGCCCACGAGCATCCCGATCATGCGCGCCACGACCACCAGCGCCGACGCCAGTCCGTGCATCTGCTCGCGCACCGAGGCAAGCATCGAGGCGTTGACCGGAGCGATCGCCAGGCCGAATCCCAGACCGCAGGCGACCAGCACCGGGTCGCTCGGATGCAGCCAGCCCGGTCCAAACGGATCGCCGAGGGTCGTGGCCGTCCAGCGGGTCATCGCGAGGAAGGCGGCGGCGGTGATCGCCATGCCGGCGGCGGCGACCAGGCGATTGCCGAGGCGCTGGGAAAGCAAGCCCCCGGCCATCGCCCCGATGGGCACGCCGACCAGGAGCCGGAGCAATACCAGGGCTGCCCCGAGCTGCGAACTGGGATCGACGGTCGATCGGGCGAGGACCGGGATGTCGAGCAGCGCCG
>DATDID010000033.1:0-2311 GCA_036521195.1 Candidatus Dormiibacterota bacterium
GTGATCGTCGCAATGCCGCGATCGACGGTGAGGTGGACGAGTTCGGTCTCGGACATCAGATTCCCTCCGGAAGGTCGACGGTGCGAGAGCGCAACCATTCGCCGAGCGCCTTGGCCTGCGGATCGAACCGAGTGGACGACGACACCCCTTCGCCGAGCAGACCCTCGACGACAAAGTTGAGCGCTCGAAGATTCGGCAGAGCGTAGCGCCGGACATCGAGTCCGGCCGTCTCGGGGAGCAGCCGCTGCAGCGCTTCGACGCTGAGCCCGTGCGCGAGCCATCGCCATCCCTCATCGGTTCGAGCCCAGACGCCGACGTTGGCGTCGCCTCCCTTGTCACCGCTGCGAGCACCGATGACTGTGCCCAGCGGCCGGCGCGATGTGGGTCCCAGCGGCAACGGTGGCGGGAGAGGTTGGGACGAGACATCGGTGTCCATCACCGCCGCGTTGAGCGGTGCCGGCGCGATGTCGACGCGCGTGCCGTCGGCGAGGACTGCTGTTTGCTCCACGGCTGCTGCGGGCACGAAACGCCCGCTGTACACGCCGACCGGCGAGGTGTCAGCCGGTGGCGCGGTGAGGTGGAAGCCGGGATAGCTCGCCAGGGCGATCTCGACTGCCGCCGCGCTGAACGCGCGGCCCACCTTCTCGGCATCCACGTCACGCACAGCACAGTGCAGCAGCGCGCTTGCCTCTTCCTCGACAGCAGAGTCCGCGTGATCCGTCCGCGCCAGCGTCCAGCGAACATGCTCCGGCATGCGGGACGCGAGCGCCGTGTCCATCTGCTCGCGCACCAGCGCCGCCTTACGCTCGATGTCCAGTCCGCAGAGCACGAAGACGACGTCGTTGCGATATCCGCCGAGCGTGTTGCAGCACACCTTGAGCGTTGCAGGCGGTGGCTCGCCGCGCGTTTCGCTGACGCGCACGCGGTCTGCGCCATCCGGTGCAAGGGTGATCGTGTCGAACCGGCTGATGACGTCCGGGCCGAGATAGCGAGGAGCGCCGATCTCGTACAGGAGCTGAGCCGTGACGGTCTCGACGGTGATGGCGCCACCACTGCCCGGATGTTTGGTGATGACGCATGACCCATCCGCGTGCAGCTCGGCGATCGGAAACCCCGGATGCCGAACATCGAGCTCCGTGAAGAAGCTGTAGTTGCCACCGGTCGCCTGCGCACCGCACTCCAGAATGTGGCCTGCGACGGTTGCCCCTGCCAGCGCATCCCAGTCGTCGCGGCCCCATCCAAAGTGCGCGGCTGCAGGGCCGACCACCAGGCTCGCGTCGGTCACCCGGCCTGTGACGACGACGTCGGCGCCCGAGCGCACGCATTCTGCGATGCCCCAGCCGCCGAGGTACGCGTTGGCGGTGAGCGGGCTGCCGAGGTCCAGTTCGGCCGCGCGTGCGAGCAGGTCGTCGCCCTCGACGTGCGCGATCTTGACGTGCAATCCGAGGCGGTCGGCAAGCGTTCGCAGTGCGGCGGCGAGCCCCCTGGGATTGAGGCCGCCGGCGTTGGTGACGACGGTCACGCCGCGCTCGAGTGCGATCCCGAGACATTCCTCCATCTGACGCAGAAACGTTCCCGCATAGCCGCGTTCGGGATGCGTCATGCGCTGACGGCCGAGGATGAGCATTGTCAGCTCGGCGAGATAGTCGCCGGTGAGAACGTCCAGCGGGCCGCCTTCGAGCATCTCGCGGACGGCCGAGAACCGGTCGCCATAGAAACCGGAGGCGTTGCCGATGCGCAGCGGGGTCTTCACGAGCCCGGCAAGGCTACCCCGCGACGCTGGCGACACGTCCATGGTTCAGGGCACCGGAAGCACGCGTTGCAGGAAGTCGTCGAACAGCGGCACGGTGAAGGCCGTGTCGCCGTGCGCAGGGCTGTAGAGGATGCCCTTCGCGATGAGCGCCGATCGGCGTGGCGCGACCGTCTCGACGCGCACGCCGAGCCGTGCCGCGATGTCGCCGGATCGATGCGGCCCGGGACCGAGCGTGGCCATGGCGACGAGGTACTCACGCTCCTTGGGAGTGAGGCGGTCGAGGCGCACGAGAAAGAAGTTCTGGTCGAGTTGGGCCTGAACTCGCGGCGCGGCGCGCTCCACGTCGTCGGCGGTGATCGGGCTCGACGGCGCGACGTTCCAGACGTGGTATCCCCATTCCTGCAGGAAGTACGGGTACCCGTGTGACTGCGCCACCATCATGTCGAGCGCATCGTCGTCGATGGATGCGCCGCTCTCCTCGGCGGGCACCGCAAGCGCGGTGCGAGCGTCGGCGGGTTCCAGGGATCCGATCACCGGAAAGTCGAAGAGCCGCTCCGC
>DATDID010000034.1:0-6134 GCA_036521195.1 Candidatus Dormiibacterota bacterium
GATGTGAATGCGCCATCCATCCTCGTGCACCGTGCGATGGTGCGTCCGGCAGAGCAGGACGAGATTGTCCAGCTCGGTGGGCCCGTCGTCACGCCAGAAGATGATGTGGTGGCCGTCGGTCCAGCGCGGGGGTTTGTCGCAGCCTGGAAAGCGGCAGCCCTTGTCGCGCAGGGCGAGTGCGGTGCGCAGGTGGGCCGGGATCGTGCGCGTGGCCCGGTCAACCGAGAGCGGCACCACCGGCGCGTTGACGCGCATCCAGGCGGGGTCAGCGGTCGGGACCGGAGGCGCGACGGTGACCACCGTGCGCACGGCATCGCAGGCGATCCGCCGCGCGGTCGCCGGATGGATCGGCCCCACCCCACTCAGGATGGCCGGCGCCGCATCGGCACCCGCGTCAGCACGCAGCGTCTCGGCACTCACGGTGAGCGTGAGATGGGGCCGCTGCCCGTGCACATCGGGATGGTCACCAGCGCGCAGCTGCATGGCGGCCAGTTCGACGAGCGCGTCGGCGCGACGTTGGGACGGCGAGCGCGTCTCGCCCCGAGCCATGCCGTGACTGAGCGCATCGATGGCGGTCTTGAGGAGCGCGCCGCTCTCGGCATCGAGCTCGCCACGCAGGGCGAAGACGCTGCCGTAGGTCTGCTCGCACTCGAACCAGCGCCGCTCGTGGGCGTGCTGGTCGTCGGCGAGCACCCCGTCGGGATCGAGGCGGAGCCGGGTTGCCTCCGTGAGCATGCGCATGGCTGCGGGCTCGTACGTCTCCGCCGCCTTGACGAGGACGTGCTCGACCGGGGCCACCAACTCGAGGCCGACGTCCCCGGCGAGGTGGCCGATCATCGCCACGTTGCCGAAGGAGGCGCGCCCGTGCCGGGCGCTGTCCAGCGTTGCCGGCAACTCCCCAAGCGTGCGTGCCAGGTGCTTGCGATACGCGGCTGCCTTGGCGGTCATCCCACAGCTTCGGCGCAACCAGGACACCGTGGTCCCGCCACCATCGCTCTGGGCGCCGCGCTCGTTGTGGAAGCGGTGCAGACGACGCAGGAACTCCGCCTCGAGGCGATCGATCGAACGCCGGATATTGACCAGGTCCGCCCCAAGCGTCTCGGTCGAGAACGTGTCAATGGATTCGGCGACGAGCGCATCGACGGCCATCTGGAGACGGGTCGGAACCTCAGGTATTGCGAGCGCGGTCATACGAACGAGTACACAGCATATATTCGCCACGGTACCGAGCCACAGCGCCCTCAGCACGGACAACGTCATCGCGTCAGACTCCATGTTGCAGCCATGACTGGCAATAACAACGAACCGCGCGAAGCCACCATATCGCAAGAACACCGGCACGAGCACCGCCTCCCGCACCTCCCCGCCAACTCTGCTACCCGTTCGTCACAGGCCCGAGCTGGTACACGTCCTAGGCTCGGACAATGGTCGGAGTTGGCGTGTTCGCGTTGGTGCTTGTCGCCCTTGTCATGTTCAGCCGCTTGCAGTACTTCCGGTACCTGGTCTGGGTGATGCGCGATCGACCGGCTGCCATGCGAAAGGGCTGCAGAGTCTGTGGCGGAGAAGCCGTCCGCGCGACGTGGCACGCGCGGTCCAAACGTCAGCTGTGGCCGTTTGGACCCACGACCACCGTCGCGTGGTGCCAGACCCACTACAACGAAGCCCGAGCGCGGAAGCATGCCTCCTCCCCCACGTCTGCCCCATAAGGCGCAATCGCTGACCAGACGCCGCGCGCCTACGTGATCGCGTCAGGCCGATCTTCGGCAAGACAGGGCGGCTAGCTGCGGGCGCTGCGAGAAGTGACACGCACGTAGTACCCGTCAGGATCCACGAGGCGAAAGTCCCTCGCGCCCCATGGTCGGTCGTCGAGCGCTTCGATCCTTCCACCGTGGCGTTCGGCCTCTCCACGGGCCAGCGCGTACGCACGATCAACGTCATCAGCCTCGATGACGATCTCCACCCCGACGCCTCGCGGGCCGGCGAGGCGTTCGTGACTGAAGTGGTGGTCGGCGGGCAGCTTTGCGTGATTCTGGACGCCGATCCTGACAACGCCCCTCTTCAGTGCAACATATCCCTCGGCGGACCAGGTCTCCGGAGGCGTGAGCTGGAGGGTTGCCCCGTAGAAGCGAACCGACGCTTCGACGTCATCGACAAACAGCTCAAACCGCAGGCGAGCGGTAGCACTTCCTCGCCACGGCGCGCCTCGTCGGTGCTGTCACTTGACACCCGCGCAACTGTAGCGACCCGCCTGGTACCGCTATGCGAGAGTGACACGACCGACAGAGAACGCACAGAGGTGACGTTATGGAAGTCCAGTTCATCACCAGCGTCGCGGTTATCACGCCAGACCCGAACGCAAGCCGAGGGTTGTACGTGGACGCCCTCGGCCTTCCCCTCACCAGCGAAGGCGACGGCTACCTGCACAGCGAGAGCATCGAGGGTTGCAAATCCTTCGGCGTTTGGCCCCTCAACCAAGCCGCTCAAGCGTGCTTCGGCAGTCCGGACTGGCCGGCGGGGCGGCCGATCCCGCAGGCCAGCGTTGAGTTCGAAGTGGCAGACGCGGATGCCGTCCAGGCCGCGGCGGACGATCTGAAACGGCGAGGGTTCACGGTCCTGCACGAAGCCCGCACCGAGCCATGGGGACAGACCGTCGCCCGGTTGCAGTCCGACGAGGGAGCAATCATCGGCATCTCGTACGTGCCGCTCATGCACTCGGAAAGGCACGAAGACACGCTCGCCTAAACCCCAAAACCGGTGGTGGGCGCAATAGGGATCGAACCTATGACCTCTGCGATGTCAATGCGCGTCTCACCGGCCTTGAGATCGGGCTGAGATCGCGGCCTACGTCGAGTACCTCCATCCTTCCCCAACAGCAGCTCTTTCGGCTCCGTGGACGTGCCTGCTGGAGGCTGGTGGCGGGTCGAGTCAGATGGTGTGGCTGTTAGGCGGCCGAGTGGGTTTAGGTTGCCGCCGGAGCGTTCGACGGTGTACGCGAGCGCCGTCGGCTTGCGAGCGGCTACTGTTCCAACAGCCGGCGGGCCACCTCGCTCATCGGTCCACGGACGACGAGTGTCGATGAGTCGTTGCGCCGCAGTGTGATCGACGTTTTGTCGTCGCTCAGTGGATCCACTCGCACGACATCCACCGGGTTCACGTACACCGGGCCGCCGTCGGTGGTCGTCTCGCCTGCGCGCTCGAAGAGAACTAGCCGAAGTGCGCTCGACGGCCGCCCTGCGGGGCGATCTTCCACGAAAACCTGATCGGTGGACGATTTGACAACCTCGCCCGATTCGACGATCGTGCCGGCCTTCCGCACCGCCTCGATCTGAGTCCTGACGTTCTGGAGGCTGGCCCCCAGATCTTCCAGCACATGCGCGGCAATACCATCACCCTCGACAAGCAATCCGAGCAGAAGGTGCTCAGTACCAACGGAGACATCGCCCATTTCGCGTGCCTCCTTGAAGGAAATCTCGATGACCTTCTTCACGCGCGATGTCGGGATGATCTGCTGGATGATGCGCTCGTTGGCACCCAGCGTCGTGTGGATAATCCTGCGAGCGTCGGCGACGTCGACGCTCAGCTGGTGCAACACCTCGCCTGCGACGGTGTTGTGCTCGCGAAGCAGTGCGAGGAGGATGTGCTCCGTCCCGATGTAGCTGTGATGGCCCCGCTCGGCCTCCTCCTGTGCCAGCGTCAGAACTCGCTTGCCGGCCTCGGTGAAGCGCTCAAACGGGTACACGCTTGCCAAAACACCTCAAGGGGCTGACGGCCGCCGATCGCCTCAGTATGGCTTCGAGGCTGCCACATCGCCGCGGCCGCGCGCCCGGCGGTGGCCCCTACCCAAAGACTTCCACTTTTGTTGTTACGCTGTACAACATGGAGGGGCCCGGCAGCGCTCAACCCCCCGCCCTTGGCGGCAAATGGCGAAGACCGCCATGGTCGACACCAGGCCGACGGCGACCGCGCTTCCGGCAGATGCTCAGGTCAGGACTCGGGGTCGACGCCCTATACATGGCGGCCGGTTCAGGCATATACCTCACGACCGCCAAGACGTCTTGGACATTTGGCGACACGCGGCCGTTCTCAATCTTCTTCGTCGGGATTGCGGGCTTGGCATTCGCGTACGGAATCACGGTCATCCTGACGTCCGGACGACAGCGAGGAGTCGTGCCAACCTGGTTGGGGCTCAACGTCAACCGGAACGCCCGGGCGTGGTTCGGGCTGGCTATCGTGATCCCGCTGGTGATTGGCGGCGTCGGGGCCCTTTACTTCTCGCCGCCAAGTTACCCACCAACCACTCAAGGGCAGCTCCTGTTCACGGTCTTCTTTTTCGCGCCAGCCGTCATTGCCGCCGGATGTATCGTTCGTTCCCGGGCGTGCTCGTATCGCGAGATCAAGAAGGCCATCGTCTCCGGTGCTGCTCCCAGTTACGTCGTGTCACCTGATCACTGCTGGTGGTGGGACGGAGCTCAATGGGCGAGCGCTTCCGCGGCAGCTCCATCTAAGGCTCTGCGGTCGCCAGACGGCAATTACTGGTGGACTGGGCGCGACTGGTGCACACTGCCACCGTTCGCGTGGAGGGCGCCACAAGGATCGCAGTCCGCTACGGACCCTTCTGCGGGAGCTGCCCTCGGCTAGAGGGCTGGCGGTCGGTGCGGTTTACAAGTTCGTCCTCGGTGCGTCCGGTGGTGGTCGTTAACGTCCACAGCGTATTCAGAATTGAGCGATCGCTTAGGGAAGCCGTTCGCGGGAGTCCGGGCTCGATCGCGCCATAGGGTGTCTCATAGGGTGTCAACGCCCCTGACAATGCCTATCAGAGTCATGGTTAAGCGACGCTCCCGGCGCGTTGGTATCTGCCCGCCACAGTCGCCCGCAGTCGCATTTATCGATGCGTCCACTCATGCCACCCAAGAATCCACGATGGTCCACGTTCGGCCGCCGTCGTGTGTTGAAAGGAGCTCTGGTCCGCAGCCGAGTGCGGGGCATACCGGGTCGGACTCTGAGTGCGTGATCAAGACAAATCCATTCATGTCACCGACGAGTGATGCTGAGATGACCGCATTGACATCGTTGGTCACGACGTTCGCGCCGATCTGCGTCCATTTTTGCCCGCCGTCCGACGTTGCAGACAGCCCCCCGCGCTCCGCATACATCCATCCGTGGCCGTCGGACAGGAGCGACATCATCGGATAGTCGCCGACACACGACAACGATCCGACATCGCGGGCAGCTTGGCCGTTTGCCGACGAGAGACACGTCTGCGACTGCAGCTGCCAGATGGCGCCGCCGTCGTGGGTTGACCAGAGTTCCTTGGACTGCATGTCTGTCGCAGCAACGCCGGTGCACATGAGCCATCCGTCGACGGCACTCGCGAAGCTCACGGCCCACGGTGTGACACCGATACCTGGACTACACAGAGCGGCACGCGGTTGCCAGGTCCGCCCACCGTCGCTGCTCCGCACGGGGATCGTTCCCAAGCCGAGGGAGCCTGGGAGACCGGCCACCGCCCAGGCAGTCGTTCTCGATACGGGCGACACGGAGGCCACCGGTGTCAGTGAAGAAACCACCGTCCAGTGTGTCCCGCCGTCAGTGGTCAGCAACAGGGTCGACGCCAAGCAGGAACCGGCACCGGCCCCACAGCTCGAGCCTCCCGCCTCAGACACCCATGCCACGTCGCTGCCGGCAGACGCCACAGCTGTGAGAGACGCCGATACCCGATCAACCACTAGCCAGGTCTTCCCTCCATTGCCAGTACGCTCGATGAGCCCACCTGGACAGACGCCGGCGCTGCTGGCACACGCAGGCGTTGCGACGAGGAGCCCGCGCTGGGTGTCCCAGAAGGCCACACCGACCGGCACGAGATTGACGTGCGGTGGCCCAGTCGACGTGACCGGCGCGCTCGGAGTCGGAGTTGCATGCGCGGAGGGACTGACGCCGGTCGCCGGCGCCAGCGTGCCGCGGGGTGACTGGCGCAGCAGCAGTACGGTGATCGGCGTCGCAACCACGAGTGCCACGGCGACCGCGACAGCCATCGCAGCGAACAGCCGGCGACTCGGATGGCGTGCCCGTCCGTCGAAAGCGGTCGCCATCACCCGATCGATCGAGCCAGGACCGCCCGCGTTGCGCGTCCTCAG
>DATDID010000035.1:0-270355 GCA_036521195.1 Candidatus Dormiibacterota bacterium
GGACGCCGCCGGCGGGCCGCGCCACCTCGAGGGCAAGGCCGTCGCCGGCTGGCTCACCCCCGAGATCGATGCGCAGCTGGAAGCTTCGGAGCTGGAGTTCGAGCGCGAGCAGGGGACGTCACCCGACGTCGCGCCGTGGTAAGTAATCGCCAATTCTTGGCTGCTAACGGCGCCGTTGTCGAGCGTGTTATGACGGCTAACGGCGGCAGGGTGGGTCGGGTGGGACTCAGCGCAGTATCAACCGGAGATCGTTAGCGGGGCCGAAGCGGCAATCGAGCTCGACGTGTCTTCGATCCCCCATGTGAGCACGACAACACCTGATTCGGCCGTTGCAGGCACATCGATATACATCTGAAATATCTCAGACCCTCCCACTGGAATTACCTTTGCAGCTGCGCAGTTGAGTTCGTAACTGACACTGAAACCAGTGAGCGTTTTTAGTCCTTCGTCATATGCTGGACATGGGAGGAGTGTCAAGGGCTGGGCAGACGCATTGGCAATCGTCACCTGGTACCCGTAGTGCTGGCCGGGGGATGCGGTAGCGAGGGCGTTGATCGAAACCGAATATGCAGGTAGTGAGCTTGTCGGTGAAGGAGTTGGTGCGCTGGGCATGGAGGCTGAGATATCCAGGCTGTAGGTCGCTGCACCTAACTCCGGACAGGGCTGAGTGGCTACCGGAGGAGTCGCTATCGCGACCTCAATAGGACTTCCCGCCGCCAGCGCGAGGTTGGCACGGCTGGGCACATGTGACGTGCACCATCCGCTGATCTCCAAAGCCACCGAGGCTTGTGGTGTCGCGGGCGAAAAGTCGACTGCGGTGGAGGTGTTACTCGCGGAGGGCCCGATGTCGATCGGAGCGCCAGACTGGTCGAAGAACGCAATGTTCACTGTACTCGGCACGGAACACCGCGAACCGCTAATGAGCGTTAGAGTTCCCGAAAAGCCGACGGTCCCCGCAGCGAATCCGGCGAACTGTAGGGGCGTCGCCTGCAGGTCGCTCGCGGTGCAAGCGATCTCTGTCGTGGACGTGGGAGCCGGCGTCGGTGGCACGGAGAGGGCGGCCCAAGGCACGACCGTGTTTGTCACATTGGATGTTGCCTGTGTTGGTTCTCGATGACGGGTGACAACGATGACCGTCGCCGCAGCGCCAACAGCGAGAAGAACGACGGCCGCGAAAGCGCCGGCGGCGCGAGAGTTGCGTGGACCGGATCTTGGCTTTCGAGGCTCAGGCGCGCCTGGGGCGACCATTTGCTGAAGCCCGCGCCGATACAGGTCATCAATGCTTGAGCGTCTGTCTGTCATGGGCTTCTCCTTGGGGCGCGTCTTGGACCAGCGACTGGAGGGTAGACCGGGCGTAGTGAAGGCGTGAAGCCACGGTTCCTCGAGGTATGTGTAGCATCGCCGCCACTTCGTCTATCCCATAACCGTATAAGTAGAAGAGACCGACGACAGCCCGGTGGGCTGCGTCGAGCTTGGTTAGGGCGTGTTCAACGAGCACGCGATCCTCCGCCCCATCAGCGTGAGACGGCAACGCTTCACGTCCGCTCAGAGGCCACCATCGAACGAGTCGCTTGCGCCGAACGACGTTCAGCGCCTCATTGCAGGTGATGCGTACGAGCCAGCCCTCTATCGGGCGTGACGGGTCGACGCGGTTCCGAGCACGATAGGCCTTCTCGAAAACGGTCTGCACGACATCCGCCGCGTCCTGTCGATCGCCGACGACGACGAGCGCAAGGCCAGTCAACCGATCTTGATACGTCTCAACGATCGCAGTCCAGTCGACTTCACGGATTCGCGCTAGCACTGTGGGCACCTTGTAAGGAATACTCGCCAGACCCCGAGAAGTTTCACGCCGCGAGCGATTTAGATGTCACTGCGGAGATGACGGTTAAGCCCGGAGTACGTTCCGTCAGGTGGGGTTCCCATTGCAGTCGAGTCCATCTTCAGCCTGGGCGCCGGCCACCGTGTGCGGTTCCGAACCGGAGTCGTTCTGATCCCCATACGTCTGTCCGGCTTCGCTGACCACGGGTCCGTTCCCGCAATCGCTATCCGTGTTCAGGGTGACCGAGTTGTAGGATTGGTTGTGGCCGCCGCGGTATTGGTGGTGCCTCTGATCATCGAGCCAGTCACCATCGACGAGGCACGACAGACCCCACACCGAGTTCGAACCGTGGGTGTAGTCTGCGGGCCAAACGAAGCTCGGAGCGGGGCTTGCGCCGGCCCAGTTTTCGACCCCTGACCCGCAGGTTGAACCGTAGGCCCCGGCGGTGAAACCCTCTGCGTCGATCTGTGAGTCCCAACCCCCGAGAAAGGCATTTTCCGCGGCCACACCATTACTTGGCGTGCTTTCGAAATCGTAGACGACCGGGAAAGACGGCTCGCTGAGTCCCCACGATATGGCCTGCGCGATCGCACTGTTGGCTTGACTTACACCAAGGCTCCGCGCCGAAGTGAGGTCGTACGGGATCCAACCCGATTTATTGCTACAACACTGGGGTCCGACCCAGATACCCACGAGGCCCCATCCCTGCGTCAACACGCTGCCGACCCAAGACGCACTCACACCGGAATTCGGCCCGCCGCACAGTGCGTCGCTTCCCCCCAGGTAAAGGTAGAACTGCCAAAGGCTGGTACCACGGAAAAAGGCACTCATTTGGGAGACCGACGGCTGTGACGTGAACTTCCCGGTTACGGGATTCTTCTGGCAACCATCGAAACCTTGGAAGTTGCTATTCGGTACCGCCAGCGCCGCGCGCACCGGCGATCCCGCGGTCCCTGTCATGACCGCAAACGTAGCTGTAAGGACGAGAGGGCATATCGTGAGTCCAGTCGCCCAACGCCGGCGCGCTCGTCTGTTCGCGCTCGCATCTTCCGCGAGGCGTCCCGTCGCCCCACTGGAACCGGGGTCAGCCCTTTTGGGGAGCACGCCACCTTCCTTACGCATCGCAACGCACCGCTCCTACAGCCTAGCCGCCACTCTCAGGAGCAGCCCGATCGACGGCTCGGTTCGCCTTGCACAGCAAACCCGCCGTGAGTATACGCGGAACAATTCATAGGGTCCGCCGCCTCGTTGCGTAGTCACGGAGCGGCGCGACAGCTCGTGTGCGTGGCAATCCCGTTACCAGCTGAGGGCTGCTGCGACCAATTAGCAACAGTCGATTGTTAACCGGTGCGTCGGTCTGCAAATACAGGGAGTCGGCGGCTGGCCGACACACCTCCGGGAACCCTCGGGGTCGGAGACGCGAATCTCGACGCTCTGCCGTCAGACGAGCTCGTCCCGCGCCGTAAGGTGGGATGTGTCTTTCAGTGGTCCACCGCGCTGCGAGCGCTGACCCCAGCCGTCAATGCCACAGTACCGCGGCGTGGATATCCGGCTCGGAAGGTGTTACAGCGGAGAGCTCATCAGCTACTCGAACAGGTCGGCCTGAGAGGCCCCGGGTCGTTCGACTGCGCCGCTGGCGACCAGCAACGCGTCGCAATCGCACGCGCGATCATCGTCGACCCGCCGTTGCTCCTCGCGGATGAACCTACCGGGATCTCGAGTCTGCGACCGGCGAGACGATCTTCGATTCCTCATCGAGTTGAACCCCCGCACCGGCGCGACGCTGCTGGTCGCAACCCACGACCCGTTGGCGCTCGATGCGTCGCGCCTTGCGATGGGCGAGGGCGATGGTGCCCCCCGACTGCTACGGCAGCGCGAGACAGCTTCGCCCGGCCTTAGAGACGCCATAGGGCCGTCGAAACGGTCCGACGCCCGAGTATCGGGCGTGCGGAAGGTGCCTCATCGACGCGGCGCACCGCGGCGCTATTACTGGGAATTCGGAGGCATAGGACCCCTACGCGTACCCCTACCGGACTGTCAGTCGACACCCCGCAACAGCACGCGGAGTCACGGTCAACGTGTCCGCCGAGTACGCGACGACCCAAATTGGCTCGCCTCGGCACGCGAAAACGCTCAGACTGGGCTCTCAAAAACCGCCGAGGGTTACCTCGTGAGGGTTCGACTCCCTCTCCCGGCACGTTGGTACAGGAGGTGGCATGGCTTCTGAACATCGAACCGGAGAAACCGTTCCCGAACGCTGGACGCAGTCGACCGAGCATCCGGACATGTGGACGCATCCGAACGATGATCCTCGCGATACCGGTGTCGAGGTCGTCGGCGAGCGAGCGACCCTCCTCGAATATCTGCGCGCCTATCGATTGACACTGCGACTGAAGTGCGTAGATCTCGACGCAGATCAACTGGCATTGCGTTCGGTGTTGCCGTCAACGATGTCCTTGCTGGGCCTTGTCCGGCACATGGCTGACGTGGAGCGGTCCTGGTTCCGGCGCGTGATGGCAGGTGAGGTTGCGCCCCGGCGGTTCTCATCCGACGATGACCGTGAAGGCGCTTGGAGTGGTGCTGTCGGCGATCCCGCCGTCGTCGCGCAGGCGTGGGCTGCGCTGGATGAAGAAGTCGCCTTCGCGGAGCGATTCGTGTCCGACACCGACGACCTCTCCACGATGGGCCACATGTCCGATGGAGGAACCATCTCGCTCCGTGAGGTGCTCGTCCACATGATCGAGGAATATGCGCGCCACTGCGGGCATGCCGACCTCCTCAGAGAACGCATCGATGGTCGCGTCGGCCAGTAACGACGTGTCCGGGCCACCCCGACGGAACCGGGTGCTCCTCGCACTCGCTGCATTTGTCCTCGCGTTCGGCGGCGTTTCCTGGGTGGCGACCGGCGGATTCAACACACTCAGCTCAAGCGCCGGCGGAGCCTCGGTGGTCCCGAAGCCTCCTCACTGCGGGCACGATCTCGAAGTGGTCGGGGTATTCAGCGAATGCGCCGTGGCAATGCCGGATCAGACCACAAGTTGCGGCTTGAACGGGAACAACTTCGAGGATGCGCGTCTGCGATTTGTCGGCGCGCAGGTGATCGGTTTCGATATCGAAATGGACGGCGCTTACAACGGCACTGGCCCGTACCAATTGATGCCGTGGCCGAGTGGCGGCCTCAACGGTCCTGGTACCACGCCAAAGGTCGGGGTCGAGGAGTACAGCTCGGACACCCTCTGGCAGTCGGTCGCGGGCGTGCTCACAATCACGCGGAGCGATGGAGAGGCGGGAACCATCAACGCGGTGCTCCGACCATCCACGGCCACCGTTGCCGTTCCACCGACGATCAGTGTCATCGGACCGTGGAGTTGCCCCTGAGGGACGTGACGATGAACCCTCGGTTCATCCCGTCGATGCACTGGCGTCGGTCCACTTGTGCGGTGGTGGGTACACATACCGCGCGATCGTCCCGGAAGCCCACCCGATCACCCATCCACCGGCGACCAGGAAATACGTGTGGAGATTGTCCGGTTTGGTGATCGCCACGATGCCCAGGACGATCAGCAGGACGACGCCCACGCCGATGCTGTACACCCAGTAGTTGCGGTAGGGACGTTTCATATCCGTATCCTCGTGATCGCCTTCTGCTGCGCCTCAGTTCACCACGACGTCGGCTGGTTTGCAAACGAGCCTGTGGCGGAAGCGCTTGCGATCGGCACGTTCGCGAGATCCCGAGTCCAGTCGCGGGAAAGGCGTCACACTGACTGAAATGTCCCGTGTCGTCCTGTTCACGATGACGATGCTCATCCTGCTGCTCATCGACGTGGCAGGCGTCTACGTGGCGGCGACCGGCAACGCGCCGCTGGTCGCGGTGCTGCTCTGCCTTCCCGGAGCTGCGATCGTCTGGGCACTTGTGGGAGTGCGATTTGACGTGCGTCCGCGGAGGCCGCGCCGCTGGCCGCATCGCGGTTCGACACGAGTTGGCTACAACCCCTGGGTCGGTGGCGGCATCGACGAGGATCCCTGACGCTCGTGTATCCCTTCGAGCGCTTCACGGAGACAAGCAAGCGGGTGCTCACCCTCGCGCAGGAGGAGGCTGAGCGGAGTCACCACAACTACATCGGCACCGAGCACATCCTCCTCGCGTTCGTTCGCTTGCCTGAGTCAGTCGCGGGCGTCGTGCTGGATCGCCTTGGTGTCGATGCGCTGGATGTCCGGCGACTCATCGACGTGACCATCAATCGCGACGAGCGCCTCGTCATCCAGCACATCATCCCGACGTCCCGCGTGAAGAAAATCATCGACCTCTCGTTCAGCGAAGCCCGCGGGATGGGCGATCCCTTCGTCGGCACGGAGCACCTGCTGCTCGGGATGCTGATTGAAGGCGAGGGTGTCGCTGCCCATGTGCTCAACGATCTTGGAATTGGGCTCGAGAACGTCCGTGCCGAGATCGGAGCGGTGCGCAAGGACGGCGCCACCGCTGAAAATGCGGCACCTCACCGCTCTGTCAACGCCCGGGGCGCGAGTCTGCACACCTCGACACACCCGCAGAGCGGACTCCGACTCGTGCTCTTCGAGCGGGCGGGCGAGAGCGCCGGCGACAACGAGCCGTTGTATGTGAATCCGGTGGACGTTGTTCGTGTCGACCCCGTCGACGAGAGCACGACGACCATCACCCTCCGGCAAGGGACCGCAGCGCCGATCGTCGTCCGAGGTGGGGTCCATGACGTGGCTCGGCGGTTGACAGATGCGTAGCCGGCGAAGCTGAGATGGCCGGTAAGACGAGGGCGCTCCAACCGATCGCTCTGATCGTTCTGCTTGCTGCCGGCGTGATGTTTGCCGCGCTGTTCATGCCTTTCGTGAGGCAGGGATGCATCTTCTGTCCCATAGCGATCCCCGGATCGACATTCCAGCTCCCGACCTTCAGTCTCATGCAGGGCCTCGACGGCTGGGTCGTTCTGTGCGTCGTGGTTGCGATATTCCTTGAAGCCGCGGCGTACTTGCGATCTCGTCGGCGCGCGGCGGCAATCGCGGCACTGCTCTTGTCGGGGGTTGCGCTCACCCTTTGTGTCTTCGAGGGCATCGACTCGGCGGGTCGCGTGGTGGGGCTCGACGCGACGGCGCAGCCCACCCAGTTCGGCGAGCAGACACTCAATCCTCCCGCGTACTGGACCTTTGGTCTCTACGTTTTCTTCGGTGCGGCCGTGGTCGCTGTCGTCGCGTCGTTTGCCGTCGTCCTGTTCTCTCGCCCGGCTCGGCATCGACCACCGGACCCGATGGCGGTGTCGATCCCCACGAGCTGACCTCAAAAGGCCGGCGCCGGAAGGCATCATTTCGTGCATGGATGTTGTCTCCCCGCACCCTGGACCGACGGTGGACGCACCAGCACCTTCGATGTCGCCGCTCATTCGATGGGTGCTGCCGGCCGGCATCGTCGCACTCGCGATCGCGCTGATCGGCGGTTACGCGTTTCGCTGGTCGTGGACCGGCATCACGCCGGACGATCAGATGTGGGACCTGCTCCACGTGATCGTGTTGCCGGTGGTCCTGGCGACGCTTCCCATCTGGTACCGCACCCGTCGTCGCTGGAGGATGGAGTGGCACGCGGTCTTCGCCCTCCTCGCGGTCGTGTTCGCGGTGCTCGTGTTCGGCGGGTACGTCCTCAACTGGGACTGGACCGGGTTCAAGGGCAACACGCTCTGGGACTGGCTCGAGCTGCTTGCGTTGCCGTTCGTGGTCGCATCACTTCCCCTGTGGTTCGCGACACACAAGCGATTCGAGGGCCGGTGGCGAGTGGTCGGTGTGACAGCGCTGATCGTGTTCGTCGTCATCGTGGTCGGCGGCTATGCGCTTGGATGGGGATGGACCGGGTTTCAGGGCAACACGCTCTGGGACTGGATCCGCCTGTTGCTGGTGCCGTTCGTATTGCCGGCGACGCTGGCGTGGTTCTCCGCACGTTCGGAGTCCGAACGTCTGAGGGCTTCGACGGGCCGAGCGGACACCGGGCAGCCCGCCTGAGCCGTCCCGCATGGGGTATGAAGGGGGCAGCGCGAACGCACTGCGTGATCCACCGTCACGGAGGCCCCAGCCATGCTCATCAGCACTGCCAACGACCTGCCCGGCTACCAGATCACCGAGGTCCTCGGCGAGGTCTTCGGCCTCACCGTTCGTGCCCGCAACATCGGCTCGCAGTTCGGAGCCGGTCTCAAATCCATCATGGGCGGCGAGCTCAAGGGGATGACGATCAACCTCGCGAACAGCCGCAACGAGGTCATCCAGCGGATGGTCGAGGAGGCGGCCGCGAAGGGCGGCAACGCCATCGTCGGCATGCGCTTCGACACCTCGGAGATGGGCGGGACGTGGACCGAGATCTGCGCGTACGGAACCGCGGTCATCGCCAACCGCATCGGCGCGGCCGCAACCGCCCCGACCCCACCGCCGGTTTAAACCCGAGCGCGGAACTCCGAGAACCGGCCGATCCGGAACGGCTCGAGGTCCACATCGGACCTGCCGGTGGTGACGACCTGAGCGATCGCCTCCCCCAGCCCGGCGGAGTGCTTGAACCCGTGCCCTGAGCACGGGGACACGAGCAGGACGCCGGGCAGGTCGGGATGCTCGTCGACCACGAAGTTGGCGTCCGGCGTCACCGTGTACAGGCACCGGGCGGAACGGACGAGGTTCGCCGAGAGGGCCGGGAAGCGCGGACCGAACAGCGCGTCGTACGCCGATTGCGACTCGGACGGAGCGACGTCCAGCGCCGCCGCGTCGGCGCTCGTGGTGACCTCGAGTTGCTCCGTCGCGATCTTGAGGTCGTGCTCACCTTCGACTTCGGGGAATCCATAGAACGCGTTGCCGTCGCTCAGCCCCCAGATGAAGACGGGCATAGCTTCAGGGCTGTGGTCCGCGGCGCCGGGACGGAGTGCGAACCAGTTCAAGACCTGCCGGTAGATCCTGAACAGCACGAGCTCCTGCTGGTCGATGAAGTTCTCGATCCACGCGCCCACGGCGAGGACGGCGCGTGGCGCTTCGTAGACGTCGCGATCGGTGCGGACGCGAACGATCCCGGCCTTCGACTCGATCGCCAGCACGCGTTCGTCCCGTTTGACCCCGGCACCGAGGCGCTCGGCGAGCGTCAGCTGGACATCGACACATCGTTCGGGCCGGACGAAGCCGGCGCCAGGCTCGTAGTACGCGGACTCATCCCCGTCGAGCCGGAACTGGGGAAACCGGGCCGTCACCTCCGCCGCGTCGAGGCGCTCGTGCGGAACCCCGTAATGGTTCGCGCACGCGATCGTCGCCGACAGGAAGTCGTGGCGATGGTGGCCCGCGGCGCCGCCGCCGGCCGCCTCGATGATGAGCGCGCCGCACTGCGTCATCAGGTCCTGGCCGGTCTCGGCCTCGAGCTCGCGCCAGATGGCGTGCGAGCGGCGGACGAGCGGTGTGTACTGCATCCCCTCCCCGATCGCCTCGCGGGTGATGCGAGTGTCCCCGTGCGTCGACCCGTAGATGTGCGGCGGTGAGTGGCTGTCGATGCCAATCGCGGGCGTGCCCTGCCGCGCGAGCTGATAGAGGGTGGCGGCACCTGCCGCACCCAGGCCGACGACGACGACGTCAGGCGTGCTCACGGCCGCAGCCTACTACCCTGCGATGGTGACCCAGGACCACTACTTCAACGCCGACCCGAAGGTGCCGTCGAAGCCGCGCACGATCCAGGTCACGCTGCCCGATCGAACCTTCGAGCTCGACACGGACCGCGGGGTCTTCGCCCACGGCCATATCGACTTCGGCACCGATCTGCTGCTCCGAACCGCCCCGGCGCCACCGCCCGGCGAGCTGGTCGACGTCGGCTGCGGCTACGGGGCGATCGCCATCACAATCGCGCTGCGCCAACCGGACGCGCGCGTCTGGGCGGTCGACGTGAATCACCGGGCGCTGGACCTCTGCGCGCGCAACGCAGAACGGGCAGGGGCGACGAATGTCGTGCCTGCCGAGCCCGACGCCGTGCCTGCGGCGATCCGTTTCGCGGGCGTGTACTCCAACCCCCCGGTGCGTCTCGGCAAAGAGGGCCTCCACGAGCTCCTGCTGGCGTGGATCAGCCGGCTCGAGCCGGCAGCGACCGCGACGCTCGTGGTCCAGCGTCATCTCGGGTCGGACTCGCTCGCCGAATGGCTGAACGGGCTCGGGCACCACGTGGATCGGATCCGATCGCGCGGCGGCTACCGCATCCTGCAGGTGCACTCGAACGCCGAGAGCCCGCATCATGGCAGTCGTGATCGCTAGCCCCGGCCTGCTCGGCTTCATCACGATCAACGTCGATCCCGTGCTGCACATCGGCCCAGTGCCGATTCACTGGTACGGGATCATGTACGCGGTCGCGTTCATCGTCGGCTACCGCTACGGCGTCCTGCCGTACGCGACCCGCCGGGGCATCCCCAAGGCGATCGCCGAGAAGATCACCGTCTGGACGATCATCTTCGGCCTCCTCGGCGGGCGCCTCTACTACGTCGTCCAGCAGCCGAATCTGTGGCACAACTACGTGCTCGACCCCATCAACATCATCGCGTTCTGGCAGGGAGGCATGGCCTTCTTCGGCGCGATCATCGTGGGCTTCGCGACACTCGCCATCTGTGCATGGCGCTACGGCTACAACCCATGGATCGCGCTCGACGGCGGCGTGCTGTTCGCCGTCGTGGGGCAGCCGATCGGACGCATCGGCAACATCATCAACGGCGACATCCTCGGTGCTCCGAGCACCCTGCCGTGGGCCACCGCGTACACGAATCCCAACTCCATCCTGCAGAGCTGTTGCAGGCTCGGGGTCCCGTATCAGCCGGCAGCGGCGTACGAGGCAATCGGCACGATCATCATCGGCGTGATCCTGTACCTGCTCCTGCGCCGCAACCCGCGGGCCGGATTCATCGCCATCGTCTACGTTGGCCTGTACGCGATCAGCCAGCTCATCCTCTTCGAGTTCCGCGCCAGCGAGCCACCCGGGCCGCTGAGTCTTCGCGAGGCACAGTGGACGTCGATCGCGATCCTCGTGCTCGGCGTGCCTGCGCTGTATCTCGCATGGATCAAGACGCGCGAGCGATTCGAGTCGAGGAAACCGAACGACGAAGCGGCGGTCCCCGAGGAGCAGGCAGCAGTTCGGTGACGGCTTGACGCTGTACGACGTCATCGGCTTCGTCGCGACCGCACTGTACGTGCTGATCATCGCGCGCATCGCCGTGTCCTGGATCGGGCTGAGCCCGTGGCATCCGGTCGTTCGCTGGCTTCGCATCATCGTGGACCCGATCCTCGCGCCCTTCCGCAAAGTCCTCCCGAACTTCAGCGGGATCGACTTCTCGCCGATCCTCGCGATCGTCGTCATCTTCTTCGTCGCGAACATCCTGCAGACGCTCGTGCTCGGAGGCGGCATCGACCCCGCTGCGACGATCGTCGCGCTCATCGAGCAGCTGGTGGTGGATATCGCGATAGCGATTGCCGTGCTGATCTTCATCCGCATCCTGCTGGCGCTCTTTCACGCCGACCCCTGGCATCCGCTCGTCCAGATGGTGCGCACGATGTCGAACCCGCTCGTCGCACCGTTCGCAGGATTTCGTCGCGGCCACAGCTCGACGGGATTCGACTATCCGGCGATCGCCGCGCTCATCCTCTATGTCGTCCTGATCTTCGTGATCAGGCTGCTCTTCGGCTTCCTGCTCAACGCCGTCTGAGCACGCGACGGATCAGCGTCGGGCAGGCGCGCGCTCGCGTTCCGGCGCACGAACGCGATGCATCTCCAGGCGATACGAGTTCTCTCCCACGAGGATCTCGATGGCGCGCTCAAGGGCAGGCCCGGGATCGACGGAGAAGTCCACCGCGAGCGAGATCTCGTCGACACTCGTGCCCGAATCCACGTGGAGCACAACAGGGCAGTCGCCGTGATGCTCCTCGAACGCCCGACGCAACGATCCGAGCACGCCGATCTGTCGTGCGCTGATGTTCACGTGCACTGTGCTGTCACGCCGCCACGCCGCGAGACGCGGATCGTCGTACGCGTAGACGGCTTCGGCGAGGATTTGCGGTGGTTCGACGTCGACCCGATCGTCCTCCTCGCCGATCGGCGGTGGCGTTCCACCGTTGGGACTACGCCCCGCTTCCACCTTGCCGCGCACCACGACGACGGCATCGGGGCGGAGCACGTTCGCACACTCCTCGAAGATGCGCGCGAAGACGACGACCTCGACACTTCCGGTGAGATCCTCGATCGTCAGCGACGCCATGCGCTGGCCGGTGGTGCTCCGCCGCGGGATGAACGTGCGCATGTCGCGAATGGCGCCACCCACCTGCACGATCAACCCGTCGAGGTGCCCGCCGAGCTCGTTCATCGTTGTGTCGACCCGCTCCTGCAACTCGCCGGCGATACGACGCAATGGGTGATCGCTCAGGTAGATGCCGAGGAACTCGCGCTCCCAGCTCAGGCGCTCGTCCGCGCCGATGGCGTTCGGACCGTTGGCGTCACGGCCGTCGAAGTCGTCCGCCGGCGGGGCAACGGGTTCGATGAGCACCACCGTCTCGCCGAAGAGCGACGTCTGTCCCGACTCGCGTTCGCGGCGGATGGTGTTCGCGCGGTCGATGGCTCGGTCGAGCACCGCGAGCATCGCGCCGCGCTCGCCGAGCGAGTCACAGGCGCCACTGCGGATCAGTGCCTCGACGACCCGCCGGTTGAGGTCGCGGCTCGAGACACGCAGACAGAGGTCGAACAGCGACACGAACGGCCCCGAGGCCTCGCGTTCCGCGACGATCTCCGCGGCTACCCGCTCACCGACATTCTTGATGTGCCGGAGCCCGTACAGGATTTCACCCTGCTCCTCGTCGCCGAGGCTGAACGCCGAAGTACTCCGGTTCACATCCGGAGGCCGGACCACCAGGCCGCGGGCATGCGCATCGAGGATCGATTGCTTGAGCCTGTCGAAGTTGTCGGCGCGGCTGTTGAGCAACGCGCTCATGTACTCGCGCGGATAGTTCGCCTTGAGGTACGCCGTCTGATACGCGATGAGACCGTACGAGATCGAGTGCGCGCCGTTGAAGCCATAACCCGCGAAGAGCGCGATGAGCTCGAACAGCTCGAGCGCAGTCTCCGCCGCGACACCGCGCGCTGCCGCACCACTGAGAAACTGCTCGCGCTGCTTGGCCATCTTGACCTTGTCCTTCTTGCCCATCGCGGCTCGAAGGATGTCTGCCTCACCGAGCGAGAACCCTGCAACAGCAGAGGCGATCTTCATGACTTGGTCCTGGTAGAGGATCGCGCCGTAGGTCTCCTTGAGGATCGGCTCGAGCTCCGGGAGCATGTACGTCACCGCCTCCTCGCCACGCTTGCGTCGCATCCACATACCGGTGGCTCCGCCCTCGATCGGACCCGGCCGGTTCAACGCGACCGCGACCCCCATGTCAGCGAGACAGTTGGGCTGCATATCGATGAGGATGCGTTTCGCGAATGTCGCCTCGAGCTGGAAGATGCCGTGCGTGTCTGCTTTGCCGAGCAACTCGTACGTCTTGGCGTCGTCGAGCTGGATGTGGTCGATGTCGAGATCGATGCCGCGTGTCGCACGGATCGTCTCGACGGCCTCCGCGATCACGGTGAGGTTCGAGAGCCCGAGGAAATCGATCTTCAACAATCCGATCTTGGACACACCGTTCATGTCGAACTGCGTCACCGCGGTCCCGTCGCCGATGGTGGAGCGTTGGAGCGGAACGATATTGGCGAGCGGCTCGGAGCCGATCACCACACCGGCGGCATGTGTCGATGCGTTGCGACAGATACCTTCGAGACGGCGGGCGTTGTCGATGACGTGACGCGCCCAGTCCTCGTGCTGATACAGCTCGCGCAGCTCCCGGCTCTCCACGAGCGCCCGGTCGAGTGTGATGTTGACGACCTGCGGCACCAGCTTCGCCAGCCGGTCAACGTCCGGCAACGGGATGTTGAGGACTCTTCCGACATCGCGAATCGCGGCGCGAGCCGCCATGGTGCCGAACGTGATGATCTGCGCCACTCGATCGCGGCCGTATTTCTCCTGCACGTACGTGAGGACGCGATCGCGGCCACGGTCGTCGAAATCGATGTCGATGTCCGGCATCTGCACGCGTTCGCGGTTGAGAAAGCGCTCGAAGATGAGTCCGTACTGCAGCGGTTCGATGTCGGTGATGTGCAGCACGTAGCTGACCACCGACCCCGCCGCGCTGCCGCGTCCTGGACCGACGCGAACACCCAGGGTGCGCGCCGCCTTGATCAGATCCCACACGATGAGGAAGTACGCGGAGAACCCTGTCTCGCGAATGACGTCGAGCTCCATGCTCAAGCGCTCGCGCACCACGTCGTCGACGGCGTCCGCGTACCGATCCTGCACGCCCACCTCGCAGAGCTGGAGGAGATACGTATCGGCGTTGAGCCCTTCAGGGATGGGCGAATACGTCGGCAGAAGGTTGCGCCCCAAGGGGATCTCGACATGGCAGCGGTCCGCGATCGCCACCGTGTTGGACACGGCCTCGCCGTACGCAGCGAAGCGCTCGCGCATCTGCCGCGTGCTGGCGAGGTAGTAGTCCGGGCCTGACAACCGGAACCGCTTCTCCTCCTCTCGGCGAGCCCCGGTCTGCAGGCAGAGGAGGATGTCATGCGCCTCGGCATCCTCGGGCCTGATGTAGTGCGAGTCGTTGGTCGCGACCAGCGGCAACCCGGTGCGCCGCGCGATCTCCACGAGACCCGCGCGCACGATGTCCTCCTCGGGAATGCCGTGGTCCTGCAGCTCGAGAAAGTAGTTGTCAGGCCCGAAGAGCTCGGCGTGTTGCCGCGCGATCGCCTCGGCGGCGTCCAGGTCACCGCGAACGATCGCCTGCGGCAATTCCCCGCCGAGGCACGCGGACAGGCAGATCAATCCTTCGGCGTGCTCCGCGAGCAGCTCTCGATCGATGCGCGGCTTGTAGTAGTACCCCTCGAGGTGCGATGCGCTCACCAGCTTGATGAGGTTCCGGTAGCCGGCGTCGTTGCGCGCGAGCAGGATCAGATGGTTGGGATCGCGGTCCGCGCGTCCCTCACGATCCGTGCGTGCGCGCGGCGCCATGTACATCTCGCAACCGATGATCGGATTGATCTTTGCAGCACGAGCCGCCGAGTAGAAGTCGACGGCGCCGTAGAGCACACCGTGGTCGGTGATCGCCACGGCCGTCTGCCCCATCGCCTTGGCCGTGTCGATCAGCTCGGTGACCCGCGACATGCCGTCGAGCAGCGAGAACTCGCTGTGCGTATGGAGATGGACGAAGCCGCCGGTTTCGATCTCTTCGCCGGTCTCGGGTGTGCCCTGCACTCTGCCTCCTGGCTGCGGTCGATGGACGGCGAACAGACGTACGCTACCACTCCTCGGCGACCCGCCGCCGCGGCGCTGAGCGTACCCCTCAGGAGGTCCCGGAGTGCTCCGGCGAGGCCTCGGCGCCGTCGGTGCGGACCAGCGTGACGACGCTCTCCACGTGGTACGTCTGCGGGAACATGTCGACGATGTCGAGCGCGTCGACGCGGTATGGGCCGGACGCAACCAGGACATGGAGGTCGCGGGCCAGCGTCGCCGGATCGCACGAGACGTAGACGACGCGCTCCGGCCCCGCCATCGCCAGCCATCCGGTGACCCTGCTGGAGCAACCGGCGCGTGGCGGATCGAGGATCACGCAGTCGGCCATGTCACCGGCCGCCGCCGCAGGCAGCGCGTCCTCAACCGGCGACACGACGTAATGCAGGCGCTCATCGACGTCGTTGACGCGCGCGTTCAGCACACCGAGCTGCGCCGCGCCGCGGTTGCTCTCGATGCAGACGACCTCGCGCGCATCGACAGCCAGATGGCACGCCAGCACGCCGATGCCGGCGTACGCGTCGACGATGCGCAGCCCCGCGTGTCCGCCGAGCGCGTCGATGACGCAGCTGTACAGCACATCCATCTGCGTCCAGTTCACCTGGATGAACGCATCGGCGGTCACGCGAAACGTGAGACCCCGCCAGCGCAACGTCGTCGACGTGGTGCTGACGCGTCCGTCGTCGGGAAGCTCGAGCCCCTCATCCAGCGCGCCCGGCGCGAGCCCGCGCGGCGGCTTGGGGCGGACGAGCAACTCCTGCCCATCCTCGCCGACAGTAAGGTGCACCGTCCCCAGCTCCGGGTTGCCGTCCGACGCGATCAGGTTTCGCAGTGCCGGCAGCGCGGTGGTGATCCGCGGATGGTGGATCAGGCAGTCATCGACCGCGATGGGACGCCAGCTGCGGGCCCGGTTGAAGCCGAGCGCGGGCGGCTTCCCCGCCGCGCCTGGGATGACGTGGAACTCGCCGCGCAGGCGGTACCGCCACGGGTCCGCTGCACCGTGCACACGCGGTTCGGGGTACGCGATGTGTTGCCGGTGCAACGCGTCGAGCACGATGTCGCGCTTGAGGTCCACCTGGTGCGCGTAGGTGACGTGTTGCAGCTGGCATCCACCGCATGCCGGCACGTAGGGACACGGCGGGACCACGCGATGCGGGGAAGCCTCGAGGACTCGCACCACCTCGGCGAATGTCGTCGACCCCTTCTTGTAGCGCACCGACACCTCCACCTCTTCGCCGGGGATGCCACCTTCGACGAGCATGGTCGCGCCGCCGTCGTCGTGGGCCAGGCACAGTCCACCGTGGACCATGCGCCCGAGGCGCACCTGGGCTACTGCCCCAAAAGCCGGTCGCGCAGGAGTTTGTTCACCAGTGGCATGTCGGCCTTGCCACCCGTCGCGTCCTTCACGGCTCGCATAAGCTGCCCGAGTGCCTGCTGCTTGCCGGCGCGGAAGTCTGCCGCCGCCCCCGGGTTGGCCTCGATCGCGGCGTCCACCAAGGCGCGCAGAGCACTTTCATCACTCACCTGGCCAAGGCCCCGCTCACGCACCAGCTTCTCGGGATCGCCGCCCGGCAAGTACAGCTCGACCAACAGTTCCTTCGCCGTCGGACCGTTGATCGCGCCACTGTCGACGAGCAGCAGCAACTCCGCGAGGCCGAGGATGCCGAGCCCACTCTCCTGGGGTGGCAGCCGGTGCTCGTTGGCGAGCGCGGCGATATCGCCGCTCTGCCAGTTCGCGGCAAGTTTGGCTGGAACACCTGCGGCGACAAGTCCTTCGTACGCGTCGGCGCTCTCTCGGGTGTCGGTGAGCACGGCCGCGTCGTACGCGGTCAGCCCGTACTGCGACTGGAACCGTGCAGCGCGCGCATCGGGCAGCTCGGGCAGCGTCGCCCGCACGCGCTCCACGAACGCGCTGTCGAGGCGGAGCGGCGGCAGATCCGGCTCCGGGAAGTAGCGATAGTCGTGCGCCTGCTCCTTGCTCCGCTGCGAGATGGTACGGCCCTGCGCCTCCACCCACCCGCGCGTCTCCTGAACGAGCGTGCCGCCCGCGTCGAGGACCGCGGTCTGACGCTCGATCTCCGACTCCAATGCGCGCTGCACCGCCCGGAACGAGTTCATGTTCTTCACCTCGACCTTGACGCCGAGCTCTGTGTCGCCGCGGGGGCGCAACGAGACGTTGGCGTCGCAGCGGAACGAGCCCTGCTCCAGGTTGCCGTCGTTGACCCCGATGTAGGTGAGGATCTGACGGAGTCGCACCAGGTACTCGCGCGCGGCCTCCGGCGTGCGCAGGTCCGGCTCACCGACGATCTCCATGAGCGGGACACCGCAGCGGTTGAGATCGATAAGCGACGAGGTCGCGCTCTGCAACACGTCGCCGGCGTGGTGCATCGTCCCCGTGTCCTCCTCGAGGTGGACTCGGGTGACGCCGCACCGGACGGTCTCGCCGTTGACGGGAAACTCCAGATGCCCGTTGAGCGACAGCGGCAGGTCGTACTGCGAGATCTGGTAGCCCTTGGGCAGATCCGGGTAGAAGTAGTTCTTGCGATCGAACTTCGTGAAATCGGGGATGTCGCACTGCAGCGCAAGCGCCGTCCGCACGGTGAAATCCACGGCTTGCCGGTTGATCGTCGGCAGAACGCCCGGAAGACCGAGGCACACCGGGCACGTATTCGCGTTCGGCTCCGCGCCCAGGTAGTGGGCGGGGCAGCTGCAGAACATCTTGCTGTGCGTCAGGAGTTGCGCGTGGACCTCGAGCCCGATGACCACCTCGTAGTCGGTCATGCGGCCTCGATGGCGAACGGCGAGCGCGAGGAGTGCCATGCGGTCGCCTGCTCGAACGCGTGCGCCACCTGGAACACACGCGCGTCCGCAAAGCGCGGTGCGAGCACCTGAAGACCGACCGGGAGCTCGTCGACGAACCCGCAGGGCACCGATATGCCGGGGATGCCCGCGAGGTTCGCAGGCAGCGTCACGACGTCGCACATGTACATGGAAAGCGGGTCGCTGCGAGACCCCATGGGGAACGCGACGCTCGGCGACGTCGGGGACACGATCGCGTCCACCTGCTCGAAGACGCTGTCGAACTCCTGACCGACGAGCGTGCGCACTTTCTGCGCCTGCCGGTAGTAGGCATCGTAGTAGCCGCTCGACAGCGCGTATGTCCCGAGCATCACCCGGCGCTTCACCTCGGCGCCGAAACCCGCATCCCGCGTCTGCAGGTACATGTCCGTGAGAGACGGCCGCTCGACGCGATTGCCGAAGCGAACGCCGTCATAGCGCGCGAGGTTCGACGAGCACTCGGCAGGAGCGATCACGTAGTACACGCTGAGCGCGACGTCGGTGCTCGGCAGCGACACCTCCTGCAATGTCGCACCCTGCGTCTCGAGAACCTTGAATGCCGCCTCGACCGCTGCGCGCACGCCTGGCTCCGTGCCGTCGCCGAGATACTCGCGCGGGATGCCGAGTCGCATGCCCTCGACGCCTTTGCGCAGCGTCAGCAGCGGATCCTCGACGGCTCGCGGGTCGCACGTGCTGTCGCGCGGGTCGTGTCCGGCGATGGCCGCGTACACCGTCGCGCAGTCCTCGACGGTGCGTGTGAATGGACCGATCTGGTCGAGTGAGGACGCAAACGCGATCAGCCCGTAGCGCGAGACACGGCCATACGTGGGCTTGAATCCGACCACACCTGTGAGCGCTGCCGGCTGACGGATGGAGCCTCCCGTGTCGCTCCCGAGCGAATACGGCACCGTGCCCGCGGCGACCGTGGCCGCGCTGCCACCGCTGCTCCCGCCCGGCACGCGCTCGACGTCCCAGGGGTTGCCGACGGAACCGAATGCGGAGTTCTCCGTCGACGAGCCCATGGCGAACTCGTCGCAGTTGGTCTTGCCGACGCACACCGCACCCGCGTCGAAGAGTCGCTGCACAGCAGTGCCGGTATATGGCGGCTTGAACCCCTTGAGGATCTTCGACGCCGCTGTCGTTTCGACACCGTCGACGCACAGCACATCCTTGAGCGCCATCGGAATGCCGCAGAGCAGCGAGGCGGTGTCGGGATGCTCCGCGAGAGTCTTCGTCGCTGCATCGGCCTGCTCGACGGCCAGGTCCTGCGTGACGCTGAGGTACGCGTTGAGGTTCTTGTCGCTGCGCTCCAGGTGCGCGAGCGTCTCGTCGAGCAGGGCTCTCGGGGTTGTCGATCCATTGCGCAACGCCGCTGCGAGCTCTGTGATCGTGCCGGCCGTCCAGCTCACTGGCCCGTCTCGCTTTCAGCCGCAACCTGAATGGCGCCCACGACGAAATAATTCCCGTCCGTCGCCGGAGCGTTGCGCAGTGCCGCCGCGGTGCCGATCGGATGCTCCGGCACGTCAGCGCGCATCACGTTGACGAGATCGCCGACCTGCGCCGTCTCGGCGAGCATCGATGTGTCCACCTTCTGGAGACGCGCGATGTGATCGAGGATTTTCTCGAGCTCGCCGAGCAGGCGGCTCTTCTCCTCATCGCTGAGGCCGAGCCTGGCAAGCATGGCGACATGATCGACGTCGTCCCGGGAAAGTGTCATGGAGCGGCTATTATCCCGGCCTCTCGATTCAGCCGAGCGGAAGCCACGTGAGCACGGTCTGCTCCGTCGGTGCAAAACCCGCAGCCTCGTAGGCTGCGAGCGCGGCCGGATTGTCGCCCCGCGTCCAGACACAGGCGAACGTGACCTCGCGTTCGCGGATCACGTCCATCGCTGCCGCCATCAGCCGGTGTGCGACGCCGCGACCGCGGCCCTCGGGCCGGACGTACAGCTCCGCAACCTCGGCCTCGAGCCCGGTCCCTGGGTCGAACAGCACGACCCAGCACAGACCGATCGCAGCCCCGTCGCTCCCCCGCGCCACGAGGAGGTGGTTGTCGCCGCGGAAATGCGGCGCCGGGCGGAGACGCTCGGTCAGCTGCTCCGCGGTTTCCGGCGGATGATCGAAATGCCGTTGCTCGGCAAGGGCGAGATCGACGAGCATCGCCCGGACGTCAGCGTCTTCATGATCCTCGAGGACCTCGATGCGGATGTCGTCAACGTCTCCCATCGCCAGCCATTGTGGCGGCTCAGGGCGCGAACACCCCGGTGCTCGAAGCTGAGCCGGATGCGCCGCTTGCCGATCCTGAACCGCCGCCCGAGCTGCCCGGGGCCGGGCCGGCACACGCGTACTGCGGCTGGGGGACCTTCGAAGGACTCGCCGGCAACGTGGGGCACGGCAGCACCGGCGGGACGCTCACCGGCGACGGCACCGGGATGGTGACCGCCGGAGCGGTGCTGCCACCGCGCAGCGACCAGTCCGAGCCGTCCCAGGTCCAGGTCTGGTCGTATAGACCGTTGGCGCGACCGTTGAGCCCGATACCACCGAACACCACCACCTGACCGGTGGTCGAGTCGTACGCGAAGGCCGATCCGTCAAGCGAGGTTGGGGTCGTGCCCGGGTGCAGGCGCGTCCACACGCCGGTCCAGCTCCACGTCTGACCATTGGTCGTCAGCGCGAGATCGCTGTGAGTCGACGGATCGCCCACGAAGATGGCGTTGGAAAGCATCGGTCCGCTCGTGTAGGGCTTCGTCTGCTTCCAGGTTGTCCCGGTCCAGACGCTGATGCTGCCCGTGCAGCATTGGGGCGCATCGTTCGCGATCGGTACGCTCGTCCTGCATGTCGGGCAAGGGCTGGCTGTGACCGGGAGAAACGCGTTGCCGAACATCGCGAGATGCCCGGTCACAGCGTCGGCGATGACCCGCGACCCGAAGAACCCGACCGCGGTGGTGCTCGGCGTGCTCTTGATCACCTGCCACGCGTGACCAGTCCACACCCAGCTCTGGTTCGGTCGCTGAATCGGGAAGACGGGGCACGGCGTGCCGGTCGCGCCGTTGGTGTCGTTCGCCTGCATCGGGCACGCGATGGCGGGCTCCGCAATCGGTGAGTCGGGCTGCGCCACGAGCGTGTCACCTGCAAGCAGCACGGCCTTCCCGGACACGGGATCGGTCGCCAGGCTCCACTCGCCGAACCCGATGGGTGGTGTGGTGCCTGCGGCCTTGGTCCAGTCGCTGCCGTTCCACAGCCAGGTCGCGGTGTTCGCGCTGTCAGAGAATCCGCAGCCGGTCGCAATCAGCGGAACGCTGACGTTGCCACCGGGCGCCGGGGCATCGGCCGGCTGTGCGCCGGCTGGCGGGATCCAGCCGGTCGAGCCCGACACGCTCGACGACGAGCCCGATCCGGAAGAGCCCGACGACGCGCAGGCGACGCCACCCAGCGGCGAGCCGGTGAGGTGCTGACCACCGACGAGCAGGACGTCGTGGCTCACCGGGTCGTACGTCATCTGAGCGCCGGAAAGAGCAGGTGGCGAGGTCTTCGGATGCGCCTCGCTCCAGGCGGATCCGTTCCAGGTCCACGTGTCGCTGAGGCTGCGCGATCGCCCCTGGCCGCCGAACAGGACCACCGTGCCGTCCGCAGCGTCGTAGGCCATTGCGGCGTCGGTTCTTGCGGCAGGCTGCCCGCCGGACGGCGCAGAACCGGCGCCTTCGACTCCGCGGATGCCGAAATAGGCGCCGAGGCCTGCGCCGAGCAGCACGACGAGACCGATGCCGACAAGCGCTCGAGAGCGGGTGCGTCGGGGTCGTTGGGTCATCGCAGGCTCCTCTGTGTTCACGGTGATTGAGACGCATATAAGGGCGGGAAGGTTCCCGGAGCAGGCACGGTGACTAGACTCGAAATGCCGATGACCGAAGTGACAGCCCAACCGAAGAACCCCGAACGTCTCGAACTGGAGCAGCTCACCGCGCTCCAGCCGGGGCTCGCACGGCTGATGCCCGAGATCGGCGCCCGCTTCTGGAAGGCGTACTACGCCGCGCAGGCCTCCAACTGGCCGCTCGCCGCCTGGCAGCTCCGGGAGATGCGCAAGCTGCTCAAGCTCTGCGAGATCACGCGTCCGAAGTACACCGACGACATCGAGGAATGGATGCACGATGACCTCGACCCGCTGATGGCGGCCCTCGACGCCCACGACCTCGCGGCGTTCGAGCAGCACTATCGCGAGGGGGTCGACTCAGCGAACGAGCTCCACAGGCGCTGGCAGAAGGAATGGATCGTCTGGAAGCTGCCGGACACCCCGCCGCCGGACCTCGACCTGACGCCAAGGGGCTGAGCCCACGTCCCCTCGCGATCAGATGATGGCCCTGCTGATCGAGCACGGCATCCGATCGCCGTCGGTCCTCAACGCGATGGCCGGAGTCCCGCGCGAAGAGTTCGTGCTGTCCGAGGATCGCGAACGCGCCTACGACGACCGAGCGCTCCCCATTGCCGCCCGCGGTCAGACGATCAGCCAGCCACTGATGGTCGCCATCGTCGTCGAGGCCCTCGAGCTGGAATCCGGGCAGCTGGCCCTGGACGTGGGCACCGGATCTGGGTATCAGGCCGCCGTCATGGCAGCGTGTGGGGCACGCGTGGTGAGCGTCGAACGGATCGGGCGCCTCGCCCGCGACGCCACCGACCGCCTCCGGCGCCTCAACTACGACGTCGAGGTCATCGCCGGGGACGGGTCGCTCGGGGTTCCTGAGCGCGCGCCGTTCGATGCCATCGCGGTCGGTGCGGCAGCCCCACGCCTTCCGATTGCGCTCGCCAGGCAGCTCGTCGAGGGCGGTCGCCTCGTCATCCCGATCTCCGAAGGTGCCAACGGCGAGGAGCTGACCCGCCTGCGGTTGATCGACGGGCGCTGGCAGACGGAATCCCTCGGGCCCTGCCGGTTCGTGCCACTGATCGGCGCGGACGGCTACGCGGAGTCGGATCCCCCGGGCTGAGCGGGTACGCGGAACATCCGCACCCGCGCCGCGCCGCCCGAGCGCTCCACGGCCTGCATCGCCGCATCTCCGAACGCAAAGCTGAGCACCATCGAGACCTCCTCGGCGCTCGGCGGGCGCGCGAGATCGGGACGCGAGATGGTCGCGGCGTACTGATCGACGCCGTCGGCTCGGTTCGGGTACCGAGAACGCGTCACGCTGACGCGGAGGCCCAGCTCCGGCAGGTCCAGCTGATGGCGCCCCGGTTCGCGCTGGACGTCCGGGTTGAGGAAATCGTGGTCGGCGCGACCACGGAGGTCGAGCAGCTGCGCCTCGATCGTTCGGGAGTCGGCCATGGCCCTACGTTTAGCATGTCGGTGGCGCGAGGTATCGATAGGGGGCGTCCATATGACGCTTTCCGAACTCTGAACACATAGTCCCGGAGGACACCTCAATGGCAAAGACAGTCGGTATCGATCTCGGCACCACGAACAGTGTCGTGGCAGTGATGGAGGGTGGCGAGCCAGTCGTCATCGCCAACGCCGAGGGAGGCCGCACCACCCCGTCGGTGGTCGCGTTCACGCGCACCGGCGAGCGCCTCGTCGGGCAGCTCGCCCGGCGCCAGGCCGCCGTCAACCCCGAGAACACCGTTTACTCGATCAAGCGCTTCATGGGCCGGCAGGTCAGTGAGGTCGGGACCGAGGCAAAACAGGTGCCGTACAAGGTCGTCTCCGGCAAGGACGGTCGCGTCGAGGTCGAGGTCAACGGCGAGAACTTCACACCCGAGCAGATCTCCGCGATGATCCTGCAGAAGCTCAAGACCGACGCCGAGGCGTATCTCGGCGAGAAGGTCACCGATGCGGTCATCACCGTACCCGCGTACTTCAACGATGCCCAGCGTCAGGCGACCAAGAACGCCGGCCAGATCGCCGGGCTCAACGTGCTCCGCATCATCAACGAGCCCACCGCGGCCGCGCTCGCGTACGGGCTCGAGAAGAAGGAGAACGAGAAGATCCTCGTCTTCGACCTCGGCGGCGGCACGTTCGACGTGTCGATCCTCGAGGTGGGAGAAGGGGTTTTCGAGGTCAAGTCCACCAACGGCGACACCCATCTCGGTGGTGACGACTACGACCGTCGCATCGTCGACTGGCTGGCCGACGAGTTCAAGAAGGACCAGGGCATCGACCTGCGCCAGGATCGCCAGGCTCTGCAGCGCCTCACCGAGGCCGCGGAGAAGGCAAAGATCGAGCTGTCGCAGCGTCCGGAGACCGAGGTCAACCTTCCGTTCATCACTGCAGATGCGTCTGGGCCGAAGCACCTCGCGATCACGCTCTCACGCAGTAAGTTCGAGCAGCTCACCGATGACCTCACAGCGCGTTGCCGCGGCCCGTTCGAGGCTGCGCTCAAGGACGCGGGCATGACCGCGCACGAGCTCGATGAGGTGATCCTCGTCGGTGGCTCGACACGCATGCCGGTCATCCAGGAGCTCGTCAAGAGCTTCACCAACAAGGATCCGCACCGCGGCGTCAACCCGGACGAGGTGGTTGCCATCGGCGCCGCCATCCAGGCCGGCGTGCTCAAGGGCGAGGTCAAGGATGTGTTGCTCCTCGACGTCACGCCGCTGTCGCTCGGTCTCATGACCGAGGGTGAGGTGAACACCAAGCTCATCGAGCGCAACACCACGATCCCGACTGCGAAGACGCAGGTCTTCTCCACAGCGTCAGACAGTCAGCCATCGGTGGAAATCGTTGTGCTGCAAGGGGAACGCCCGATGGCCCGGGACAACCGCATCCTCGGAACGTTCACGCTGGACGGCATCCCACCCGCACCGCGCGGCATGCCGCAGATCGAGGTCGGTTTCGACATCGATGCCAACGGCATCCTCAACGTCAGCGCCAAGGATCGTGGCACCGGCAAGGAGAACAAGGTCACCATCACCGGTTCGACAACGCTCCAGAAGGACGAGGTCGAGCGCATGGTGAAGGAAGCCGAAGTGCATGCCGATGAGGACCGCAAGCGGGCCGAGGGCGTCGAGACCAAGAACCGCGCGGACCAGCTCGCCTATCAGGCCGAGAAGGCACTTGCGGACGCAGGCGACAAGGTGCCGGCAGAGCTGCGCACCGACATCGAAGCCAAGGTCAAGGCGGTTCGCGACGCAATCACGAGCAACGACTCCGACGCCATCAAGAAGGCGCACGACGACCTCGCAGCGTCGATCCAGAAGATCGGTGAGGCGGTGTACGCCCAGAGCCAGCAGGCGCAGCCCGGTGCGGGCGAGCCGCACGAGGGCAATGGCGACGGCGGAGCGCCGACCTCCGGTGCCGGCGAAGGCGCCGGTGCGGACGACGTCGTGGACGCGGAGTTCAAAGAGGTCTAACCCTCTCAATCGAAACCAAGGCGGGCGCTCTCATCGGAGGCGCCCGCCTTTTCTTTCAGTTCTCGCAGAGCGGCGCCGAGTGCAGGATCTTCTGCGCGAGCGACTGCTCCGAGCCTTCGTGGGGCATCAGCAGCCAGCCGGCGATGTAGAGCGCGATGCCGACGCCACCGAACACGGTGAGCGCGGCCAGCACGATGCGCACCACGGTCACATCAGCATCGAGGTATTGCGCGATGCCGGCGGCCACGCCGGCGATCATCCGGTTCTTCATCGGGCGGTACAGCGGACGGGCCGTGGTCTGGTATGCGTCGGTCGGAGGGGGCGGCGGTGGTGTGTTCATGACCTCACCGTAGGGCCACAATCGCACGGAAACAATCCGGCATGACCCGGATGCGACCCTGAGACGCGACTGCGGGGGTCGGGGTTCTCCCCAATAGCGGAGCCTGCGTTCTGGCCCCATCATGGAATCGTGAGCGCAGAGGAGCATTGGCTCAAAGGGCACGGACCGTGGCGCCGCGACGTCGAGCACCGCATCGTGGGCGGCGTGGCTGCCGGCATCGCGGCGCGGACGAACATCGACGTTCAGTACGTGCGACTGGCATTCATCATCGCTGCGTTGTTTGGCGGATTCGGGGTCGCCGCCTATGTCATCGCGTGGCTCCTGGTTCCCGCGACCGACGACGCGGCAACGATCGGGACGCGAGCGCTCAACGACAAGCAGGGCATCGCGCTCGCCGCCGGACTCGGGTCGCTGCTGATCGCGGTGCTCATCGTCGTGTCGTTTGCCGGCGCGGGCTGGATCGGTTCGCTCGCATGGCCGCTGGTGATCACCGTCGCCGGGATCGTGCTGCTCAGCCGAAATGCACCACCCGACGAGCAGTCGACGCTGCGCGGCCTGGTCGACCCATTGCTCGGCTTCACCGGAGACAACACGCGCCGCATGAACGGTTTGCGCGTGTCGATCGCTGTCGTGCTGTTCTTCGCCGGTCTTGCGTTGCTGCTGGTCGGGCATGCGCGAGCCGCACTCCTCGTTCCTCTTGCGGGCGTTGGACTGGTGATCGCTGCATTCGTGGTCGTGCTGGGCCCCTGGTGGCTCGGCCTCACGCGCGACCTGGTCACTGAGCGTCAAGCGCGCGGGCGCGCCGAGGAACGCGCTGACATGGCGGCTCGCGTGCACGATTCAGTCCTGCAGACGCTCGCGCTCATCCAGCGCCACGCGGACGATGCGCAGCAGGTCATCCAGCTCGCTCGCGCGCAGGAGCGCGAACTTCGGTCCTGGCTCTTTGATGGCAGGCCACCCGGCTCCGTCGGCGACTTGTCAACGACGCTCGCAGCGGGTGTGCGTCTGATCCAGGCGGAGGTCGAGGCGCAATATCACGTCAGTGTCGAAACGGTGATCGTCGGCGACTGCCCGCTCGACAACGGCCTCGCCGCGCTGCTGGGTGCGGCGCGTGAGGCAACGGTCAATGCAGCGAAGTGGTCCGGTGCACCGCTCGTCGCAATCTTCTGTGAGGTGGAGCCGGCGAGCGTGACGTTGTTCGTCCGCGACCGCGGCAAGGGTTTCGACGCCGACGCGGTGCCGTCCGACCGCAAAGGGCTCGCGGAGTCGATTCGCGGGCGCATCGCCCGGAATGGAGGCACGGCAACCGTCCGCAGCGTTCTCGGTGAAGGCACAGAGGTCAGCCTGACGATGCCGCGCGCCCCGGCCCAGGCAGCCGCGGTATGAGCAGACCCACAAGGCCGCGAGTCGTCATCGTCGACGACCACGGTGTGTTCCGCTCCGGGGTGCGATCCGAGCTCGGCACCGCCGTGGAGGTCGTCGGCGAGGCCGACGACGTCGACCCGGCCGTCGGGCTCATCGCCAAGACCGTCCCCGACGTGGTGCTCATCGACGTCCACCTGCCCGGTGGCGGCGGCCACGCCGTGGTGACCGCGATCAAAGCGACGCATCCGGAGATCCGCTTCCTCGCGCTGTCCGCGTCGGACGCACCGGAGGACGTGATCGCGATCATCCGGGCCGGCGCCCGGGGCTACGTCACCAAGACGATCTCGGGCGCGGACCTGGTCCATGCCGTCATCCGTGTGGCGGACGGCGAAGCGGTCTTCTCCCCTCGCCTGGCCGGATTCGTGCTCGACGCCTTCGCCGCGCTGGGCCACGTCGACGAGAAGCCGGCGTTCGATCCCGAGCTCGATCAGCTGACGCCGCGTGAACGCGAGGTGCTGCGACTCATTGCTCGGGGCTTCACCTACAAGGAGATCGCTCGCGAGCTCTTCATCTCGGCCAAGACCGTCGAGAGCCACGTGTCGTCGGTGCTCCGCAAACTCCAGATGTCATCGCGGCATCAACTCACCCGGTGGGCCGCCGACCGGCACCTGAGCTGACGGTTTCGCCGGCCTCAGCGCCGCGGGATCGTGTTCTGCACGGAGGACGACGTGGGCGGCGACATTGATGACGGCGGCGGCGTCAAATTCCCGCCTGGAGGCAGGCCTCCCACGGTCGTGATGTGTGAATCACTTCGGCCGCGCCCTCGAGGACTCCCCCCGCGACGGAACGCGGCACGCAGCAGGATCGGGATCGCCATGGCGAAGAACCCGGTGAAGAACGTCAGCCCGTTGGGCAATTTCGACGCGTTGGCGAGCCCCAGGTAGCAGAACAGCGCCGTGAGGAAGGCGAAGACGATCACGATCGCCATCCCCGCAACGAGAACGACCTCCTGGTTGCGCTCGTTGACGATCGCATGATCCGGCCGGCGCGCCTGCAACACCCGGTAGATGTTCAGCGCGGTCCAGGAGTTGAGCATGATGCCGCTGACGAACGCGAGGATCGTGATCGTCCAGCGGAACTGCGTCAGGTTCTGAACGATGAAGGCCGCGATGTTGACGATGATCAGCGAGATCGGGGTGAGCGCCCCGATGATCGGGATGGTCCAGCGCTTGAGGAACGCGCCCGCGCCCCGACGCTCCGGCTCGTCGTCGACCCGGTTCCGAGAGCGGCTTCGTCCAAAGGGCATGCCATAAGCCTACGGGTCGCGGCGCCCTCGGGAACGCCCCTTCGTCACGCGCCCGTTGCCGGACTGCGAGCGCTCGCTCGACTCGGCGCCCCCGCGGCCGCCATAGGCTCGATCAATGCGTGCGCGTGACTCCGGCGGTCGTCTCGTCGCCCGCAGGTTCGGCCTGCGAACCAGCCTCGCCGGCCGGATGCTGGCGGGCGGCGTCGTCTTCACCGCGCTCCTCATCGCGGGGGTCAGCGGGTTCCTGCTCGTGAGCCGCTCGCAGCAGACCAACGCCGGAGCGCAGTCCAACGCGGACAACCGGGCGGGGGTCGCGGGGCAGTTGATCGCCCGAGTGGTCCAGCCGCAGGCGCAGTACGCGGCGACCAATACCGCCTCGCTCACCTCGATGCAGCTCGCCCTGAGCGGCAAGGATCCGGCGACCCTGGTCGCCGACGAGTTCACCCAGAAGCGCGTGGTGGATGTCCCCGGCCTCGACGTGGTCATCCTCGACAACCACGGCACCGTGCTCTACACGAGCGAATGCGACACCACCACTGACGGTGCGACCACCCATCCCACGACCGCCGCGTGCGAGCAGGGCACCGAGCCGCATGTCGTCAGCAGCCTCTCGTCGGTGAGTGACGCGCTCCAGGTCGCCTCGACCGTCCAGTGCGAGCAGGCCCCGGCCGCGGTGGCGACGACTCCGTCGAGCGCCTCGCTGTGCCCATCGGGGGTCGAGGGTGTCGAGACCCTCAGCGGAGGACTCCCGGCGCTCGACGTGGCCGTACCTGTGTTCAACGTGCAGGCGGGCACGTACGCACCGCTCGGTGTCGTCGTGTACAGCGCCCCGCTCCAGGCAGAGTTCGCCCGCTTCGGTCCGGTGATCGGTTACACGCCGGTCTTCCTCAGCGCCACTGGCTCCGGCACGGTCATCCGGTTCACCGGCAGCGCGGACACCCCCCATGACGCAACGACCCCCGCCTCCATCGCGCAGCAGCTGAGCGCACATTCGGCGCCGACGTCGAGCGCCGTTGCGGCGCGAGCGATCTACAACGTGGCCGGTGTCGGCGCTGTGGCCGGCAGCTTCGTGCCGTTGCAGGCACCGGGCGGCACCAAGATCGCCGGTTACATCGGCGTCGAAGTGCCGGTCGCGCTGTTCGCGGCCAGCACCGCGCAGGACGAGGGCACGATCGCGCAGATCGCATTCACCGCGCTCGTCGTCGTCTGCGTGCTCGTGCTCCTCTTCGTCGATCGATTCGTCCGGCGCCCAGTCGCGCGCCTCGAGCGCGGCGTGGACCGGATCGCCTCAGGCGACTACACCACCGATATCCCGGTCACCTCACGTGACGAGCTCGGCCGTCTTGCCGTCGGTGTTAACAGCATGCGACAGCAGATCGCCGGCTACATCAAGCACATCGACGGCTCCGTCGGACGTCTGCAGGAGGTGTCGCGCGCGCTGACGATGACGACCGGTGGCATCGAGCAATTGCAGGACGCGGTGCTCGGCGCTGCAGACGGTATCGCGGGTGGATCGGCGAGCGCGGCGATGTACACCAAGCGCGGGATTGAGATCCTGCGCATGCGCAGCCGCGGACCGGAGATGCCGGACATGGCCGACGAACTGTCGGTGGACGAGCTCGCAGCGGGACGGAGCGTCCGTCTCGATGCAGCGGGCCGCCCAGCCATCGCGGTGCCGATGCTGTATCAGGAAGCGCTCACCGGTGTGCTGCTGGTGGCATCCGATCGTCCCGTGGCGGAGAGCGACGAGCGCGCGCTGATCACGCTTGCCAACAACGCCGTCGTCGCCATCGAGAACACGCGGACCCTCGAACAGGAACGCGAGGCAGTGCGACGCCTGCGCGAGCTGAACCAGTTGAAGAGCGACTTCCTCGACACGGCGCAGCACGAGTTGCGCACGCCGGTGCTCGCCATCCAGGGACAGATCGAGCTGCTGAACGTCGCGTGGGACAAGTGGGACGAGGCGACGCGGCTCGACATCGTGCGCGACATCGACATCTCCGTGAAGCTCCTCGGGGAGACGGTGGAGAACGTCGTCGACTTTGCGCTCGTCAACTCGGACACCATCGATGTTCGCATGGCTCCCGTTGATGTGCAGGGCGCGATCCGTGACGCCGCCAACGACGTTCGCCGTCACTTCAAGGATGCGCTGCCCGTCGAGTTGGTGATCGATGTGCGCGGCGAGCCGGTCGTCAGCGCGGATCCGTTCCGTCTCCGCCAGGTGCTGCGCGCGCTCATCGACAACGCCGTGAAGTTCACGCCGGAAGGTGGCCACGTGAAGGTGACCGCCCGCCGCGAGAAGGGCACGGGATCCTGCCGCATCGAGGTGATCGACGACGGCATGGGCATCAGCGCCGAGGCGATCCCGCGACTCTTCGACCGCTTCTACCAGGAGGACAACAGCCGCACGCGCCGCCACGGTGGCATGGGCATGGGGCTGGCCCTGGTGCGGCGACTCTGCGATGCGCACACCGCGACGGTGAAGGCGTTCAGCGATGCGCACGGCGGCAGCACCTTCACCATCCTCTGGCCGCTCGCCGACGCGAAGGCAGAGCCGCCACCAAGCGAGTTCATCTTCGAAGCGGTGAGCACCGCCGCCGAATAGCGGCGACGATCAGTGCGCGGCGAAAGCTGCGAAGGCGGTCCCCGCACTCACGGTGGGCAGCCCATCCTCGAAGAGCACATTGTTGGTGCGTATCGACGTGATGCGCGGACCGGGCAGCAGAATGCCGGCGAGGTTGAGTGGATCCGTCGCCGAAACTCGGACCAGCTCGTTCGAGCGCTCACGACGGCGCACGCTGCGCAGCTGATCCACGGCCTCCGGGAGCGCGAACTGCTCGCCGGCGAAGCCGGTGACGAAGCGGCCGCCGCGCGCAGTGCCGCGTGCTTCCATGCGGCGCAGCGCCCAGACGATGTCCCGCCACGGCAACGCGATCGTCTCGCGCGCAACGACGTCGCGGAACACCACGCCCCAGCGCACGAGCAGCTGCTCGGCAATCGCCTCGGCGAGCGCATCGTGCTCGGCCACCGACGACATGCGGGGCACCAGCGACCAACGCCCTTCGCCGGACGCGTACCCGCTCACGCCATGCCGAAGCCCGCGATGCTGCGGCCGCGACCGGGAAAGCCGGCGGCTGATGAGGAGGCGGCGCACAGCGCTGAATCCGTCCGCAGTGAACAGACCGCGAGCGACCCCGTCCCATAGCGCCGTCTCGACCTCGGTCGGCATCCTGCGCGACAGCGTCACGATGTCGCTCGTGAACAGCGCGCCGTGTTCGCGCAGCGCATCGAGCACGTCGAGTGTGGCGCCCGACGTGGGCTCGAACGGTTGCGCCTCACCTCGCACCGACTGCAGCAGCCAGGGCAGATCCGAGCGCATGACCAGCGTGACCGGTGTTGCGCGCGATGCCGACGTGTTGCTCCGGTTCGGCGACCCGTCGGGATCCTCGCGTACCTTGAGCCGCGCCCAGGCGACCTCGCCGGACATGCACAACTCGTCCAGCCACGCACTGCGATACCCGGACACACGGCTCGGGAGGACCTTCTCCTCCCAGACTGCGGCTGGAATCTCGAAACCCTGGAGTTGCGCGATGGTCGCCGCAACACCGGCGCGTCCCTCGCGCTGCGTGCCCGGAGCCACTCGCTGCCAGCGGAGCAGGAAGCGCATGAAATCCTGCGCCGTGACAGGCTCGATCTCCTGACGCAACCGCTGTTGGGTATACGAATGGATGCGAACGAGGAGGCGGCGCGCGCACCACTGCTCCTCGTCGACACCGGGATCGAAATGTCCGCGGAGTGCGAACCCCTCGCCCTCGAGCATCGCAATGCCCACAGCGATCTCGGTCTTCCCAAGTCCGGTGAGTGTTGCGAGCGCCGATGCACTCATCGGCCCGCTGACCTCGAGATGTCCCCGCAGCATCGCGGTCACCACTGCATCCGGTTCCGGCGCGGCACCGCAAAGGGTGGCGGGCAGCGCGAACGTCGGAGGCTCAAGAGTCGCGTCCGGCCATAGACGTTCGACAGCAGGCAGGCGTTCGGCCGCACACCAGAACGCTTGCCCGTCGCTCATGACCGTCAGCGCCCGTCCGCCCTCGACCAGGGAGGCGAACCACTCGCTCCACGCGGGCACAGGTCGCGTCACGACCAATGAGACGAGGAGGTCGTGCAACTCATCCACATCGCGCGGGTCCGGTGTCGCCTCACCACGGACACGCGCGATCGCGTCGGGGTCGAGCGCAGCGAGGTCGCGCGCTTCGACTGGGAGGCCACGCCGCAGTGTGATCGCGCGACTGCGGCGCTCCTCGAGTGGCGCGTCATCGAGGAACGTATACGGCCGGCCGTTCACGATCTCGTGCGCGAGTGGTGAGGGCTCGACCGTGTCCTTGTAGCTGATCTCTACCTCCTTGCGCTCGATGCGTACGACGAGCTCTCGCAACGAGTCGACGTCCATCACCTCGTGCAGGCAGTCGTACATCGTCTGGTTGACCAGTGGATGATCCGGCGCCTCGAACGGACCCGTCGGGTTCTCGTTCTGACACGCGACGAGTTGCGGGAAGACCGCGCCCATGATGTCGTCGGACTCGAGGCGCTGAATCGGCGCGGGATTCTTGCGCCCTCCCTTGAAGCGCAGCACCGTGAGCGAGCGATTGAGATTCCAACGCCAGCGCACGGCCCACATCGGCGCGAAGATCGCGGCCTTGTGGAGCACCTCCTCAACGGTGTTGGACGAGAGGAACTTCGGAATGTCCTCGAGTGGAAAGCTGTGCTGCGGACCAAGCGAGAGGAGCACGCAGTCATCGCTGGCAGCGGCTTGCAACTCGAAATCGAAGGTCGCGCAGAAACGCTTGCGCAGCGCCAGACCGAGCGCGCGGTTGACGCGACCGCCGAACGGCGCGTGCACGACGAGCTGCATGCCGCCGCTGTCGTCGAAGAAGCGCTCGAGCACGATGTGTTCGAGCGTCGGCACCACGCCGAGCGCTGTGCGTCCTGCGGCGAGATAGCGCACCACCATGGCGGCGACGTCGTTGTCGACGCCGGCCCGCTGCTCCACCCAGCTGATCGCTTCGTCGGCTCCGCCTTCGGCGAGCAGCGCGTCGACTCCGCTGCGGAGATCGGACACTTCGCGGCTGAGCTCCTCGGTGCGCGCGGGTGCCTCACCAAGCCAGAACGGCACCGACGGCGGCGCACCGTGCGCATCGACGACGCGGACCGTGCCTGCGACGACGCGCCGGATCTTCCACGACGTGCTGCCAAGCAGGAAGATGTCCCCCGCGGAGGACTCGATGGCCCAGTCCTCGTTGACGGTGCCGATGAACGTGTCGTCCGGCTCTGCGAGCACACGGTAGTCGCCTGTCTCCGGAATGGCGCCGCCCGACGTCAACGCCGCAAGTCGCGCGCCCCGGCGAGCGCGCAACTCGCCGTTGATCTGGTCGCGATGCAGGTAGGCGGCAACGCGACCCCGACCGGTCGGGATGCCGTCGGAGACGAGCTCGACGATCCGGTCGAACTCCTCGCGCTGCAGGGCGGCGAACGGTGCCGCCTTGCGCATCAGTTCGAAGAGGTCATCCTCGCGCCAGTTCTCGGCCGCGCACTCGGCGACGATCTGCTGGGCCAGGATGTCCATGGGAAGGTGCGACGGGTGCACCGCGTCGAGGGCTCCGCTGCGGACGCCCGCGAGCAGCGCCGTGCATTCGACGAGCTCATCGCGCGTCAGCGGGTACAGGCGCCCTTTCGGTGTCCCACCGCGGCTGTGACCCGAGCGACCCACGCGCTGGAGGAACGTCGCGATGCTGCGCGGCGAAGCGATCTGGCAGACAACCTCGATAGGCCCGATGTCGATGCCGAGCTCGAGCGATGCGGTGGCGACGAGCGCGCGCAGCTCGCCGGCACGCAGCTGCGACTCGACGCGCTGACGCCGATCTCTCGAGAGACTGCCGTGGTGCGCCGCGACCGCGTCATCGCCGAGCCGTTCCGCAAGCAGGTGCGCGACTCGCTCGGCCATCCGTCGCGTGTTGACGAACACGAGCGTGGTGCGGTGCGCCTTCACGTGCGTCGCGATGGCGTCGAGCACCTCGCCGAGCTGTTCACGCGAGGACACGGCCTCCAGCTCACCCGACGGCAATTCGATTGCGACGTCGAGCGCGCGCCTGTGTCCGACGTCGACGATCGAACAGCGAGGACCGCCGTCGGCGTTGCTGCGTGTCGGCCCAGCCCCTACCAGTAGCCTCGCGACGGTGTCAATCGGGCGCTGCGTCGCGGAAAGGCCGATACGGACCGGACGCCGCGTGCAGAGACGCTCGAGACGCTCGAGCGTGACTGCCAGATGCGACCCGCGCTTGTCGCGGGCGACGGCGTGAATCTCGTCGACGATGATCGTGGTCACCGTCGTCAGCGCGGCCCGGCTGCGCTGCGAGGTGACGAGCAGGTACAGCGATTCCGGCGTGGTCACCAGGAAATTCGGCGGCCGCTTGATCATCGCGGCACGCATCGAGGCGGTTGTGTCTCCAGTGCGGACTTCGGCACGGAGATTGGGCAGCGTCAGTCCCATCTCCTCGCCGATCGCCGCGATCTCGGCCAGCGGCGTTTCCAGGTTCTGCTGCACGTCCACGGCGAGCGCTTTGAGCGGCGACACGTAGACCACCTGCGTCGCGCCCTCGACGGTCTCACCGCGCTCGGCAGCGCGATACAGAGCATCGATGCAGACGAGGAAGCCGGCGAGTGTCTTGCCGGACCCGGTGGGCGCCGCGATGAGGGTGTCGTTCCCTGCCGCAATCTGCGGCCATCCCTGACGTTGCGCGGGCGTGGGGCCCTCAGCGAACCGGCGCTCGAACCAGGCCCGCACCACGGGGTGGAACGCACTCATGTCGCTCATCTGGGGGACCGCCAGTTTATCACCGGCCACAGAACAGGTGTTCGGTGAGTCTGGGCGGTTCAGATGTTCCGGTTCAGGAGATCGCCGAGCAACCCGCCTCCGCCACCAAGGAGCCCACCGCCGCCGCCCAACCCGCCGAGGGGACCCTCATCGCGGTCGTGCTCGTTGGCCCGGTCCTGCTCCGCCTCGAGCGCGAGGACGCCGCACAGGATGAGCAGATCGTTCTGCCCGTCGATGATGTCGACGCCGTACGAATCGGCGAGGCTGATCCACGCTTTGGATACGGTCGCAACCGTCTGCCCGTTGGCCGTGAACGTGAAGTCGTGGCCGGCGAAGTTGCCACCGACCTCCATCTCCTCGCCACCGGCAATCGAGATGTTCCATTTCGGGTGGAACGGCCCGGTGAAGCGCTGATGCACCTCCGCCGAGGCGCCACCCGGGATGCTGATCTCGTACGTCGCCCGCAGCGCCATGATCTTGCGGCTGACCTGCGCGACCGCCGTGCCCGCCAGGTCGTTGACGGTCATCAGGTTGTGCAGGCTGAGCACCTTGCCGTCGACCTTCAGGACGGGCTGGCCGTTCTCGTTGAGGATGTCGTTGTCCTCGCCGATGCGAAAGATCTTCTCGCGGACCTGGTATTTCATCCGTGCTAGCCGAGCAGTGTTGACGCGAACGATTCGAGTCGCGAGTCGCTCGCAGGTGGCAGCGCGGTGATGACGAGACCGGTCGGTCCCGACACGGCGAGTATCCCGTTCTCACCGGGCTGTCCGGCCTTCGTTATCGACAAGATGACCGCCTGGCTGCCGACGCCCGAGACATTCGTCTCGGTAAACGTGTCGCCCTGCGCCTGCGCCGCCTTCTTCTCACCTGCTTCCACGAGAGAGATGAATGGCACGGAGACGGGACCAGTCCCGAAGTCGATCACCACGTCCGACACGGCGCTCGATGCTGTGTAGATACACGTAATGCCGGTATCACCCGCCGGCAAGTCCTTCGCCGCCGTGGATGCGGGAGCGCCGACGCTGATCCCGAGGCCGGACTGCACGGTCGCGGCGCTCGGGCACGTGAGGTTCACTGCAGCCGCGGTCGGCGTTGCTGTCGACGCCGCCGTTGCCGGCGCGCTGGTGGACGCCGGTGACGAGCTTCCGGTCGACGCCGAGCCACAAGCGGCAAGCATGAGGCCTGCCAAAGAGATCAAAAGTAGGGGAATGGCCGAAACGGTCCTTTGCATCGCGCAAGTGTAGGTACGGAACCTTGCGATCACCTTTCGATCGAGTACCGGAAGACCGGCAAAAACGTCCACGGGGCTTGGCCTTTTTGTCATCGCGAGGTTTGTCCGCGCCCGGTTGTGCGCTGTCCGATTCAGCACACCCCGCCCTCCGGCGACGCCAGGAGATCAGGACTGAGGCCTGCGGACCACTCAACCCGAGTATGGAGTGTTCGACGCATTTGCACTGATGTAACCATCGGCCGGCGTTCCCGTTCAATGCGTGAGGCAGACATGAAGCTGACAACAATCATCGGCACGACAATCGCCGCCGTTGGCCTCGCAGCATGCGGCTCGACGGCGGGCACGACGCCTACCGCGCGGCCGACTCTTGCGCTCACAGTCGCTCCGACCCCGAGCGCTGTGCCATCGACAAGTCCCACCCCGTCGACACCTGCCGCTGCAACTCCACTCGCCGTGGTCGCATCCGAAAACGTCGGTATCGGGCCTTACACGCTCGGATTGGTTAACGCCAATGGAATCGTGGTGTCCACAGTTACTGCCAATACCCCTTCCGATTACTACTCAGGCGGAGACCCCGCCATCACCAGTACCTCCGACAGCCGGCTTTACTACGAAGATGGCAACACCAGCGTTGACTATCTGACTCCGACGGGCCGGCACGGGGTCGCTTTCACCATCAGCAGACCGACCGGTGCGGCGGTGGCGTTCGCCGTCAGCCCCGACGACACCCGCGTTGCGGTTGCAGTGCTGACCAACTGGGAGGACGGATCCGGGAACGGAGGCGAACCGACCTACACCTCGCACATGTATCTGATGTCCATGGGCGCGGGAACCGAGCAGACCCTCTTTGACGGGACGGGTACGAGTAAAACGGCTCCTTTGACCTGGCCGGTAGGCTGGGATGGGCCGAATCTGGTGGTTGCCCAGGTCCTCCCGGCTGACTTCACCGGCTACGTTCCCGGGACCGGTCCCTGCGCCATGGGAGTGGATTGCAGCTCCCAGTTGCGCCTCTTCAACCCACTCAACAAGACGTTTGAATCCCCGCTCTGCGCCGAGGAATCCGGAGTGATAAGCACCGGAACTCCGACCCCAGCCGGGATAGCCTGCGTGCCCATCGGCACAGCGGGTGACCCGGCAAAGACTCTGGAAACTGTTTCCTGGTCCGGGGTGATCACCTCGTTCGGTACCAACGTCCCCGGAGGTTGCATGCTTTCGCCCGACGGAGCTGTCATCGCGTGTGCTTCGGACCTTGTCGAGGACGCAACCGGGCAGCACACCATCGCCGCACAACTCTTCCGCGCCGGCGGGGTCGTCCAAAGAATCCCCAATCCTCTCGACTTCCAACTCATCGGTTGGTTGGATGGCAATGACGTCGTCGTCACCACGGGTGGCAGCATTGCCTTGGGTGGCACCTTTGGCGGGCTGGCAGTAGAAAACATCGTGACCGGCAAGCGGATTGCCGTAACCCTTGCGACAAGCCCCAATTCCTACAGCGTCCGATGGCAATACCTCGGCGTGATCCCCGGGGCGCCATGATCTTCATGCGGCGGCCGACCGTACAAATCGCGTTGTAAGAACCCTGGTGGAGGCGCCGGGGATCGAACCCGGGTCCGAAGCCGCGTTCCATGCGACATCTACGAGTGTAGTCCCGGTATTGATCTCACCAGAGCCGCGCCCTGGGACCAGGCTCGGCTTCGGCCAGCCTCGGTGTATGTCCCGCCCGGCGCCGAGGCGCCACCGGGCGGCGAGGCTGCTGGTATTAACGTCGGGTCCGACTTCCACAGCCGAGAAGCCGGTCGACGTCAGGCCGAAGCCTGAGCTTTTTCGCTTTTGCTACTTACGCAGCGAGAGCGAGGGGTGCGTTATTCGCACGTATATTTTTCCCGGTTTTACGAGCCCGGGGCTCGACTCGCATTCGCACGACCCACGACCCCGTCGAAACCAATACGCCCCCGTGGAGGCAGTGATCCGAGATCAGCGTGCTTATCCATGATACCTCGCGATCGCCGGCGACGCAATCTCCGTGAAAATGGACTCACGGCGAAGTTGTTGGTACGTAACGGCTATGCATCCGTCGCTACGCCGTTGCTCGGATGGTTGGTAGGCTAACGCCGTGGTTACCGCTCCGGCGATTTCGCGCGCCCTCGCGCGGAGAGCCTCATGACACCCCCCGTTTCCGCTGACGTCAAAGCGACGGCAACGCAGCCTGCCGTCGCGCCCGCGGAGACGTACAGCCGCCTGATGCGCATCCCGGGCCTGCGGTCGCTGCTGGTCAGCTCGTTGCTGACGCGCACGGCGTCGCAGATGTGGACGGTCGGCCTCGTGCTCTTCGCGCTGCAGCGGTATCACTCCGCGGGCGTCGCCGGCGTGTCCATCTTCCTGCTCATCTTTCCGGGGTTGTGCCTCAGCCCGATCGCAGGCGCGCTGCTCGACCGCCATGGACGAAAGCGCCTGATGCGTCTCGACTTCAGCGTCGCGGCGATCTGTCTGACCGCGATCGTGACGCTCGCGGCCACGAATCACCTCCCGGTGTGGGGCCTATATGCGCTGCTCGTGGCGGGCTCGGTGACGAGCACGCTGAGCATCGCCGGCGCGCGTTCATTCTTTCCGCTCATCGTCCCGCGCGACCTGTGGGACCGCGGCAACGCCGCCGACAGCATCTGTTTCGGAGTCTCGGCGATCCTCGGTCCGGGACTGGCCGGATTCCTCATCGCGGCGCTCGGGAGCGAGGCCGCACTCGCGGGCGCTGCGGTCTTCTATGTCGTCGGGGCCGCGGCGCTGCAGGGCGTCATCGAACCCGCGGGCTCTGGCGAGGTGTCGAGCAGGATCCTGTACGAGGCACTCCGCGGCCTGCGCTACGTGATCGCCAACCGCACACTCCGCTGGATCGCGGTCTCGATGTCGATCCTGAATGTCGGCTGGGGCATGGTGCTGGTCGCGCTCCCGGTGATCGTGTTCCGTCTCCACGGCAGCGCCGCAGTCGTCGGCGTGCTGCTGGCGCTGAACGGCGCGGTCGGGATTCCCGCCGCTCTGTTTGCCGGCCGCGTCCACACGGAGGGTCGCGAGCGACAGTTCATGGCAATCCTCGGCACGATAATGGGGCTCGCCACGCTGATGCTCCTGGTCCCGTCCATCGTCGCCGTCGGCATCGGGATCGCGCTCATCGGCGCAGCCGACGGGCCGTTCAACATCTGCACCTTCTCGCTCCGCCAGCGGCGTACCGCACGGGCATGGTTCGGACGCGCGTTTGCCGTCTCGATGAGCCTCAACTTCGCCGGTGTCCCGATCGGATCCGCCCTCTCGGGCCCGGTGCTCGGTTTTTCGATTCCCTTCGCGATCGCGCTCGCGGCACTGCTCATGGTGAGCGGCGGCGTCCTGATGCTGCTCAGGATCCCTGCGGTCGAGGAACCAGCGTAGCGACGCGTCAGCCGCGGGACGGCCGTCCTCGGTGGCGGAAATCGGTGACCTTTGCTGCCGCGACCAGGGCGTTGAACTCTTCGCCGTGGGGCCAGTCGACCCGGCTGCATTCCGCCTCGGCGTCGGCAAAGGTTCGTGCGCCTTTCGCGATGGGCCCGCCGGCAAAGCACCCTCCGAAGCGGGTCCCCGCCCACCGGCTGACGCTCTCGAGGTGCCGGTCGCAGCAGTACATGAAGGCGACGCCGTCGCGATGCGGGAAGAACAGGAACTTGATCGCCGTCTCGCGGCACGTTTCCGCCGGGAGATTGGTCGCGGGGTCGATCGGACCGATGCACTGGTCACTCATCGTGGTGCAGCGTACCGGGACGGTCTCTCATCCCCCCTCGAGGCAAGCCGCTCAAGGAGTGGCACGGTCTCCTCCGGACTCGACAGCGCATTGATCTCGTCGCGTATGTCGCCGGCGGCGCGCCGGTAGCGATCGTCGTCGAGTATCACCTCGACGGCCGTCCGGATCGCTTCTGGCGTGACCGTCGACGTCTCCAGCTCCAGACCGACCCCGAGCTCAACGACTCGCCGCGCGTTGTACGGCTGATCCGCGCCGAGCGGCATCACCACGACCGGGATGCCATGTCCCAGCGCGCCCATGACACTCCCGGATCCACCATGCGAGATGACGAGATCACAACGAGGCAGCACCTCGTCCTGCGGGATGTAGCGCTCGATCCGAACGTGATCGTTCCGCGGGCAAAACGACGCAGGGTCAACGTGCTCGCCAACAGTCGCCACGACGTCGACAGGCAATGCGCGCAACCCCTCGAGGATCCGAGCGAACAGCTCGGGCACGTTGAAAACCGTGCCGAGCGTGACGTACACAGCTTGCCGCCTCGCCGCACGGTTCGGCCGCGTCACAGCGCCAGGCCGGAACGAGAATGCCTGCGCCGGGAGCGGAACGCTCGGGCTGCGGAAGCTTGGCGGAAACGGCGACAACACGAGCCCGCCATCGAGCATCGCGAGTTCCGGATCGTCAGGCAGTCCGTACGCGCCGCGCAGCTCGTGCAGTGGCTCGGCGATGACGGACTTACGGAGGAAACCTCCGGCCGCAAGAACGAGAACGTTGACACACGGGATCGCGAGCCGCTCGGCCGCAACCGCCGCCCCGAAGTCGACCTCATCACGGATCACGATGTCGGGCTGCCATTCGCGCGCAAGCTCGAGCAGCTTCGCGGCGTGTCGCTGCGCGCCGCGACGCGCGAAATTTTCCCGGAGCTCCCAATCCAACTGGTTGGGATCGACTTTCACGAGCGGCTCCGGCGGAGGCGGTCCGATACGCGGTTCGCTGGTGGGAAAGGCGTCGAATCCGTCCCCGATGATCACGGATTGGAGGTTGCCCGAGCCCGCAACCGCAACCGTATGGCCCGAGCGCTGCGCCGCGCGCGCCACGGCGACCAGCGGCTGGTAGTGGCCGAAGCCGCCGATGAACGCGAAGAGCATCCGCACCCGCGGCAGTGTATGGCCCCCCGCAGCAGAGTTCGGGCACCGTTGCTAGGCTGAGCGTATGCCTCATTTCGACGCACCGTCCGGCGCGGATCCGGCTGTCGGCCGGCAGCTGAAGCGCGTGATCGTCATCGGGACGAGCGCTCGCACCGACGAGCGCGAGCAGCGCGACATCGAGCTCGACGAGCTCGAGGAACTCGCGCGCACCCTCGGCACCGAGGTGATCGAGCGCAGTCTGATCTCGCTACGGGAGCCGCACCCGGCGACCTTCTTCCGCTCCGGTGTCGTTGCCGCGTTCGCGACGCATCTCGCGGAACTGGACAAGCCCGCGGTGCTGGTCAACGACCAGCTCACCCCCCGCCAGCAGCGGAATCTCCAGGAGGAGTGGGGTGTCCCCGTGCTCGATCGCACCGAGGTGATCCTGGCGATCTTCGCCCGTCGGGCCATCACGGCCGAAGGGCGCGTGCAGGTCGAGATGGCGCAACTCGAGCACCTGCTCCCCCGCCTGGCAGGTGGTTGGTCCCATCTCGAGCGCCAGCGCGGTGGCGTCGGGCTCCGCGGCGGACCAGGTGAGAAGCAGATCGAGGTCGACCGCCGCCTGATCCGTCAGCAGCTCAAGCGCCTCAAGCAGCGCCTGGTGGTCATCGAACGCCAGCGCCAGACGCGCCGGACCGCCCGTACGAACGTCCCGCTGGCGTCGTGCGCGCTGGTCGGGTACACCAACGCCGGCAAGTCGACGCTCCTCAACGTCCTGACCCACAGCGAGGTGCTCGCCGACGACCTGCTGTTCGCCACCCTCGATCCGACGTCCCGGCGTCTCGAGCTGCCGTCGGGAAAGCTCGTGATCCTCACCGACACGGTCGGCTTCATCCAGAAGCTGCCGACGGAACTGGTCGAGGCGTTCGCCGCGACGCTCGAGGAGGTCCGGCAGGCTCACATGCTGTGTGTCGTCGTCGATGCGTCCCATCCCGACGCCGAGCAGCAGCTCGAGACCGTCCTCGAAACGCTGCGCTCGATGGACTGCGAGCAGCCGATGATCCTCGTGATGAGCAAGGTCGACCGGCTCACCGCTTCGGAGGTGCGCGCCGCGCGTCTCCGCCTCGGCGACATCGCAGGTGTCTCGGCGCTCGCGGTCAGCGCGACGCGTGGCGTCGGCCTTCGCGAGCTCCGCCAGCGCATCGACGGGCTTGCCGCGGAACTGGTCCCCGACATCAAGGCGAACCGTCCGAGCGCGGCGTCACAGGCGGTTGCGCCAGATGCGGAGATCGAGGCAGTCGCCGGCTGACTCAGCGCTTCAGCGCGCGATCCATGTCGCGCTGAGCATCGCGTTTCGCGAGATCCTCGCGCTTGTCCCAGAGCTTCTTGCCGCGCGCGAGTCCGATCTCCACCTTGACGCGGTTGCGAACGAGGTAGAGGCGCAGCGGAATGATCGTCAACCCCTGCGTGTGCACGCGGGCGTCGAGATACTCGATCTCGCGCTTGTGCAGCAGCAACCGCCGCCGGCGTTCGGGTTCGGCGTTGTGGCGATTGCCCTGCTGATACGACGCGATGTTCACCTGCATGAGCCATGCCTGACCGTTCTCGATGCGCACGTATCCCTCGCGCAGTCCGATGCGACCACTGCGCAGTGACTTCACCTCGGTCCCGGTCAGTTCGATGCCCGCTTCGAGGCTCTCGACGATGCTGTACTCGTGCGTCGCGCTGCGGTTTCGCGCGAGCAGGTTGTCGCCAGGTTTGCGCGCGGGTGTGGTCATGAGCGGCGACCGCGCAGGAATGCCGCAGGAGTCATGGCGCGCTTGCCCGGCGGCGTGATCAGATCGATCCGGTACCCGCCGTCTCGCGTCTGGACGACCACCGATTCATCTTCGTGGCGGACGACCTCGCCGGCGGATCCGAATGGGCTGTCGGTCACCCCGCCTTGCTGCACCTGCACATCGACGCCTGCAAGTGACGCTACCACGCCCGGCCACGGCTGCAGCGCACGCACCATCCGATCGACGACGACAGCGGTCTGCTCTGACCAGTCGACGCGGCCGTCTTCGCGTCCAAGACGGGGGGCGTACGTGACTCCCTCTACAGGCTGCGGCTCTGCCACCGCCTCTCCCCGCGCGAGACGGTCGAGGACGATGAGCAACTCCCGTGCGCCGAGGTCGGCGAGCACGCGCGTCAATGCAGGCGTCGTCGCGGCGTCGCCCGTGGCAACGCGTGCGCTCGCGTACACGGGACCGGTATCGAGGCCCGCATCCATCCGCATGATCGACACGCCCGTCTCGGCATCGCCAGCGAGGATCGCGTGCGCGATCGGCGACGCACCGCGCCAGCGTGGCAACAGGGACGCATGCACGTTCACAGAACCGAACTTCGGGGCATCGATGAGTGTTGACGGCAGGATTTGCCCATATGCCGCAACGACCAGGCATTCGGGCTCCAGCGCGAGCACCTCAGCAACAGATCCGGGGAATTTGATCTTCAGCGGCACCAGCACGGGAAGTCCCATGTCGCGCGCCGCATCGGCGACCGGCCGTGGGGCGGGACGTCCGCGGTTTCCCGGACGATCCGCCTGCGTCACGACTGCGGCGACATCGTGATGTTCAGCGCAGGACTGCAGCGCCGGCACCGCGAATGCGGCCGTGCCGCAGAAGACGAGCCTCACACAGCGCTGACGACGCCGGGCTCCTCAGCCTCCTGTGCAGGCTCGATCTCGCGCAGCGTTCCCTCGTTCACCCGGCTGGTGAAGAGAATGCCGTCAAGATGGTCGATCTCGTGCTGGACCGCGCGTGCCAGAAGGCCGTCGCCTTTGATGCGGACCTCCTTGCCGTGGCGGTTCCATCCCTTGGCCACCACCCGCTGACAGCGCGTGACCTCGCCAACCCAACCGGGCACCGACAGGCACCCCTCGAGCCCGGTCTGCTCACCCTCGCAGCGAACCATCTCGGGATTGGCGATCTGATAGATCTGGTTGTCGACACGAAGGACGATGACGCGCAGCGACACGCCGACCTGCGGCGCCGCGAGACCGACGCCGTTGGCCTCGAACATCGACTCGACCATGTCGTCCATCAACCGACGAATCGCGTCGTCGACACGCGGGACGCGAGTCGCTTTGGTGGTCAGAACGTCGTTGTGATCCGACGTCAGGACGATGGGAAGAACTGCCACGGTCTAGCTCCGTTCATGGCCCAGGATCGACGTCGATGCTCCAGCCGCGAGCCCTGGGAAGATGTGTGAAAGCCCTCTCGATGTCGGTGCCCCGCACCGTGATCTGCCAGCGGTACTCGCCGCGCAGGCGGTGCAGAAATGCCGGAGTCGGACCGAGGACGTCGAGCCCGGCGCCGATTCCGAGTGTATCAGACAGCCGCTGAGCCTCCCTGCGGGCCTCGATCTCGGCTTCGGCGTCATCGCGATGCGTGAATGTGCAGACGCAGAGCCGCGCGTACGGGGGAAACCGCAGCGCCTTGCGGACTCGGATCTCGTCGCGCGCAAAACCGAGATAGTCGTGGGTGGTGGCGTGACGGACCGCGTAGTGCCCGGGGCTGTACGTCTGCAGCACCACCTGCGCCGGCTCGTCGCCACGCCCGGCGCGGCCTGCCACCTGCGTGAGCAGCGAGAAGGTGAGCTCGCCGCTGCGGTAGTCGGGGAAGTGCAGGGACGTGTCGGCGTTGACGATGCCGACGAGCCGGACGTTGCCGAGGTCCCACCCCTTCGCGACCATCTGCGTGCCGATGAGGCAGTCAGCCTCGTGGCGCCGGAACGTGTCGTAGATGTCGAAGTACGCGTCGCGCGTGCGTGTGGTGTCGCGGTCCATGCGGATGAGTTGGAGCGTCGGAAAGCGCTCACGCACCACGCGCTCGAGCCGTTCGGTGCCCATCCCGAGGGCGCGTATCGACCGCGATCCGCAGGAGGGACACGCGTCGGGCAGTGGGATCGAGAGTCCGCAATAGTGGCAGTCGCAGCTGGCGCGGTCGACGTGGTGCACGAGCGAGACGCTGCAGTTGGAGCACGTCAGCGCCTCGCCGCACATGCGGCACAGGACGACGGTCGCCGTACCGCGGCGATTGAGGAACAGGATCGATTGCCCACCCTGCGCATGGCATTCCTGCATCGCACGATCGAGCGTCACCGACAGCGGGCCGGTGTTGCCCGCGCGCAACTCGTCGCGCAGATCGACAACGTCGATCGGTGGCAGCGCGCGGCCGCTGACGCGTGCGGGGAGCGTCGCCAGCTCGAGGTCACCGGTGTGCGCGCGATAGAAGCTCTCCACGCGTGGCGTCGCACTGCCCATCACCACGGGCGCATCGCAGAGCGCGCCGAGCATCAGCGCCACATCGACGGCGTGATAGCGGGGCATGCGGTCCTGCTTGTATGCGGGCGCGTCCTCCTCATCGACGACGACGATGCCGAGGTCCGCAACCGGTGCGAACACGGCGCTGCGCGAACCGATGATCACATCGTGCTCGCCGGCGCGGATACGGCGCCACTCGGCCGCGCGCTCGGCGTCGGTCAGTGCGGAATGCACCACCGCGATCCTCCCCGGGAAACGGACCGCGAAGCGCCGGATCATCTGCGGCGTCAACGCGATCTCGGGCACGAGCACGATCGCACCGCGTCCCGCTGCGAGCGCCGCATCGATCGCCGCGAGATACACCTCCGTCTTCCCACTACCGGTGACGCCGTGGAGCAGGACGCGACGGTGCGTGCGTGTCGCGATTGCTTCGAGGAGCGGCGCGACCGCGGCACGCTGCGCGTCGTTGAGGAGCGGCGGGAGCTCAGCGGGGCCGGTTCCCTCGGCCTCGGCAACCGCCCGGGACGTCGATCTCGGCCCTGATCGCCGCGATGGCCGTGTGCGGACTCCCTTGGGCAGCATCGCCCGGAGGACCTCGCCAAGTGGCGCGCAATACCGGTCGGCGATCTGCCGCGCGAGTGCGAGGTGGTGGTCGAGGATGAGGCGTGGCTCGTCGATGACGAGGTCGATCGCGCGCACGTCGGCGAACTCGGTGAGCTCCGAGCGCTCGACAACGTACCCAAGGATGGATCGCTTCCCGAACGGGATCTGCACGCGCACGCCAGGTAGCACGAGCTCCACCAGCTCGTCCGGGATCGAGTAGGTGTACGAGTCGCGCGGGAGCTGCGAGCGCGTCTCCGGGACGACCGACGCGAAGCTCATCGCAGCCTCGTGGAGATGGCCGACAGGATCGCGTCCGCCACCACCGCTTTCGGAGCGCGCGGGATCGATTGCCAGCCGCCGTCGGGATCGATCACCGTCACCTCGTTGTCGTCGGCCCCCATGCCGATGCCCGCCTGCGACACATCGTTGACGACGATGAGGTCGAGTTGCTTGGCCGCGAGCTTTGCCTGCGCGTGCTCGATGACATGCTCCGTCTCGGCGGCGAACCCGACGCGAAACACACCCGCGGCCGCAGGGTCATCACGCAATGAGCCGAGGATGTCCACCGTCGGCACCAGCTGGAGTGTCAGCGTGTCCGAGCCTTTCTTGAGCTTCTGCTCCGCGACTGCGGGCGCGCGCCAGTCGGCGACGGCAGCGGCCATGATGAGGACGCGTGCGCCCGACAATGCCGCACGCACGGCGGCATACATGTCGTCGGCGGTCTCCACGGGGACGACGTCCAGTCCCGTCTGCGGCGCGGGTGGCACCGCGGCGGTGACCAGCGTGACCGTCGCGCCACGGCGGATCGCCGCTGCCGCGAGCTCGTTCCCCATCCTTCCGCTGGATCGGTTGCCGATATAGCGCACGGGGTCGATCGGCTCGCGGGTCCCACCCGCGGTGATCACGAAGCGATGGCCGGCGAAGGAGGGGTCAGGCCCCGGCGCCAAGGAGGTCTCCCACGGCAGCGACGATCTCGTCCGGCTCGACCATGCGACCGGTGCTCTCGTGGCCGCTGGCGAGCCGGCCCCGTACGGGACCGATGATGCGCGCTCCCCGCGAGGCCAGTGTCGTAGCGTGGCCTTGCGTGGCGGGGTGCTCCCACATCGCCGCCTCCATTGCGGGAGCAACCAGCAACGGTGCGCGGCATGCCAGCGCGGTGGCGGTGACCGGATCGTTCGCGAGTCCGAGTGCGAGCCGGGAGATCAGGTCTGCCGATGCCGCGACGATCACCTGCGCCTCACACCATCCGGCAAGCGTGAGGTGGCTCATGCCGTGGCCCTCGCCGGCGCCGTCGTCATCCCACATGCTCGACGCGACCGGGTTGCCGCTCAGCGCACGCAGCAGCGTGGGTGTGACGAAGTGCGTCGCCGCGTCGGTCATAGCCACCCGGACATCGGCGCCTGCGCGGCGGAGGTCGGTGATGACCTCACAGGCCTTGAAGGCCGCGACACTGCCGCCGACCCCGACAAGGACGCGCCGGCCCTGGAGATCGGCGGTCACGTCTTCGTTCCGATGCGCGCGGCGCGATCCGCCTCGATGATGGCGAGGATCTCCCGGGCGGCTCGGTTGGCATCGTCGTTCACGACCTGATGATCGTACGTGTCCTTGAGCGCCAGCTCCGAGATGGCCAGCTCGTGGCGGGCCCGTAAGCTCGCCGGGTCCTCGGTGGCGCGGTCGACGAGGCGCTGTTCGAGCGCCTCCGCGCTCGGGGGCAGCAGGAAGACGTAGATGGTGTCGTCCCCGAGGCGACCCCGGATCTTCTCGGCCCCCTGGACGTCGATCTTGATCACCGTGTCCTGCCCAGACGCGATCGCCGCTTCGACGCTCCTGAAGGTGCGTCCCTTCAACTCGCCGTACACCGTCGACCACTCGAAGAACTCGTCGCGCTCGATCATCGCCCTGAAGGTCGCCTCGTCGACGAACCAGTACGACACGCCGTCGACCTCGCCTGGACGGGGCGCTCGCGTCGTGTACGAGACACAGTAGCTGAGCGTGGGATCGAGTCCGAAGAGTTCACGCAGCACCGTGTCCTTGCCGACGCCGCTCGGCCCCGTGAGGACGATGAGGATCCCGGTGGCGCTCATGACTCGGTGCTCCGCAGACGGTCGCGCGCTGCGACGAGCTCCGGCGGGAGCGGCGAGTCGAAGGTGCGCTCGGTGCCGTCGACGGGATGCGCAAGCCGCAGCCGCATCGCATGCAGCGCGGGACGTCCGAGTTCGGCGTCCGGCCGTCCGTAGACGGTGTCGCCGATGATCGGGTGGCCGATCGACGCCAGATGCACACGAATCTGGTGCGTCCGTCCGGTCCGCAGGGAGAGTTCGACGACCGTTGCGCCGTTGAGCCGCTCGACGACACGGAAATCGGTGACCGCTTCACGACCGCCCTCGATGATCGCCATGCGGCGGCGATCACGGGGATGGCGACCGATCGGCGCGTCGATCGTCCCCGACTCCTCACGGAACCCGCCATGCACGAGCGCCCAGTACGTGCGCCCGAGGGTCCGATCGCTCAACTGGCGCGCGAGGCTGCGGTGCGCCGCCTCGGTCTTGGCAACGACGAGCAGTCCGCTCGTGTCGCGGTCGAGGCGATGCACGATGCCGGCCCGCTCGGCGCCCCCCAGCAACGACCAGGTCGTCCCCCGTTGCTTGAGACCGTCGGCGAGCGTTCCCGATGGATGGCCCGGGGCAGGGTGCACGACCAATCCCGACGGCTTGTCGATCACGGCCAGCGCGTCGTCCTCGTACACGACGGTGAGGGCCACCTGCGGTTGCGCGCGCAGCGGCGCGGACGACTCCGGATTCGCCACCTCCCCCGGCTCGACCACCACCGTCGCGTTGTCGCGCACCCGCTGTCCGGGCCGCCCCGTCCTGCCGTCGACGGTGACAAGCCCGGCATCGATCAACGTTCGAGCTGCGTGGCGGGTGACGTTGCGATGCTCGGCAAGCCAGACGTCGAGGCGAGGCAGGAGCACCGCGGCGGCGGCATCGCTCATGACGAGTTCGCTGTGGGGGTGGATCGCTGCGACGGCAGAAAGCTGAGCACCAGCAACACGACGATCGCGATGACGATGCAGCTGTCGGCAACGTTGAACACGGGCCAGAAGTGGAAGTCGATGAAGTCGATGACGTAGCCCTGGACGAGGCGGTCGACGCCATTCGAGAGCGCGCCACCGAGGATCATGCCGATGAGCACCTGGCGGTACCACGTCGTTCCGTACTTGTAGCCGAAGAAGAGGATGTAGAGGCTCACGATCAGCGCGACCGCGAGGTAGAACCAGTGCAGTTGTGGGAGCACGCTGAACGCTGCGCCGGTGTTCTGCACGCGGTCGATCGACACGATCGCGTTCGGCCACACCTGCTGTTCGCGGGCGAGATGCGAGGCGACGAGCCACTTCGTGAGGTGATCGAACGCGGCGACGAACGCGGCCGTTCCGACGATGACCGTGTAGATCTGCCGGCGTGTGACGCCGCCCGGGTCGGCTACCGCTTGACTCCCAGCCAGCATCTGGCACCTCCCAGATCGCCTTCCCACTGCGCGAGATCCTCCCCCCGCTGATCCTCGATCGCCAGCGCGAGTGTCTCGGCCTGCAACCACTCGCGGTGCGCGTCGACCGCACGGCGCGCGTCGCCTTCCGCGTCGACCATGAGCGTGATCCGATCCTCGACGCGCAGACCCGCCTGCTTGCGAAGCTCGTTCACCTTGCGGCTCACCTCGCGCGCGAGCCACTCGAGGCGCAGCTCGTCGGTGATCATCGTGTCCAGGACGACGGCGGCGTGCCCTTCTTTCGGGTCGACGTACAGCACCTTCTTGACGTTCAACTCCTCGGAGAAGATCGCCTCCACCTCGGCGCTGAGCGGCGCGCTCGCGAGCGTCGCCGAAGCGAGCGGCTGGCGCACACGAACACCGGCCGTCGTCCGCGCCGCGAGACCGTCCTCGACGAGGTGTCGCAGGTGGCTCATCTCCGCAAGCACGTCAGGGTCGCGCCATGCGCCCGACACCTTCGGATAGTCGGTGAGGTGCACCGAGTCCGGCGTCCCCGACGTTGGCGGCGGATCACCGTTGAACCCGCTGAGGTTGCGGTACATCCGCTCCGCCATGTACGGCATGAAGGGCGCGACCAGTCCTGACAGCGTGATCAGCACGGTGTGCAGCGTCGCGAACGCAGCCTGCGCATCGGCACTCGTGCCCGCGCTCTTCCAGAAACGCCGGCGTGAGCGCCGGACGTACCACTTCGAGAGATCCTCGACGAACGCCTCGACGGACTTGCAGGCGTCTGAGGCGTCGTAGCGCTCCATCGCCTCGCGCACGGTCTCGACGGTCTCCGCCAGCCGCGAGAGGCACCAGCGGTCGAGCACCGGACGCTCGGTCACCGGCGGTCCCGCGGACGCAGGGTCGAACTCCTCGGTGAGCGCGTATGTCACGAAGAAGGAGTAGACGTTCCAGAGCGTCAACATGAACAGACGCACCACGTCCTGGAACGAGTTCGGGCTGACGCGCAACTCGGCGTTCTCGACACCCTGCGCGTAGAAGTACCAGCGCGTGGCATCGGCCCCGAACTGGTCGAAGATCACCTTGGGTTCGATGATGTTGCCCCGCGACTTCGACATCTTCTTGCCGTTCTTGTCCTGCAGCGTCCCCACGACGACGCAGTTCCGGTACGCCGGAGCGTCGAACAGCAACGTGGACTCCGCGAGCAGCGAGAAGAACCAGCCGCGCGTCTGATCCACGCCTTCGCAGATGAAGTCCGCCGGGTGCGTGTGCTCGAAGAGCTTCTTGTTCTCGAATGGATAGTGCTTCTGCGCGAAGGGCATCGCGCCCGAGTCGTACCAGGCGTCGATGACGTCCGGAACGCGGTGCATCACGCCGTCCTTGCACGCGGCGCACGGCATCGTGACGTCGTCGATGAACGGACGGTGGAGGTCGTCGTCGACGGTCAACCCCACCGCTGCCGCGCTCCCGACACACACCTTCTCGTCACAGTCGTCGCACACCCAGATCGGGAGTGGGGTGCCCCAGTAGCGGGTCCGCGAGAGATTCCAGTCGATGAGGCTCTCCAGCCAGTTGCCCATCCTGCCATCGCGGATATGCGCGGGCTGCCAGGCCACGCTGCGGTTGTGCGTCAGCAGCCGATCCTTCACGGCCGTCGTCCGGATGAACCATGAGGTGACCGCGTAGTACAGCAGCGGCGTGTCACAGCGCCAGCAGAACGGGTACGTGTGCAGGATCCGCTCGGCGCGGTAGAGGTTTCCCTGCTCGCGTAGGTCCTCGATGATCTTCGGATCGGCGTCCTTGACGAACATGCCGCGATACCGCGTCTGCCCGTCGAGGAAGCGTCCGTCGAGTCCCACCACATGTCGAACCGCGACACCTTTACGCTGGCAGAGTTCGAGGTCTGCCACGCCGTAGGCGGCAGCGGTGTGCACGATGCCGGTGCCCTCGTCCATGCTCACCAGCTCCGGCGCATCGAGAACGATGAACGCGAGCCCATCGGGCAGCATGTCCGTGAAGAGCGGCTCGTAGGTCAGGTCGACGAGATCACTACCGTCCATCTCGTCGAGGATCTCGTACTCACCGTCGAGGATCTCGAGGCGCTGTTTGGCGAGGATGTACGACTCGTCGCCCTGCGCAATGCGCACATATCGCTTGCCGGAATGCACCGCGAGCGCGACGTTGCCCGGGAGGGTCCAGGGCGTGGTCGTCCACGCGAGCATGAACGTCTTGCCGTCGGAGTCGTTCAAGCGGAACTTGATGAAGACCGACGGATCCGACGTGTCCTCCTTGTAGCCCTGACTCAACTCGTGCGATGACAGCGTCGTCTGGCAGCGTGGGCAGTACGGCGTGACCTTGTAGCCCTGGTAGAGCATGTCGTCGTCCCAGAGCTCCTTGAGGCTCCACCACACCGACTCGATATAGGTGGTGTCGTACGTCCGGTATGGATGATCGAAGTCGAGCCAGTACGCGAGGCGGTCGCTCATCTCGCGGAACTGGTTGATGTAGACGTTGACCGATTCCTTGCAGCGAGCGTTGAACTCGGCGATGCCGTAGTCCTCGATCTGCTTCTTGCCGCTGATCTTCAGCGCGCGCTCGACCTCGAGCTCCACCGGCAGGCCGTGCGTGTCCCAGCCGGCTTTGCGGGCCACCGAGAACCCGGTCATCTGCTTGTAGCGGGCGAAGACATCCTTGTAGGCCCGGGCAAGAACGTGGTGCAAACCGGGCGGGCCGTTGGCGGTCGGAGGCCCTTCGTAGAAGACGTACGGCGGCGCATCGCGGCGCATCGCGAGGCTACGCTCGAAGACGTGCGTGCGCTTCCAGTGCTCGAGGATCTCGAGCTCCGCCTCGGCGAAGCCCGCGCGTGCACTGACTGAAGAGTACCTGGGCATCACCCAAGGATACCGGCAGATCGTTCGATGCCGGAGAGCGTGGCCGTGCCCTACCTCACCGGGTTGCCGAAGATGGCACGCCCGACGCGAACCATGGTCGCGCCTTCCTCGATGGCAACGTCGAAGTCGTCGCTCATCCCCATGCTCAGCTCGGGGAGCCTCCAGCCGGTGACATGCTCCATGTGATCGCGGAGGTGGCGCAGGCGGGCGAAGTACGGCCGCGCGCCCTCAGGGTCCTCGAGGTGCGGCGCGATCGTCATGAGGCCCATCACGTGGATCGACGGCACGTTGACCAGCTGCGAGATCATCGCCTCGACCTCGGTCTCCGCAACGCCGAACCGCGTGGCAATACCGGTGAGTTCGACCTCGACGAGCACGATGAGTGGATCACGATCCGGCGGCCGGCTCGCTGAAAGCGCGTCCGCGATGCGTTTGCTGTCGACCGAGTGGACGACGTCGAAGAGCCGTGCCGCCCGAGCCGCCTTGTTGGTCTGCAGATGCCCGATCAGATGCCAGCGCGCTTGCGCTTTGACCAGCTGCTGCTTGTCGGACGCCTCCTGCACCCGATTCTCACCGACATCGTCGACGCCCGCAGCGATCGCTGCGTCGACGTTTGCGGCAGCAGTTCCCTTGGTGACTGCGATCAGGAGAACGTCTGCGGGATCGCGGTTCGCTCGCTGTGCGGCAGCTGCGATGCGCGCGCGTACACGCTCGACTCGGACCGCCACGGGCGTGAGAGGCGCGCCGCCCACGTCACTTCCCGAGGTCGAGCGGCAGCTCGCGACCGTCGGGATCCCGACGTTTGCGCTGCCGCCGCGCCGTATCGGGACGAGTCCCCGGCGGATGCGCGAGCACGTCCTCGATGGTGGCGCGCATCTCCTGAGCATCCTTGAACGACCGGTACACGGACGCGAATCGTATGTACGCGATCTCGTCGCGCTCGCGCAGGCGCGACATCACCATCGCGCCGACCTCGCGGCTCGGCACCTCGGAGATGTTCTGGCTGCGCAGCGCATTCTCGATCTCGGCCACCATGAGCTCGAGGTTCGCAGGCGTGAGTCGTGTCTTGGTCGCGGCCATCACGAGACCGGACAGCATCTTGGCGCGGCTGAACTCCTCGCGTCGCCCGTCCTTCTTGACGACGTAGAGCGGCGGCACCTCCACTCGCTCGTACGTCGTGAATCGTTTGCTGCACGCAAGACATTCACGCCGGCGCCGGATCGCCTCTCCGGTCTCGGAGTCGCGCGAGTCGACGACCTTGATATCCGTCTCGCCGCAGAACGGGCATTTCACGTCCGTCCCCCTTTGGAAGGATCTATCGACGGTCCCTCAGGAAGGCCGGGATGTCCAGGTCGTCAACGCTGTACGGACCGGTCGGGCGGCCACCCACGGTGAACGCGGGCTGACGCTGATCCGATGCCACCGGACGCGCCGACGGCTCGTAGCTCAGTGTGCCGATCACGTCGATCTGCCCGGTGAACCCGGTGGCGATGACGGTGATCTTCACCTCGCCCTTCATGTGCTCGTCGATGACCGTGCCGAAGATGATCTGGGCATCGGGGTCCGCGGACTCGCTGACGAGCTGCGCCGCTTCGTTGACCTCGTAGAGGGTGAGGTCGGGGCCGCCGGTGACGTTGAGCAGGATGCCCTTGGCGCCGGCGATGGTCGTCTCGAGCAGCGGGCTCGCGACGGCGTCCTTCGCAGCATCCGCGGCGCGCGTGTCGCCACTGCCGAAGCCGATGCCCATGAGCGCCTGGCCCTGGCCCTGCATGATCGTCTTGACGTCGGCGAAGTCGAGGTTGATGAGGCCCGGGAAGACGATCAGATCGCTGATGCCCTGCACGCCCTGGCGGAGCACGTCGTCCGCAACCTTGAACGCATCGCCGATGGGCGTCTTCTTGTCGACGACCTGCATGAGGCGCTCGTTGGGGATCGTGATGAGCGTGTCGACGCGGCCCTGAAGGTTCGCGATCCCCTCCTCGGCCGACTTCTGACGCCGTAGTCCCTCGAAGCGGAAGGGCTTGGTGACGACACCGATAGTGAGCGCACCGGATTCGCGGGCGATCTCGGCGATGATCGGCGCCGCGCCGGTGCCGGTCCCGCCGCCCATACCGGCGGTGATGAACACCATGTCGCTGTCGGCGAGCGCACGGGTGAGCTCGTCACGCGACTCCTCGGCGGCCTCCATCCCCTTCTGGGGATCGCCGCCGGCGCCGAGCCCGCGGGTGAGCTTGCCGCCGATGCGGATCTTGAGGTTCGCGCTCGACGCGCTGAGCGCCTGGTGATCGGTGTTGATCGCAATGAACTCAACGCCCTTGAGGTTGCTTCGGATCATGCGATTCACGGCGTTGCTACCGCCGCCGCCGACCCCCACGACGCGGATGCGGGCGTTGCCTTCGAGTGTCCGGTCGAGGTCTGCCATGAGTTTCTCCTCGCGTTGTCTGTTCATTTCTTGAGCGGGGGTCGAATGTGGTGGTGTCTTGCGGCGGGCCAGCGCATCCCCCGGCTGGTCGAGCCCGTGGGTACGCAGATGATCAAAAGAGCTCACGGAACCACCTCGAGAATTTGGCTCCGGTGGCGCCGTTGCCATCGGAGCTGCGGGCGGTGGAGCGTGATGGTCTGCGACCGAGGTTGCTCCGTGCACCCCAGCGCAGCAGGCCGACCACAGTGGCGTGGCTCGGACCGCTGATCTCGTCGTTCATGCCGTGCAGGCCTTGCGGCGCCGCAACCCGTGCCGGCAGGTTCGTCTGCTGCTGCACCACTTCCGCGAACCCCCGCAGCAGCGCGCCACCACCGGTGATGACGATGCCTCCGGGGAACATGCCGAGCGGTCCCGCGCGCTCGACCTCGGCAGCGATGAGCGATGCCATCTCGCGTGCGCGCGGCCCGATGATCTCCGCGAGATACCGCTGCGGCACACCGACGGGCTCGTCGTATCCCATCGGCGTCAGCGTGACCTCCGCATCCGCGGGCAACGTCAACTGCAGGCAGTGCCCGAAGTTGCGCTTCACCGTTTCCGCGGTCTCCAGGTCGCAGCGCAGACCGACCGCAAGGTCGGCGGTGACGTGGTTGCCACCGACAGGAATGACGCTCGTGTGCACGATGCTGCCGCGCGCGAACACCGCGATATCGCTTGTCCCACCACCAACATCGATCACGACGACACCGCGCTCGATCTCGTCCTCGGTGACCACCGCCTCCGCGGATGCAAGCACCTGCAACACCATGTCGTCGACGTTGAGGCCTGCTTTGTGCACGACCTTGACGACGTTCTGGATCGCGGTGTTGGCGCCGGTGATGATGTGCGCGTCGACCTCGAGGCGATTGCCCGCCATGCCGATCGCGTCGCGGACGCCCTCCTGCCCGTCGATCGTGAACTGCTGCGGGAGCACGTGCACGATGCGACGCTCTGAGGGCACGCTCACCGCCCGTGCGGCATCGATAGCACGATGGACGTCCTGGTCGCGAACCTCGCGGTGGCCGGCGGCGACGGCGACGACCCCACGGCTGTTCTGCGAGGTGATGTGGCCTCCGGCGATACCGACGACTGCCGAGTCGATGGGGACCCCGGACATCTGCTCGGCCATGTCGACCGCCTCGGCGACCGCCTCAGCGGCCCGGTCGATCTCCACCACCGCACCCTTGCGAACGCCCTTGGACGCGACCACACCGACACCCAGGACTCGGAGACCGGTACTCTCCAGGTCGGCTGCGGCGCAGCAGACCTTGGTGGTTCCGATATCGAGTGCGAATACGCGGCGAGGACGGGTCACAGTATCGGTCTCCGAGTGTAGCCGTCGCGGGTGCGCCATTCAAGGGTTTTTAGGCGCAAAACCGCAAGATGCTGGGTTCGCGTGCCCAGTATGCCACAACATGTTGGTTGTCTCAGAGAGACGAGCAACGCGTCAGAGGCGCTCGGACGACGCTCGGTTAACGAGCACAGGGCCCCGTCACTGCACCTGTCCGACGAGACCCTGTACGCCGCGGTCTCAATGGACCGGCGAGGCTGCGCAACCGTAGCACCGCTCGGGTGCCCCGTCTACGCTTGCCACGAGGTCGTTTCCCGGGCGAGCGCGTCCGTTAGGTCCTCGATCGCCGCGGCAACAGCGGCTGGATCGACAAGCATGTGCAGATGCTCGCCCGATTCGGTTCTGACGGGCCAGCCGTACGTGGCTGCGCGGGCGGCTTCCGGCCGGTAGCCTTCACTGAACAGGAGATACGCGCACGGCCGCTCGGACCATCGTTGTGGCACCGGAACCGACTCCTCGAAGAACGCCAGGGGAAGGCTGGGTTCCTCGGCGGACGCGGTGGTCCGGGTCGCTGCGTTGGGATACAGCGCGTTCGCATCGTCGTCCGGCCACCAGTCGGTCCATCGCGGCAGGACGCCGTCGGTGGCGATCGTTCGCAACCAAGGGAGGATCGCCTCCGGAACGAGTTGCACGTCCTGTGCATCCCGTTCCGGCACCGACGCGTCGGCGAATACCAGAGAAACATGTCGCGGCGCGAGCGTGGCCGCGATGGCCGGGAGGAAGAGACCCGCGTTGCTGTGCCCGACCAGGACGACGTCCCGGTCCGCCGGCACCGATATCACCGCGCGAGCGCAGGCGTCGAGATACCCGCGAACGTATGGAGGGCCGGCCTCCACGAAACCGAGCATCGAGGGCACCTGGACGTCCAATCCGCCCCGCCGGAGGTGATCTGCGACCGGAGCCCACGTGGACGGCCCGACCGACGAACTGTGGACCAGGACGATCACGGGCTTCGGCATGTCCGCGCTCAGGCCTCGACAACGATCTTGCCGCGCAGGTCTCCGCGGGCCATCTCGCCAAAAGCCGTGGCTGCGTCCGCGAGCGCGTGCGTCGAGCCGATGAGCGGCCTCAGCGCGCCGGTCGCACAGAGATCGACGAGACGGCGCAACTCCCCACGCGTGCCCATCGTCGTTCCCGCGATCGTCGTGCTGCGGAAGAAGATGCGGTTGAGCTGCGCCGGCGGGTTCGCTCCGCCGGTGGCGCCGGGAACGACCACCGTACCGCCGGGTCGCACCGCTTTGAGGCTGAGGTCCCACGTCGGTTCGCCGACGGTGTCGATCACGGCGTCGACACCGACGCCGCCCGTAGCGCCGATGATCGCCCGCGTGGTCTCGCGCTCCACCGGAAACGCCGCCTCGGCGCCGAGGTCGACCGCAAGCGCTCGCTTGGCCTCGTCACGCGACGTCGCGTACACGGTGATCCCCGCAAGCCTGCAGAGCAGGATGCAGGCGGTGGCGACTCCCCCGCTGGCGCCCTGCACGAGCACGCTCATCCCCGGCCGGAGCGCCGCGCGGGTGAACAGCGCCCGGTAGGCTGTGAGATACGCGGTCGGCAGGCACGCCGCGTCCGCAAAGCTCACCTGCTCGGGAAGCGGCACGAGGTTCCCGCTCGGAATCTCGACGTACTCGGCGAGTGCGCCCGCCAGGGGTGCCTCGCTGAGCATCCGGAAGGAGCGGCACGCCAGCGGTTCATCGCTCAGGCAGGCGGCGCACTGTCCGCACGTGGTGATCGGGTAGACGACGACGCGGGTACCGGACGCGGGCGCGCCGTCAGGGGCATCGCCGCCGTATCCCGCCACCTCGCCTGCGGCGTCGCAGCCCAGGATCTGCGGAGGCGTGACCGGCGCGGACGACACGCCGCGCAAGGTCCAGATGTCGTGATGGTTGAGGGACGCCGCACGCACTTTGACGAGCGCCCAGCCGGGTCGCGGCTCGGGTTTCGGCAGGTCCCCGACTGTCAGATTGGCGAGTGGGTCGTCGCCGCCCACTGCGGATGCGTATGCCGCAAGCACCGGGTGACCGTAGCATGGTGCCGCGATGCGCCTCGACAGCCTGCTCGGAGCCCCGGACGCAACCCGTCTTCTCGTTCGAGTTCTTCCCGCCGACGACGGACGACGGTGTGCGTCAGCTCTTCGAGACGATCTCGCACCTCCGCGAGCTCGAGCCGACCTTCGTCTCGGTGACGTACGGCGCGGGCGGATCCGTCCGCACGCGCACCGTCGAGCTGGTCACGCGCATCCGCCGCGAGCTCGACATCGAGCCTGTGGCGCATCTGACCTGCGTGGACGCAACCGCCGGCGAGCTGCGCGAGATTCTGGACGGTCTGCGCGACAACGGCATCGACAACGTCCTGGCATTGCGCGGCGACCCACCCGGGGGCGCCGGATCCGGCTCGTTCACCCCGACCGAAGGCGGCTTCGCGCACGGCAGTGAGCTCATGGAGTTCATCAACGAGCGATACGGTTTCTGCGTCGGCGGCGCGTGCTATCCGGAGAAGCATCCCGAATCGGGAAGCACCCCGGGATCATGCCCGTCACCAACGTCGGCCAGATCCGGCGGTTCACATCGAAGGTCGGCGCCACGATCCCGGAACCGTTGCTCGACGCGTTGCGCTCATGCGAGGCGGATCCCGACGCGGTGCTGCAGCTCGGGGTCGCGTGGTCGACGCTGCAGGCGGCGGAGTTGCTGGCGGGCGGGGCGCCGGGCGTGCACTTCTTCACGATGAACCGCTCCCCCGCCACACGAGCGATCCTCTCGGCGCTGCGTGCCGCGCGTCCCTGGGATCGCGTGCGCTAAAACGCGGCCGCGCTCAACCGGATGGCGTCGGCGTCGGTGACGGAGACGGGGACGATTTCGGCGAGGGGTTCGGACTGACGGTCACAGTGCCAGGTGACGGGCTCGTCGACGGCGACGGCGAGGGCGTCGGCGTTGGCTCCGGTGTCGGCGGAGGCACCGACGATGCCGCCGGCGGTGGCTGTGTCGCCGGAAGGATGGGCAGGAGTGCTGCTTTGACCTCGGCGGGAAGCCCCGGAACCCCACCGCTCACCGGGTTGCCCGGAGATTCGACGTCGAGGTACCCGAACGTGGGGTGCGTGAAGCTGAGCCTCGTTTTCAGCGCGGCCAGCGTCTCGATCTGCTTTGGCAGCAACTGCAGGGCATCCTCGGTGTCGAGCGGCCCGAGGACCGCACGCCACCCGGTGCTGGTCCAGATGCTCACGACGTCGTCCGCTCCCCACAGATAGGCGTCGACCGCGCATCCGAAGACCGCGGGAAAGCGTTGCGAGATGGTGCTCAGCATCTGGACGAGCTGCGGGTTGAGCGACTCGGGAGAGCCCGCCCGGTCATCGATGAGCACCGGGACCCCAGTGCTCGCCGCCGGTGTCGCGTCGATGCCGGGGAGCGTCGCGCCGTTGGCGGCGACGAGGGTGTCGGCGCCGTCGCGGCGGATGCGGAGCACCGGCGCACGCTCGACGATGTCGATGCTGACGGTGGCCGGAAGCTGCGTGCTGACCACCGCGCTCTCCACCCATGGCAGCGCGAGCACACGACTCTGGATGGCCTCGCCGTTGATCGTGAAGATGCTCTCCTCCGGGACCTCGGCAGCGGCAACCACCGCGCTGGTGGTCACCAGGCGAGCGCCGACAACGGTCACCTGACGCACCTGGAAGGCCGGCAGCGTCAACACCAGCACGAGCAACGCCACCTGCACCGTCAGCGCTGCGACCGCGATGATGCGCCGCTTCCACGACGTGCGCCGGCGTGCGACCGGCGGCGTGGGTGCCTGGCCGTGGCGCCCGTGCCGGCGTTTGCGCGGCGAGGCGTTCAGGCGCGTGCCCGGGCTGACGACGAGCCGGTGCACGGGCCGTGATGAGTCGACGATCAGGGATGCCTGCGCCCGCACGAGGGCGACGTGGCGCGCTCGCTCGTCAAGCACCTCTGTGCTCACGAGGCGACGGGCTCGGTGCGGTGGGGAAAGTGCATCAACGCAAGCTGGGACGTGAAGTGGGACGTTGAGGCCGCACGGGGCCGGGCCGATTATCCCCCAGGCGACGCCGGAGTGACCGCTCTGGAGCGTTCAACGCGCGTCGCGGGCATGTAGGTATCCGGCAGATCGTTGGCGAAGAGCACCACGTCCCCCGGTTTGGACAGCCGCTGGAGGACCTCGGTCGCTTCCGCAAGCGTCTCGACGACGTGGATGCGGTCCTCGCTCATGCCGCCGTCTCCGAGGCCGGCACACAAAGCGGCGCTCGTCTTCGCCGACATGACGATGACGTGGCCGCACACGTGCGCGGCGTGCTCGCCGTAGCGGCGGTTCTCCTCGTCCTCGACACTGCCGAGCTCGACGAGCCCTGGCGTGACGAGGAACTTCGTGCCACCTTGCATCACCGCGAGCACCTCCAGGCCGTTGTGCACGCCGACGGGGTTCGCGTTGTACGAGTCGTCGATGACCGTCAGCGGCCCCGTGGTGGCCATCAGCTCCAGACGATGCTCGACCTGCGGCAGCGAAGCGGCAGCCGCGACCGCAGCATCGAGGTCGTACCCCAGCACGTGCACCGCGGCGAGCGCCGCGGTGACGTTCGCGACCTGATGGCGGCCGAGCAGCGGAATCGTGACCGAGCGATCCAGGTGCTCCGCAGCCCATCGCCACTGAAACGCTCCACCATCGGCATCGATGCGAATCGCGGACGCGACGACGTCCGCGTCTGGTATGCCGCCGTCGTCCGCGAGCGCGTAGCGGATGACGCGTCGATGCTCGGCGGCCGCGCGTTGCGCCAGCGCGACGCACGACGCATCACCGGTCGAGACGATCGCCGTCCCGTCGGCCGGAAGCGCGGCGATGACCTCGTACATCGCGTCTGCGATCCGATCCAGCGTCCCGAAGCGTTCCATGTGCTGAGGACCGATCGCGGTGACGATCGCGACGGTCGGATGCACGAGCGCGCTGATGGCGGCGATCTCCCCCTGCGCGTACGCGTCCATCTCCACGACGAAGACGCGGTGCTCGGGCTTGAGATCCTCGTTGATGGCGCGGCTCACTCCCATCAGGGTGTTGAAGCTCTTGCGCGTCGGCAGCGTTTCAACGCTCGGTTGCAGGAGCTGCGCGAGGATGTGCTTGGTGCTCGTCTTGCCGAAGCTCCCCACCACGGCAAGTACGGTCGGGTTGACCTGGCGCAGCTTCGCGGCGGCGAGACCGAGGTAGTGCTTCCGGATCCGCGCCTCTGCAGGCTTGGTGACGACATTGGCAGCAACCAGGAGGATCTCGCTGAGGCTCGTGACCAGCCCGGCCGTGATGAGCACGAGCACCACAGAGATGACCGGGTGCAACGTGACGATCCCGAGCGCGACGCCGGCCGCGAGGATGACCGCCAGGAAACCGCCCGCGATGAGCAGCCGGCGCATGCGCGCGGTCATGACGAGCGGCCGCTTCGGTGACGTCCACCGCCATGTCAGCTGCGCAGCAGCGGCGGACGCGAGCCACGCCACCGCGATGGCGAGCGTGCGCGCCGCGGGAAGCACGGCGGCCACGCTCAGCGCGAGCACTCCGACGGCGAGCCCCAGCCAGACCGCGCGGTGCGCGAGCCATTCGCGAGTCAATCCCCAGCGCAGGAACCTGATCGACTCGTACTCCTCGATCTGGAACATGCGGGCCGCGACGAGCGCGATGCGCGCCACCAGGATCAGCCAGACGATCGCGGCGACCGCGACCAGCGGACCGAGGAGCGCGCTCACGACGTGGTCTCTTCCGGGTCATCGCGCAGGAACACCTCGACGATGCGACAGAACCGTCCTGCCTGCTCGAGATATGCGTAGTGGCCTGCGCCCTCGAAGACGACGAGACCCGCGTCGGGGATGAGGCGCTCCATGAGCCGTCCGTCGTGGATCGGCGTCTCCGTGTCGTTCTCACCCCAGATGAGCAGCACCGGGATGCGCACGTGCGGCAACAGCTCACGCAGGTCTTCGTTGACGAGACGGACGAGCGTCCCGCGCATCGTTCCCGTCGCTGCCCGATAGTCCGCAGATCCGCGCTGGTCGGCGCGATGGCCGGCGCTGCGACGGAGCGCAGACGGCACGACCGACGATCGCTCGAGCGCGCGAAGCGCCTTGTACGTCCGCACGCGCGCCGACGAGGCAAGCGTGCGTCGCGGCCGGATCCCCGAGCTCCCGGCAAGCACCATCCGCGTGACGCGACCAGGGTGCTCGGCTGCCAACACGATCCCGATGCGACCGCCGTTGGAATGCCCGACGAGGTCGCAGCTCTCGATCCCGAGACGGTCGAGCAGCGCGACGCACCAGGCCGCGTAGTCATGCACGGACCATGGTGTGTCGGGCTCGGAGGTGGCGCCGAACCCGGGGAGGTCGGGGACGATCAGCGTGTGCCCCGGCTCCAGCCCATCGAGGATGGGGGCGAACAGCTCGGACGACACACCCCACCCATGGAGCAGCAGGAGCGGACGCCCGGCGCCGCGCACCGCCACAGCCGCCCGAGGGTGCTCACTCGTGACCTCCGCCATGCGCGCCCGGTCCCCGCTCCGGCCCGCGTTCAGCCCGGCCTACCGGTGAGCAGCCACGTGTCGATCGAGGACGTGGTTGCCTGATGCTCGCGGTGTCGCGCCATCGCCATCTCCACGAGCCGGTCGAGCAGCGTTGCGAAGGTCAGGCCGGACGCCTCCCAGAGATAGAACGAGAGCGAGCCGGGCAAGGTGTTCAACTCGTTGATGACGAACGAATCGCTGGTGATGTCCACCAGGAAGTCGACGCGCGTGACGCCTGAGGCTCCGATGGCGCGAAACGCCGCCATCGCCGCATCCTGGATCCGCCGGGTCAGCGCTTCAGGGATCGGTGCCGGGATGACTCGTTGTGCGCTCTTCATGCCGGTCGCCGGGGTTTTGGCACTGCCTTTGCCCTTGGCCCCGCTGAGGTATTTGTCCGCATAGCTCAGCGTGCCGGCGGTCTTCGGCTGCTCGCACACCGAGACCTGCACGTCGTCTCCGCGGCCGAGCACCGAGCAGTTGATCTCGATGATGCCGTCCTGTGCCGCTTCGGCGAGGATCGACGTGTCGTATCGGAATGCAAGGTCCAGGGCAACGTCGAGTTGCTCGCGGTTCTCGACACGTGAGACACCGATGCTCGATCCGAGCCGCAGCGGCTTGACGTACATCGGATAGCCCGGTGAGTGCTCCAGCGCTGCGCACACGGTCGCCGCGTGCTCCACCCAGCGTGCACGTGTCATTGCGACGTCATCCAGCACGGGCAACCCGGCGCCACGCAGCGTCGTCCTCGCCAGACGCTTGTCCATGCTCACGGCAGCAGAGGCGACCTCGCAGCCGCAATAGGGCACGTCCGCAAGCTCGAAGAGTCCCTGCAGGGTGCCGTCCTCGCCGTTCGACCCGTGCACGAGCGGCATTGCGACGTCGAATCGCGCCGCGGTGCGTGTCGATCCGCCGAGCAGTCCACGCCGCCCGTCGACCTCGATCAGCTCGCCGCCGGTGCGCGGTTCGGGGCGCATCGTCACCCGTGTCGACGCTGCAATCAGCTTTTCGATGTCCTTGTAGCGCTCCAGCTGGAGCAGATGGTCACCGGTGTACCAGGCACCCGATTTCGCGATGTAGACCGGGACCGGGATCATGCGATCGGCCGGCATCGCCGCCATCGCCTGTTGCGCGGTGATCACCGACACCTCGTGCTCCACCGAACGGCTCCCGAAGAAGACACCGACCTTCACTGGATCAGGCATCTGCGACTCCCGGTTGCGAACCCAGGAGGATGATCTCGCGCTCGAGATCGACATCGAAACCGCGTTGCACCGCGTCGTGCGCAACCTCGACAAGCGCGAGAACATCGGCGGCAGTCGCGTGCTCCACGTTCACGATGAAGTTCGCGTGCTTCGGCGAGATCTGCGCACCGCCGACGCGGTGTCCTTTCAGTCCGGCTGCCTCGACGAGCCGCCCGGCCTTGTCGCCTGGAGGATTCTTGAACACGCTCCCCAGGCTCCGAATGCCATACGGCTGCGAGGCCTTCCGCTCTGCCTGGATCGCGACGGTTCGCTCGCGAACGAGTGCGGGCGCATCGGGATGCACGCGCAGACGCGCACTGACAACGACGTGATCGGCCAGCTCGTGCTTGAAACGCGAATCGCGATACGCGAACCCGCAGTCCGCGACGTCGAGCGTCACGGCTGTCCCGCCGGCGTCGAGCGCGGTGCACTCGATCAGCACATCGACCATCTCGGTGCCGAAGGCGCCCGCGTTGCCGTACACGCTTGCACCGCACGTCCCCGGCACGCCGATACCGAACTCGAGACCCGCGATGCCGCGCGATGCACAGTCCAGTGCCACACGCGGCATCAGGGCGCCACCGCCGAGGGCGACGTTGTGGTCATCGATCACGCGCAGACTCCGGTCGTCGTGGCGGACCACGAGTCCGCGAATCCCCTCGTCGCTGATCAGCGCGTTGCTGCCCGCACCGAGCATGGTCACAGCGATCCCCGTGTCGTGGCAACGTCGCAGGAGCTCGCCAAGCGCAGCGGCGTCGCGCGTCGTGGCGAACCACTGGGCCGGACCGCCGACGCCAAACTGGCTGTGCTTCGCGAGCGGCTCTTTTGCGCGCACGCCGGGATACGTCTCGAGCCACTCACCTGCGGACACCCTGTACCTCCAGGGCGCCGAGGAGTCGCGGAGCCAGCTTGTCGAAACCGCCGAGGGAGAGCACCAGGAGGACGTCGCCGGGGCGCGTGATCCGCGTGACCAGGTCGATTGCCTCGTCGGTCGTGCCCACGACGTGGATGTCATGCGTGGGCCCGGCCCGATCGGCGACATCCTGACTGGAGACGATCTTCGGCATGCCGCGTTCGCGCGCCTCCTCGATCGGCCCGATGATCACGACATCCGCTTCCGTGAAACTCCGGCGGTAGTCCTCGAGCAGCCGGCTCACTCGCGAGTACGTATGCGGCGTGTGGATGGCGACCAGCCGCCGACCCGGGTAGCGCTGACGCGCGGCATCGATCGCAGCGCCAACCTCCGTCGGGTGGTGTGCGTAGTCGTCGACGACGGCCACGCCTCCACGCTCGCCGAGGATCTCGAAACGGCGTGCGGGACCGTGGAAGTCGGCGCACGCAGCCACCGCATCCGCGGGAGCGACACCGGCGTACTCGGCGAGGATCAACGCGGCGCACGCGTTCTGCGCGTTGTGGAGTCCTGGGAAGGTCAGGCGAACCTGCAACGCAGGCGCCTCGCGCCGCTCCACCGCGAACTCCTGCACTCCGCGTTCGTCGTGCGCACCGACGATCCGCCAATCACTCGCCGGATTGATGCCATATGTGACCACAACGGGCTGTGCTGCCTCGGCGAGCGCGACGCACTCGGGGTCGTCTGCGCAGAGCGCGAGCACGCCGGTGGGCGGCATCGTCGCGGCCAGCTCAACGAACGGCGCGCGATACGCGTCCAACGTTGCGTAGACATCCGGATGGTCGAGCTCGAGCCGCGTGACGCAGGCAGCATGCGGTCGCGTGTGGAGGAACTTCGGCAGCGGATCCCACGGCGCCGACGTGTACTCGTCGCCCTCGAAGACGAACGGTCCCGTGCCCAGGCGCGAGGTGCCGCCGAGGTCGAGCGACGTCGACCCAAGCCGGAAGCCCGGGTTCAGACCGGCGCGCTCGAGGATGTGCACGAGCAGCGCAGACGTCGTCGTCTTGCCGTGCGTCCCGCAAACGCTGAGCCGCATGCGGTCGGCGGCGAGCGTCACGTAGAACTCGATCTCGCTGACGCAGGGAAGCCCCCGTTCCCGGACAGCCGCCAGCTCCAGGTTCGCCGGTCGCGTCTGGTTCCCGACCACCACGAGGTCCGGCACGCCCCACCGGTCGATGTTCGCCGGATCGCTGCGGTCCTCCCACTCGATCCCTGCAGCCGTGACGGCGTCACTCATCGGCGGATACGCATGGTCGTCGGATCCCGTCACCCGGTCGCCGCGCTCCTGCGCGAGCCTGGCTGCGCCGAACGTCGCGTAGCCGCAGATCCCGAGCACATGGACGTGGCGAGTCACGCGGCCCTGCTCCGCCTGCCGGTGCCGGCTGCGTCGACGATGAGGCGGACAACGGAGTCGGTGGCATCGGGAAGGCCGAGGGCTTTGCTCGCCGCCGACATGCGCCGCCAGCGCGGCGGATCGGCGATGAGCGACTGGATCTCCGATCTGAGCCGCTCCGGCGTGCAGGCAGCGTCATCGATGAGGATCGCTGCGCCCTCCTCGACATACGGGGTCGCGTTGTGGCGCTGATGCCCGCCGGCGTGGGGATACGGGACGACGATCATCGGGCGGCCCAGCACCGCACATTCCGCGATCGACGAGCCACCGGCGCGCATCACGACGAGGTCGCTCTCGGCCATGCGCACCGCCATGTCATCGAAGAAGGCGGACACCGTGTAGCGCGGCGCGAGGTCGGCGGGGAGCGCTGCCGCAGCTCTCGAGACCACCTCGAAGTCGAGGCTGCCGCACTGGTGGACGATCCGCAGGTCGAGGTCGGCACGGAGCAGGTCGGCAACGCAGCCGGTCATCGCCCGGTTGACGCGACGCGCACCCTGCGAGCCGCCGGTGACGAGGATGGAGCGCAGCCGGTCGCCGATCGGCCTCGCCTCGATCGCCCGAACCTCGGCACGAATCGGGTTGCCCGTGTGCACGACGCGGGCGTTCGGGAGATATCGCGCGGTCTCGGCGAACGACGCCGCCACCACCCGCGCACGGCGGGCGAGCAGCTTCGTCGCCCGGCCGGGGACCGCGTTCTGCTCGAGCAGCACCACGGGGATGCGCTGGGCAATCGCCGCGGCGACAACGGGAACAGACACGTATCCGCCGAGGCCGACGACGACGTCGGGACGCATCCTTCGCACCAGTCGCCGGGCCGCGATGGTCGCGCGGGTGAGCTGCGACGTCGCGCGTGCGATCCCGGCAGGGCTGCCGACGTCGACTCCGCTCACGTCGAGGGTCTCCAGGCGGAGGCCGGCGGCGACCACGAGGCGTTCGGCGACGCCGTCACGGCGGCCGACCACGGCCACCTCGTCGTCAGGCCGGCTGTCTCGGAGCGCGAGCGCGACCGCCAGCGCCGGGGTCAGGTGACCCCCTGTTCCCCCCCCAGCTATCAACGTACGCACGATTTGTCGTCCCTTGCCGTCGACCCTGGGCGGAGATGTTGAGCAGAATGCCCATGCCCACGAGGGTGGTCGCCAGCGAGGTGCCACCGTAGCTGATGAACGGCAGGGGGATGCCTGTCGTCGGGATGACACCGGTCACCGCCATGACGTTGATGAAGGCCTGCATGCAGATCCACGATGTGATGCCTCCCGCCAGCAGAGCGCCAAACCGATCGGGCGCGCGCAGCGAGGCACGCACTCCGCGCCACGCCAGGAAGAGGAACGCGCCGAGCACCGCGACAGTTCCGATCAGGCCGAGCTCCTCGCCGATGATCGCGAAGATGAAGTCGGTGTGCGCCTCGGGCAGCCACTCGTACTTCTGCACCGAGTTGCCGAGCCCCACCCCGAAGATCCCGCCGGAGCCGAACGCGTAGAGCGCCTGGCAGTTCTGGAACCCGGAGCCGAGCGCGTCCGCGCATGGGTTGAGAAAGTGGGCGAGCCGGTCGGCTCGATAGGAGACGAGCCCCACCAGCGCGACGCCGAGCCCGCCGAACAGGACGACGATGAGCACGAGGTGGCGCTTCCTCGCACCGGCAAGTGCCAGGAGGATGAGCGCCGTGGTCGCGATGACGATCGAGCTGCCGAGATCTCGCTCGGCGAGGACGAGCCCAAGGAGAGCGAAGAGCACGATCAGGTAGTCGCGGACACCACGCAGGCTCCGCACCGAGCCCTCGCGGTCGGTGAGCCAGCGCGCGAAGAAGACGACCGCGACGCCGACGGCGATCGCGGACGGTTGCACGGAGAGCGGACCGACCTGGAACCAGCGCTGCGCCCCGAAGTGCTGCGAGCCGACGTGCGGGATGAGCACCACGAGCAGGAGGACAAGCACCAGGAACATGACCGGACGCGCCAGTCGCGAGAGCCGGTGGTAGTCGAGCCGCGCCGCCACGACCAACCCCACGCCACCGAGCGTGGCTCCGATGAGCTGATGGGCGAAGAAGTAGTTCGGGTCGTTGTAGTACAGGTAGCCGAGCGCCTCTGACGCGCTGTAGACCATCACGAGCCCGAAGCCGACCAGGCCGACGACGATGATCATCAGCCAGCCGTCGACGCCGGCAGCGGCCGCCGCCCGATCCGCGCTCGCGAAGGCACCGGCGACCCGCGATCCGCCGCGCCAGCGCCCGGTGAGCCCGGTGAGCTTGCCGACCCGCGCGGCCATCAGGCTGTCCTCACGGGGCCGGCGGCGCGGCCGGTCACGAGCTCGGCGAACGCGTCGCCGCGATGCTCGAAGTTACGGAACTGGTCGAAGCTCTTGTAGCCGGGCGCGAGCAGGACGACGTCGCCCGATCGCGCGATGGCTTCAGCCACGTGCACCGCATCGGCCAGCGTGGCGACCACAGTCCGGTGCGCAAAGCCGCGCTCGGCGAGTGCCGCGTCCAGCTCTGGCGCGCTCGCGCCGTTGATGATCGCGTGGCGGGCGTGGGCCACGACCTCGTCGGCGAGGCTGTCGATCGATGTGCCGGCACCTTTGCCCCCACCGATCCACACGATCGTCCGTCCGGGGAAGCTGCGGAGCGCGGCGACCGCGGATTCGACGTTGGTCGCCTTGCTGTCGTTCACCCAGAGGACGCCGTCCTCGTCGCGGACCGTCTGGAGCCGGTGCGCAACCGCGTGGAAGTCCCGGACGGCACCGGCAATCGGTGGGGTCTCGAGGCCTGCCGCACGAGCGACGGCAACTGCGGCGAGGACGTTCTGGAGGTTGTGCTCGCCGAAGAGCGGTATTTCCGCAACCGGCAGCACTACGGTGATCACCCCATCCTCGACGCTGACGACGTCGCTCCCGCGAGTTGTCGCGCCGTCCGTGATGCCGCTCTGGAGTCCGAACTCGTGCACGCGCGACGCGGTGACGGCCGCCATCTCGCGCGTGATCGGATCGTCGAACCCGAGGACGGCGTCATCGAGCGCAAAGCGGACGAGGCGGCGCTTGGTCTCCGCGTATGAGGCGAAATCGCCGTGGCGGTCGAGGTGATCGGGGGTCACGTTGAGCACGCACGCGATGGCGCAGCGCGGCTCGCGCACCGACTCGATCTGGAACGACGAGAGCTCGAGGACCACCCAGTCGGTCTCGATGACCCCATCGAGGCGGTCGAGCATGGTCATCCCGATGTTCCCGCCCAGGTGGACGCGCTCGCCGGCACGCTCGAAGATCGCGGCGACGAGCGCAGTGGTCGTCGTCTTGCCGTTTGTCCCGGTGATGCCGCAGATGCGCGCCCGGCACCGCTCGAAGACGAGGTCCATCTCGCTGCGCACGGGGACACCGTGGGCCCGCGCGACCTCGAGCTCGGGGGCATCCCACGGGACACCGGGACTGGGACAGACCATGAGCGCGTCCGCGGCGACGTCGTCGGGATACCCGCCGAGCCGGACCTCCACGCTGCTCGGCAGCGACGCGATGCGCTCCCGAATCGCAGGACTGTCGCTCCGGTCAACGAGGATCACGCGATTGCCTTCGCGGGACAGCGTCGTCGCGCAGGCAAGACCGCTGCGACCGGCGCCGATCACGACGACGGGCTTCTCGCTCACGACACTGCGCCCGCGACGTGCGCGTACAGCACGGTGAGCGCGGTGCCCAAAGCCGCGACGCCGGCGAACGACACGACGAGGCGCTGCTCGCGCAACCCGAGCTCTTCGAAGTGGTGATGGATCGGGCTGGCGCGCAGAACGCGCCGCCCGAACCTGCGGATCGCCGTGACGTTGACGACCACGCTCGCGGCCTCGACGACGAAGACGATGCCGAGCACCGGCAGGAACCAGATCAGATGCAGCTCGGCGGTCAGCGCAACGATCGCGCTGCCGAGCGCGAGCGATCCCGCATCGCCCATGAACACGCGAGCCGGAAACCAGTTGAAGAGCAGGAACGATCCGACAACGCCGGCGAGCGCGACCGCGATGAGGGCAACCGACATATCAGAGCGCGTCACCGCGATGATGGTGATGCCGACCAGCACGAGCAGCGTGCAGCTGGCCGCGAGTCCGTCGACACCGTCGGTCAGATTCACGGCGTTGCTCGTCGCGACGACGGCGATGGCGACGACGATCGCCAACCCCCAGCCGAGGTTCGGCGCTCCGAGCCCGGGAAAGAACTGGTGCGTGAAGCCCGCGATGGTCAGCCCCACGCCGACGAGCACGCCGGTGACTCCCTGGAGACCGAGCTTCTGCCAGACGGTGAGCCCGAGGCGTTTGACGTCGCTGATGTTGATGATGTCGTCGAGAGCCCCGGCGATCGCGCCGGCGAGCAGTGCGAAGAGTGGAACGAAGCCCGCACGGTTGCGGTCGACCGCGCTCCAGACCACGAGCACGACGACGCAGAAGAGCGCACCGCCGAGCGTCGGGGTTCCCTCCTTGGCTCGATGGCTCGCCGGGCTGTATGACGCGACGTGCTGACGTGCGCCGGTCCGGACCAGGAGCCCGATGAACGCCGGATACAGCAGGACCCCCGCGACGAACGCGAGCACCCCGACGAGGATCGCCTCCCTCACGGAGCGATCCGCCAGTCGTTGATCATCATCTCGGCCATCTGCTTCCAGATCGGCGCGGCGAGCAGCGACCCGAAGCGCCCGGTGTGATTTTCCTGCGGCTCGTTGAGGATGACCATCATCGTGAACTGCGGATTCTGTGCGGGCATGAACCCGACGAAGGACGCCACGACGTTGGGTCCGTACCCGCCGCCGTTGGGCAGCGCCACGCTCGCAGTCCCGGTTTTGCCGGCGATCTGGCCGATGTACCCCGGGATCTTCGCCTTGAAGCCCTCGGCGCCGGGATCGTCGACCACGCCCACCATCATGTGCGCGAGCGTAGCCGCTGAGGTTGCCGACATCACGCGACGGGTGGTCGGCACGACGGGGGTCGTGGTGCCGGTATTCGGGTTGATGATGTCGTCAACGGCGTGGGGCTCGACCCAGACGCCGCCGTTCGCCACGGCGTTGATCGCGGCGAGCATCTCGACCGGCGTGGCGACGACGCCCTGACCGAACGAGGCTTCGGCGTACTTGAGCGTGTTCCACGTCGACTGCGCGGGCAGGGGATCGTTCACCTCGCCGGCGAGGTCGACGCCGGTCGGCGCACCGATGCCGAAGGCGAGGAGGTTCGCGTAGAAGTCGTTGTCCCCCTCCATCTTCCCGGCGTCGATCGCGCCGTTGTTGAGGGAGTCATCGAGGACCCACTGCATCGTGATCCGGCCGTGGGAGCGATCGTCCCAGTCATGGATGAGATAGCCGTCGATGCGGGTCTGCTTCTCGTCAATCACGGTGTTGGGTGTGAACGCCTTGTTGTTCAGCCCACCGGCAAACGTGATCACCTTCATCGTCGATCCCGGCTCGTAGGGCTGCGACACCGCGAGATCACGAAAGTTCGAGAGGTTCGAGCCCCCGTAGTTGTTGGCGTTGTACGACGGGTACTGCGCCCAGGCACGGATCGCACCAGTCTTGGTGTCCATGACCATCAACGTTCCGGACGCGGACTCCGTGGACATCACCCCGTCAGCGAGCGCAATCTCGGCGTCGTACTGGATCTGCGAATCGAGGCCGAGCTCCAGGTTGTCGCCATTTTTGGCTGGAACCTTCTGCTGGCGGCCCAGCACGATCGCGTTGCCGTTGACGTCGGTGAGCGTAGACTCGTGTCCGTTGACGCCGGCGAGCATCGAGTTGTAGTAGCCCTCGACCCCGTACTGGCCGACGCCGTCGGTATTGACGTACCCGAGCAGGTTGGACGCGAACGACAAGCCGGGAACCGGCGAGGTGTCGTACACGCTCTCCTCCGACGGGACGGTGCCGATGCCGCTGAGCCGGAGCGCCTGCAGCTTGTCGTTGACGTCCTGGGAGACGCCCTTGGCGAGGTAATCGAACTGGTTGTTCTTCTGCAGCGTCGCGAGGATCTGCGTGGAGTTCTTCTGCAGGATGGGGGCGAGAATGCCCGCGACCGAATCACGATCATTTGCCGTGATCAACGCCGGGTCGGCGAAGACATCGAAGACCTGCACGTCGCTGACGAGCACGCGACCACTGCGGTCGAGAATCTCACCGCGGCTGGCCTGGAGCGTGATCGACGTCGTGTGCGTCGACGCAGCCTGTGCCGCGAGTGACTTTCCCTCGATGACCTGGATCTGGATGAGACGTCCGAAGACTGCGGTCGCCATCGCGAGAAACGCAAGGACGAGCCAGAGCCCTCTGCGACGCACGTCGGGGCCGTCGCTGAACGCGCGGGCGTTCTCGGACCGCCCTGATCGCGCAGAGCGGCGCCGGACGTTCATCGGCCGGCCGCGCTCCCACCGAAGTCACCGGCGAGCGCGGCCACCAGTTGCTGCAGGGTGCTGGTCGTCTCGCTCGACGTGAGCTGCTCGGCCGGCGGCGATCCGATCACCGGCGCCGGCGATGCGACGACGTTCGCCCAGTGTGCGGCCGGATGCATGCCCAAGGTCTGCGCCGCCGAGATGATGCGCTCCGACGACCCGAGCCGCGCCAGTTCGCTGCTGAGTTGACCGTCCTCGGCGACGAGCTGCTGCTGCACCGCCGCAAGCTTCGTGGCCTGGTAGGTCGCAGTGGTGACATGCGCAGTCTGATTGACATAGGCGATGCCGATGCCGGCTGCGATGGCGATCACCGGCAGCAGCGGCAGGGGTGTGCGCGGACCACCTCGACGGATGCGCAGTCGGCGCACCAGCGGTTCGAAGGGCACGTCGTCCGGGGGACGATCGGCGCCGCGGGGGGGACGATTGTTGGGCACTGCCCTGATCTCCAGTGGTGGGACGTTGTGGAAGACGGGAGGAGGCCACGGGCAGTGCCCAACGGCCGTCGAAGGCGAAGGTGGTGGCGGGGGGAGCCGCTGCGAGCTGCGGCTCCCCCCTTTGGGGAGAGCGACGTGAGGCTACGGTGCGAGCTTCTCCGCTACCCGCAGGCGTGCCGAGCGAGATCGCGGATTGGAAGCGAGCTCGGCGGCGTCAGGTCGGATGACCTTGCGAGTGAGGAGAAAAAGAGTGGCCCGGTGGACGCAGGTGCAGTGGGGCTGTTGGGGTGGACAAATACAGTTCTGTGCTGCGACGTGGAGTGCGTTCTTTACAAGGGTGTCCTCGAGAGAGTGGAAGGAGATGACCCCAAGACGCCCACCGGGCCGGAGGATGCTGATTGCTGCCTGCAGGCCTCGTTCGAGGCTTTCGAGCTCGTGGTTCACCGCGATGCGCAGTGCCTGGAAGGTCCGTGTCGCTGGATGGATCCGCTTCGGCCAGAACCGGCGCGGGACCACCTGCTCGACGAGCTCGCGGAGCTGGGTCGTGGTGGTGAGTGGCACGAGCTCTCGGGTCCTCGCGATACGGTTCGCGATGGGCCGGGCGAAGCGCTCGTCGCCGTACTCACGGATGAGGGACGCCAGCTCGTCCGCGGTCAACGAGTTCACCAGTTGCGCGGCGGTCGTCCCGGCGTTCGGGTTCATGCGCATGTCCAGTGGACCGTCGAGACGGAAGCTGAATCCACGCGCCGGATCATCGAGTTGGATCGATGAGATGCCGAGGTCGAAGACGACGGCATCCACCGCGACGACGCCGAGCGCGTTGACGATGGAGTCGAGGTCCGCGAAGTCGCCCTGGGCGACCTGGATCGCATCGCCGTGGTCGGCGAAGCGAACGCGCGCGGCCTCGACAGCGCTCTGGTCGCGATCGATCGCGATCACCCGGCCGCCGGGGTTGACGCGCTCGAGGAGCGCGGCCGTGACCCCGCCGGCGCCGAGCGTGGCGTCGACGGCAGTCTGCCCCGGCCGGGGCTGCAGGCTCTCTATGAGGGGTGTGAGAAGGACCGGCCGGTGGCCCGCGCTGTCAGGCGCCGGGACACCGGGTGTGGCGATGTCGAACGTCCCCAGGTCGGCCACAGTCGGCAAGGGGATGGTCATGTGTCGAGGCGAATCCGGCTTCGGCGCTCACGCCGGCGACGGAGATGCGGACGTTCCGCGCTGGTGGACCAGGTCCCAGACCTGGGTGTACTCGTCAGGGCTCAGGTCGGCCTGTTCGGCCAGCCAGCGCTCTTCCGCCGTGACCTCGACGCTGTTGCCGAGTCCGACGAAGACGACCATGTCGACGATCTGCGCGAACTCGCGCTGCCGTGCCGAGAGGAGCAGGCGGCCCTGAGCGTCGAGTTCGAAGAGATAGGCGTTGCCGGTGAGGCGGCGCATGAACCGGCGCTCCTGGGCGGGAGTTTCGGCGGTGCGGCGGAACTGTGCCATCTCGCGCGCCCACTCGTCGGGGGGCATGAGCAGGAGCCGGGTCTCGGGTCCGGGGGCGACAACGCTGCCTTCAGGCAGCCAGCGACGCAGTTGAGCGGGAATCGCGACCCGTCCCTTATCGTCTATGCGGTGCCGGTACGTTCCACAGAACGTCACCGGAATGCGCACACCTGCCTGCGCCTGCTCTACCGTCACCGTAGCTACCTCGAGACCCCCACTACTCACCACTTTTCTCCACCAGCGGGTCGAACCCTAACAGTTGTGTGGTGAGGCGTCAACGCAAACAAATGTACGCTTCACTCTCCCGGCGTCCGGGAGGGTCAGGCGTCGTAGCGGGGCGTCTCCTGGAGCAGCGGTGAGAGATCGGCGCCGCCCGCGACCGCCTCGGGTGCCGCGCCCCGGCGGAACAGCAGCGCCCCGCCGGTCCCGTGCAGCGACATGGTCATGCCGTCGACCACCAGCCAGCTCTCCTCGCGAAGCGCGACGACGGTGACTTCGTTCTCCTCGAGGAACTCCTGGAGGCGCTCCTCACGGGTCTCGCCGATGCGGGCCTCGGGAGGTGGCGGATCGATGTAGTGCGGGTTGATCTGGAACGGCACGAGCCCGAACGCCGCAAACGTGGGCGGCTGGACGATCGGCATGTCGTTGGTGGTCCGGATCGTGGGACTTGCGACGTTCGCGCCTGCACTGGCCCCGAAATACGGAACACCGCCGACGATCGCCGCACGAACCGTGTCGATGAGGTGGAAGCGGTGCAGCGCGGTCACGAGGCGAAAGCTGTTGCCACCGCTCACCACAATCGCGTCCGCTTCAGCGAGTGATGAGGCGGGGTTGGGAACGGTGTGCAACCCGGTGACCTCGAGGCCGCGACCCGCGAAGCGATCGTTGAATCGCGTGACCACTCGATCTGCGTCCTTCACGGCCCACGGCACCATCACCGCACGGCGCACGCCGCGAAAGTGCTCGATGATCTCGTCGCCGGCAGAGGAGATGTCGCCGCCCGCGTGCAGCATCAGACGGCGATTCACCTGCGTCGCACCTCCGGCGTCAACGGTTGTCCTGCGTGTGTACACCACAGAGGATAGACTCGTCGGGCAAGCCGGCCAGACGGTCGCGGGCGCTAACACCGTCCGAGGAAAGTCCGGGCTCCGCAGAGCAGGGCGCTGGGTAACGCCCAGTCGGGGTGACCCGAAGGAGAGTGCCACAGAAATGACACAGCCCCGGATCCGTCCGGGGCAACGGTGAAATGGTGGGGTAAGAGCCCACCGGCGGCCGGGTGACCGGCCGGCCAGGTAAACCCCGCCCGGAGCAAGGCCGAACAGAGAACGAGCGCTTCGGCGCTCGGGAGTTGCTCGCTCCCCGTGTCTCAGGTGGGCCGCATGAGGCGCCGGGCAACCGGCGTCCTAGATGGATGACCGTCCCTCGTCTGCCGCGGCCGAGGACAGAACCCGGCTTATCGGCCGGCTTGCACTCGTTCCTCAGGATCCCAGCAGGGCGGTGACGGTGGCCTCGCCGTTGCGCAGCAGATGGACCGCGGGGAGGCGGCGCAACAGTTCGCTCCATCCGGGCTCGCGCGTCGTGATGTCGGCAAGCACGGTCTTGCCCTCCTCCACGTGGCCCGCGTCTGCCATGAGGATCGCCGACCAGAACGCGGCCTCGTCGTTGCCGGCGAGCAATGCGCGAGCACGCTCGAACTCGGCGAGCGCGCCTTCGAAGTCGCCGGCGACCTCGTGTGTCTCGGCGGACTCGATGTGCTGGTAGCCGCGGTGCACGCCGATGAGCCTGCGCAGCTCGCCGAGCGGATCAGGCGAATCATCGACACGCAGATCGACGAGACGTTCGCGCCACGGTTGGCTCGAACTCGTTGCGGAGACGATCAGCATCGCAGCTGACTGGCGCCCGCGGATGTCGCCCCCGGCGGCTTCGGCCGCGTCGAGCGCGCCAATCAGCCGGATGGCGAGCGGCCCCTTCGTCGCCTCGTAGGACTCGAGCATCGCGGGCCAGACGCCCGCCCCACGCATCATGTTCGCCTGCACCGACACCCCTTCCGCCGTCGCGTGCCCAGCGGCCTCGATGCAAAGTGCACCCGTATGCACTGCAACACGGCCCGTCGCGTCGACGAATGCGATCTGGCGGCGCGCCTGATCGGTGTCCGCTGACGTCAATGCCGCCAACGCGGTCACGGGGTCGACGCCGAGGCGCATCAAGGCGAGACCGCGCGGCCCGTACGCCGGCTCAGCGAACGATTGTGTTGCGACCACACCGATGCCGGGTTCGGCCCACGTCACCACCGAACCGACGGAGAAGTAGTGCGATTGCACCGCGACGCCGAGATCACCGGTCTCCGCATCGCGTGCAACGATCGAGTACGTCATCGCCCGCCTGCCTGCGTGATCGCCAGCATGCGCATCGTCTCCTCCACCGCGAGGGCATCGACTCGCTCGTTCCCGGGAATCCCGCTGTGCCCGCGAACATGCTCGAACTCCACTCGCGCGTCGACCAGCGGATCGATCGTCGGGAAGAGATCGAGGTTCTTGTGGCGCTTCCACGTTCGCCGCAGCCAGTTGATGACGCCGAGGCTGTCGGTGCGCACGACGATTCGCCAGCCGGGGTCTTCACCGATGCGCGCGCGAATGCGCAACAGCGCCTCGCGAACCGCTTTGAGCTCCTCGCGATTGTTCGTTGTGGCGAGGTCCCCACCGGCCGCCTCCTCCACGCTCCCGTCAGGCCACTCGAGCCGGTATGCCCACGCGCCGGCACCGGGATTTCCCGAGCAGGAACCGTCGGAATACGCGATGACCGTCTGGGTCACGGCGCCAGGATCCGGTCGCAGTTGGCGCACTGCGTGAGGCCGGTACCGGTGCGCACGGCGCGGCGCTCCTCGTTCGAGATCGGCATGCGGCAGCCACCGCAGGACTCGCCAACCACGCCGGTGACCGCGGGACGCCGGTGCGATGCGATGCGCGTGTAGAGCGACAGATCCGCCGGTTCGGCCTCGGCGGCGAGCGTCGCGCGCTCGGCATTGCTTGTCGCGAGCTGCGCCGTGAGCGTGTCGAGGCGCGCGCGTAGCGGCTCCATCGCACTTTCACGCTGGTGCTCACGCGCGGCAACGAGGGCCGTCATGTCACGCAGAATGTTCTGCGCGGTGTCGACTTCCTCCATGCGCCCCAGCGCATCGTCCTCCGCGATCGAGAGCTTTCCGCGCAGTGCGTCGAGCTCGCGCTGCAACTCCATCAGCTCGGCGGGGTTGTGGATGTTGCCGCTGTAGAGGCGCCGGTCCATCTCTCGGATACGTGTCTGGAGCGACGCAGCTTCGAGCTCGGCGAGCCGCGCGCCGGAGCTGCTTTCCCGGTGCGCGTCGTGCGCAGCCGACTCCGCGATGCGGAGGCGATCGAGCTCAGGGTCGCCGCGCAGCGACGCCTCGACACCGGCAATCTCGGACTGCAGCTGCGCGATGTGGGCGTCCATCTCCTGCAGGCGCAGAAGCACCGACGCGCGGCTCATGCAGCGGCCTCGTGGGACACGCGCACCAGCTCGGCGAGTGCGTGGCGAGCGGCGCCACTGTCGATGGATCGGGCTGCCATCTCCATCCCGTCGCGCAGCGTTGCGACGCGATCCCCGGCGACGAGCACGGCAGCGGTGTTGATCAGCACGACATCGCGGCGCGGCCCGTCGGCGCCCTCGAGCACAGCGATGACGATCGCTGCGTTGGTATCGGCGTCGCCACCGCGAACGGTGTCGAGTGGCACAACATCGATGCCCGCCTCCGCAGGGTCGAGGATCGACTCGCGCACGCCGTCCGGCGTGACCTCGTAACACTGCGCAGGCCCGTTGACGCCGAGCTCGTCGATGCCGTCAGGCCCCGTGAAGACGAGTGCGTGCACATGTCCGAGCCTGTGCAGGACCTGGGCCATCATCGGCGCAAGACGACCGTTGGCCACACCGATGAGCTGGTGCCGGACCTGCGCCGGATTCGCGAGCGGACCGAGCACGTTGAACACCGTGCGGATGCCGAGCTCGCGGCGTACGGGGATGACGTGGCGGAGCGCGGGGTGATAGTCCGGCGCATAGAGGAATCCGACACCCGCCTCCTCGACACAGCGGCGCACGCCTTCGGAAGGCAGCGAGATGACGACTCCCAGTGCCTCGAGGACGTCGGCGCTCCCGCATCGTGACGACGCGGCTCGGTTGCCGTGCTTCGCAACCGGGCACCCGGCGCCCGCGGCGACCAAGGCTGCGGCCGTGGAAATGTTGAACGTCCCGGCACGGTCACCACCGGTGCCGCACGTGTCGACCGCATCCACCGACAGCGGGACCACGGTCGCATGCGCGCGCATCGACTCGACCATGCCGGCAAGCTCGTCGACGGTCTCGCCCTTCATGCGCAGGGCGACGGTCAGGGCGCCGATCTGTGCCGGCGTCGCCTCGCCCTCGATCATCGTGTCCATGACGGTTCGTGCCGTCGCCGTGTCGAGGTTCCGACCGGAGACGACCGCTTCGAGTGCCTGCCGCATCATCTCCTCACCCATCGCGGGCGACGGTATCACCGAGCGCGAAGAGGACGATCCATATACTCGAAGGGTGACTGCGCGGACGCTCGATCCGTTCGACCCGAACGTGGTGGCGCCCTGGCGGCTTGGGGACGGCCCGCGCGGCGCCCTGCTCATCCACGGCTTCGCCAGCACGCCTCCGGAGCTTCGCCACCTCGGTGAGGTCCTTGCCGAGCACGGGTTTCGCTGTCACGCTCCGGCCCTCCCGGGTCACGCCAAGACGCCTCAGGACCTCGAGCGCACGCGCTGGCAGGATTGGGCCGCGCATGTGCAGGAGGCCTTCAACGACCTCGCCGCCGAGTGCACCGACGTGGTCGTTGCCGGACAGTCGATGGGCGGCACGCTGGCCCTGCACCTGGCGGCGAACGACCATCGCGTCCGGGCGGTCGCCACGCTCGCAGCGCCTCTCTGGTTGAGCGGGCCGCTGCCACCGCTGCTGCCGCTGCTGAGCCGGGTCGTGCGCTGGCATCACACGGGTGACGACATCGACCTGTGGAATCCCGGAGCCGTCGAGGAGTTGCACAGCTACGGGATTCGGCCGACGCGCAGCATCAACGAGCTCCGCCGCGTCTGTGCGGTGGTCCGCAACGAGCTCGCAGAGGTACGCGCACCCGTTTACGTCCTGCACGGCGAGCGCGACCGGACCATCGATCCGCGCTGTGCCAGGGAGATCGCGCAGCGTCTCATCAACAGCAACGCGGTGCAGCTGCGGATGTTGCCGCGGAGCGGTCACGCAATTTCCGTCGACGTGGATCGCGACACCGTCAACGCCGACATCCTGCAGTGGTTCGACCGTTTCGCGTCGCCTGCGACGACGGCGGAAGCACATGCCGCGGCCACCGCGAGCCGGTGAGCGCTCAGCTCGAATCGCGCGTGGATTCCAGGAGTCGCGCCGCGATCTCGGGGTCGATCACCGGGTTCGCGGGAGGACCCTCGACAAAGTCGCGATGATTTTTGGAGCGATGCCGCTGGGTCGCCTGCGGCGCCGCACGCGCAGCGTCTCGAATGACATCCCCGCAGCCGCTGCAGCGCAACACAGCGGCGGCCATCCCCTTGCCCGCGTATTCACGATGCGAGAAACGCAGCTCGCCGCCGCACTTGGCGCAGCGACGCCGTGGTTTCGCCTCGGACGGAGTGTCGGTGGTCATCGGTGCAAGGGTACGTCCACAAGCATGCCGTGCCGGCTGTGACCCCACTCGTCGAGCGGCTCCGCGCCATCGCGCGTCCTGCCTCTGGTGCTCCCCCGCCTCCCGCAGACGGTGGACGCCCCGCGTCGGTGCTGCTGCTCTGCGACCCGTCGACACCGGGCGTGCCGCTCCTCTTCGTGCTTCGCTCCGCGGATCTTCGCGCGCACCCGGGCCAGATCGCGTTCCCCGGCGGCAGCGCAGAGCCCGGTGATAAGGACGTGGTCGCGACGGCGCTTCGGGAGGCCAACGAGGAGCTGGGAATCGAGCCCGGCAACGTCGAGATTCTCGGCCTCCTCTCGCCCTTCCCGACCGTCGTGTCCGACCGCTGGTTGACGCCGGTCATCGGACTTGAACGCACTCCGTCGCATCTGCGCGGCGACGACTTCGAGGTCGCGGAGTGGTTCCGCATCGACATCGCCGACCTGCTGGTTGCGCCGCACTACACCCGTGAGTTCGAGCGCGAGGGGATCCGGCGCAATGTCCACTTCTACGAGGCGTCGCAGCGCGTTATCTGGGGCGTCACCGGCGGCATCCTCCACGAGCTGCTTGCGCTGCTCGGCCGGCCCGATTGAGCATCAGACACCCGCCGCGACGATCTTCTGGTCCTGCGCCTGCGCGACAGCTGCGGCGAAGGTCGGATCGACGGTCCCGTCCGAATCGACGATGAGCACCACAGCGATCACGCTCCCCTCCTGGAAGACGATGCCGACCTCGCTGTACCCCGCCGATGTCGTCCCGACGTACTCGTTCGCCTCCGACCCGAGTCCGGCGGGCGATGACGAGCTCGACAACGTCGTGACCTGGCTCTTGGCTGCATCACGCAACTGCGCGTAATCGGCCGACGCCGACTGCGACGAGGTGTCGAGGAGCACGTCATCTTCAATGCGATACGTGTTGCCCGGATTGGCAAATCCGCGCTGATCGGTGTTTGCCGTCGAGTTCATCTCGCCATCACTGATCTGCGCCAGCACCGGGCCGCCCGACGGCAAATCCTCGACCGTCAATGCCAGAGCGCTCGCGGCTGCGCCGGGTGTGGGCGCTGTGCTCGACGACGGGGTTCCGAACGCGCTGTTCGCAGGCGTCGCAGTCGCTGATGACGAAGTCGTTGCGGACGTACTGCCGCAACCGCCCAGACCGATGGTCAGCGTGCCCGTACCGAGAGCGAGCGCGACCCGCGTGAAATTGCTCATCAATGACATCCCCCGTTTTCCACCGTAGCACACGCGCCCCGGATCAGCGGTAGCGCGGATGCACCACAAATGGGTTGTTGCGCATCTCCTCGTCGACCGTCGTGCGCTCGCCGTGGCCTGGATATACGACCGTCTCGGGAGGCAGCGTGTAGATGCGGTTCTCGATCGAGAAGATGAGCGCGGGCATGGATCCACCGAGCAGATCGGCTCGCCCGACGCCGCGATGAAACAGCGTGTCGCCCGACAGCAGATCGGGGCCGATGCGAAAGCAGACAGAGCCGCGTGTATGCCCCGGGGTGTGGACCACTTCGATGTCGAGGTCGTGCCAGTGGAGCATCTCGCCGTGGCGAAGTTCCTGCTCGCACACGACATCCTCCTGGTCGTCAGGGACTCCCGGGAGGTAGCGGACTGCCTCGAGTTGTTCGTGATCGTCGGGATGCAGCGCGGCCTCACAACCGAACGCCGCCTTGATTGCGGGGACGCCGCTGACGTGATCCGGATGTCCATGCGTGAGGAGGATGCGCTCGCAGCGCAGGCCACGCTTCTCCAGCAACGCGATCGTCTGCGGGTGCTGCAGCCCGGGATCGACGACCAGGGCATCCGTCGTGTCCCGCCGCCGGAGGACGTAGCAGTTCTGGTCGAACATCGGATCGACGACGATCGCGAGTTCGACGAGATCGCGCAGCGTGTCGGTCACCAGCGCAGGTTACCCTGGGTTGGCGTTGATGGGTCCGAGCACATCGGCGCCGGTGATCGGCAGCACGAATCCCGCGCCACGACGTTCGCGTTTGCGGGGTGCGTCGGACTCGACCAGCGCGCGGTCGAGCACCTCACCGACGTACTCCACCGGCACGACCTCGATCGCATCGAGGATCTCCTTGTCGACCTCATAGAGGTCGCGTACGTTCTTTGCCGGGAGCATGAACGTCTTCAACCCGGAGCGGTGCGCGGCGAGCAGCTTGTCCTTGACCCCACCGATTGGCAGCACCTTGCCGCGCAACGTGATCTCGCCGGTCATCGCGAGGTCTCGACGGACACGGCGACCGGTCGCGACCGATACCATCGCAGTCGCCATCGTCACGCCCGCCGATGGGCCATCCTTCGGAATCGCGCCAGCCGGGACGTGTACGTGGACGGCATGTGTGTCAAAGAAATCTCGCGTCGCGCCGTACTCGATGGCGTGGACCTTCGCCCACGACAGCGCGGCTTTCGCCGACTCTTCCATGACGCTGCCGAGCTGTCCCGTCAGCACCAGATCGGGCTTACCGTCGATGGCGAGCGCCTCGACGGTGACGATGTCACCACCAACCTCGCTGACGACAACACCGGTGACGGCGCCGACCTCGTCCTGCTCCTGAGTCTCACCGTAGTCATGCCGGCGCGGACCGATCAGGTCGGGAAGGTCGTCCGGCGTCACGACCACGGGAGGCACGACTCCGGCAGCGAGCTTCCGCGGCACCTTGCGCGCTACCTCGGCGATGGTCCGGTCGAGCTGGCGCACGCCGGCTTCGCGCGTGTATCCGTGCAGCATCGCGACGATGGTCTCGCGAGGAATCTCGAGCTCGTTGCTGTCGAGCGAGTGCTGATCGAGCTGACGCGGCACGAGATGCCGCTCCGCGATCTGGACTTTCTCCTGCTCCGTGTAACCGGTGATGCGGATGATCTCCATGCGATCGCGCAGCGGCGGGCTGATCGTCTCGGCGATGTTCGCCGTGGTGATGAAGAGCACCTGCGAAAGGTCGTACGGGACTTCGAGGTAGTGGTCGCTGAACTCCCAGTTCTGCTCAGGGTCCAGGACTTCGAGCAACGCCGCCGACGGATCGCCGCGGAAGTCCGCGCCGACCTTGTCGATCTCGTCGAGCATGATCACCGCATTGCGCGTGCCCGCGGTGCGCATAGACTGGATGATGCGTCCGGGCAATGCACCGATATACGTCCTACGATGCCCGCGAATCTCAGCCTCGTCGCGTATGCCGCCGAGCGACATGCGCACGAACTTGCGGTCGAGTGCTCTGGCGATACTGCGTCCTAGCGACGTCTTACCGACGCCTGGGGGACCGACGAAGCACAGGATCGGCGTTTGAAGAGTCTTTCGCTGAGCGGGCTTGAGTGCTGCGGGTCCTGTCGGCGCGGGGACCCCTCGCCGATCCGCAGCCCGGTCTGACTCCTCACCATCCTGCGTTCTGGGAACGTCTTGCGCGGCGCCGGGCAGCCGATCGGCGCGGCCCCCCGCGCCGCCACCCGCCTCATGGTTGGCCGCGTCGACTGCATCGGCAGATTCCGCGACTGCCGGCGCACCCGCGTCGACATGACCCGCACTCTCCGACGCTGTCTTCAACCGAATCCGATCCCGAACGGCCAACCATTCCAGGATTCGGTCCTTCACTTTGCTGAGGCCGTAGTGGTCCTCGTCGAGGATCGCCGAGGCGCGTTCGATGTCCAGGGTCTCTTCCGGTGGATCGACCCATGGAAGGTCCAGCAACCAATCGACCCATGTGCGGACCATGCCCATTTCGGGGCTCGCGCTCGGGATCTGTTCGAGGCGATGGACTTCCTTGAGCACACGTGTCTTGACGTTTTCCGGCATGCCGGCTTTCTCGACTCTGGTTGCGAGGTCTTCGTCGTCCTCGCCAGCATCGTCGAGCTCGGTCAGCTCCTTGCGGATGGCGCGCAGTTGCTCGCGGAGGATGTGCTCGCGCTGCGAGTTGTTGATCGTCTTCTGGACGTCCTCGTGGATCTTCGTGCGCAGCTGCGCCACTTCGACCTCACGCGCGAGCAACGGGATGAGGGTGCGGAGGCGTGCGATGGGATCCGTTTCCTGGAGCAGCTCCACGCGATCGTCAAAGTCGAAATCGGGACAGGTGCTCGCGATGTCCGCGATCAGCTCGGGGTCACCCGCGCGCGCCATGGCGACTGCGGTATCGGCACCAACCTGTGCGCCGGCATTGACGTAGTCCGCAAACATTGTGCGTACGGAACCGAACAGAGCGTCGACCTCGGTTCCTTCGGTTATCTCGGCGACGACAGGAGTCACCGTTGCGATCCACGCGTCGCCACTGGCGTCGAATGCATCGATGCGCACGCGCTCCTTGCCCTCGACGAGCGCATGAGCTCCGCCACCGGGAAGGCGCCGGAACGCGCCGACGTGCGCAATGACCGCGATGGTGTGCACGTCGTCGAGCATGGCCTCGTCCCGAGCGGCGTCACGCTGGATCGCAAGCACGACGCGGCCGTCGCCGTTCACCGCTGCTTCCAGTGCCGCGACTGAGCGAGGCCGGCCGGCCGCCAGCGGAGCGAGCTGGGAAGGGAACACGACGTTGTCCCGGAGAGGCACGGCGGGGAGCGTCATCGACGCCCGAGGTGCCTGCGCGGAAGCCGGTTCGTCGGGCGCGGAAAGCTCAGCGTCGGGCATTGGACGAGCATAGCCGGGGCTCCGCGACGTCAAACGTCCAGCGCCACCGCCGCCTCCCAATCCCGGTGCCAAGCCGCGGCATAGTACGCGGCAGCCCCGGGATGCTCGATATGGAGCGCGGCCTCCCAATTCCTGCCGAGCCCCGCGGAGCTCCAGTTCGCCGACGAGATCAGCGCCGAACCATCCACGATCGCGCCCTTGGCGTGTCCGGTCGTGGATCTCGCCGGATCCATGCGCCGAACCTCGAACGGCAACGCAACAAGCAGGCGGGAATCGTCGGCTCGCGGGATCGCCCCGAGCAGGAGCGCGCAGTCAACCCCGTGATGGGAGACACCAGCCATCAGATCGATCAGGCATCGTACCGACAGCTCTGCGAGAAACACGTAGGGAACGGTGACAAGCACACGGGTTTGAGCGCTTGCGATCAGGACATGCAGCGTCGATGCCACCGCCGAGCCACCGGTGATCAGGCGCAGCCTCCGAGCCGCCACTCGTGCGGTGAACGGCGCGACCTGGGGCATCGGCGTCCCGACGGCGGGCACTCTAGCCAGCGCTCCGGTCGACCATGCACTGGGAGGTCGGCGGGCGGTCTCCCAGTGCGCGTCGAATGCCCTGCGAACGTCGCTTTCAAGAGATCGAGAGCCCGACGCGGTGACCCACCACTCGCGAGTGCCCGCAAGCGGCGCAGCGTCAGGCGGAAAGCGAAGGCGGCGGTCCCGCGGCGCGTCCCGCCAGAGAAGGTTCCCGGTGCCAACGGCGACGGTCGCGTCGGTGAACAGCAGCTTCCCGTGCGCCGCCGCTTGGTGATCGCCCGCAACGCGGCACTCACCGCCGGCTGCGGTCAGCTCTCGCGCGGTCGCCGCATTGCCGTCCGACGCGTGTTCGTCAAGGACGAGGCGAACGCGCACGCCACGACGTGCCGCTCGTACGAGCTCCCACCGGTACGACGGACCGACCTCGTACAGCGCTGCATCGATGCAAACTCGGGAATCACGCAGCAACCTCGACAGCAGTGTTCCTGCAGCGTCGGGGCCGAGTGCGCACGTCAGCGACGCGAGCTCCACTGCCCAATCATGGGGGCGCCGCACGCCATCGTCGCGGACGATGCGCCATCAAGGCGCGACATCTACGCCGTCGCGGGACCTGGCTGCTGGAACTTCTGCAGCGCCGCCAGCGCATCGCGATGTTCCTTGACGCGCTCGATGACGTCGTCGAGGACCGTGTCCTGCGCCTGAAGATGCTGCTGCAGCTGCAGGCATTCGCTCAGGATCGCCTCGGCATCGTTGTATGTCTGCTCAGAGCGCTTGTCGGCAGCCTTTCCCTGGATGTTCTGACCGACGATGATGATCGGCAGCAGAACCAACTGGAGGAAGTATCCGGAGATCGCGCCAACGATCAGAACCACCGTGACACTGTTCGAAACCGCTGCCGCGATGCCCGTCAACCCAATCACGGCGAAGACGTAGGCGCACCACATCGTGCCGACCACCGAGGTGATGATCAGTGCGACCTTCCCGTTGACGCCGACACGCTCGTCGTTGACTTTGACGGGCTTCTCATGCTTGCGCTGCGCGATGCGCGGATGCTCGATACGGTGGAAGAGCTCCTCCACCTTGGGAATAGGGACCGGCTGTGCCGGCTTGGCGGGGACGTCCGTCATCGCACTTCTCCTGACACTGGGCGCTCGGAGATGGCACCCAATCGGGCGGTATCGTGAACGATGCGAAAGGGTTTGAGTGCGCTCGGGTCAGGCTCGGCGGCGCAGCATCGCCGGCGGGCGTGAGCGGCGCAGGCTCCACGCGGGCTGACGCTCGACGAACTCGTACATCGCGGCAGGCCGTCCCGCACCCCCTTTCGACACCGATCCGGTCGCGCGCACGAGGCCAGACTGCTCGAGCTCCCTGCGAAAGTTCGAGGGCTCGTACGTCACGCCGCTGATCGCCTCGAACACACGCCGCGCCTGGGGCATGGTGAAACGCTCGGGCAGCAGTCCGACGGCGATGTTGGACCACCACAGCTTGCCGCGCAGACGCTCGACGGCATCCTCGACGATGCGCGCGTGGTCGAAGCCGAGTGGGGGCAGGGCGTCGACCGGCTCCCATCGCGCACTCGATTCCTCGGCTCGCAAGACTGCGGCGTCGATGAGCGCGAGGTACGCGACTGTCGGAATCCAGCCGCGGGGATCGCGCTCTGGGTCGGCGTACGTCTCCAGCTGTTCGAGGTACACGGCACCAACACCGGTCTTCTCGGTGAGCTTGCGTTGGGCGGTCTCTTCAGGGCGTTCGCTCGGGCTCATGAAGCCGCCGGGGAGCACCCAGGTTCCTTCGAATGGCGCCTCGGTCCTCTGGACCATCAGGACGTGCAGGCGGCCGGAGAGTGGGGCGAGCACGACCGGCACAGCCGACATTCCGGCGGGGGCCGGGAAGCCCGAGGAATTGACCGCCGTCATCCCGGTGGAACGGCCTGCGTGGGGGCGTTCTGGCATCGCGATGGATTGTGGCGACGCGCTAGGCTGCGTTGCCATGGAGAGCGGGAACATCACGACAGCCGAGGGTTTCCGAGATGCCTATGCGGAGATCTTCACCAACGTCTACGCGCTGACATCGAATCTCGATGATCGCCAGGCGCACGGCGTCACGGGATGCCCAGGCTGGACGGTACGCGACCACGTCGCCCACATCGTCGACCTCGAGGGCATCCTCATCGGCCGCGCTCGCCCGAACCACACCATCCCCGGAGGCCTCCCATACATCCGCAACGAGCCGGGCGAGTTCATGGAGGTCGGCGTGGACGCGCGCCGCGGCATGCCGTACCACGACCTCATCGCGGAGTACCGGGACGTGACGAAGGAGCGGCTTGCGCGCCTCCAGGACCTTGAGGATTCGCAGCTCGACGAGATGGGGCAGGGCTTCTTCGGACAGTCGAAAGTTCGTTCCCTGCTCGCAATCCGCGTCTTCGACCTCTGGGCGCACGAACAGGATCTCCGACGCGCGCTGGGAGCGCCGGGTGGCTTCGGTGGGATCCCGGCGGCGCACAGTCGCGAGCGGATGCTGATGGGCGCCGGCAACAACCTTCAGGAACGCCTCACCCCCACGGCTGGGACGACGTTGCTCTTCGACATCACCGGCACGGGTGGGGCTGTGCGGTCGATCGTCTTCGACGGCGAGCGCGGCAGATCCGGCATGGATATCCCGGAGATTCCGACGGCAACGCTGCGCCTCGACATGAACACCTTGACGGTGCTCGCCTGCGGGCGTTCGGACGACCCGCTCGCGAGCTCCCGTGTTGTGGTCGAAGGCGTCCAGAACCTGGGGCGGCGCGTCCTCGAGGACCTGTCGGTCACACCATGATGCGCACCCTCACGCACCTGGCGCCGGTCGTCGCACTCGCATCGGCGTTCCTGCTCGCCGGATGCGGTCTGCAGCAGTCGGACGCGGCCGTCCCGAACGGAGGGCTACCGTCTATCGACGGGCCGGCGACGCCGATCAGCGCGCCCACGCTGTCCGGCGCGCAGTTCAAGTGGTCGTCGACGCACGGACACGTCGTCGTCCTCGACTTCTGGGGCTCGTGGTGCGTGCCGTGCAACGCCGAACAGCCGGAGCTCGATCAGATCGCGGCGCAATGGATGTCGAAAGGCGTGATATTCCTCGGAGTGGACGTCCAGGACTCGAACATCAATGGGCTGGCGTACGAGCGGCACTACAACGTGCCGTATCCAAGCGTGAACGACTCAAGCGAAGTCATCATGTCCGAGTACAACGCGCCTGCTCCACCGACCGTAGTGATTATCGACGCCAAGGGAAATATCGTCGATCACTTCCTCGGCACACTCGTCGGCCTCACCGATGACCTGAGCCGACTGACCGCATGACCCAGATCACCGTCTACGGCGCGCCGTGGTGTCCCGATTGCAAACGCGCGAAGAAATTCCTCGCCGAGCAGCGCGTCACCTACGACTGGGTCGACATCGACCAGGACGCCGCCGGCATGGCACACGTCGAGAAGTTGCAGAACGGCGGCCGCTCGATCCCGACCATCGTCTTCGACGGTAAAGACGTGCTCATCGAGCCGACCAACGAGGAGCTGGCGCGAAAGCTCGGTCTCACGCTCGAAGCCAAGCGCGAGTGCTACGACCTCGCGATCATCGGCGGCGGCCCTGCCGGCCTCGCCGCGGCGATCTACGCGGCACGCGAAGGCATCGATGCGGTGGTCGTGGAACGCAGCGGGCTCGGCGGCCAGGCCGGCGTCACCGAGCGCATCGACAACTACCCGGGATTCCCCGAGGGCGTTGGCGGTGCCGATCTGGCGGAGCGTTTCATCGCGCAGGCGCGCCGCTACGAGGTCGAACTGCTCAGTGCCGTCAGCGTCGAGAGCATCGAGGTCGCCGGGTCGGAGGCCGGCGACGTCTGCCTCTGCCTCGCGAGCGGGCAGGAGATCGAGACGCACGCGGTGCTGATCGCGACCGGTTCGTCGTACCGGCGTCTGGGGATTCCCGGCGAGGACGACCTCATCGGGGCCGGCGTGCATTTCTGCGCCACCTGCGACGGACCCTTCTACCGCGGCGCGGACGAGCTGATGGTCATCGGTGGCGGCAACTCCGCGCTCGAGGAGGGGCTGTTCCTCACGAAGTTCGCGGCGCGCGTCCGCATCGTGCAGCGCGATCCCGAGCTCACCGCTTCGCGCCTGCTCCAGGACAAGATCAACAACGACCCGCGGTTCGTCGTTCATCGCAACACCGAGGTCCTCGAGTTGACGGGCAAGGGCAAGCTCGAGTCTGTGCGCATTCGCGACCGCGCCACCGGCGAGGAGCAGGTCGTGCACCCGCGCGCGGCCTTCGTGTTCATCGGCCTCGATCCCAACACGGCCTTCCTCAAGGGCAGTGTCGAACTGGACGCTCGCGGGTTCGTCGACGACAAGGGCGGGTTCCGAACGTCAATGCCCGGAGTGTTCGCCGCCGGCGACGTCCGGCGCGGGTCGACGAAGCAGCTCGGCTCGGCCGTCGGGGACGGCATCGCCGCTCTGATCGCGATCCGCGAATACCTCCAGGAGCACCACGAGGTCGCACGCCACCCCGAGGACTGACACCGTCGGATGGCGCGGTGCTATAGTGCGAATCGCAATATGGAGATTCGCACTCGACCCAAGGACATGGTCGCGCTGACCACGCTCGGCCTGCTCAGCGAAGCGCCGTGCCACCCGTACGAGATTCAGCGGATGCTTCGCGAGCGGCACAAGTCGTATGCCGTCGGCAAGACCCGCGCGCTGTATCGCGCCATCGAGGAGCTCGAGGCTGCCGGGTACGTCGTGCCGGTGGAGACGAGCCGCGACGGCCGTCGCCCCGAGCGGACCGTATACCGCATCACGCCGGAAGGTCTGGAGGAGCTGGAGAACTGGCTCGCCGACCTGCTGGCCGGTCCGGTCACGGAAACCCCGGTGTTCAGCGTCGCGGTGGGCCTGCTCGGGTACATCACCCAGGAGCGCGCCGAGCAGGCGCTTGCGTCCCGTCAGGTCGCGCTCCAGGCCCGCATCGTTGCACTCGACGCCACCCTGAATCTGGCCCAGGACGATCTGGGGCTCCCCCGCCTCGTGCTCCTCGAGCTCGAACACGCCAAGGCACTGACATCCGCGGAGCTGGATTGGGTGCGCTCGATCATCGCCGACATGCAGTCCGGCGCTCTCGTCTGGAACGACGAGTTGCTCCGCGCGCATTTCGAGGCGATGCACGCGGCAACCGCGGCGCGCCGTCAACACCGTGAACACGACCACGCGAGTACAGTGCCGCGTCCGGCTGCGCATCACGCCCACACATCCGCAACGGTTCGGGAGGAGACACGATGATCGAGACACACAATCTGCGGCGCGTTTTCAAGTCGCGCAAAGGTGCCGTGGAAGCGGTCGCCGGCGTCGACCTCGACGTCAAGAAGGGCGAGATCTTCGGATTCCTCGGACCGAACGGCGCCGGCAAGACGACGACGCTGCGCATGCTGTCCACCCTGCTGCCCATCACGAGTGGCGAAGCGACGGTCGCCGGCTACGACCTCGCGCACAACTCGGCCAAGGTGCGATACGAGATCGGCTACGTGAGTCAGGAAGGCAGCAGCGCCCCGGAAATCCCAGGACGCACCGAGCTCGTCATGCAAGGCCGTCTGTATGGGATGACGAAGACGCGCGCGGTGCAGCGCGCCGCCGAGCTCATCACGGCGCTCGAGCTTGCAGATTGTGCGGACCGCGCGACCAAGACCTATTCCGGCGGTCAGAAGCGCCGCCTCGACATCGGCATCGGGCTGATGCACCTTCCCCAGCTGCTCTTTCTGGATGAGCCGACGACGGGCCTCGACCCGCAGAGTCGAGCGCGAATGTGGGACGAGGTGCGCAAGCTCCGCGACACCGGTACGACGGTGTTCCTCACGACGCACTACCTCGAGGAAGCGGACGCGTTGTGCGACCGCATCGCCATCATCGATCACGGGAAGATCGTCGCCCTCGGTACGCCCGACGAACTCAAGCGGCAGGTTGCGGGAGACGTCGTCGTCGTCGGGACCGACAGCTCGAGCGATCGCGTGCTCGAGCTGCTCAAGGGACAGACGTACGTCCGCGAGGCGACGAGCGCCGACGGCATCGTCCGTCTCTACGTCGACCGTGGCGAGACCGCGATGCCGCAGATCATCCGCGTGCTCGACTCCGCCGGCATTCCGCTCGCATCGCTGTCGCTGAGCCGTCCGAGTCTCGACGACGTGTTCCTGCATCAGACCGGGCGCTCGCTGCGCGATGCGGCATAGGAGGGAAAACCAATGAAATTGCTGAAAGACACCTGGCTGATGTTTCAGCGCTATCTGTTCGTCTTCCTGCGCAACCCCGCGTGGGTGGTCATCGGCGTGCTGCAGCCGGTGTTGTACCTCGTGCTGTTCGCACCGCTGTTGAAATCGCTCACCGAAACCCCCGGCTTTCCGTCGGGCGGCGCGTACAACGTGTTCGTGCCGGGACTGCTCATCCAGCTCGGACTCTTCGGCGCAAGTGGCGTGGGCTTCGGGTTGATCGCCGAGTTGCGTGCCGGAGTCATCGAGCGGTTCCGCGTGACACCGGTGAGCCGATTCGCGCTGTTGCTCGGTCGCGCGCTGCGCGACATCCTGACGCTCGTCGTGCAGTCGTTGATCCTTTTGCTGCTCGCGATTCCGTTCGGTCTCAAGCCGACCGTATCGGGCGTGTTCGTCATGCTCGGACTGGTCGCGCTCATCGGGCTCGGCATGTCGTCGCTCGCGTATGCGGCGGCGCTCGCCCTGAAGAGCGAGGACTCGTATGCGCCGCTGATCTTCACGCTGTCGCTGCCGTTGCTCCTGCTCAGTGGTGTGCTGCTCCCGCTGCAGCTCGCGCCGCAATGGCTGCAACACATCGCGCAGGCGAATCCGCTGTCGTACGCGGTCACCGCCGCACGCGACGTGTTCAACGGGCACGGTGGCGATCCCGACGTCTACAAGGGCCTGGCCATCATGGCCGCGCTCGCCGTGGTGGGCGTCGTCATCGGAGCACGCCGGTTCAGCCGGGCGATCGCCTGACCGTCAGAACCCCGAAGCGATCTCCTCGCGGCTGAGGAACGCCTGCACTGAGCGCGCGAGCGCCTCGTTGAAGGCCGTCCGCGACGCGGCGTCCTCGTCGGGCGTCACGGCGCTGACGGCCTCCCGTCGTTCGATCCACGGTGGTACCGAACGGCCGATGAGGTCGTTGTCGACACGCACTGCAACGACCGCCTGCGAGTCCTCGTCCACCTCGATCGACACCTGGTGCACGACGCCGAGGTGATCGACCAGCTTCCAGGCGCGCGCCCAGCACCGCGGCGACGCCATGGCAGGCGAGGTGAGGCGGACGGGGTCCGCGACCAGCGTAGTGTCGCCCTCCGGCGCTGAGGCGCGAAGGGCCACGCGGATCGGTGCGTCGAGCTCACCGCTCATCCACCCGACGAGTGACGGCGCGCGGTTGTCGAGGTCGGGCAGCGCGAGCTGATAGAAGCCGTTGGAGAGCGCCGCAACAGTGCTCGCGTGGCGGCGGCAGTACGCGCTGTCGTTGAACATCGCGCCGTGGCGGATGCACCATGTCGTGCCACAGACGCGCCGGCGTCTGTCCTCGTAGACGCAGCGGATCGCCACCGACTGGTGGCACCCCAGCTCGGTGCAGCGGACGCGCCCAGATGGCCGTCGCAACGCCTGCCGCAGCTTCCACATTCGATCAAATGGCGCCATGAGCAGCCTCCTCAGACACCCGATCGTAACAAACACAACGCACCGAACGAAGCGAGCGCGCTGTACGGATCAGCTCGCGAGTGCGGTCGTGTCCTCGAAGCAGGAGCGGACGACCGCGCCCAGCCCCGGAAGGCTGAACGGCTTGGTGATCAGGTGGTTCGCGCCCGCGAGCCTCGCACGCTCGACGTCGGCGTCGGCTGACAACGAGGTGAACACAAGCACAGGCATCGACTGCGTCTGCGGTTGTGCCCGTATGTGGCGGCAGACTTCGATCCCGTCAACGCCCGGCATCATCACGTCGAGGATCGCCAGGTCGAACGTTTCGGTGTCGAGCTTGCTCAACGCCTCGGTGCCGTCCTGTGCCTCGGTGACTTCGAATCCTTCCATGCTGAGATACAACCCGACTACATGCAGCAGTCGCGGTTCATCGTCGACAAGAAGGATGCGCTGCTGGGCCAACGAGTGCGACCTCCCGGGCGCGTGGACAGGTGGTCGCCCCAGTATCGAGCGACAGAAGCAAGCGAATTGGGCGACCATCGTTCCGTCACCGCTCAGCGACATTCACCATGGCACCCGGCGCCGCCGGCCGGACCGTGCCGGATGATTCAGGGCATGGTGGTCGCAGAACGCGTCGCGGGAGGTCCTGACAACCGTGCCTGAGCCGGACGCACCGCGGGTGTCGACGCCAAGGATCCTCACCGAGCCGCGCCGCCCGGCGCGGATTCGCGCGATGCCGTCGGCGCCCTGGCTTGCCGTGGGCACGGTGTGCGTCGGAGCGTTCATGGGCCAGCTCGACGCGAGCATCGTCTCCACCGCGCTGCCGGTCCTGCGGCTCAACCTCCACGCGTCGATCGCGGCGGTCGAGTGGGTGGTCGTCATCTACGTCCTTGTCCTTGCAGGCACCGTCGCCGCCGTCGGGAAGCTGGCGGATCGGATCGGCCGCAAGCTCCTCTACACATACGGCTTCGGCATCTTCGTGGTCGGGTCCGCTGCCTGCGCGCTGGCGCCGTCACTCGGCCTGCTGGTGGCGGCCCGGTTCGTCCAGGCGGTCGGGGCGGTGATGCTCCAGGCGAACTCCTACGCGCTCATCCGTGACGTCCTGCCGACATCGAAGCTGGGCACCGGGCTCGGGATCCAGGGCGCTGCGCAGGCCGTGGGGCTCACGCTCGGGCCGGTGCTCGGCGGCGCGCTCACCGCGCTGGGCGGGTGGCGGTGGATCTTCCTGGTGAACGTCCCGATCGGCGTGGTCGGTCTCGCCCTCGGATGGTTTCTCCTGCCGAGAAGCACGCATCGCGATGCTGAGAGCCGGATCGACGCTCAGGGGACGGTGCTGCTGGCGGCGATCCCGTCGGCGGCGCTCGCGGCACTCTCGCTGGCGGCGCAGCCGGACACGCCGATGTGGACCATCGTGGCCCTCGGGATCCTCGCCTGCCTCCTCGCATACGCCGCGTACCGGCGGCAACGACGCGCTCCCGGGGCGGTCATCGACGACGCGCTCGTCCGCGTCGCCGCGTTCATCGCCGGGATCAGCGCGGCGCTCCTCTCGTATGTCGTGCTCTTCAGCTGCCTCGTCGCCGTGCCGTTCTTTCTCGAGCGCGAGGAGCATCTCGGGCTGGCCGCCGCCGGTCTCGAACTGACGGCGCTGCCGCTCGCGCTGGCGATCGTCGCCCCGTTCGGGGGGGCGATCCGCGATCGGGCCGGTCCGAGACTGCCGGCTGGTGCCGGCATGGCGATCACCGCCGCGGCGATGGGCGTGCTGGCCGTCGCCGCGAGCCATCCTGGACTCACGGTGCCGGCCCTGGCGATAGCGGGCGTGGGCATGGGCCTCTTCATCCCCGCGAACAACGCGGCGACGATCAGCGCCGCACCGATTGACCGTGGCGGTGCGGCTGGTGGACTGCTCAACATGGCGCGCGGACTTGGCACCGCCATCGGCGTGTCGGTGACGGCGATCGCGTTCGCGGCGGGCCGCGGCATGATCACCGTCGCGCTCCTCATGATCGCCGTCTCCATCGGCGCCGGCCTTGTTGCCGTGGGGTGGTCCGTGCCGCGTATACGTCCCGATCTCGTGGCCTGAGTCGAGAGCTCTCAGTCCGCGGCTGGATACCAGCGGCCAGGATTCGCGCCGACTCGTCGGGCATGCCCCGAACGCTCGAGCAGCACGAGGTGGGCGAGCGTCTCACCGACGGCCGCCCGGCGCATGAAGCCCTTGATCTCGGACCAGTCACGCGACCAGCGGAGCAGGAGCGTCACGTCCCAGCACGTCGCGCCGGGCGACGAGGTGATGGCGGCGACGGTCTCCTCCAGGCGGCGGTGGTGGTGGTCGACGAGCTGGTCGACACGCGGGGCAAGGCCGCGAAAACGCCACTCGTGCGCGGGCAGGACCTCGTCGACGTCGAGGTCGCGCACCTTGCCGAGCGCGTCGAGGAAGTCCGCCAGCGGGTTGTCGGGCTGCTGCACGTGGACAGCGATGCTCGGGCTGATCCTCGGCAGCACGTGGTCGCCGCTGAACAGCAGGCGACGGCCGTTGTCGAGAAAGCAGACGTGGCCCGGCGAGTGCCCCGGGGTGTGCAACGTGGCGAGATCCCACCCCTTGAGCGGGACGGCCGCCCGGTCCTCCAGCAGCACATCGGGGAGGGCCGCAGCCACGAATTCGCGCACCCCCATCGACGCGACGGTGAGCTCATCACGAGTCTCCTCGGGCACACCGGCTTCGACGAGCAGCGCGGCCATGCTTGCGAGCAGGGCCTCGACACCGGTGCCGTATCGCGCCGGGATGAGCGCCGCATCGGCTGGATGCAGCGCGATCCAGGCTCCCGAGGCTTCGCGGAGACGACCCGCGAGCCCGTAGTGGTCGGGATGGATGTGCGTGATGAGGATCGCCCGGACGTCCTTCGGCGCGTACCCGGCCACGGCCATGCCGGCGATCAGCGCGGCCCAGGCTTCTTCGGTACTCCACCCGGTGTCGATGACCGCGAGACCATCGTCGACCTCGAGGAGATAGACCAGCACGTAGCGCAACGGATTGTTCGGCAGCGGCACCGGCACCGACCACAGTCCCGGGCGGACCCGCTCCACGTCGGGGAGTCCCGGTGCTTCCCACGAACGCCGCTGCGCGACCCCGGTGACCTCGATCCCCGCCATACGGCGTTCAGGCGCCGTCGGGACTGGCTGCGAGGTGCTCAAGGACGACATCGGCGGCATCGTCCCAGTGCTGGTCCGGAATCCAGTGCGAGCCACCCTCCAGCTCAAGGAGGTGGTAGTCGCCGGTGCAGTGCTCCGCGGTCAGCTCCGTCGCTTCGCGGGTGAACGCGGGATCGCGGTCGCTCCAGATGTGAAGCACGGGAATCTCGACGGGCTCTGCGTGCGCAGGCTCGGTGCCGAGCGCCCGATACCAGTTGAGCGCGCCGGTCGGCCCCACCTTGCGCAGCGCGGCGACGTCGCGATGGGCGTGAGCCGTGGTGAGCCCGGTTGCGGTGAGCAGCGATTCGGCGATGACGCCACCTCCGGCCTCGAAGAGCGATTCGGCAACACGCGGCAGGCGCAGGATTGGGATGTAGGCCATCTGCACTCGCTGCCGCGTGCCTTGCAGCGCCTGCCGGAGCGCGGCTGTATGCGGCGTGGAGACGGCGGTCAGAGAGATGACTGTTTCCGGATGGTCGCCCGCGAGCGCCCACGCAACGGTCGCGCCCCAGTCGTGCCCGATGACGTGGAAGCGCGTCGCGCCTAGCGTTGACGCCATCGCGAGCACGTCGTCGCAGAGTTCGCTGACACGGTATGCGTCGACCCCCTCGGGCCTCGCGCCGGCCGAGTACCCGCGCTGGCTGGGTGCGACGGCGTGATATCCGGCCGCGTCGAGCGTGGTGAGCGCGTTGCGCCAGCATGACCCTGTTTGCGGGAAGCCGTGGAGGAGCAGGACAAGCTCACCATCGGCAGGACCCGCGCTGAGCGCGTCGAACCGCATGCCGTTCGCCGCTATGGTCGTGTGCCTCACAGCCACTGCGATCTCAGCGTATCAGGCAGTCACGCGATACCCGCCGCGATCGGGTTCCTGCACCATTCGCGGGTGGTCGACGCATTGTTCGCGCCCGATTCGGGACGCTTCATCCCCAGCGAGCACACTCGCGGGCCCTGGGATCCGGCGGCGATGCACGGCGGCGCGCCGGCCGCGCTGATCGGCGGCGTGATGGAGGCGCTGCCGTCGGAGACACCGATGACGATCGTGCGCACGACGGTCGAGATCTTCCGTCCAGTGCCGCTGCGTCCGCTCACCGTCTCGGCACGTATCGAGCGCAACGGACGGCGGGTGCAGTTGCTCAGCGCGAACCTTCTGGATGGCGACACGGAGGTCTGCCGCGCGTCCGCTTGGCGGATGCGCGTCACCGACCTCGAGCTGGGGCCATCCGAACCGACTCCTCCACCGTTTGCAGGACCGACGGAGTCGGCTGCGCACATGCGCGACAGTGATGAGCCGGCCTTCCACCGCACCGGGATCGAGATGCGCTACGCAAAAGGTGCGTTCCTGGCATCCGGCGCAGCTATCGGCTGGTTACGCCTCACGATGCCGGTGATTGCGGGCGAAACACCAACGCCATTGCAACGCGCGCTCGCCGCCGCGGATTTCGGCAACGGTGTCAGTGCGGTGTTGCCGTGGGATCAGTTCGTGTTCATCAATACCGATCTGACGGTCTATCTGCACCGCGCCCCTGAGGGCGAATGGGTCTGCCTCGACGCGACAACCGACGTGGATCCGCGCGGTGTCGGAGTTGCGTACAGCCGTCTGTACGACGAGCGCGGGTCCGTCGGGCGTTCCCTGCAGGGGCTGTACGTCGATCGCCGCCCGGCAACGTGATGTGGCTGCCGCTCGCCTGCGAAAAGGCACAGAGCGAGCGCTAACCTCCCGGGCAGAATCCGGGGAACGCCGTCGAGATGTCTGAGACGCCGACGAACACCCATCCGTAGTAGCGGAACGCGAGCTCGCCCGCGCTCGTCTCGATGGGAATGGTTGAGGTATTGAGATCGCTGCACATGGCGGCCTCCACCTGCTGCACCGTGGCGCTGGGGCCGAGCGTCATCACACGTGGCTTGAGCTTCTCAAAGTAGTTCCACGCGAGAACGTTGATGCCGCCGTCAGCGCAGAAGACCGGGCTGGCATTTCCGTCCATGCCGACTTCGAGGGTCAACGAGCACTCGGACACGCCGCTCACCGGTGCGACAGGCGCGGGGGCAAGGATCGGTGCAGGCGAGGGCGTCGGAGTGGGTTCGGGCGTCGGCGTCGTGACCGAAGATACAGAGGGGCCGGCTGCGGTCGGTGTCGGGGTCGAAGTGCTTGCGCACGCAGCGAGTACGGCAGCAATACCGAGGCACGACGCCACCATCGCTCCTCGTACCACCTTGCTGTTCCCTGCCTTCCTGTCCCTGCGTTTCCGTCAGCCGCCGACGAGGCTCTGGACGCGCGGATCCTCTCGAATCGGCGTGAGGTCGGGATCGTTCATCGCCCAGTCGCGGAGGTCCGGTTGACTTCGGAGCGCACCGCCCAACAGGGGCAACGCCTCGTCGACACGCGCATTGCGCGCGTAGAAGCACGCAAGGTTATAGTCGGCAACCGCCTTGTCCGCCGGCTCGGGGAACAGCTCGGTCTCGAGCGTGTAGGCCCAGAGTGCCGTCGCCTCGGCGCCCGCAGCGTCACCGTGCTCCGCCAGCCATGAAGACACGTGTTGCGCGACGTGCGCGTGACCGTTGCCGGGCACGAGCCGCCAGAGTTCACCGCCGGTGGGCCGCTCGCGACGCAGTTCGGCGTCCGTGCACGCGGCAACGGCTGCCTTGAGCGCCACATACGTCGTGCCGGCCGCAGTACGAACCTCGTCGGCCGAGTCGTGCCGATGCGCCTCGTAGATCTCGGCATTGCGGCCGTCGATCTGGCTGTCGTCGTACGGGCCGTCCACCGTTTGCCCATCCCGCACCGCATCGAGCGTCCGCGTGGCGTGCTCACGCCACGTGTTGAGATGGGCGATGTTGTCCTTCGCGGTCCAGCGTCCCTCCTCGGCCGCAGGCGTGTCGTCGCAGAGCGCGAGCAGCACCGCCTCGTGCTCCTCCGCTGCTTCGAGTGTCTGCAACAGACGGTCCCGCAGCGTCGCTTCGGTCACGCGCTGAGCATAGCCGCGGCCGGCACCGGCGTGTCCCAGGGAGTCGCCATCTCGACGTAGCGGCAGAGCGCGTTCACGAGCCGCATCTGCTCCGGCGTGTGGCAGCGCGCGCGGAGCAACTCGGGCGAGCACACGATCAGTGAGAGGCCTCGCGCACGCGAGACTGCGACGTTGAGCCGGTTGAGGCTGAAGAGGAACTCGAGGTTGCGCGGGAGATCCTCGACGCTGGATGTGGCCATCGAGAAGATGCTCACAGCGGCTTCCTTTCCCTGGAACCGATCGACGGTCCCCACGCGAGCACCGCTCGGCAACGCCTCGAGGAGGCACGCGACCTGGGCGTTGTACGGCGCCACGATGACGACATCGTCCAGCGTGAGCCGGCGCTCCTCGCCGTCGTCCGCACGCCACGAGGCGCGTGTCAGGTCGTCGAGGATGCGGCGCACGAGCGCCGCCTCTGCCTCGGAGCGCACACGGTCGCCGGCATGCTCGACGAACGCGTACCGGAGGCCAGTCGTCGCAACGCCACGGTCGAGCACCGCCTGGCCCGCGCACTGGGGCTCCGACGCGAGCCGTCCCTCGTAGAAGGTGCGCGACACGAAGGCGCAGATGTCGGGATGCATCCGCCATGTGAGGTCGAGCAGGACGCCGCGATCGACTGCGACGGTGACGTCGCCCGCAAGCAGATGATCGAGTGCGGAGACGCCAACGCCGGGTGGGTGGCTCCCCTGCAGCGGCTGCGCGAGCTGTCTGGGGTCGCCGACGAGCACGAGATTGCGCGCAGCCCGCGATACCGCAAGCGCGTCGGCAAGGGACATCTGCCCCGCCTCATCGATGATGAGCGTGTCGAGCGAGTCCGCCAGCGGCGCGCGGGAGAACAACCACGACGTGCCGCCGATGACATCCACCGCGCCCGCGTCCAGTTCGGCTTCAACCTCCGCGTTGCTTCGCGCCACGCGAATCGCCGCAGTCTCCGTGTCACCGGAGGTGCGCAGATGGAGCATCCGCGGGCGCAATCCACGCGACGGCGCCAGCTCCTCGACCTTGCCGAGCAGCGTGCGGATGGCGCTGTGCGAAATGGCGGTGACACCGATGGGTCCACGTCCCTGTTCGATGAGCGCGAGGATCGCGAGCGCCGCGGTGTGCGTTTTCCCCGCACCGGGAGGGCCCTGGATCGGCAGGCATCCGCCGTCGAGCTCGCCGATGAGCCGCATCGCCGCGGCTGAAGCGGTCTCACCAGGAACGCGCAGCGCGCAGTCCTTGCCACCGGCCAGCCGCGGTCGAAGTCCGAGCAACAGATCACGTCCGGCACGCCAGTCTCCCGGCGCGTCGACGCCGTTGTCGACCACCCAGCGCCCGAGATCCAGCAGTGCTGACTCCTGGGCGTCAGTGCCGAGTGGGGCGATCGGGATGAGAAAGCGAACCGCGGAGTTCGCCTGCGTCGGGCTTCGCGACAGCGACAGTTCCCCGCGAGCCGAATCGATGTCCACCACCTCGCCGGCGCTGCGTGCTCCGCCCCTGTCCGTTCGTGACTCGGGGTCGAGCGGTTTGTCGCCTTCTCCAATGTGATGCTCCTGGGGCTCGAACCGGTACCGCTCGATGACGCGACCGTCCTCGTGATGCACACCGATCTGGAGCAACGGCCCGAGCGCATAGGTGTCGCGCTCGAGCTCCTCCGGACTCATCGCCAGCTGATCGAAGTAGCGCCACCATCCGACCTTGCCTTCACGCCGGTGGTACGAGAGCAGCGGCGCGAGCAGGGACGTCGCGCGCTGTGGATCCGTGCGATCGGCAGTATCCTCCGGGATTCCGGCAACGAGCGCATCGGCGACTGCCTGCGTCGCCGCGATCTTCTCGGTGAGCCCGTCCCGCGGCAACCGCTGCTCCGCGACGGGACGTTCGACGGGAGCCCCACGAAGCACCTCTTCCTCAGCGCGCCGCGCTTCGAGCCAGTCGCGCAGAAGCACGGTGGATGCGCAGTCACGCTCGTTGTAGAGCGCGATCTCCTCGAGCAACGTCGGATCGCCGTCGCTGCCGTCCTCGCGGCTGTTCAGCCATCGCTCGTACATGACCATGCTGCCCGCAGCGTCGGCGATCGACTCCTCGCGCGCCGGCATGTACAGGCGCTCCACCTTCTTGAGCGAGTACGAGTCGGTGGACAGCCGGATCCCCTGGCGCACCACGCGATACAGGTCGACGAGCACCTCGTTGCGGAGCAGGCGATCGACCTCCTCCTCGCGAGTGCCGTGCCGACTCATCAGCCGGCGCAGTGCGGTTTTCTCGTACGCGGCGTAGTGGTAGATGTGCATGCCGAGATGGCGATCGAGGTGCGCAATCGCGAAGTCGACGAACCCCTCGAAGGCACGCTTCTCCCCCGCCTCATCGTGTCCCCACCACGCGTGGTATTCCCCGCTCGTGTCAACCGCGCCGAAGAGATACTCGAGCGGGACATCGCGAGCCAGCCCGTCGCCCTCCATGTCGAAGAAGAGATCGCCGGGCGACGGTGTGGGGAGCGCGCAGAGACCGTGACCGACCTCCCACGCATCGAGCAGCTCGTATCGCGGCGATCCGTTGGGCTCGGGGCCATTGTGCTGCAACGCGGCCTGCGCGCGCAGCGACCGAAACGTCTCGACTTGCATGCGTCCCGGCGGCTCCGCGTCTGCATGGGTGAGTGCGAGCGCCGTCATGGTGTCGATGCCCGCTTCCTTGAACACGAGCACCTGACCCGATCGCATCCGCGCGACTTCGGAAAGGTGATCGTCGTTCCTGCGCTGCGCCGCGCATCGCTTCGCGTAGCCGCACGTGCCGCAATGTGCGACCGGATCGGGATACATGCCGTCCAACCCCGAGCGCATCGCCGCGGCGAAATCGCGCTTGACCGCAGCATGGTATGCGGAGAACTCGTCGACGCGATACGGATGTTCCGTCCGGTCGCCGAGGATGACGTGCATCCACTGCGGGGCTGCTCCCTGCAGTCGCTCGAGATGCGCCGAGTATTCGCAGAGCTGCAGGAGCGCTTCGGAGCGCACCCGACGGGCGAGCTTCGCGTCGGCGGCCTCGTACGAGAACGCGCCAAGGTTGCTCGGCCCGTCGACACGCAGCAGGAAGTCGGCGCGGCCGAGCCAGCGCCCATCGAAGAATGTGGGCTGATAGATGACGTCGTAGCCGGCGCGCATCGCCTCGAGCGTCTCCGCCTCCAGCGCTCGCAGCTCAGCAGCCGAGGTTGCGTACCGGTCCGCGCCGTCCTCGAATGCCTTGATGCGCAGACCGCTCGCCGTGAGCACGTCGAGATGCCGGCGCTCGTGTCCCGCCCCGAGGTTGGCAAGCACCTCGCTGAGCGCCGAAGGGTCGCGCTCGATGTGCTCTCCGGACGCGACGCGTCGCTTGAGCGAGACGAGGTGACCGCAGGCCAGGTAGTCACAGAGGTCGGTGGCGGTGTAGACGGGGCAGCCGTCAGCGAGGAATCGCATCAGCGAAGCATCCTCGCTCGACGGCGCCCCCGCTCGCGCGAGATGGGGAGACTGAGCTGCCGGCCGCCAGAGCGGTGGGCTTCTGGACGATCCTCCGGCATCGGTCCCGCTGTGGCAGCGCGCCCCAGCGACAGCGACGGAACCGTGGCGAAGAGCTCGGCTCGGCGCGCCATCAGCGCCTGGGCACGCCGGAAATACTGCCCATCGCCGTCGGTCGCTCCGCCGTCCGGTGTGGTGGTCTCGGGATGCATGGTCAGTAGCGTGGACTCGGGCCGCGACAGGGGCCTGTCGCGTAGGGTGACGGGATGCCCGACGAGATCGAGATCCGGCCGGTTCGCCCCTCCGAGTACGCGGCCGCGGGTGACGCCACCGCGCGCGCCTACCGCGAGTTCCGGCAGCCCAACTCGCCCGGGTGGGACGCGTATCTTGCCAGGGTCACCGACGTCGGCTCGCGCGCCGGTTTGGGGACCGTGCTCGTGGCCATCGACTCAGGCGTCATCGCCGGGTCCGCGACGCTCGAACTCGACGCGCGAATCAGCCCCGGCCCGGCAGAGCCGCTGGCCCCGGACGAGGCACACCTGCGTATGGTGGGCGTCAGTCCCGAGCATCGGGGCAAAGGCATCGGGCGCCGGCTCGTCATTGCCTGCATCGATCTCGCCCGCGAGCGCGGCCGGTCGGTGATGACGCTCGACACCGACGTTGTGATGGTCGCCGCGCAGCAGCTGTACCTCTCGCTCGGCTTCGTCTCAACAGGCCTCCACCAGAATCCCGGACGGCCCGAGCTGCTCGGATACCGGCTCGACATCGCCGCAGAGCCGCGGACGACACGCTAGGCTCGTCGGCGTGCCAGGCGACTACGAGAAGGGTGAGAAGGAATATCGAGTCATCAAGCTCTTCACCCGTCTCTCCGAGACGGAGGTTGGCCTGACGACGCGACAGCTCGCGGACGAGCTGGAGGTGAACACGCGCACCGTTCAGCGCTACGTCGCAACACTCCGCGACAACGCCGGCATCGACATCGAGACGAAGGACGGCCGCTGGCGCATCGGCGAGCGCAGCAGGCTCCCACCGCTGCAGCTCGATCACTACCAGGCGACACTGCTGCTCGTCGCGGTGCGCCTCCTGCAGCAACTTCGTCCCGAGCAGGACCCTGCGCTCGTCGGCGCGCTCGCGCATCTCTCCCGGGCGCTGGCAGTGCCGCTGGTGAGCGAATACCTGCGGCGAACGCTTGCAGCGGCGGAGCGCCGCAAACCCGCGCCAGAGCGCCTCGGCGTCGAGCGGGCCGTCATCGACGGGTTCGTGCAGCATCGAGAGATTGAGGTGCGCTATGTCGACGCGAAAGGCAACGAGACGAAACGCGACCTGCGCCCGTATTTCATCGAGCCTGCCGCCGAGAGCCGGCACATCTACGTCTTCGCCAACGACTCTGTGTCGCGCGAGGTGCGCTCCTTCCGTCTCGATCGCATCCGCACGGCTCGCGTGTTGCCGACGACGTTCAAGGTGCCCGACGACTTCGACATCGATGACGCGCTCGGCGCTGCGTGGTCCATCTGGCAGGGTGCGGGTGGCGATCGCGTCGTCCTCCGCTTCCCCGAGGCCGTGCGCCAGTGGGTGGACGAGACGCCCTGGCCCGCGAGAGCGCAGCGGTCAAACATCAACGGCGGTGGGATCGAGGTGCGCCTGGACGTCGCCAGCGAGGTGGAGATGCGCCCCTGGCTGATGCGATGGGGCTCGAACGTCGAGGTTCTCGAACCCCCATCACTGCGTGCGCACATGGCGGAGACCCTGGCCGCGGCAGCGGCTCTGTACGCGTCGAATCCGGGGAAACCGGGTAGAAAGTAACCACGATGGACGAGAAGATCACCCTGACCGACGAGGAGTGGCGTCAGCGCCTGACGCCTGAGCAGTATTCCGTGCTCCGCAAGGCGAGCACCGAGCGGGCCTTCACCGGCCAGTACGTGCATGTCGACGATGCCGGCGTGTATCGCTGCGCGGGCTGTGGCGCAGAGCTCTTCAGCTCAGAGACGAAATTCGACTCCGGCACTGGCTGGCCAAGCTTCTACGAGGCGATCAACCCTGACGCGGTTGAGGAGCATCGTGACTGGAGCATGCTCATCCCCCGCACGGAGATCCGGTGCAAGAAGTGCGGTGGCCACCTCGGCCATGTCTTCCCTGACGGCCCCGCGCCGACTGGGCAGCGGTACTGCATGAATTCTTGCGCGCTGTCCCTCGACAAGAAGAAGGACTGATTCGCGATCGAGCCCTCGGCGCGGGCTCGCGCGGTACTCGAGCAGACCTTCGGCTTCGCGGACTTCCGTCCGGGACAGGCTGACGTCATTGCCGCCGCTGAAGCGCGCGCTGACGTCCTCTTCGTAGCGCCGACCGGCTCCGGGAAGAGCATCGGCTACTGGATCCCCGGCATCGTCAATGGCGGTCTCACGATCGTGGTGTCGCCGCTCATCGCGCTGATGGTGGACCAGGTTGCGCGCCTCAACGAGCTCGGCATCCCCGCTGCTTGTCTGCACAGCCAGGTCAGCGCCGCCGCGCGCGCCGACTCGTTGCGCGCCGCAGCAGCGGGAGAGTTGCGTTTTCTCTACCTCGCGCCGGAACGCATCGGCGCGACTGGATTCCTCGAAAGCCTGAGCCGCCTTGCGGTGGAACGGTTCGTCGTCGACGAGGCGCACTGCATCTCCAGCTGGGGCCACGACTTCCGTCCGGAGTACCGGCGCCTCGGAGAGGCGATCGCCGCCTGCGGACGCCCGCCCGTGGGTGCGTTCACTGCCACCGCAACGCCGCGCGTCCGCGAGGACATCGCGACGAGCCTTGGCCTGCACGCGCCGGTCGAGCGCGTCACGGGATTCGTCCGCGAGAACCTGACCATGTCCGTCATCCGCTGCCGTGGCGTCGCTGAGAAGCGCGACGCGGTGTTGCGTCTGATCCGCCCGGGTGCCGGACGCGCGCTCGTCTATTGCGGCAGCAGGCGAACGACGGACGCCATCACGGACGTGCTCGCGCAGGCGGGCGTGTCAGTCGCGTCGTACCACGGCGCGCTCGACGGGGAATCGCGGCAGAGCGTGCACGAGGGGTTCGCTGCCGGGCGCCTGCAGGCGATCGTTGCCACGTCGGCGTTCGGCATGGGCGTCGACTTCCCGGACATCCGCCGCGTGATCCATCATGACTTCCCCGGCAGCCTCGAGGAGTACTACCAGCAGGCTGGGCGCGCGGGCCGTGACGGTGAGCCGTCTGCGTGCACGCTGCTGTACAACGCCGCCGACCGCCAGCTCCAGGAGTTCTTCATCGAGCAGGCATATCCCGAGCGTGACGTCGTGCGCGCGGTGTACCGCGAACTCCTGCGCGAGGGAACCGACTCCATCGACGACTGGGATGCGCGCGGCGTCGGCGCCAATCCGGCACGTGCAGCACTGGAGCTCTTGCGCCGCGCCGACGTCATCCAGCCCGACGGCAGCATCCGGCGCTTGACCGGCGCGCCGGTGGATTTCGCAGAGCAGGCGCTGCTCAAGGCGAATGCATATGCGCGGGTGACACAGGTGATGGAGTACGCGATCTCGCGCAGCTGCCGCCACGCGCGTATCGCCGACTACTTCGGCGAACAGGGCGTGGCCCGGACCTGCCGCGCGTGCGACAACTGCCTGGATCCCGACAGCAGCGCCGTCGCAAGCGTTGATCCCGTCGACGTCGCTGCCGCGCTCGCGTGCATCGCACGGTTCGACAATCACCTGGGCGGCGTGCGTATCGCGTCGATTCTTCGCGGTGCCACCGATGCGTGGACAGCGTCGCGTGCGTGGGTCACGGAATTGCCGTTCTTCGGCGCGCTGCGCACCTGGGATGTCGATCGCACCCGCGACCTGCTGGAGCGGCTCGTCGAGCTGGACTGCGTGGCACGCGGCCACGGCGAGAAACCGACGCTGGGCATCACCGAACGAGGGCGCGCGGTGCTGAGTGGCGACACCTCCGTTGAGGTCGACGTCCGCGCGACGCGAACGCGCTCGGCAACTCGGGGACGCAAAGGCTCTGCGAGCGGGCCTGTCGAGGAGCTCACTCCCGAGGTCAGCGCGCGATTCGAGGCGTTGCGGCGCTGGAGGCTCGAGGTGGCGCGCAGCACCGGAGTGCCGCCGTATGTCGTGTTCCACGACAAGACGCTTGTCGAGATCGCCCGGCGCAACCCGACATCCAGCACATCACTGGTGTTGATCGCAGGCGTCGGTCCGGGCAAGCTGGCCCGCTACGGCAGCGACGTCCTGTCAGTGCTGCGTGCCAACGAGTAGCGGGGCATTTCGGAGCTCCCGCGCGGCGACATGGAGCGCGTTCTCATACGTTGTTCCAAACTACTCCGCATGCAGGACGGGGCTTGGGCGTCATGACGAACTGCGGCCGCCGGCGGCTGGGTCGTCGCGGCGGTCCTCATAGCGATGGCTGCCACGGCGTGTGGTCCAACATGCCCGACAACCATTCGAGCGGGATCGCCCGCAGTTTCCGTCGGGGTGCCGTACCCCGACACTTGCAACCGTGCGGGGAACGCTGAGGTGGACTTCGATGACCAGTTCTGGTCCGTGCCGCTCGCGGCGCCGGACAGTGAGCGAACGGCCCTTCAGGCCTGCTCCCAGGCACAGTACGGCTACCCGCCGCAGCCTCCCCCTCCGCCCGCCACGCTGACGCTCGTCGACACCACTGACCTCAGGTGGAGCGACGATTCGACCACGTTTCTCCTGGTATCAACCGGACGAACGTATCAGGCCCGTTGCGGGTGAGCTGGGATCAGCTGGTTTGTGACTCACGCCGGTAGGTCACGTGGATGGACGGCACGCGGCGGGTGACGGTCCGGCTGAGCTGACCAAAGCCGCCACCGGTGTTCGCCGGGTACGTCGAGCTGACATACGCGGCGTTGTCCACCTCGGATTCGACCACGTAGCCGAGGGCTTCGAGGCGCGCTGAGTCCCTCGAGTAGGCGTCGCGGTGCCAGTAGGGCTTCTCGATCGACTCGGGGAGCTCCTTGCGGCGGCGAAGACGCAGCGCGTCCAGTTGGTTCATGGAGTCCTCGAACCAGCTCCTGACGCTCACAACATCACGCGGGGATGTTGCATGTCGCAGCGATGCCCCGCCGGGAGAAATACTTCTGGTGGTACTCCTCGGCGTCCCAGAACCTCCCTGCGGGGACGATCTCGGTGACGATCGGGCGGCGGTAGCGACCCGACTGCTCGAGCGCTGCCTTCGAGGCAACGGCTTCGGCTTCCTGCGCCGGGGAGTGAAAGAAGATCACCGACCGGTAGTTGTCGCCGACGTCCGGACCCTGACGATTCAGCTGCGTCGGGTCATGGTTCATCCAGAAGATGTCGAGGAGCTTCTCGTAGGTCACCTTTGTGGGGTCGTACGTGACCTCGACGGCTTCCGCATGGCCGGTGGTGTGCCGGCAGACGTCCTCGTAACTCGGGGCTTCAGTGAAACCACCTGTGTAGCCGACCTTGGTCGAGATGACTCCGTCGACCTGCTCGAATACCGATTCCACGCCCCAGAAGCACCCTGCGCCGAATGTCGCTGTTTCCATGGTTCGAGTATGGCTCGATGAACCCTCAGCCAATCACGATGCGTGCAGCGCCAGCTTCACCTGTCCGGTCGCGTAGATCGGTGGCCAGACGACGACGCTGACGCGGGGCGCCTGCCACTGCCACACCACCGCGGCAGCGCGAATGTTCTGACCGACCTGGCCTGACGCCGTCGAGAAGAGCACGCCCGCGCCGTTGGGCAGGCTGCCCTCGGGCAGGTTGAGCGAGCGAGCCTCAGTAGCGATGCTCTGCGCCCCGTCAGTGCCGGCACGACCCAGGACATCGGCGAAGAGCACCAATGCCGCGCTGAACCCCGCGATCCCCTCCTCGCTCGGCACGTCCCCGGTGCGCTGCTTCCAGAGCGCCGCAAAACGGTCGTACAGCGCCCGCGCCTGCGGGTCGAGCGCATCGGGGTTGAAGTTCGCCTGCGGACGGTCTGACGCGAACACGCCGACGGCGCCCGACCCCAGCACGTTGCCGAAATCCTGGTCGCACTGCGCCATGGTCGTTCCCATGAACACCTTCACCGACAGCCCCGCTGCGAGGAACGCGCGACGGAAGGCGATGCCGTCCTGGATGTGGGACGAGAGTACGAGGATGTCCGGCCTGGCGGCGGCGAGCGTCTGCATGACCGGTGTCCAGTTGGGCGTATACGGGTTGTAGACGGATTCGCCGGTGATGTTGAGTCCACCGGCCTCGAGCGAGGCGCGCGTGGCGTCTGCGACGGAGTGCCCGTAGTCGTCGTCGGCGGTGACGAAGTACACGCGAATCCTCGAGACCGGGCCGAGCTTCGGGACCAACTGGGAGATGATGAACTGGCCGGAGTTGCTGCCCAGCTCCGCGCCGTCGACACCGACGCGGAACACCAGTGGAGACTCCCCGGTCACGCGGTCAGCGACGGCACCGGTCTCCCAGTAGACCATCCCGTCGGCCGCCACTGCGGAGGCCGCCGGGATCGACAGCTGCGACGAGTAAGCGCCAATCACGGCAGGAACTCCATCGCCATGGAGGCTCGCGATGGCAGCCGGGAGCTGCGCCTGATCCTCAACGTCGCGCAGGTCCAGGGAGATCGATCTGCCCCCGACGCCTCCCGATGCGTTGACCATCTGCGCGGCGAGCTGGACGCCGAGATACTCGTCGGTCGAATCGGGGGCGTCGGTTCCCGCCAGAGGAAAGATCGCACCGATGCGGAGCGGCACCGGTCCGGCCGCGGCGACCGTCGCGCATGCCCCCGCGAGCACCGGGAGGATCAGCGCGCCGATGAGTCCGAGAGGGCGGGAACGCGAGGTTGCTGGTTCCTGCGGCACCCGGCGATCTTAGCCCTCTGCGGCTCTCGAGAGGCCCACGGATGTCCGGCGAACCCTTGCAGCCAGCGCCTCGGCGGCGCGCACCAGGAGGTACAGGCCGAACGAGATCGCAGTGATGAAGAAGCTGACCGGATAGGGCGTGAAATAGGCGATGAACAGGCCGACCCAGGTGGAGAGCAGCGCGATCACGATGCCAACCGTGAGCGCCTGGGCGGGACTCCTGCACACACGCTCGGCGATCGCAGCGGGGGTGACCACGAGGGCAAAGATCAACAGCACACCGACGACCTGGACGGATACCGCCACGGCGAGGCCCACGGTCATGACGAAGCCGATGGAGAGCAGTCGCACGGGTACACCGCGCGCCTCGGCCACATCCTCGTCAACCGACGAGAACAGCAGCGGCCGGTACATCGCTGCAATGAGCAGCAACGCGACGATCCCGATCGCCAACGTGAGCAGCACCTGTCCCGATGTCACGCCGAGGATCTCGCCGAACAGGATCGATACCGCCAGGTTCGCATCACCGCCGTGATAGAGCGCAAGAAAGAGCGCGCCGAGACCCAGCGCGAAGGCGAGGACGATCCCGATGACAGTGTCGCGATCGCGCAGCCGCTGGCCCAGCGCCCCGATCACGCCGCCCGCGCACACACACGACGCGACGAGGCCGACGATCGGTTGGAGCCCGATCACCACGGCCCCCGCTGCCCCCGCGAACCCGATGTGAGACAAGGCATGTGCCGAGAAAGCCGTGCGGCGGAGGATGACGAAGTAGCCGACAACGCCGGCCACCACGGATACGATCCCGCCGACCTCGAACGCGTTCACCATGAACTGGTACGAGAGCATCTGACTCACGTCGGAGAACAGGTTCCAGGTGAACACCGCGTCAGACGCCGATGCCGTGCTGATGCGGATGGGGATGCGCGGTCTGCTCCTCGAGTCCGACGACAAAACGGCGGCCGCGACTATCGGTCAGCACCTCAATTGGTGCGCCGTACAACCTCGAGAGCACCGGGCCGGTCACGATTTCCTCGGGCGTGCCGGTCGCGACTCCCCCGCCCGCGACATAGCAGACGCGGTCGATGACCTGACGCAGCGGGTTGAGGTCATGCGCAACGAGCATCACCGCGATGCCCCGAGCCCGCGCGACGTCTGCGATCACGTCGACCATCGCAGCCTCGTTGCGGACATCGAGGTTCGCGAGGGGTTCGTCCAGCAGCAGCAGCTTCGGTTGTCCGGCGAGCGCCTGGGCGAGGAGCAATCGCTGGCGCTCACCCCCGGACATCTCGCTGACCCGCCGAGATGCGTATGCCGTCGCACCGACAGCGGCTACCGCCGACGCGACCGCTCCTGCGTGCTCACCGTGAGAGCCGATCGATCGCCGGAACCCCCAGCGGTGCCCGTCGATGCCGAATCCGACGAGGTCCGATCCCCGCACGGCGGCGCCGGCGTCGAGCGTCCGGCCTTGCGGGACGTACCCGATGTCGGAGCTGCCGCGCTGCGGCGGCGCGCCGAGCACTGTCAGTTCGCCCGAAAGCGGCGGGAGCATGCCGAGGAGCATTCGCAGCAGCGTCGATTTCCCGGCGCCGTTCGGTCCGAGCACGGCGACGAACTCGTTCTGAGCGATGGAGAAGTTGGCGCCCGACCACACCGGATGGCCCGGGTACCCTCCCGCCAGGTCCTTCGCCTCGATCACCGGCGCGCCGAGTACCCGTCGCCCCGCGGTGGCGTCCGGCGACGCGCCGGCGAGAGCGCTCACTGACCGAGGGCGGGAGCGTTGAGTGCGTTGATCAGCGAATCCAGCTGTCCGTCCATCCACTCTTCAAAGGTTGCAATCGGCGGCTGAATTGTCTCCGAGACACCGACGACGGGGATGTCCTCGGCGGCCGTCTCCTCCTTGAGCTGCGTGGTGAGCGGCGTGACCGTCTGCACGTTGAACACCAGGACGCGAAATGCGCGCCCATGAATCTGACTGGTGAAGGTCACGAGGGTTGACGCAGGCGGGTCGTTGCCCTCCGCGACTGCCTCCATGAACGCATACGGGGTCACGAGGTCGAGGTGGGCGTAGGTGGCGAGGTACTGAAAGATGCTCTCGGTCGCTGCGACCGGCGTGCCGGCGAAGTGCTGCTGGATATAGGCAAGGCGCTCTTTGTACGGCGCGAGGAGTTGCTCGAACGCGGCCGACCTGCTCGCGAAGTAGGCGGCATCACCCGGCTGTAGATCGGTGAGGTCCGCGGTGATCCTGGCGATCACCTGATAGACGTACGCGGGGTCGTACCAGAAGTGCGGGTTGTCGCCCGCCTTCTTGCCGACGAGGTCCGCGACATCCAGCACCTTGCGGCCCGACTCCGGCTGCGCGGCGAGCAACTGATCGGCCCAGCTGTCGTATCCGGCTCCGTTCACGATCACGTAGCGCGCCGACGCCATGAGGCGGGCATCTGCCGGGCTGCTCTCGTATTCGTGTGGATCGGCGTTCGGGTCGCTGACGATGCTTGTCACATCGACATCGCTGCCGCCCAACTGCGAGGCGATGCTTCCCCAGGTGTTCTCCGCTGCAACGACGACGAGACGACCGCCGGATGAAGCGACGTCGGTGCCGTGAGCCGCGCAGGCAACGAGCGGGAGCAGCAACGCGCCGAGGACGATACCCGGGTGCGGCCGTTTCATGAGACCGGATTCTACATGAAACTCAGTATCGTTTAGCTCCCGGATTCGTAAAAGGTCGCCAGCGCGCTCCCGAGATCAACCCTGCCCTCGTGCAGCGCACGGCCGATGAGCACGCCGGTGGCGCCCGCCGCCGCGCAGGCGGCGATGTCCTCCAGGCTGCCGATGCCGCCGGACACCATCACCGGGCCGGCGTAGAGGTCACGGCAGATCTGCAAACCGTCGAGGTTTGGGCCGACGAGCATTCCGTCGCGCGTGGTGTCGGTGTAGACGAGGCCCGCCGCCGGCCAGCGCCGCCAGCGCCGGAGCAACTCTGTCGCCGCGAGACCGTCCTCCGTCCAGCCCTGCACGCGCGATGCTCCGGCACGCACGTCGAGCCCGAGCAGGACGCGGCCGTTGGCCGCTGCGCAGATCGCCGCCGCGAGTTCCGGTTCGCGAGCCGCGACACTCCCGATGACCACGAGCGACGCGCCGCTTTCGAGCCACCGCAAGGCGATGTCGACGCTGCGGATGCCGCCTCCGATCTGCACGATGCATCCCGAGGCCACGCTGACGTTGACGATGCGCGCGACGGTCTCAGCGCTTTCGCGGGACGGGAGCCCGCGCGCGGCGTCCAGGTCGACGACGTGCAACCGCACTGCGCCGTCGTCGATGAAGGCACGGGCGAGCGTCGCGGGATCGGATCCATACACCGTGGGCTGCGCATACTCGCCTTGCGCAGCACGAACGCTTCGTCCGCCCTGGACGTCGATGGTCGGAATCACCAGCATCGCCGGGTGCTCCGTCGAATGTCGACAACGCGCCACATCGCGTCGAGGCCCGTCATGCGGGGATTCTACGGGCCCCGCTGGAATTTATCGGTTGGGCACGCTCATGAGGCCGACCATGTCGTCCTGGAGCAGGCCGTTGGTGGAGATGACGTTGCCCGTGTCGATGCGGTCGGCTCCATCAAAATCGCTGAAGCGGCCGCCGGCCTCGGTGATGATGACCTGCGTCGCGGCAACGTCCCAGGGGTTGACCGATGCCTCGAAGGCGACATCGATCACACCCTCGGCAACGAGCATGTGTGACCAGAAGTCGCCGAACGCGCGGACGACCCGGGCACGGCGGAGGACCTCACGGAGCCCAGGTTCGCCCCGCCGTTTCGCGAAGTCGCGGACGTCGGTGCACGACACATAGGCCTCCTCGAGCGTTGCCGTCTTTGACACGTGGACGCGTCCGGAATCCGTGAACGCGCCCTGGCCGGTCGCCGCCCACCAGCGTCTCCCCATCGCCGGCGCCGACACGACGCCGCACACCGCGCGCTCGCCGCGCATCAGCGCGATCAGTGTTGCCCAGACAGGGACACCGTTGGCGTAGCTCAGTGTTCCGTCGATCGGATCGAGCATCCAGCGCCAGTCCGCGCCGTCGTCGCCGCCGTACTCCTCGCCGACGATCTGCTGTTCTGGTCGGAGCCGTCCCAGGGCTGCGCGAAGGGCCTCTTCCGTGGCCCTGTCGGCGTCCGTCACCGGGGTGTTGTCGGACTTCATGTCGACCCGCAGATCGGGGGCGCGGAACCGGGCCAGCGTGATCGCGTCGGCGATATCGGCAAGTTCGAGCGCGACCTCGAGATGTGACTTCATGTCGAGCGCATAGTGTCGCGATCCGCGAGTCCCACGTGCGTTTCTCCATACCATGGCCGTGATGACCGACATGGCGAATGCCGCTCCCACGCCGGCGAGCACTGTTGCGCTGCTCCGAGACGTCGACGGCGGTGTCGAGGTCTGCATGCTCCGCAGGCCCGGTCGAAGCAGCTTTGCAGCCGGAGCGTTCGTCTTCCCGGGAGGCGCGGTCGATGCGGCAGACGGCACCGGACCGGAGGCGTACCGGGTGGCCGGCGTGCGCGAGGTGCTGGAGGAGGTGGGTCTCCTGATCGGTGGCGCGGCGAGCGGAACACGCGACAACGACCTCGACGCACGTATCGGCGCCGCCCGCGCGCAGGTGCTCGCAGGCGTGAAGCTCACCGACGCGCTCGCGGAGCACGGGCTCGTCACCACCCCAGGCGACCTCGTCTACATCGCGCACTTCATCACGCCGCCGCGCGAAGGGCGTCGCTACGACACGCGGTTCTTCGCGATGCGCGTCGGCGCGCAGCAGCTGGTGAACGTGCACGCGGCCGAGGCGGTGGAAGGGGGTTGGCACCGGCCCGAGGCAATGTTGCCACTGCGGATTCCGGCGATCATGCCCCCGACCCGGATGCTGTGCCACGAGTTCGCGCGACTCGGGTCGGTCGATGCGATCCTGACGACGCTCGGTGAACGGCCGGTCGAGGTGACCGACATCACCCCGGAGATCATCGCCGGATGGATGGCACTCGAGTGACCGACACCACCACCCGCGTGCTCGCCCCGAACCCGTCGGTCTTCACCGGACGCGGGACGAACACATATCTCGTCGGCGGTGAGCACGCGCTCATCTGCATCGACCCGGGTCCCGACGATGACGCGCACCTCGATGCGATCCTCGCTGCTGCGGCGGCGCGCGGTGCGCGCGTCGAGACGATCGTGCTCACGCATTCGCATCCCGACCACCGGCCGCTCGCCAGGCGACTCGCCGAACGCACCGGGGCACAGGTGCACTGCTTCGATCCGTCGGCGGGCGACGAGCACGCGGAGGCGTTGAGCGACGGGGACGTCGTGCGTGCCGGCGACGTAACGCTGGTGGCCGTGCATACGCCGGGACATACCCATGACCATCTGTGCTTCCACGACGCGGCGGAGCGAGCACTGTACTCGGGTGATCACCTCCTCAGCGGGTCGACGACGGTGATCATTCCGGGCGAGGGAGACATGTCCGACTACATGGACTCGCTGCGGCGCGTGCGCGATCTCGCCGCGACCACGCTGTATCCCGGCCACGGCGAGCGTGTCGATGATGCGCCGGCGCTCATCGATGAGTACATCAGCCATCGGAAGCTGCGCGAAGCGCAGGTGCTCGACGCGGCGCGGCATCACGACCGCGCCTTCATCCCCATGGATCTCGTGCCGGGTCTGTATGCCGGCTATCCGGTTGAGGTGTATCCGCTTGCTGCCTGGACGGTCCAGGCGCATCTCGACAAGCTTGTGAGGGATGGCCACGCCGACCGAGCGACCGATGGCAATGACAACGACGGTCCGCGATACATCGCGCGTCGCGACTGACGTTCAGCGCCGGCGGATCTTGCCGAGCACGGTACGGTCGAGGCTCTCGACGAGGATCAGCTCGCGCGGAAGCTTGTGGCGCGCTATCGTCGCCGCGGCATGCGACCGCAACGACTCGAGCGACGGCGGCGCACTGGCGGTTCGCGGCACCACGCGCGCGACGACACGTTGCCCCCACTCGCGGTCGGGGCTCGCTGAGACCAAGACCGCGGTCACTCCAGGATGGCCGGCGAGCGCCGCTTCGACCTCCGTGGGCCAGATCTTCTCGCCGCCACTGACGATCACGTCGGCGAGCTTGCCGCGCACGTGCACCGTCCCATCCGCGTCGACCTCTCCCCCGTCGCCGGTCCGAAGCCACCCGTCCGCGTCGAATGCGGCCGCGGTCGCCTTCGGGTCGAGACGGTAGCCGCGCATCAATGTCGGTCCGCTGATCAGCAGCTCGCCGTCGTCAGACGCGCGAACGGCAACGCCGGGTAGCGGCCGTCCCTCGTAGACGACGCCACCGCACGTCTCCGTCATGCCGTATGTCTGCACGACGGGGACGCCCGCGGCTGCGGCTCTGTCGCGCAACGCCGCATCCATTCCCGAGCCTCCGACCAGGATCGCGCGGAAGTGGCGCAGGTTGCTGCCCGCGTCGAGCAGGCGGGTGAGTTGCGTCGGAACGATCGATGTGAAGCGCGCGTCAGGCAGCGCGGCAACGGTGCCGGGTGTGAGCCGGGTGCGGAAGCTCAACGGCGCGCCGAGCAGCAGATGCCGGTACACGACGAGCATCCCGCCGATATGGGCCAGGGGCAGACACGACAGCCACCGGTCCGACGCACTCGCGTGAAGCTCGGCCGCCGACGCGCGAATCGCCGATTCGACTGCACTGAGCGGCAACTCAGCGAGCCCCGGCGTCCCGGACGTGCCGGAGGTCGCGATCACGAGGGCCACGCCGTCGCTCGCCGGTTTGCCGTCGATTCGCCGCATGCCGTTCGCGCCGACGATGACGGTCGGCTCGGCCCGTTCGATCAATCGCTCGCGTTCCGGGGCGGCCAGGCCCATGTGGATCGGCAGGACCGCACATCCCACGTCGTGCGCGCTGCGCATGATCGGCAGCCACGCCCGGCCCGGGGGCAGCGTCACGGCGACGAGGTCCCGGGCGCGGAACTTCAACTGGCTCTGGGGATTCGGCACGGTCGCGAGCGTACCGCCCGCGCCGACGCCATCGGGCTACCATCGAGTCCAACGCGCGAGCGCGGTTCGATTCGAGATCAGTCTGAGGTGTATCGCATCGTGGAATGGGTCGCGACCGGTGAGTGGGAGGACATCCGATACCAGACCGCGGGAGGTATCGCCAAGCTGACGATCAATCGCCCCGAGGTACGCAACGCGTTCCGCCCCACGACGCTCTTCGAGCTCACCCGCGCGTTCGAGATGGCACGCGACGACCCCGAGATCGGCGTGATCATCCTCACGGGCGAGGGGCCGGATGCGTTCTGCTCAGGCGGGGATCAGCGCATTCGCGGCGACGACGGATACCGCGATGCCAAGGGCGTGGGCCGGCTCAACGTCCTCGACCTGCAGGTGCAGATCCGGCGCCTGCCCAAGCCCGTGGTCGCGATGGTCGCCGGATACGCCATCGGCGGCGGGCATGTGCTCCATCTCGTCTGCGACATGACGATCGCTGCGGACAACGCGCGGTTCGGTCAGACCGGGCCGAAGGTCGGCTCGTTCGACGCCGGGTATGGATCCGGCCTGCTCGCCCGAACCATCGGGCTCAAGCGCGCCAAGGAGATCTGGTTTCTCTGTGAGCAGTACGACGCCGTCACCGCCGAGCGCTGGGGGCTGGTGAACCGCGTCGTGCCGCTCGACCAGCTCGAGGGCGAAACCGTCGCGGTCTGCAATCGGATGCTCGAGATGAGCCCGCTCGCGTTGCGCCTGCTGAAGGCTGGATTCAACGCGGACCAGGACGGTCTCGCGGGCGTGCAGCAGCTCGCCGGCGACGCGACCCTTCTCTATTACATGAGCGAGGAAGCGCAGGAAGGGCGCGACGCGTACGTGCAGAAGCGAAAGCCGGACTTCGCGAAGTTCCCGCACCGCCCGTGATCGCGGAGGCGGCGCCCCGGCCGGGACCGCTCGCCGTCTGGTGGATCGGGGCTCGACCACGAACGCTCGTTGCGGCGATCGTGCCCGTGCTCGTCGGCGCGTCATGGGCCGGGCGGCACGCCCTCTCGATCCCTCGATCGCTGCTCGCGTTGCTGGTGGCTGTGGCGTTCCAGATTGGCGTCAACTACGCCAACGACTATTTCGACGGCGTGCGCGGCGTGGACACCGCCGCGCGTATGGGCCCACGCCGTCTGGTCGCATCCGGCCTTGCGCCGCCTCGCGCGGTTGCGACAGCGGCGATCGTCATGGTGTGCATCGGTGCCCTCGCCGGTGTCGTGCTCGCTTTGCTCACGACGCCGTGGCTCATCGTCGCGGGTGTCGCGTCGGTGCTCGGGTTGCTGCTGTATTCCGGCGGCCCCCGGCCATATGCGTCGGTCGGGCTCGGCGAGCTCTCCGTGTTCATCTTCTTCGGATTGGTCGCGACGTGCGGCACCGCGTACGTGCAGCAGGATCGCCTGGACCTCGGCGTGCTCTGGCTTGCGGTTCCCGTCGGGCTGCTGGCCTGCGCGCTGCTGATGGCCAACAATCTCCGCGACATCCCGACCGACACGGTGGCGGGTAAGCGGACTCTCGCGGTACGCCTTGGGGCGCACCGCAGCCGCCTGCTGCTGATGGCCACGATCGTCGTTGCGCTGCTGCTGCCGTCGGTCGGCGCGGTCGTGCGATCGCTGCCGTGGTTGACGCTCCTGACACTGATCACGCTCCCGCTCGCGGTTGCGCCGCTTCGTGTCGTGCGCGTCGCCGACGGTCGCGCTCTCGTGCCCGCGCTCATTGGGATCACGCGCCTCTCACTGGTATTCGGCGTCGTGCTTGCCGGGACGTTGCTCGCGTCGTGAGGCGTTTGCAGTTCAGCGTCGATCTGCTCCATCCGGTTATGGGCACCACGCGGCGCAGTGGCTACCTGCTCGAAGGACCGGCCGGGTGGGGTGAATGCTCGCCGCTCGCAAGCTGGAGCGAAGCGGAGCGAGCAGCCGCGGAGCGCTCGGCCCTCGAGGCGGCGATGGTGCCGTTTCCGGTCACCGATCGGACGCGCGTCGCGGTGAACGCGATGGTCCCTCGCCTCCCACCCGATGTTGCCGCCATACTTGCCCTCAACTCGGGATGCAGCACCATCAAGGTGAAGGTCGGCGACGCCGACTCGCTGGACAGAGTGGCGGCGATCCGCGCCGCATGTGGTCCTCGCGTGCGCATCCGTCTCGATGCCAACGGCAGCTGGGATATCGACACCGCGCTACGGATGCTCACGGTCCTCAGCGTGTACGACATCGAGCTGGTGGAAGACCCGGTGGCCTCGCTCGAAGATCTCGCGACGCTCCGCGGCCGCATTCCGATGCCGGTGGCAGCCGAGTCGTCGATTCGCACCACGGCGGACGCGCGCCGGCTGCGCGACCTCGAGGCAGCGGACGTGATCGTCATCAAACCACAGCGCATCGGCGGCATTAGGGAGGCGCTGCGCGCCGCCGACGCTGCCGGGATTCCCGCGATTGCGTCGAGTGCGCTGGAGACCTCGGTTGGACTCGCTGCGGTCGTTGCGTTTGCGGCGTCACTGCCGGAGTCGCCGTATGCGCATGGCGCCGGGACCGCGCTGCTCCTGACGTCCGACGTCGTGAGCGACCCGCTGGTCCCGATCGACGGCTGGCTTGTCCCGCGCCGCCCTCATGTCGATGCGGACGTGCTGACCCCGGTATGACCGAACCAGGCGAGGGCGACGTCGCGCTCGCATGTGTGAGCGTGCTGCTCGACGAGCTGGTTCGCGGTGGCGTCAAGCACATGTGCATGACGCCGGGCTCGCGGTCGACGCCGATCGCCCTTGCCGCCGCGCGCCACCCGGGCATCACGCTCCACGTGCACGTTGACGAGCGTTCGTCTGCGTTCTTCGCGCTCGGCATCGCCTCGGCAAGTGGCGCCCCGGTCGCGACGTTCTGCACATCGGGGACGGCCGCCGCGAACCACTACCCGGCGGTCGTCGAGGCTTTCATGTCCCGGATCCCGCTCATCGTGCTCACCGCGGACCGGCCGCCCGAGCTGCAGGGTGTCGGCGCAAATCAGACGATCAATCAGCAGCAGCTGTTCGGGAACTTCGTCAAGTGGTTCGGCGACAGCGGGCCACCCGAAAACGATGCTCGGGCCTTCCTTCACTGGAGCATCCTCGGAGCGCAGGCGATCTTTCGCGCGGCCGGCGATCCGCCCGGACCAGTGCACCTGAACCTGCCGTTTCGAGAGCCGTTGCTGCCAACCGGCGCGGCCATCACAACCGGATCGCCGTTTGAACGCACCGACATGGCCGTCACGCACTCGACGCCAGATCGGATGCCCGCGTTCGCCCGCGAGGTGGCGACCGGACATCGCGTTACCGTCGTCGCGGGACGCCTTCGCATGCCGCCCGCCGGCCTCGTCGAGTTGTGCGCCGAGCGCGGTTGGCCGCTGCTGGCAGAACCGATATCGGGAGTCCGCGGAGACGCCACAGTTGCGGATGCGCATGGCCCGCTTGCGGCCGGTGCACTCCTCGCTGCAGACGCCGGATTCCGTGAAGGGCATCACGCTGATCTCGTCATTCAGATCGGCGCGACGCCGACATCACGCGGTGTTCAGGAGTTCGTGCGGAGCGCCGACCGTCTGCTCATCGTCGACCCTGACGGCCTCGTTGCGGATCCGGATCGCCGCTCGACGCTTACCCTGCAACGCGATCCGGCTGAGGTCATCGCGGCGCTGCACCAAACACGGTCCTCCCTCCCGCCGACGAGTCCCAACTGGGCAACCGATTGGTATGAGGCGGACACGTGCGTACGAGCCGCGGTCGACGCCCTGCTCGACGGATGGGAGGAGCCGTTTGAGGGACGCATCGCGCGGGACCTCGCTGCCACGATTCCCGCGGGCGGTGTGCTCTTCGCTGGGTCGAGCATGCCCATCCGCGATGTCGATCAGTACATGCGCCCGCGGGATGGCTTGCGCGTGCTTGCGAATCGCGGTGCGAGTGGCATCGACGGGTTGGTGTCAACGGTGTTCGGCGTCGCGACGATCAGCGGCCCGACGTACGCGTTGCTCGGTGACCTGGCCTTCCTCCACGACGCCGCGGGTCTGCTCTGGGGAGCACGGCGCTGCCCGAGCGCGGTCATCGTCGTGATCGACAACAACGGCGGCGGCATCTTCTCGCTGCTGTCGCAGTCATCGCTGCCGGGCGAGGAGTTCGAGCTGCTGTTCGGAACGCCGCACGGACTCGATCTCGAGGCGATCGCGCGCGCCGCCGGGGCCGGAGTGCGATCGCTCGATCGCGCAGAGGTGTTCATCCCGGCGATCCGCGAGGCCGAAGCGGCGGGCGGCGTGCAGGTGGTCCGCGTCTGTATCGACCGGTCGCGATCCGCGGCGTTGCGAGCGGAAGTTGCGCGCACTGTCTCCGTGGCGCTCGCCGGCTGAGGCTGCTCAGTCCTCGGCAGGCAGCGCACCCAGGGCGCGGAGCCCGACACCGAACTTCGCTTCGGTCTCGAGATCCTCGGACGCGGGCACGGAACCGGCCACGATGCCGGCACCGGCATGGAGACGCGCGTTCCCCCCGGAGACCTCGGCGCAGCGGAGGGAGAGCGCCCATTCGCCGTCACCTTGCGCATCGACCCAGCCGACCAGGCCCGCGAAGAAACGTCGATCGATGGGCTCGAGGTGCTCGATCAACGCGGCCGCGGTTGGCTGGGGCGTTCCGCACACGGCAGGAGTCGGGTGCAGTGCGGCTGCGATGGTCAGCGCATCAGGCGCGTCCAGTTTGAGCGTCCCTTTGATCGCAGTGTGGAGATGCCAGAGGGTCGCCGTCGAGGTGATGCCGGCCTCGCTGTCGACCGTGAGGTTCACGCAGAACGGGGCCAGGGCGTCAGCCACGGCTTCGGCCACCAGCCGGTGCTCGCGTTGCTCCTTGACCGTGTCGAGCAGTTGCCGTGCGATCTCCTGATCTCTCATGCGGTCCCGTGATCGGCGGGCTGTCCCGGCCAACGGGTCGCTGAACACTTTTCGTCCCCGCCGCCGGACGACCAGTTCCGGTGAAGCGCCGACCAGATGCGAGCCACCGGGAAGCGCCACGAGGTAGACGTAGGCGCTCTGCTCCTCCGCCTGCAACCGTCGGGCGAGCAGGCGAGGGTCGATGGGCGCATCGGTCTCCACGAGCAGCGTTCGCGCGAGCACGACCTTCTCAACCTCGCCCGCCTCGATCGCTTCCAGAGCGCGCTCAACGGCGGCCTCGTAGGCGACGGGCAGAGGCTCGGGAATCAGCGCGGTCACGGCCCATACCGCCTCGGGAGCGACCTCCTCGTACGCGGGAACTCCGCGTATGACGCGCTCGGGCACCCGCAGCACCGCGTCACAGCTGCCCGCGAACGGCAGCGCCCCCATGGCGATCCGTTGGCCGGCAGACCCCGCAAGCGCCGTCCGCACGAGATCGGCGGCGCGCCGCACGTGCTCTGGACCGGCGATCACCTTGATCTCCTGCGACTCGCCCGCTGCAGCGAGACCCTCGCGGCCGTGCTGGAGGACGACACCGTCGCGGTCGCGATAGGCGTCGAAGAGCCCACTCTCCGTCGCTTCGAAGCTCACGGCCGGCCGGACAGCGCTCATCGCCGGACCCCGATCAGGAGCTGTGCCGCGCCGGCGCCGAGCACCACCCGGCGGCAACCCACGAACCCCGAGCGCGCGAGCAGCTCGAGCAGTCCCTCGGGCGAGGGGAGGTATGCGGTCGACGCCGGCAGGTAGCGATATGCACTCCGGTCCGAGATCAGACCGCCCACGAGCGGCACGACGCGTCGGAAGTAGAGCGCGTGCAGCGTGCGCAGCACGGGGTTGCGCGGCTCTGACACTTCAAGAAAGACGGCCCGGCCGCCGCGACGGATCACTCGCGCCGCCTCGTCGAAGCAGGCGCCGATGTCGACGACGTTGCGAAGCGCGAAGCCGCTGATCGCCCCGTCGACCGAACCATCCCGAAGTGGGAGGGCGAGCGCGTTGGCCCGAACGAGCGGCGCCGAAGTGCGCGCCTTGGCGAGCATCCCCGCGGCCATGTCGACGCCGACGCCGCTGAGTCCCGACCGCTCCAGCACCCGGCAGAGGTCGCCCGTCCCGCATCCGAGATCGACCACGTGCGACCCGGCGGGGAGGCGGAGCTCACGAACCGCTCGGCGGCGCCACCCCGCATCGAGGCCGAGGGTCATCACGCGGTTGACCAGGTCGTAGCGAGGCGCGATCCGGTCGAACATCTCCTCGACGGCCTGCGCCTTCCGCTCGCCGATCGGGAGTTCGGCCGCGGTCACCGATCCACTCTACCAAGCATTCCGCCGGCGGCTGTCTCAGCCTCGAGTGGTGGCTCGGGTCGGGCGACCGTGCACGCGGAGGGCGGTTTCACCAGCGAACACGATGACAGCCGTGACCGCCGCGGCCACCGCCAGCAGCTCGGCAAGGCGCTCGGGGCCACCGGAATCGCTCCCGATCACCCACCACAGCCACTCCCGAAACCCGAGCGCCACGGGTACGGCCAGGCAGCCGATGACTGCAGCATCGACTGCCCGGCGACGGGCCCCGTTGGCAGGTCGCTCGGTGCGCACCAACCCGACGTATGCCCCCGCGGCGACGAGGAACGCAAACATACCGGTCGAGCCGACGACGACATCGATCCAGAGCGCTGGGCCTGCCCCCTCTCGGAGCAGCGTGTTGAGAGCGAGAAGCACGCCAAAAGCAAGTGCGGCACCCGACGCCGCGACGATCGGAAACCGCCGGATCGGCGCGACGACCGTGCCGTCGAGCCACGCGATGACCTCGTGCGCGAACTGCGCGGCCGGCCCGAGCCACCTCGTGCACCACTCGGCGAGCAGCAGGGCATCGCTGAGCCAGTCGGTCACGGGCGGCGGGTCATCGCTCGCGCGGGGCATCGTGCGGCCCGCTCGCCGCACGCCAATGGCGGCAGAGGCCACGACAACAGTGAGCACGGCGATCGCAGCGATCATGACGCCGGTGCCGGCGATCCAGGCAGCGCGGTTCGCCTGCAACGCGACGCTGATCCAATCGGAGAGGAGCGTGAGGGCCATCACGCCGAGTGCCAAACGGCTCGCGCGAAGCAGGCCGAGCACCCGCTCGATCGGGAGTGGATGATCACGACGGAACAGCGCGATTCGCACCATGCACACGACCGCGAGCAGTGGCAGGAAAAACACCGCGAAGGACGTCACCGCGTCATAAGGGTCGTCGCTCCACGGGACATGGTCGTACAGCCCAAGGAATCGCTTCACGGGGAGCTGGAACACCATGAACACGAATGCGGCCACCAGCACGGCGCCGACGGCACGGCTCACCGTCCCCCGGCGTTGATCACCGACGGGCAGATACGTTCGCATCCCGGATGAAACCCGCGAGGCCATCGTATGGCTACGGTCGGTGCCGAATCGACCTTCGTCTACTCTGGGGGCCATGGCGGTCAGCACCACCCCCTCGCCGAACTCGGTCTCCGAGTCGCAACCGGTCGCGGCCCAGACGACCGATGCGGTCAAGGTCTACGGTCGCGGCGACGCGATGGTCCGCGCGCTCGACGGGGTGACCGTCGCGTTCGCGAAGGGCCAGTTCAGCGCGATCATGGGGCCGTCGGGATCCGGAAAATCGACGCTGCTGCACTGCCTCGCCGGCCTCGACCGGCTGACGTCGGGAACGGTGCACATCGGCGACGTCGAACTGGGCAGCCTCGGTGACAAGCAGCTCACGCTGCTGCGCCGCGAGCGCGTCGGCTTCATCTTCCAGTCGTTCAACCTCGTCCCAACGCTGTCCGCATACGACAACATCGTCCTGCCGCTGACCATCGCGGGCCGCAAACCCGATGCGGCCGCCCTGGCCGAGGTGGTGCGCATCACCGGCCTCGGCGATCGGCTCAAGCATCGCCCCAATCAACTCTCGGGAGGGCAGCAGCAACGCGTCGCCGCTGCGCGTGCGCTGGCGAGTCAACCCGAGATCATCTTTGCCGACGAGCCCACGGGAAACCTCGATTCGAAAGCGAGCACGGACCTGCTCGACTTCCTGCGCCACGCGGTGTCGGCGCTCGGCCAGACGATCATCATGGTGACGCACGATCCCATCGCTGCCGCGCATGCGGACCGCGTAGTGTTTCTCGCGGATGGACACGTCGTGAACGAGATGCATGGCCCAACAGCCGACAGCGTGCTCGGCGTTATGCGTCACCTCGGTGACTGATCTGCCAACGCAGGGCTGACGGATGCTCGGGGTCAGTCTGAGGAGCCTCCTCAGCCACAAGCTCCGGCTTGCGCTCACCACCATCGCGGTGATCCTCGGCGTCTCGTTCGTCGCAGGCACGTTCATCCTCACCGACACGATCGACGCGACGTTCACCGGGATCTTCAACACCGCCGACGCCGGGGTCGCCGTCACCGTGCACGGGCATGCGATCGCCGGCACAGGCAAGGGCATCGGCGGCGGTCAGAACCACCCGGTACCGACCTCTCTCCTCGCCACCGTTCGCGCGGTTCCCGGCGTCAAGGACGCCGTCGGCGACATCTTTCGCAATGGCGCGACGCTCATCGGCTCGAACGGAAAGCCCATCGGTGGCAACGGTCCGCCGACATTCGGCGCCAGCTGGATCACCGACAGCGCCATCTCCCCTTATCACCTGCGCAGCGGCAGGCCGCCGACGCAATCGACTGACGTCGTTGTGGATGCTGGGACTGCCGCGAAGAACAACCTCACGGTCGGCGAGTCGATCCCGATCGTCTTCCAGGGTGGCGTTGAGCAGCACTTCACCATCACCGGTATTGCGGGGTACGGCAGCTCGGACAACCTGGGCGGCGCGACGATCGTCCTCTTCAGCAACGCGACGGCCGCACAGGTGATGAACGCCCAGGGCAAGTACGACAGCATCCTCGTGAGCGCCGAAAGCGGTGTCACGGATGTCGTGCTGCGCGAGCGGATCGCGCAGGCATTGCCGAGCTACGCCGAAGCCGAGACCGGCCAGCAGGCTGCACAGGAGGCCGAACAGAGCACCGAGGACACGATCAGCACGTTCATCGGCACACCGCTGCTGGTGTTCGCGTTCATCTCGCTGTTCGTCGGCTCGTTCCTGATCATCAACACCTTCAACATCCTCGTCGCACAGCGCACGCGGGAGCTCGCCCTGCTGCGCGCGCTTGGCGCGACGCGCGCGCAGGTATTGCGGTCGGTCCTCATCGAGGCTGCGCTGACGGGGCTCGTGGCGTCGATCCTCGGCTTTGGCGTGGGTATTCTCATCGCCAAGTTGTTGCTCTCCTTCTTCGGGTCGGCATCGACGGCCGGCATCACGCTGCTGCCCCGCACCTTCATCGTCGCCGTGCTGGTCGGCACGATCGTGACGGTGATCGCCGCCTCACTCCCCGCCCGGCGCGCGACGAAGATCTCGCCGGTTGAGGCACTCGCCGAGGCACTCCCGGAAACGCAACCCTTGCCGCGCCGGCGCATCGCGATCGGAGTCGTCATCTTCGTGCTCGGATGCGCTGCGCTGGGAGTCGGGCTGTTCACGTCGAGCGACGCGAAGTTGCAGTTGATCGGCGTCGGTTTCCTCGCGGTGTTCATCGGCGTCGCGCTGCTCGCGCCCCTGTTGGTCGTGCCCGTCGCGATCGTGCTCGGATGGCCGGTGCGCCGCCTTCGTGGTGCGGCCGGCATGCTCGCAGGTGAGAACGCGCGACGCAACCCGAGACGCACGGCACTGACAGCTGCGGCACTTATGATCGGACTCGCGTTGGTCACGATGGTCGCAGTGCTCACCGACTCGCTCAAGGTGTCCACCGACAACGCCATCGAAGGCGCGTTCCGCTCCAGCTTCATCGTGTTCACTGAAGGCCCGGACTTCAGCACCCAGGCAGCGCAGACGCTCGCGGCAGACCGTGCATTGAGCGACGTCACGGAAGTCCGCGGAACATCGGTCCTCATCGGTGGCAGCTCCGAAGGGATCGCGGCAATCGACCCGACGAACCTGGGCCGTGTGCTGTCGCTGAACATGGTGTCGGGTGACGCATCGGCCATCGCATCGACCGATACCGCGATCGTGGACTCGACTGAGGCGACCGCATCCAACGTGCACCTCGGACAGATGGTGACGTTCGACTTCCCGCAGGGATCGCCGGTGCGCATCAGGGTCGGTGGCATCTACACGGCCAATGCACTCGTGAGCGGCTATATCGTGTCGATTGCGACGATGGCGCCACAGGTGCCGACGCCGCTCGATGACATCCTCCTCGCGAACGCCGCGCCCGGGGTGTCCGAACATCAGGCAGAGGCGGCGCTCGACCACGACGTCAGTGCGTTCCCGTTGCTCAAGGCGATGAGCCGATCCGAGTACCGCGCCTTTGTCGGTCAGTCGCTCGACACCTTCCTGAACCTCATCTACGTGCTGCTCGCGTTCGCGATCATCATCGCCGTCCTCGGCATCGCCAACACGCTCATCCTGAGCGTGCTGGAGCGCACGCGCGAGATCGGCGTGTTGCGCGCACTCGGCATGACGCGCTCACAGACACGCTCGATGGTGCGCTGGGAGTCCGTCATCATCTCGCTGCTCGGCGCGGTGCTCGGTCTGGGGGTCGGCCTCGGCCTCGGAATCGCGGTGACAGGCTCGCTCCACAGTCTCGGCATCACCGAGATCGCGGTGCCGGGGCAGAACCTCGCGTTCTACGCCATCGCAGCTGGGTTCTTCGGGGTCATCGCTGCGATCTTCCCCACGATCCGCGCGTCGCGCGTCGACATCCTGCGCGCGATCACGACGGAGTAGCCGCGCCGCTACCGCAGCGCCCGTCGCGATGTCCGGCGGCGTCGGATCGCTGCACCTGACCACGCGAGCCCGGTGAGCATGAGCAGCGCTCCGAATTGCACGATCGATGATCCGTTGGCGCCGGTGGTGGGCACGCTCACGGCCGTCACCGCCTCGACATCGGACAGCACCGGCGACGCCGCGCTTGGGTACGCGCCGTTGCCCGAATACATCGCCGAGAGGTTGTGCGAGCCGGCAGCGAATGACGTCGAGAACGTGGCGGAGCCCGCGCTCAGTGAGACCGTACCGAGCAGGGTGGTGCCGTCGTAAAACTGCACGCTGCCCGACGGGGCCTGCGTGCTCGGTGCCGTCGGGATCACCCTGGCGCGGAGCGTCACGGTCTCACCCGCGACCGCAGGATTCGGCGATGAGGTCAAGGTCACCGTAGCTGCACCGAGTGCCACCGCGAAGCCGACCGGCGCGGACGTGCTGTTGTTGAAGTCAGCGTCGCCGGCCCAGGTCGCGGTAATCGAATGAGCTCCGGCTGCAAACGCGGTGGTATACGTCGCCTGGTCGCCACCACCTCCGGCGACGAGCGTCGCCGAGCCGAGCGCTGTCGACCCGTCAGCAAACGTCACGAGGCCTGCCGGCGTTCCGGTGCCGGGTGCGGTGACGTTCACAGTTGCTGTGAACGTCACGTTCTCTCCACCGACGACTCCCGTCGTGGGCACTGCCGTGAGCACTGTGCTGGTGAGCGCGGCATCGACCGACTGAGTCCTGCTGCCGGTGCTGGCGGCGAAGTTGTCATCACCGGAGTACGTGGCGGCGATGGTGTGCATTCCCGCGGACGTCTCGGTGATCACGCACGTGCCGACTCCCGGAGCGGTGGTCCCACACCCCGTCATCGCGCTCCCATCATTCGTGAAGACAAACGAACCGGTGAGCGAGCCCGCACCCGGCGCAGTGACCGTGGTCGTGGCTGTGAAGGTCACGGCCTGACCCACGGCGGACGGCGATGCGGAGCTCACCGAGGTGGTGGTCGACGCGAGGTTCACGACCTGCGGATTGCCGGTGAGCGCTCCGGCGGAGCCGTTGAAGTCTCCGTCCCCGGCGTAGCTCGTCGTGATCGTATGGTCGCCGACTGCGAGCGCCGACGTCGAGAGCGTTGCGATACCGCCCGTGAGCGTGCCGGTGCCGATGGAACTGCCTCCGTCAAGGAAGGTCACGGTGCCGGTGGGCGCTCCCGCTCCAGGGGCGACCGCGCTGACGGTTGTGGTGAACGTGACGGACTGTCCCCAGACGGATGGATTCGCGGACGCCGTTCCGGACATGGACGTGTCCGCCTTGGTGATGACCTGTGGGGTGCCGGTCAGCGAGCCGGTGGTGGTGGAGAAGTTGCCGTCACCCCCGTACGAGGCGGTGATGGTGTGACTCGCGACCGCGAGCGACGACGTCGAGAGTGTCGCGACGCCGCCCGCAAGCGTGCCGGTGCCGATGGAGCTGCCGCCGTCGAGGAACGACACGATTCCCGTCGGTGTTCCGCCTGCTCCCGACACCGTCGCCGTGAACGTGGTGGATTGCCCGAAGACGGATGGATTTTGCGATGAGGTCAGGGCGAGCGATGACGCCGTCAGGAGCGTGTACGTGATGACCACGACGCCATTGCCGCTCTGCACGCCAGTGCTGAACGTGGTGCCGGCGGGACCGAACCCGCTGCCGCCACCACCGCCGGACTGGTTACCGGCACCGCCACCACCGTAGTAGCCGCCGCCACCGCCACCGCCACCGGAGCCGATGCTTGCAGATCCGCCGGCGCCGCCCGTGCCGAGACTTCCTGCAGCGGCGGCTCCGTTGGCGCAACAGGTGCCGCTACTGCCGGCTGCACCGCCGCCGCTCTGGGTGCCGGGACTGCCGCCGGTTCCGTAACCGGCACCAGGGACCGCGCTGGCTCCCCCAGTGCCGGTGAGACCGCCGCCGGCGCCGCCGCCCGTGCTGAAGTTGCTGGCACCCCCTCCACCACCGGCGACGAGGATGCGGCTGGCGAGATCAGATCCAGGAAAGCGAACGTCCGAAGCGCCTCCACCACCGCCGGCGTTATTCGCGCCGCCGCCGTTATTGGCGCCGCCGTTGAAACCGCCGGCGCCAGAGCCACCGGGGAGCCCCTGAAACCCAGCACCGCCGACGACGATCGTGAGGGCGCTCCCGGGTGTCACTGGCAGGGTCGCGAGGGCTTCGCCGCCGGCGCCGCCGGCACCGGAGAACATATTCCCGCCGTGCGCTCCATATACCGCGAACGTCGCGCTGGTGATTCCTGATGGCGGCGTCCAGGTCTGCTGGCCGCTGATATCAGTGCACGTGACTGTCGCGGTGGCGCCGGCAATAGTCGGCGCCGGACACGCGGGCGCACTCGCGAGATCGATGGATGGGTTCGAGGCCAGGGTGAACACCGCTGCCGGCAGGGCGATCAGGAGGGCGGGAATGATCAGCGCTGCGCGACGGAAAACAGTCATGGACACCTCGAAGCAGTTTTGGGGGGTACTCATCCAATCCGCGCCGTACGCCCCACAAGACGCGCAACGTCAATTCGTAACGGGAACAGGCGAACATGCGCACGCGCTGTACCCGCGTCAGAGCGCCACAGACGGCTGCCGCTCCTCGACGCGACCGAAACACCCGACCGCGAGAGCCTCGGGCTATGTCACGACGAACAACCCGACGACGTCGAGTTCTCAGGCGATCTGGATGTCGCCGGTCGGGGTCGCGATTCGCGCCTCAACGAGCCCTGAACTTCCGTCCACGAAGCGCATGGGGAGCTCGTGCGGACCAAGCCAGTCACGCATCTCGCCCTCTGAGCCGCTGATGGTCAACTCGGAAAATCCAATCGGCGCCGATGCGTGCCCGACTCGTTGATACTTCTGCGCCCAGCGCTGCAGGCGTCCCTCGCTGTTCGGCCAATCGATGACGGGATCCCGAACCACATACACGACGTGGTCGATGATCATGTCGGGCACTCTTTCTACGACTGCGCTGCCTAGTCAGGCCGATCTTCGTTGCGCGGCGGCGCGTTCCCATCGCTGTTCGATGCGGCCGAAGCGCCATATCGCAAGCGCGGCGACCCACGTCACGACGAACAGTCCGACGATGATGAAGCCCGCCTCGTTGATGTTGAAGTTCGACATGAAGTCCCAGAAGCCACCGGAGAACTTGAGCTGCGCGGCGAGCAATCCAAAGATCTCGATAGTGCCGATCAACATCGCAACGACAACCGAGAGTCCCGTGATGGTGATGTTGTAGTAGACCTTGCGCACCGGACGGGAGAACGCCCAGCCGTAAGCGAAGTTCATGAATGAGCCGTCGAGCGTGTCGAGCGTCGCCATGCCGGCGGCGAACAGGATCGGCAGGCTCAGCACCGCATACCAGGGAAGGCCGGCTGTCGCGACGCCCGCTGTCGCCGCGAGAAGCGCGACCTCTGTCGCGGTGTCGAAACCGAGCCCGAAGAGCACGCCCACCGGGTACATCTGCCACGGGCTGCGAATGGAGCGCATCAGCTTGCCGAAGAACCTCGTCATCAGCCCGCGCGCGTTGAGCTGCTGCTCGAGCTCCGCGTCGTTGTAGCGACCGCGCCGCATCTCCAGGAAGACCTTGACGATGCCAACAAGGATCACGAGGTTGAGCGCGGCGATGAGGTACAGGAAGGTGCCCGAGACGGCGGTCCCGATGATGCCGCCGAACGTCTCCACCGTTGAGTTCGAGTTGCTGACCTGGGTGACAATCGCCCGCGCCGCGAACGTGAGGCCGATCCCGAGCACGAAGACCACGCTCGAATGACCAAGGGAGAACCAGAAGCCCACTGACATCGGTCGCTTGCCCTCGGACATGAGCTTGCGCGTCGTGTTGTCGATGGCCGAGATGTGGTCCGCGTCGAACGCGTGGCGGAGACCGAGCGTATACGCCGTGACGGCGACGCCGATGCCGAGGAACTTGGAGTGCTCGGGCAGAATCGCGACGATGAACACGCCCCAGCCCACGACGTACAGGCCGATGATGAAACCGACCATGCCGCCGACCCCGCCCCACTCGCGGGGGGTCAGTGAGCCGCGGATTCGGGTCCAGCGAGACGGCGTCGCGGCCATGGGCAACCTCCTTGTTCCCCTCAAACGTCAGGAGCCTGTCCAGCGTATCAAAATGCGACCAGCACGCAATAGCGTCCAGGAGCCATCTGCACTGTCCGTTTCTTAACAATCCGACGGGGCTATCCTTTGAGGCATGGCGCCCACGACTGTTGACGAACTTGTGGCCCAACTCCGCGAAGGCGGTTCTCGGGTCACGACGGCCCGTCGCCTCGTGCTCACGGCCCTGGTGCAGGGCGCGAGCCATCCCACTGCCGAGGAGCTGCTGGTGGCCGTCCGGACGCTCGCGCCCGACGTCCACGCCTCCACCGTCTACCGCAACCTCGAGGAGCTCGAGCGCCTTGGCGTCGTGATCCACAACCATCTCGGCCACGGCGCCGCCACGTACCACCTCGCCACCGAGGCGCACGGGCACCTGGTCTGCGAGGTGTGCGGGGACACGATCGAGGCTCCAGAGGATCTATTCGAGGCCATGGCTGAGGGAGCCAAGCGCCGCCTCGGATTCGAGCTCCGCCCGTATCACTTCGCAGTCCTGGGCGTTTGCGCCGTGTGCGCGCAGGCCGGTCCCGGATCCTGACCTCAGGTCCCGCGATGCTCGCCGGTACGATGGTCGCCTTGCCATCGATATTTGAAGCTCCGGGTTCCGGTGTAGACTCCTCCTCGGCCATGAAAGGTGATGAGCCGAGCACCGAAAACCGTTGCTCTTGGTGCGGCAAGCCTGACCAGCAGGTGAAAACGCTGATTGCCGGGGCGGGTGGCTTCATTTGCGATGGATGCGTCGCCATGTGCAACGACGTTCTGGCGACCGAGGGCGGTAAGCGGCGGGGATGGCTGCGGCGAAATGCCCAATGGACTGGCTATAAGCCGCTAGCCTGACGCACGGTGCGAGGGCACCACCTCCAACGATCCGGCCCCGGACGGTCTACGATCAAGTCACCATGGTCGAAATCGCGGCACCCGTGGGCCTTGTGATCCTCTACCTCGCCGTGCTCGGTGGCCTGGGCTGGCTGGCCCTTCGCCGGATTGCGCGCTTCCATCGCTGGCTGCATCGACGCCCCTAACGGCGTCCTCGCGCCGATCTCTTCCTGGACACATTCACGGATGCTCGCCTGAGCGGGTGCGATCCGGGACGAGACGCGCGACCTTGAGGAACTCCGGCGGCGCATGGTCGACCTGCAGCGTCGTGTGCTCGACGTGGAAGCGGTCCTCGAGGAAATGCTCGAGGTCGAGCCGGATGGCGTGGCAGTCGTCCCGCGGATGCACCAGCACATGCGCGGACAGCGACGGGAAGCCCGACGTGAGCTCCCAGACGTGGAGGTCGTGGACGTTGACGACATGGGGATGTGCGGCGAGCGCGCGGCCGATCTCCTCCGGATCCAGGTCTGCAGGAGACGCCTCCAGGAGCACCCTGCCCGCCTTGCCCAGCAGCCGCACGCCCGCGTAGACCATCAGGAACGCAACGAGCACTGACGCCAGCGCGTCGGCGCGTTCGAATCCGGTTGTCACGATCACGACGCCGGCGATGACCGTGCCGATCAACGCATAAAGGTCGGTGAGGATGTGCCGGAAGCTCGCCTCGATGTTGAGGCTGCGTCGGTTTGCCCGCGACAGCTGCCAGGTGACACCCAGATTCACGACGATGCCTGCTGTTGCGGTTGCGATCACCGCGCCACCCTGGACGGTCGCCGGCGAGGCGATGCGCAGCACCGCCTCGAAGATGAGCACGGCGGCGAGCACCAGCAGCGTTGCCCCGCTGACGAGGGCCGCAAGGATCTCCGCGCGTTTCAGCCCGAAGGTGAGGCCGCCTTTCGGCGGTCGTTGCGCCAGACGCACCGCGACGAGCGAGACGCCGAGCGCCGCGACATCGGTGAGCATGTGCCCCGCATCGGAGAGCAGCGCGAGCGACCGCGCGAGAACGCCGACCGCCACCTCGGCAACCATGAAGGCGGCAATGAGGCAGAGCGCGGCGACGAGCGGTCCCTGATCTGTGTCCGCGCTGCTCGGATGAACGTGGTGCGCTTCGACACTCTGCGGTGTTGACACGACTTCACCCTACTCCGGCACATCCCACCAGAGCGTGACGATCGGCTGCGAGGGCGGGCGCACCGCCCAGAGCCCGTGCTCGCGGACGAGACGGTCGCCAAGCGCTTCCGCAACCTCAGCATCGCGGCTCGCGTCGAGGCAGAGGCGGCGCCGGATCGACGCCACGGCGTCCTCTCGCCCCGCGAAGCCACCGGCGCCGCGCGCCTGCCGCGCGCTGTGCTGATGGACGGGCAGGCCCAGACCACGGATGAGGGACACAGCGTCATCCGCATCCGGCCGCTCCGGACGCGCGAGGCCGTGAAAGCGGAGCCAGAGGTCGGCCATCCATGCCGTCGGATGACGCTTCGTGATCTCCATCACGACACGCCGGCGAGCATGTGCATGCAGCGCAAGCGCAAATGGCGCGAGGTCGCCGACGTTGTAGGCAACGTGGTTGCAGACGACGACATCCGCAACCGGCGTGCGCCGTCGGACATCCGGCCACGCGCCTTTTACGGTCCGAGCTGTGACACCAATGCGCCGTGCCTGGCGGCGAAACTCGTCGAGCGACGTGGACGCCGAGTCGACGCCGACGATCAGGGAGCAGCATAGATGCAGCGGCAAGGACGCGGCGCCACTGCCGACACCGATATCGAGCACCGTGCCGCGTTCCGGCAAAGCCTCGAGCGCACGTCGATTGGCGAAGGTCAATGCACCCGGTTTGGCACGTTCGACGCGCGTGCGGAACGGCTCGATGGGGAATCCCCACGGTGATTCCGGTGCTGCGGCAAGGATCGATTCCGGCAGCGCCCAGGTCCGCATGGCTTCGCGCCACTTCTCCGGGGTCATACGTCGATCATGCGAGGCCGGCGGCGATGTCGTACCGTCCCCTCAGTAACCCCGCTACGACGCGAGGCGTTCCAAAGCCGCCGGTTGCGTGCGCAGCACGCCCGAGCATCGGAGGGTCGCCCGTCATGGCACACCGCGGAAGGGTTGGGATCGTCGCCACAATCGCAACGGTTGCGCTCGCCGGCTGCGCCTCCACCGTCGTGTTGCCGAGCGCTGTGGCGACAACGTCACCGACACCGTCACCGACGACCGCTCCGACGGCGACACCGACCCCGACATTCACACTATCCATCCCGGCCGGGTTCCAGCCGGTGTCACTCAGTGCGATCAGTGAGAATGACTTCTGGGTGCTTGGCAGATCCCCTTGCGCGACCGTGACCGGATGCCCGTCGGAGATCCTGCACACGACCAACGGCGGCAGGTCGTTCCAGCGCATCCCCGCGCCCGTTACCGTCTATCTCACCGGAGCCGGCCCCGTCGGGCCGCCGACGGTCAGTGACCTTCGATTCGCCAACGCGCTGGACGGCTGGGCGTTCGGCAACGGGGCCGCATTTGTCACGTACGACGGCGGGAGGCACTGGTACGAACTGAATCCGGACTGGACGTTCCTGCAGATCGAGCCCGGCGCCAACGGATACGTCTACGCAAGCGTCGAGGTATGTGCGACCCCGAGCACCACGACCGGTTGCGTCTATTCGTTGAAGCGATCGCAGGCAGGCACCGATGACTGGGCGAATCTCGCGGTTCCGGGAAACCCTCCCGGCTGGCCGTCCATTGGGGTACATGGCGACACCATCTGGGTGATGTACTTCGATCAAAGCACCCGGACCGCCTGGGTGTCCGGGGACGACGGCCATCTATGGAACCGCAGATCGATGCCGTGCGAACCGGATCTCGGCGGTCTCTTCGACCCCGTCAGCACCACCGTGATCTGGGCTTTCTGCGCAACGGGAATGCAGGGCGACGCGGCTGTGTCGGCAAATGGCGGTGCGTTCTACACGACGCACGAAGGACCAGGAACCGCGTTTGGGAACGGCTCGTTCGTCGGTGCGCTCTCGGCGCGGGAAGCGTTTGTTGCCGGACCTGGTGGCGTCGAGGTGACAACGAACGCTGGCCTGAGCTATCACACCCTGCCACAACCGCCGGCAGCCGTCTGGATCGGCTTCACAGACTCGCATGTCGGTTACGTGATCAGCCAGAACCAGACGACACTCGCGTCCCAGCTCTGGCGTACCACCAATGGCGGCAGCACCTGGACCGTGGTTTCTCTAACCTAGCCTGCGTGACTGAATCCGACAACACCTCGGCGTTTCCCGGCACCGCCGAGCTCACGCACCTCCTCGTCGTCTCCGATATCGCCCGCTCCGTCGCCTTCTATCGCGACGTCGTCGGCGCAGAGATCTTTCGCGAGTACGGCGGTACGAGCGCCGTCTTCCGTCTTGCCGGCACGTGGTTGTTGCTCGTGACCGGCGGCGGTCCGACTGCCGACAAGCCAACCGTCACGTTCGCGCCGCCCGACGACGCGGATCGCGTCAGCAGCGAGATGACGTTCCGCGTCGCGGATTGCCGCGCGGTCTACGCGACACTCGAAGGGCGCGGCGCCGTGTTCCTGACACCGCCCGTCGACCACGGCTACGAGGTGCGCTGCTTCTTCCGCGACCCCGACGGGCATCTGCTCGAGCTGAGCGAAGCGCCGCCCGCCACGTAGGCGCCTACATATCCCTCGCGGGCACCACCAGGACCGGGCATGGCGTGATCTGCAGCAGCCGGTGCGCGACGCTCCCGAGCAGCAACCCTTTGAGCGGCCCGCTGCCGACACTCCCGAGGACGATCAGATCGGCCTGCGCGATCGTGGCCGCGTCGGCAATCGCGTGCGCAGGACCGCTGACCTTGACCTGATGCACCTCGAACTCTGCGTCGATGCCATCCGCCTTCAGCTTCGCGACCTGATCGCCGATGCTCGTCTTGATCTCCGGCTCGAGCGCCTGAGCATGGTGCGCCCCACCATGGCCCGGTACCAGCTCGTCGACGTAGACGACGATCATTCGCGCCTTCTGGTCGACGGCGAGGTCCTTGCCGAACTCGACGGCGAGACCCCCGGCAGGGGAACCGTCAGTGGCAACCATGATGAGCTTGAACATGTCCGCACCTCATGAACGTCCGTGGAAGATGCCCCCTCCGGTGATCGTGCGCTTACGGATACAGGGCGTGCACGCCTGCCGCGGTTACGCAGGCACCCACCACCACAACGAGGAACGGGGCCCGAATCGCGACCAGCACGAAGGCGACTGCCAGCCCTGCGCCACGCGAGTCGAGCAGGAGATGACTGCCGGTCGCGAACGTCGACACGGCGATGAGCGAACTGAGCAGCGTCACCGGCAGTGCCTCGAGAACGCGCTTCGCGATCGCTGATTCCAGGAACCGCGCGGGCACGACATACCCGGCGAGCTTCAGCACCGCACAGCCGGCCGACGCGACGATCACGGCGATCCAGAGTCTCATCGGCTGAACGCCAGGAGCAGGGCGACACCGAGTAGTCCACCAAGGAGGATCGGGGCGCCGACCGGCACGAACGGCACTGTGGCCAGCGCGATCGCCCCGGACGCCAGCGCCGTCAGGCGCATCCGGGCCCCAGTGAGCCGCGGCGCCAGGAGTGCGACGAACGCCGCGGGACCGGCGACGTCGAGCCCGGTCGACGCCGGCGAACCGAGCGCATTGCCCGCGAGCGCGCCGACGATCGTTGAGAGGTTCCAGAGAACGTAGACGCTCAGCGCCGTGGCCCAGAAGGCCCATGCCGCATATCCGTTCGACGCCTCCGCCACCGCCATCGCCGTGGTCTCATCGATGGTGGTCTGCACCATGACGATGCGCCGCCATCCCTTCGGGCGCAGCAGCGCGTTGATCCGTGCCGCGTAGAGGCCGTTTCGCGTGCCCAGCAACAGTGCGGTGCCGACTGCTGAGAACAGCGCGCCACCGCCGCTGATGACGCTCACCAGCGCGAACTGCGAAGCACCGGAAAAGAGCACCAGCGAGAGCAGACAGATCTGCACGAGACTCAGATGCGTCTCGACGGAGACCGCTCCAAACGAGAGTCCAAAGGGGACGACGCTGACGCCGATGGTGAGCGCCCGATTGCGAATGCGGCGATGCGCTGTCGCGCGGAGCTCACTCGGTTGGTCGTCATGCGGCGCAGCCATCGACGCGTGCAAGCCTAGGGAAAGACCGGCGATACGCGCGCCCGCAGATCGCATTGACAGCTCAATTGCACCATCGGTACCCTACCGAGCATCGCTCAAACAGTGCAGCCACCTTTCCGCGCCGACCACGTCGGCAGCCTGTTGCGGCCGGCGCGCCTGATGGAGGCGCGTGCCCGTCGAGCGGCCGGCGACATCACCGTCGACGAGCTCCACGCCGTTGAGGACAGTGCGATCCGCGATGTCGTGGCCATGCAGCACGACGTCGGACTCCAGTCCGCAACGGACGGGGAATTCCGCAGGTCGGCGTGGCACATGGACTTCATCTACCAGCTCGGCGGTGTCACGCAAGCCGACGAGAAGTTGCACGTCCAGTTCTTCAACGACGCCGGAACGCTCGACTTCGCTCCTGCTGCACTGCGCATCAGCGACAGGATAGTGCTGCGCGAGACGATCTTCGCGGACCACTTCCGTTTCCTGCAGTCGACCGTTGCAGACGATGTGACGCCGAAGCTCACCATCCCCTCGCCGAGCATGGTGCACTACCGCGGCGGTCGCGCTGCCATCGACCCCACGATCTATCCGGATCTCGACAAGTTCTGGGACGACCTCATCGCGGCGTACGCCGATGAGGTGCGCGCGCTCGGGACACTTGGCTGCACCTATCTGCAGCTCGACGACACCAGCCTTGCATATCTCAACGACCCACGCCAGCGTGAGTTGATCGCGTCGCTCGGCGGCGATCGCGAGCATCAGCATGAGCTCTACATCCGCAACATCAATCGCGTGCTCACCGCGAAGCCACCGGGCATGCGCATCACAACGCACATGTGTCGCGGCAACTTTCGCTCCTCGTGGGCCGCCGAGGGAGGTTACGATTTCGTCGCCGAGGCGCTCTTCGGTGAGCTCAACGTCGACGGGTTCTTCCTGGAGTTCGATGACGCCCGCTCGGGTGGCTTTGAGCCACTGCGCTTCCTCCCCAAAGGCAAGTACGTCGTCCTCGGGCTCGTGACGACAAAGCGCGGTGTCCTCGAGAACAAGGACGACCTCAAGCGACGCATCGACGCCGCGTCGAAATACGTCCCGCTTGATCAACTCTGCCTTTCGCCGCAGTGCGGATTCTCGTCCACCGTAGAGGGCAACACGCTGTCGTACGACGAGGAGGTCGCCAAGCTCCGTCTCATCGTCGAGACCGCCGCTGAGGTCTGGGGATAGCCGACGCGCGCCGTCCGGTGGGGATTGACAGTGCGCGACGGTTGGCAATTGCGTGTCAACGCCTGAGCGGCTCGCTGCAACGGCCTGTCACCGCCGACGCCATTCACGAGCTCGTGCGCCATCTCGGTTGTCTGCAGCTCGATCCGACGTCGATCGTCGCGCGCAATCACCTGCTGGTGGTGTTCAGCCGCCTCGGTCCGTTCCGCCGCAAGCTGCTCGACACGCTGCTCTGGGACGAGCGCCGGCTGTACGAGTACTGGGCGCACCAGGCATCGATCGTTCCCACCGAGGACCGGGCGCTGCAAGCGGCGCTGCCGCTACCGAACGGCCATCCGGATGGCCTGGACGCGTGGGTCTCGAAGCGCCCGATCACGGTCGAACCCATCCTCGAGCGACTCGCGCACATTGATGTCGTGCATGCGTCGGACTTCGAGGAGCATGCGCAGAAATACGAGTCGGGATGGGGGGCGCGCAGCGGTATCTCCAACAGCATCGAGTTGCTCTGGCTTCGCGGACAGATCGTTCCGGCCGGTCGCGACGGCCGGGGACGGCGCTGGGCACTCGCCGATCGCTGGTTCGGCGCGCAGATCGCGGACGTTCCCGAACGGCACGACGCTGTGCGCATTGCTGCGGTTCGCTCGCTGCGCGCCCTGGGAGTCGCAACCCCGAGGCAGGTGCGGGCGCACTTTCTCCGCCGGCGCTACCCGGGACTCGACGGCATCTGGAGCGACCTCAAGACCGAGGGCGTGATCCTCCCAGTGGATCTCGGCATCAGAGGCGACTGGTGTATGCACACCGATGACGTCACGGCACTCGAGCGAATCGAAGCAGGCGAGTTCGAGCCGCGCGTGACGTTGCTCTCGCCGTTCGACAACCTCATCTGTGACCGCGATCGCACCGCAGCGCTGTGGGGCTTCGATTTCCGGCTCGAGATCTACGTGCCGAAGACGGCGCGCTGGGGCTATTTCGTCATGCCGCTTCTCCATGGGGACCGCCTCGTTGCGAGATTTGACCTCGCAGTGGATCGATCGGCCGGGACGCTCGTGATCAGAGGTGAGCGATGGGAGCCGGGCTGGGATGGCCGGCGCCGGCCGCTCCGAGCGCGAAACCGTGCCCTCCGCGATCTTGCTCGATTCGTGGGGGTCGATTCGTACAACGTATCGCCGTCCTGAGTCGTCAGAATTCCCTCCTCGGACACAAACTTGACGCGGAAGCCAGCGTCCGGCACAGTATGGCGAGGGCGTCAAACGGGGCAATCGTCGAGAGGAGGATTCGGGGGGTGCACATCGATCTGTATGTGGCGTTGGCCGGGCTCATCGTGGGATGCGCCGTCGGCCTGACGGGGATGGGCGGCGGAGCGCTGATGACCCCGATTCTTGTGCTGGTGTTCGGCGTGGCACCGCTTGCAGCCGTTTCGAGCGACCTGGTGGCGTCGCTGATCATGAAGCCCGTCGGCGCGGCAGTCCACGCGGGACGCGGCACCGTGCGCTGGAACCTCGCCGCCTGGCTCGCGATCGGCTCCGTGCCCTTCGCGTTTCTCGGCGTCCTCTTCCTCAAGTTGATCGGCAGCGCGACCCGCGTACAGGCCATCGTGAGCGTCGCGCTCGGCTCGGTCCTGCTCCTGGCCGTCGGCGCTCTGCTCTTCAAGATGTATCTCGATCATCGCAACGGCACGTCGCGCGGCTCGGACGAGAAGCTGATCATCAAAAAGCTGCCGACCGTCGCGATCGGCGCGTCGATCGGCTTCATCGTCGGGATCACGTCGGTCGGTTCGGGAACGCTTGTGATCGTGTTGCTGCTCTTCCTGTATCCGCGTCTTCGCGGGTCCCAGATGGTCGGCACCGATCTCGCACAGGCAATCCCGATGGTCGGCTCTGCCGCGCTGGCGCACGTCGTCTTTGGCGACTTCAAGCTCGGGCTGACGCTCTCGATCCTCATCGGCAGCATTCCCGGGGTGCTCATCGGAGCGGCGATCTCGTCATACGCACCGACGGCGTTCCTCCGCGGCGCGCTTGCCGCAGTGCTCCTGGTCTCGGGCCTGAAGCTGGTCAACGTGCCAACGCTGGCGATCGGCGTCGTGCTGCTCGCGTCGATCGTCGTCCTGATCGGGACCTGGCTCTGGATCCGCGCAAGCGGACGCACGCTGCGCGAGATCTCGGGAGAGCCGGCGGGAAAAGTGAAGGCGCCGTCGCTCTCGACACCCTGACGACTTAGGGACCGCCCGGTCAGAGAGCGGGCGGTCCCGCCAGCAGTCGTTCGCGGATCTGACGGATGCGCTCGTCGGAGTGATGCGGCAGCTCCCACCGTGTCTCGAGCCACCAGGCACAGCCGGCCTCGGCCCATGGCGCGACCTTCGCGGCCGCCTCCCCGGTGTCGGCGGTCGGCGTCTCGCCGTCGACGACGACGTCGATTTCCGTGCCCCCTCGCTCGGCGAGCCAGACGCGCAGATCACGGACGTCGTCCGGGCCGCCATCGCGACCGGGTATCCCCCATTGCGGGATCACGCCGTCGCAACGCAACACCCGCTGCATCGATTTCGGTCTCGGCCACACACCGACGACCCACATCGGCAGCCGTTGCTGCACCGGTTTGCCCACTTCGCCGAGATCTGCCCTGCGGCTTTCGTAATGGTAGTGACGCCCGTGGTAGGTGCTGCCACCCTCCCAGACAGCGCGGATGAGGTCGATGCCTTCATCGAGGTACTCCGCACGCATACGGAGGTCGATGACCTCGCCCGTGTCGGGCAGGTCGGTGTCGACCGCGCCAAGCCCCACCGCGAGGATTGCCCGGCCGGCCGAGAGCTGGTCGAGCGTGACCACCTGGCTCGCAACCTTCCACGGACGCCGCCACGGAAGCGGCGTCAGCATCGTGCCGAGCTTGACGCGCTCGGTGCGGACGGCCATTGCGGCGAGGAGCGTCCAGGCGTCGACGCCGTACGCCGCCTCCCAGACCAACACTCCGTCCCAGCCCGCTTGCTCCGCCACCACCGCGAGCTCGAGTTGCTGCGTAGCGGTGCCGCCCGGTAGCACGACTCCGAACTGCATTTGTCCTCTCCCCACTACCGTGACGCGATGGCTCAGGTCAGGCGCATAACGATACCGCCGTCCCTTTTCGCGGGTTCGGCCCGTATTACCGGCATGCGGAGCCTCACGAGCAGCGGGCTTGTCCTCGTCGCGATGATCGCCGTCCTCGCTGGGTGCGGCACACCTTCGACCAAGCCGGCGACACCGCCGTCGACCCCGACCGCGTCCGGCTCGCCGCTGCCGACGCCTACACCGGATGCGTGCACAAACGCGAGCGTCCTCGCGACCTGGAGCCTCAACCAACTCGCTGAGCAAACCCTGGTCATCCCCGTCAGCGAAACGGATGTGGCGTCGATCACGCCCGAGATACAGGCCGGCGCGGGCGGGATCATCCTCTTCGGTTCGAGCGCCCCGACCAACCTCGGCGAGGTGCTCAAAACGCTGACGGCCACCGCGCCCGGCGGTATCGCGCCTCTGGTGATGACCGATGAGGAAGGCGGTGCCGTGCAGCGGATGGCGAACCTCGTCGGATCGATTCCGTCAGCGCGAACGATGGGCGCGACGATGACTCCGACGCAGATCCAGGCGCTGATCACCACCGCCGCGCAGAAGATGCGCGCTGCCGGGATCACCATGGACCTCGCGCCGGTCCTGGACCTGGACGACGGCAATGGACCGAATGACCAGGACCCTGACGGGACGAGGTCGTTCAGCCTCAACGCGAACACCACTGCCGCCGACGCGGCAGCGTTTGCGACCGGGCTCACGGCAGGAGGCGTCATCCCCGTCATCAAGCACTTCCCCGGGCTCGGGCAGGCAACCGCGAACACCGACGTCAAACCGGCGACGACAGTTCCCTGGACGACGCTCGAGGGAGCGGGCCTCCTGCCCTTCAAATCCGCAATTGCCGCCGGTGCGCCCGCACTCATGATGGCCAATGCCGTCATCCCGGGATTGACGACGTTGCCGGCCAGCATCTCGCCGAACGCGATCACCGGCGAAGTGCGCGGCCAGCTCGGCTTCCAGGGGCTGGTGATGACGGATTCGCTGTCGGCCGGAGCGCTGGCCGACATCGGCTACAACGTGCAGAAAGCCGTCGTCGCCGCAATCACCGCCGGTGCGGACATGGTGCTGTACACGGCTGCAGCGGCCAGCGTCGCGTCGCTGACGAGCAGCACGGTGGCGGCGCTCGTCGCCGCCGTCGGCGCCGGAACGCTCGACCGCAGCCGGCTCGAGAATGCAGTGGGACACATCCTCACCATCAAGAACGTGAACCTCTGCGCCGCGTGAGGCGCGGTCAGCTGTTGGTTTCGTCCGGAGGAAACAGCGCGGGGTCCGGAAATGCCGCCGCGGGCGCATCAACGTCATCGCGCTCCGGACACGCAGCGTCGAGCGTGTACGACGTCATCGACAGCGAGCCGAACGTGTATCCGTCGACGAGCACGTCGAGCGTCTGACCGCCCGCACCCGCCGTGCCGGCGAGGTACAGCAACGGCAGGAAGTGATCGGGAGTCGGCACTGCGAGCCGGAACTCGGGACGGGCGTCGACGGTGAGCACGTCCGTCGGTGCATCGAGCATCTTCTCGCGGACCGCGCCGTCGAAGCGTTCCGCCCAGTCGTACGCGCCGTCCGGGTTGCCGAAGTCCATGCCACCGAGGTTGTGCACCACGTTGCCGCTGCTCATCAGGAGCACGCCGGAATCGCGAAGCGGCGCAAGCCTCGCACCGAGGTCGAGGTGGTAGTCGAACGGCTTGCCAGCGTTGATGGAGAGTTGCACGACGGGGATGTCGGCGTCGGGGAACGCATGCGCGAGCACTGACCATGACCCGTGATCGATGCCCCAACTATCGTGGTCGAGCCCGACCCACACCGGCTTGGCGACCTCCGACACCTCGTCCGCGAAGCTCGTCGAGCCCGGCGCCGGGTACTGGAAATCGAACAACGGCTGCGGGAATCCATAGAAATCGTGGATGGTGCGCGGCGTCGGCATCGCCGTAACCGCTGTTGAGCCGATGTACCAGTGCGCCGACACGACGAGGATCGCGCGTGGGCGAGGCACCGACGCGCCGAACGACGCCCACGCGGCGGTATAGCGGTTGTGTTCGAGCGCGTTCATCGGACTGCCATGTCCGAGGAACACCGCCGGCATCCGAGCGTCGGTCATCGCGCTCATCCTACCGGTGCATCGCCGGCGCGCCCGTGCATCAGCTTCCGGACCGCTCGAACGTGATGCCCATCCCCTCCTCCGAGATGGTCAGCGTCGTGCCGGAGATCCACGCCTGGCCGACGTTGTCCTTCCCCGCCAACCCCGCATGCAGCTGCCCCTGTGCGTCGACGGACCAGCGGCCGGTTGTCTGACGGCCGTTCGGCGCGGTCGATGTCGCGGTCCCGTCCGGCGCGAAGCTGACCGTCATGAACGCGCTCGTCCATGTGCCGACGATCGCTTCCGCGAGCGGACGCGCGTCGCGCTGATCAGGCGGTGGTTGCACCGCGTTCTGCTGCATCTGGGCTTTGAGCTGCGACGCCATTGCCGCCATGTTCGCCCGGGTCTCGGCGAGCGAATTCTCGTCATGCCGGCGATGTGCGAGCAGGTCCTGCACCGCGCTCTGCGCGTTGGCGGGGGTGAGCGCCGGCGTCACCGGATCGGGCAGGCGCTCGAGGTTGATGACGTGCCGGCTCTTCGGCAGGTAGTACAAGCGAACGTAGCCCACCCCGGGTGCGGCGAGGTATCCGGCCCGATAGACGTGCAGGCGCTTGCCGGCGACATCGAGGTAGAAGGCGGTCGAGCTCGAACCGCGGCCGTTTCCGGTGTGCGCGAACTTCGTGATCGCTCCCTCCACCGACTCGACACGTCCGGCGCGCACGTCCTCGCTGATGGCATCGCCACCCGTGAGCGCACGCACCAGGAGAAGCGCCGCGATGACGAAGCAGACGATGCCGATGATCGGCTTGATGGTCGCGTCCTTCGCGGGGCCCGGGGCAAAGGCAACGAGCGCACCGATGATCACGAGGATCACGAAAAAGCTCAGCTCGCTCCTGCGGTATCCCCGCGAGTTCGCGCGCCACTGCCGGCGCTGGTCATCGGTGAGCCGCCCGCTAGCGTTTGTGGCGAGCGCACTCTGGGGAAAGGGAAACCCGACGTCCGTTGGGGATATCGTCATGTCCTGACTCCTCTGCCGGTTCACCCGAACCAGCGCAGGCGCGCAACATATCAGCCGTTTGCGGTCCCTTGCTGGATCGCGTAACGGACTTCCGCGATGGGAAACCCGCTGCGGTCATCGGCGCGATCCTCGCCCGTCAGCGACCATCCGCGTGCTTCGTAGAAACCCCGCGCGTTTGCGTTGTCGCGAAGCACCCAGAGGAAGACGGTCGTGAGGCCGCGGGCCCCGAGCCGCACGAGCGCGTTGTCGAGGAGCATCCGACCGATGCCGGCGCGGAGCGAGCCCGGCCCGACGTGCAGCGAGTAGATCTCGCCGGCGCCCGGATCCGGCGGCTCGCGGCGCGGCCCAAAGCTGCAGACGCCGAGGATCCGCTGTCCATCGACAGCAACGGTCGTCTCGGTCGTCTCCGACGCCGGCGGCGTGAACGCCGCTTCCCAGCGCTTGACACGTCCCTCCAGCGTGATCGTGCTCATGAACTCCGGCGGCGTGATCGCCGTGTAGGTGGCCCGCCAGCTCGCAAGGTGCATCGCCGCGATCGCGGGCACGTCAGAACGGGTTGCGAGGCGGAGTGTGACGCGCGGGTCCGGGGCCGGCACGGCACGATGGTACGCAGTCGCGCGGGCGAAACCCGGCGCAGACCGGCAATCGGTGCAGCGCTGCTAGCATGGCCGCCCGGTCGGATACGAGGAGGAAGGCGGATGGCGTCGAGGCGGCTTCGAAATCTGGTGATCGCTGGGACAACGCTTGCGTCATCGGTGGTCGCACAACAGGCGCACGCTGCGTCTGCTCCGGCGGTGGTGCAGCCGGCTGCGGCTCACCCCGCGTTGTGGGGCATCGACACAACCGACAACTTGCAGACGAGCGGCGACATCACGCAGACGAAGTCGGATCTCGGTGTTCCGCAGTTCGTGGGCCGCTACCTCATCTACAGCACCAAGCTGAGCACCACCGAGGCCGCATACATCCATGGGCAGGGCTTGTTGATTCTCCTCATCGACGACCCGAACCACGTGTTCACCTCGGGGGCCATTGATGCGCAACAGGCGATCGCGCAGGCAGCGTCGCTCGGCGTGCCACACGGCGCGGCGATCTTCCGCGATGTCGAGACCAACGACCCGATCACGTCGACGTACATCGCCGCGTACTACGCGGCGTTCCACGGTTCGGGGTACACAGCCGGCTTCTACGAAAATGCGATCAACGGGCCGTTTACCGGCGCGTACTGCGCCGCCGTCGCGGCCAACAAGGCGATCGCGAACAACTCGTTGCTGTACTCCAGTGAGCCCGAGCAGACCGGCGCCAATCCGCGTCGATCCGCCAAACCGGTCTTCGGGCCGAACAAACCGGGATGCGCGAGTCGCACCGCCGCATGGCAGTACCTGGAGCGCGGACTCTTCCCGACCGGGACATGGCCGAACGTCGATGTCGACGAGCTGGCCGGACGTTTCTCGAGCTTTCTCTGGGGCTGACGCGACGTGCGTCTACGCGGTCTGCGGGCGGTAGGCGAGGATCATCGTCTCACCGGCTTTTCGCGATTCGACGAGCCGGAGCTTGCTCGGCTCATCCGCGTTCGTGAACAGGCCCAGCCCCGCGCCGAGAATGATCGGATAGACCATCAGGCGCATCTCGTCGACCAGACGGTGCTACATCAGCGTCCGCACCAGCTGTCCGCTGCCGTTGATGAGAATGTCGCCTTCAACGTCGCGCTTGATCGCGCGAATCGAATCCACGATGTTCGTGGCGATGACCGTGGAGTTGTTCCACTCGCCGTCGCCCAGCGTCGACGACACAACGTATTTCGGCATCGTGTTCATCTTGTCGGCGAACTCGTCATGCATCCCCGGCCACGCCTTGGCGAAGCCGTCGTACGTGACGCGGCCGAGCAACAGCGCGCCGGCCGCCATGACCTCGTCGAACTTGAACTTGTTGCCTTCGGGTCCGCGATCGAATTGAAACGCCCACCCACCGCGATCGAACTCGCCGGAGCCGCCGGGGTCCTGGAAGACACCATCCAACGTGATGAATTCCGAAACCACGAGAGCGCCCATCACCGCTTCCCAATTGCAGTCCCCACCACGTCCCGAGTGGCGCTGCTGACATCCGAGTTGTCATTCTGACGGCTGTGTACCGTGCCAAGCCCATTGGCGGCATCACCCTGCCCGGAACCCCTGTCTGCGATGCAGCGGTTGAGGTGGTCACGACATACGCGTCGCCCGCATTGGTGAACCACTCACTCCGCTCGTACATCTGGGGAGTGTCGTACGCAGAGCGTCAGGACATCGCCTTTGACGCTGAGCTGCTGTTCGTCGCCGCGATGCTGCATGACATCGGTCTCGTGCCGGAGTTCGACAGCCACACGGTGCCATTTGAAGAGGCAGGCGGACACGTCGCGTGGGTCTTCGGCGCGGGCGCGGGCTGGCCTGTCGCGCGGCGACAGCGAGTGGCGGAGATCATCGTCCGGCACATGTGGAACGACGTGGATGTCGCGTCCGACCCTGAAGGCCACGTGCTCGAGCTTGCAACCGGACTCGACATCTCCGGACGCCACCCGGAGTGGTGGCCGGAGGAGTTACGCGGAGTTGTGCTCGCAGCGCTTCCGCGGCTCGGGCTCCGCGAGGAGTTCCTCGGGTGCTTTCAGGAGCAGGCGCGCAGGAAGCCTGAAAGCACGGCCGGCCAGGCGGTGGCGAGTGGGATCGCCGCCCGCCTGGCGGCAAATGTTCTTGATACGGCTGATGCCGAGAGCACTTAGCAGTTCGTGCAGGGCGTGAAATCGATGGTCTGCCCGTCGTTCGTCGCGGCGCGGGCTGCCTGCCCGTAGTCGCCGCGAGCCCAGAAGGCCGTCCACGCGCGTTCGAACCGTCCGGGTCCGCGAAGCTCGCGCATCTCGCGACGCTGCTGCGCACGAGTCCGCTCCACGACTGCCTTGAGCATGTGCTCCTGCTCGGCCACTTGGGCCATCTCGATCAACTGGGGTCCGTACATGGTCATTGCCTCCGTTTAGTAACCACCCAACGTGGTTTACTAGTGACATCGTACTGCATCAACGATCACTTGTCAAATGCGTATACTGGTGACGATAGCGATGAGCGACCCTGAACCCCGCACCCCCGCCCCCGGCTCACTCCAGCTCGTCCAGCGGTTCCTCAACAGCACTGAGATGCCCGACGGCGTCGACGAGCTCCGTACTGCGCCACTCGCCGCCGAGTGGCTCGAACGCGTCACCGGGGTGCCGGTCCAGGTCTCGGACAAGCAGCGGGCGCGGCTGGTTGCCACCCGGGAAACGCTTCGCGATCTGCTCGAGGCACACACCGGAGAGAACGTCGCACCGGACGTTCGTGTGAGATTGCAGCAGCTCCTCGGCCATTCCCCGTTGCGCCCCGTCTTCACCGACGCGGGAGCGACCCTCGCGGTGGACTGCGCCGGTGTCGACAGCTTCCTCGGGATGATCTCGACTGCGATCGTCGAAGCGACGTTCATGGGAACGTGGGATCGCCTCAAGGTCTGCCGCAGGGATACGTGCCGCTGGGCCTTCTACGACCACTCCAAGAACGGCTGCAGCTGCTGGTGCTCCATGCGTGTCTGCGGGACCCGTGAGAAGGCACGGGCGTACCGCGCCCGACGCCGACCCGCAGCCGTCAGCGCCGGCTGACCGCCGTCAGAGCTGCGCCCAGATCTGTTTGCCGGCGCGCACACCGGTCTCGACGGCGCCGTCGAGGAATCCCTGGTTGTTGATCGACGTGTGCTCGCCGGCGAAGTGCACGCGTCCCTGGGTCTGCGCGGCGGTGCCGCCATAGAACTGGTACTGGCCCACCTTGTAGAAGGAGTACGCGCCCTTGACCCACGGATCGAGCGCCCAGTGGTCCTCGTACGAGGCGCCGGTGAACGCCGCTCGAGTGCCCGTGAAGATCGGCTCGATGCGATCGAGGAACCAGTTCGTGTCGCGCTCGGGAGACGGGCCGTGCGCAGCACCTGTCAGCGTGTCACGACCGGTGCTCCCACCCGGGAACGCAAGCAACAGGGCCGGTGCACCGTCGGGCCCGAGCGGCACCGAGTCATCCCAGCAGACGTCGAAGCTGTGCCAGTCGGTGTAGGCGACGCCGTTGAAGCCCAATGGCGCCCACGTCTTCTTCGAGACCTCCACATGGATCTTCGCGTTCGTGCCCATGCCCATCGTGTTGATGACGCGTAACTTCGCTGCGCTGAAGCCGGAGCCGCTGAGGTCGACGTCGCGCAGCATCGTGAACGGCAGTGCCAGCGTGACGAAGTCGGCGACGACGTCAACGGTTCTCGCGCCGGTCTCGAAGACGAGCGTGTACGACGCGTTGCTGTTTTGACGCAGCGCCATGAGGCGATGGCCCATCTGGATGGTGCCGCCGGGGAGCTGTCCCGCCATCCCGTGCACCATCTGGTCGTTGCCACCGATGACGTGCCACTTCTCGTCGTACCCGGGCAGCGGATCGAGCGAGCTTCGCGGGTTGACACCGGTGAGCCCGATGAGGTCGAGCGCTGATTGATCACCGGGATCGCCACCGTTTTCCGAGACGGTGTTGGCGAGCATCAGCTGGCCGAAACGGGATGTGCTCCCGATCGGTGTCTGGTCGAGCCACTCCGGCGCGGAGAGGCTGTCGAGACGCGCCATGCCGGCGTCTGTGTTCGACTCCCTGACCGCGTTGTGGAACGCGGCATAGCCGAAGCTCTCCCAGTCGGCGCTCGCCTCGGCATACGTGTAGTAACCGCCGTTGAACCAGTAGATCTCCGGCAGCCCGATGAGCTCGCCGCCGTTGTAATCCTCGAGCGTCAACCCGAGCTCTTTCACGAGGTCCAGCGCAGCAATCTGGTCCGAATCGATGAACGCGCCACCGTGCTCGGTGATCAGCCCGCTCGAGAAGTAGTCGCGCAACGACCAGCATCGTCCGCCGATGCGGTCCGCATGTCCCTCGTAGAGCGTCGACGCGACACCGTGCCGGGTCCACAACAGGTGGCTGCATCGCAGCCCGGCCAGGCCGGCCCCCACGACCGCGATGCGCGGTTGTTGCGACCGCGCGCGCCGGCTTGCGGCAAGCGCGCGTGTCGCGGTGGGACCGAGCGCAACACCTGCGCCCGCGATGGCCGCGCCGGTGAGGAACCCGCGGCGGCTCACGGGCTTGGTCGCGGCGGTGCGCTGTTCGAGCTCTTCCAGCACGGCATCGACCGGGATGCCTCGCGTCCGGGCTTCGGCGTGCACGGCGAACATGCGCCGCAAGCCTGCCATCAGCGGCGCGCGAGTGGAGCGCCGTCGACGCAGGGGTCGATCGATGTCGTCATACATGCCCCAGCGCCCCTTTCCTCTCTGCCGTCAACGCCGCGTCGACGCAGGATAGCCAACTCGACAGCGGTTCTTGAAACACGCCGCCACTTCCTGATGAGGCACCGACCTGCCGGCTGAGCACATCGCTCAGCCGGCGAGGGTCGGCGCCAGTCAACCGAAGTGAGCTGCCCTCAGCAGGCCGAAACCGGGTGGATCGGGCCTTCGAACTCCGGGTAGCCGAGAGTCTCGAATTGGTTGGTGCCGTACTCGGCATCCTTGCCGAAGTCCTGGACCCGCGAAGACACGTTGCCGAACTCGAGCACGCATGCGCCGCCGCTATGCGTCACGCTCCAGTACGGGTAGAAGTTGCCCGGGCCGTCAGGTGGCACCGTGCATCCGCTCAACGTCGTGGCCGTGCAGCTGGACTCGCTGAGCGCGATGTCCGTCTGGAAGAAGAAGTGGGTGTACTGCGAGCCTCGTGTCGTCGGCATGTTTTCGACAAAGCTCGCCGGATATATGCCGGCTGTCGTGCCGGTAGGCCACTCCGTCCAGTAGGGCGATCCGTCGAAGTCGAGGTCGCCGTTCTGGAACACGTTGTCCTGGCATCCGGTCGCCTGGTCGGGTTGCGTCGACGTGCCCGGCCCGTCGTAGCCGGGATGCGTGGCACCCTCGAGGTAGCAGTTCGCTTCGCCTGTCTCCGCTCCACCGCCGGGATCGCTGGCGGTCTCGTAGGGGCCTGCGCACGCGTTGTAGTCAGGGCTCGTGTCCGAGGAGTCCAACGGGTTGCTGCTCAGCTGATCTGAGAGGGTCGTGCACGACTCCCAGTGGCCGGTCTCGAACTCAGTGCTGATATCGGTCGCGATCGCTGCCCATGGCGTGATGTTGCCCTGCTTGGCGGTCGAGTACTCGGGCTCGAAGTTGAACGGCGTGCCGCTGCAGTCCGCCATCGAGGTGGTGGCAAAGCCGTTCGCCGCAGACGCCTGCATCCAGCCGCTCTTGTGCGTCGTCAGATCCTGGATCGTGACTTTGAACGCGTTCCCCCCGCCTGGGGCTCGCGCATCAGCCATATGGATCGTGATCTTGTCCCCCGGGTTCATCAGCAGCGTGTTGCCGTTGGGCGTGAACGTCGATGTGTTCGCGCCCTGCGGGCTTGGCGCCCCGGTCGGCACGCCGTTGGTCTGGATGAACGCGAAGTTCACCGGCTCCTCGCAGCTGGAGTTGCAGCTCGTGAAGCCCTCGGTGCACTCGAGGCTGTCGATCGTCAGCGCCGCGCACCAGTGCGTCGTGTCGCAGCCACTGCTGTCCACGAACGGCGGCAAACCGGGCGGGTAGAGCTGCATCTCCATGAACGTTGACCCGCCGCCGTTGAACGTGCTGGTCGGGGCGTTTGAGTCGGAGTTCGGTGTGCAGGGAGCCTGCGGGTACGAGTTGGGATCGCACAGCGACATAGACATCCATGGCGCAGGCGACAGCTCGAACCAGTGCGAGACGTCCTTGCCCGGTGTCACGTCCGTCGCCGCGGCGCTCGGATCGGCCCCAATTGTCTCGGTAAACGTGACGTTGCCACCCGAACCGGGCTTCGACGACTCAAAGGTGGTGTCCGGCTCGTCGTGGCCGATGTACTGGCCGTTGTCGTAGAACTTGCCGCCCCACGTGTTCTGGTTGTCGACACCGAGGATGCCCTTGATGTCGGTGCAGGTCATCGCACGAACCGATTTCTGCGCCGGGCTGTCGCCGTTGCAGTCCAGCTCGCCCGTCTTGGCCGGCTTCAGGGAGTCCACCTTGGCGGCCGCTTGAGCGACCGGGACAGGTGTCACACCGAGGAGCACTGCGCTCAAGCCCAGGGTCATCCCGGTGGCGACAAGGCGAGAGCGCCTTCGCGACCAGCCGGTCATCACGCCTCGCAGGCGGTGACCTCCATCCGACGAACTCCTCCATGTCATGGATAGCCCTCCTGTGCGGGACAATCGATTGCGCCGAACGCGTGAAGCGCACTATCGTCCTCGCGATCGTCGCCTGTCAAGAGGCTGTGCGAATCCTGAGTAGGTTCTTAACCGGAAGCGCCCGAGCCCTCTCAGACTTCCTTTCGCCGGTAGTTCCAGACGGCGAGTCCGACGATGCCCAGAACCCAGCAGGCCGTCCAGAGCATAAACGCGATCGACGGCGGCGACTGGACGAAGAACGGGTTTCCCGCGCGCTCGGTGGTGGCCCCGAGCACGTCGCGATACAGCACCGGTTCCAGCTCGTAGACGGAGCCACGCCAGAGCGCGTCGGTCGGAAGCACGAGCTGACTGATGGTGCCGGCGTTACTGATCGCGACGTTGCCGAACACCTCCCCGATTGCTCCTGCGATTCCGCCGATCCATGCCACGAAGAAGAGGACCAGGGCGATGACCCCGGCCGTCATTCCAGAGAGCCACGTGCTGAGCAGCAATGCCAGCGACATCACCACGATTCCTTCGGCGCTCAGGTATGCCGCCAGCGCCACCGGACCCGGCGGGACGTAGTTGCTGGTGATGTTCACCACGATGAGCTCCAGGGCCGTGGTGGCCCCCACGTAGACCACGATGAGTGAGGCAAAACCGAGCCATTTCCCGAGCACGATCTGGTACCGGCTCACCGGTCGCGCCAGCATCGCGAGTGCGACACCGGACTCGACCTCGCTCGAGATCGACGGCGACGCGGTGACCACCGCGCTGAGCGCGAGAACTGCGCTGAACATGAACTCGACGAGGACGAGCACCTGCGACGTCGCGAGACGGAGCTCGTCAGCGGGAATGCGCGTCCCGTCGGAGTTGGTGAGGGTCGCGAGATGCTGGAACCCCCAGCCTGTGAGACCGATCACGATGAGCGTCAGGACCGCCAGCGCGATCAGCAACTTTCGCCGTGCGGCTTCTCGGACCGTGAGCCTGGCGATCGTCAGGATTGCCATGTCGCCTCCTCGGTGCGCAGCAGCGCGAGGAATCGTTCCTCGAGCGTCTGGCGCACGGGCTCGACCGCGTAGACACGCGCGCCCATGCCCACCAGATCCGCGATCAATTCCGGCACCGCTTCGGCGCCGACGCCGGTGACGATGTACCAGCCGTCGTGTTCCGAGACCATCCCGCGCCGCGCGAGCGCTGTTCGCGCGACATCGGTCACGCCATTGAGCCGCAGCCGCACGCCGCCGGTGCCGAGCAACTCGTCGAGGCCGCCGGTCGCGAGGACCCGCCCGTTGGAGACGATCGCAACGCGGTCACACACCTGCTCGACCTCGCCGAGCAGGTGCGAGTTGAGGAACACCGCGCACCCGCGATCGCGAAGGCGCCGGATGATGTCGCGCGTGTCGGCCCGGCCGACGGGGTCGAGCGCTGACGTGGGCTCGTCGAGCACCACCAGCGCCGGATCGCCGAGGAGCGCGACACCGAGGCCCAGGCGCTGCTGCATCCCTTTCGAGAACGTCTCGACTTTCGCATCCGCGTGCCCGGTAAGCCCGACGGTCGCGAGTGCGCCCGATATCTGCGCAGCCCACTCTGCGCGAGCGATCTGCGCCAGCCGGCAATGGAGCGCCAGCACCTCGCGCGCGCTGAGCCAGCCCTGGTAGCGGAACAACTCCGGGAGATAGCCAATCCGGGTGCGGGTCCGGCGATCGCCGGCCCGTGCCCCGAGCACCCAGGCCTCGCCGCCCGTCGGCCGGGTCAGGCCGAGGAGCAACTTGACGGCCGTCGTCTTGCCGCTGCCGTTCGGCCCGAGAAAGCCGAACACCTCGCCGCGCGGCACAACCATGCTGAGGCCGGACAGCGCCACCGCCGGGCCGTAGTGCTTGGTCAGCTCGAGGGTTCGAACCGCGGGCTCATCCTGTGGGACAGCGGCGACCATGCCATCCGGCATCAGTGGAGCGAGCGGGCGATGCCGAGCGCGTCGGCCGCGCTCACCGTTCCGGCCACCACGTACACAACGCCATTGTGTTGCCAGAGCACGACGCTACCGAGCTCCGTCGAGTCGCCGATCAGCAGTCCGGGAGCTCCGTTGATGTTCACCGCCGATGCGCTCGCGAGGTCGATGGGGATGGGGATCGGCACCGTCTGCTCCGGATCACGGATCGCTCGAATCTCGGCTGCCACTCCGGCGGGAATCCCCGGGACCGAGAGCAGGTAGTTCTCGAGCTGCTCCACGGTCACGCCGGTGGACGAAACGGTTGGCGTCCGCGAGGCGACAACGACGATGGCCGGTCCGCTCGACGGCAGCGAGCCACCGCCTTTGTAAAGCGCGCTCACGTCAAGACCATACGAGATCACCACTGCCGGGTTGATCGAGACCGTGAGCGTGCTCCCGTCGAGGCCGGCCGGCATGGCGGGGAGCTGACCACCCGCACGAGCGGCAGCAGCACGTGCGAGCTCCGCTTGAAAGGTGAATGAGACGACGGTGCCGTTGACCACCGCGTAACGCGGCGCGCCGGACACCCCCGCGGGAACCGGCATGACCGGCGTGGGGATGCCCGCCAGTTCGCCGGCTGCCGCGGCGCTCGCCTCCGCGGTGATCCGGAACGGCGTCGATCCGCCGGTCACCGTCCCATAGCCCGTGAGACCGGCCAGCGATCGGACGTCCGTCGCGCTCACCGGCACTGCAGCGAACTGCGAAGGCTGGAAGAGGCTGAGGAAGTCCTGGGCACCGCCGCTGACGACGAGCAGCACGCTTGCGGCAGCGGCGCATGCCACTCCCGCCATGACCCTTCCGCCCCACGCGCCGAGCGGCCGCCGTGGCGCGGGGGCGTGGCGCACGCTCCGGTCCCGAGTGGCGGGTCCTGCGCCAGAAGCCGCGGCAAGTCGCATGCGCGCCGCCTCGACATCGACTGCGGGTTGCGGTGACGCGAACAACGCACCGGCTCCGGCGGCGTCGGCCGCGACGCCGGTGAGCCGGCTCTGGCAGCGCGCGCACGACTCGAGATGACCCCGGGAGCGCCCGTCGAGCGCGACCGGTTCGTCCAGACTGCGACGGAGAGTCCCGTCAGAGAGATGCATCGATAACCTCCTTGCGCAGGCGCGTTTCGGCGCGCCGCAACCTCGTTCCCACCCCACTCACACCAATGCCGAGCGCCGCGGCCGTTTCCGCGTAGCTGAGCCCGCTGTAGCGCAGCGCCAACACCATTGCGTCTTTCGCGGGAACGCGCGCCAGCGCCGCCCTGACCTCGCGCCGCATCTCGGCCGCTTCGACCGCCGCCTGAGGATCGCCGGCAGGCGGCGCGTCCGCGGCGAACTGCTCCTCGCGGGCGCCACGCCGGCGACGACTGCGGATCGCGTTGAGGGCGGTGTGCACGGCCGCGGCGTGCAGCCACGCAGGCGCCTGCGCGCCCGGATCGTCCCCGAAGCGACGGTGCAGATCGAGAAAGACGTCCTGGGCGACGTCCTCGGCAGCCGCCTGGTCACCAAGCACGCGACCGGCGATCGCGGTCACTCGCGCGTACTCGGCCGTGAACAGGCGCTCGAAGCCTGTCGACGTGGACTGCACCGACGGGCGGGACGGCCTGAGGTTCACGAACGGAACCGCGCGGACCGGAGCGACACGGGAATCGACCACAACAGAGAAGCACCGCCGATCCCTCGTTTGTGACGCCGGAGACCTGGCAGCCGAGGGAAAGGCGTCACTGAGTACCCTTCGCGGCGATGTCAGTCGCGCTCGGCAGCCGCATTCGACGTGTCACACCGGGCTGGCTCGTCCTGATCGCGGCCTTCATCGTGATCCTCTGCGTGATCGTCCGACGGGGCGGTGACCCGGACATCTTCTGGCACATCGTCACGGGCCAGTGGATGGTCGATCACCGCCAGGTGGTGTCGCAGGATCTCTTCACGTTCACGGTGTCGGGCAAACAGTGGATCGACCCCGAGTACACCACCGAGATCATCGCGTACTTGCTCTTCAAGGTCGGGGGTCTGACGCTCGTCTCGATCGGCTTCGCAGCGGTCACCTTCGTGGGCTTCGTGCTGATCTGGCGCCGGGTCGGGCTCGAGATGAGCAACAAGCTCATCGCCGCGATCGCGATCGGCATCGCGGGGCTCGGGGGCGCAGAGGTCTGGGGACCGCGCCCGCAGATGATCACGTTCACCTTCACGTGTCTCGAGTTGCTCTGGCTCGACCGCTATCTGCGGGGGAAGTCGCGCGCCATCTACTGGCTCCCGCTCGTGATGGTGGCGTGGGCCAACCTCCACGGCGGATTCCTGTTCGGACTCGTGCCGGTCGGCGTCGCGGCGTTCGTCGAGGCGGTGCACTGGATCCGTCGCGTCGACGGCGACGAGCACAAGCGACGCGTCCGCAATCTCATCCTCATCTTCGTGGCGTGTGTCATCGCTGCCGCGCTGAACCCGCGCGGCATCAGCCTCTACGGCTACGTCATCCAGCCGCAGTTCTCCGGGGTGCAGCAGAGCTTCATCGCCGAATGGCAGTCGCCCAACTTCCACGTGCTCGAGGAGCGCGGCTTCGAGTTGCTGCTGCTGCTCATCCCGATCGCGTTCGCGCTACGCCGGCCATCGCTGTGGGACGTCTGCTTGACGCTGGCGGTCACGTACCTCGCGCTTTCGGCGGTCCGCCACTCGGCACTGTTCGTGGCCGCGGAAACCCCAATGCTCATCTGGTCCTTCTCGGCGGGATGGCAGCGCTTCTCACCGGCGCAGCGCATCGCCGAGTGGATGCAACCGAGAGCAAGGGTCGTGCTGGGCGGCGCTGTCGCGGTCCTTGCCGTGGCCATCATTGGGACAGGTCTCTTCGTCCGCTCCACGCTGTCCGGTCAGACGAAGGCCACGGCTGCGAATTTCCCCGTGGGCGCGTCCAACTGGCTCGCAGCGCACCCGACCGTGGGCACATACATGTTCAACCAGTACGGCTGGGGCGGCTATCTCATCAGCCGTTTCTATCCGGAGGCCAACCGGAAGGTGTTCTCGTTCGGTGAGGCAACCCTGCTCGGCAACAAAGTGATGCAGCAGGTCGCCGATGTGGAGCTCGGCAACCCTGACTGGCAGCAGATCTTCACGGAGTACGACATCGACTACGTGGTGGACGTGCCCGAAGCACCGGAGGTCCTCGCACTCGAGGTCGACCCGCAGTGGACCCGGGTGTACGACGACGGACTTGCAGTCATCATGGTCAAAAACTCAGCACTCGGCTGAGCCACCGCCGATGCCTACCGTGGAGACGATCCCGCACCATCCAGCCCTGAGCGATGCCGCGCCCATGGTGTTCTGGCTCGACGATCCGGACGCGCCGCAGGCAGCGGCACCGCCTGACGGCGATACCGAGTGCGACCTCGCGATCGTCGGCGCCGGCTTCACCGGACTCTGGTCGGCATTGCTGGCCAAACAACGCGCGCCGTCGCTCGACGTCGTGGTCCTCGAAGCCCGACGCACTGCAGCAGCGGCGTCAGGACGCAACGGCGGCTTCTGCGACGCCAGCCTGACGCATGGGTTCTCGAACGGTCTCAGCCGCTTCGCCTCCGAGCTCGACACGCTCGATCGCATGGGTCTCGAGAACCTCGACGCCATCGAGGCCACAATCGCGGCGCACAAGATCGATTGCGCTTTCGAGCGCACCGGCATGCTCGATGTGGCGACGGCACCCTGGCAGTTCGACGATCTCACCGACCTCGCCGGCGAGATGCGCCGGCACGGCCACACGGTCGACCTGCTCGACGCCGACGCACTGCGTGGTGAGGTGGTGTCTCCCTCGTATCGCGGGGGCATGTGGGTGCACGGCAGCACGGCGATCGTCAATCCCGCGCGGCTCGCGTGGGGCCTGCGCAGCGCGTGCATCGACGCGGGCGTGCGTCTCCACGACGGCACCCCCGTGCGCTCGCTCCATAACACGGCCGGCCGCGTGCGTCTCGACACACCGCACGGCACGGTCACCGCGCGGCAGGTGGCACTCGCGACCAACGCCGATCGACCGCTGCTCGCGCGCCTGCGTCCATTCATCCTTCCCGTCTACGACTACGTGCTGGTCACGGAGCCGTTGAGCGCCGCGCAGCTCGAGTCGATCGGATGGAGGCACCGTCAAGGCATCGGTGACAGCGGCAACCAATTCCATTACTACCGCCTCACCGCGGACTCGCGCATCCTCTGGGGTGGGTACGACGCCATCTATCACTACGGCAATCGCGTCGCGCCGAAGCTTCAGCAGCGCGCGGCGACATTCGACAAGCTCGCTGAGCACTTCTTCGCGACGTTTCCGCAGCTCGACGGCGTGCGCTTCACGCATCGATGGGGCGGTGCCATCGACACGTGTAGCCGGTTCTGTGCCTTCTGGGGAACGAGCCACGGCGGCCGTGTCGCCTATGCGCTCGGATACACGGGTCTCGGCGTCGGTGCGTCGCGCTTCGGCGCGGAGGTGATGCTCGACCTCCTGGCCGGAGAGCCCACTGAACGGACCCGTCTGCGCATGGTGCGCACCCGCCCACTGCCGTTCCCGCCGGAGCCGCTCCGTTACGCGGTGGTCCAGCTGACACGCTGGTCGCTCGACCACGCCGACCGGAACGAGGGCCGGCGCAATCTGTGGCTCCGCGGCCTCGATCTCATGGGGTTGGGCTTCGACTCCTGATCTCGAGAGTCGGCCAAAAGCTTCATGGCGTGTACTATCAACGGCATGAAGCAACATGCCACGCCCGCCCCTCGATGACCACCCGAGTATTCGCAGGCATCGGGAGCTTCTCGGTTCGCTTCCGCTGGCCGATCGTCATCGGCTGGCTCGTGATCACGATCTTCTCGGTCAAAGCCTTTCCCGGCCTCTCGGATGTGGCCAAGGACTCGCAGAGCAGCTTCCTCCCCGCCAACTCGCCATCGGTGCAGGCGGAGGCCCTCGCGCAACCCTTCCAGGATTCGCAGCACGGCATCGCGACGTTGGTAGTCGCACGCGAGACGGCGACACTCTCGACTGCGGACATACAGCAGATCACCAACGCAGAGGCGACGATTCGCGCCATCCCCGGCGTGCTGCGCGTGCAGGACTTCGGGCTCTCCCCCGACAAGCACGCCGAGCAGGCGCAGGTCGTCACTGATCTCCCTCCGTTCAGCGCGGGCAGCGACGCGATCTCACTGGTCGCAGCCATCCGGCACAGCTTTCCCAGCGACTCGGGTGGGCTCGACTTCCACCTCACCGGAACGATCCCGGGATTCGTCGACCAGCAGAGCCAGTCGAAGAGCTCGATGGGCGATATCCAGAAGTTCTCCCTGCTCTTCATCATCGTGCTGCTCCTCATCGCGTTCCGCGCGCTGCTCGCACCGCTCGTGACGCTCGTTCCCGCGGCGCTCGTGCTCGCGCTGGCGAGCCCTGTCATCGCTGGGGCAACGCACCTCGGCGTCCAGGTGTCCGCGATCACGCAGTTCATCCTCATCGTGCTCGTGCTCGGCGCGGGGACCGACTACGGGCTGTTCCTCGTGTTCCGAATGCGCGAGGAACTCCGGCGCGGACTTGAACCCAAGGACGCGGTGCGCCGCGCAGTCGCAACGGTGGGCGAGTCGATCACATTCAGCGCGCTCATCGTCATCGCTGCGCTGATGTCGCTGATCATCGCGCAGTTCGATTTCTATCAGAGCCTCGGACCCGCGCTCGCGATCGGCATCGCGCTGATGCTCATGGCCGGGCTCACGCTGCTGCCGGCACTGCTTGCCATCTTCGGACGCGCGGTGTTCTGGCCGTCGAAGGCACGGCTCGTTGAGAACCCTCGCGCGAACATCTACGGACGCATCGCGGCGCGCGTCGTGCGCCGGCCGCTTCCCGTAGCGGTGGTTGGCGCGATCATCTTCGGCGCGATCGCGCTCGGTCAGGTCGGGACGACCACCGCGGGATTCGCCGATCAATCCGCACCCACCGGCACCGACTCAGCAGCCGGCGACACGCTCATCTCCGAGCACTACGGCAGCGCCAACCTGAACGCGACCGAATTCCTCTTCAAGTTCTCGACGCCCATCTGGTCGCACGCGAACGACCTGCAGACCATCCAGTCATCGCTCGCCGCGGGCGGCGGTTTCGCGACCGTCGAAGGTCCGCTCGCATTCTCCGGGCAACCGCTGACGCCGGATCAGTTGGTGACGTTGCACAATGCGGGCAACGCGCAGGCGCTGCAGGCGCTCGCGCGCTTCGTGAGCACCGACGGTCGCACCGTTCAGTACATCGCAGTGGAGCGTGGCGGGGCCGCCCTGCCCATCACCGACATCCCCAAAGTGCGCGCGCTCGCAACGAGCACCGGTGCGAGCGTCGATGCGCAGGCGTCGGGCGTATTCGGTATTCAGCCTTTCGCATATGACGTCGACCAGCTCTCGTCGTCCGACCTCTGGCACATCATCCCCGTGGTCGCGATTCTGATCGCCATTCTGCTCGCGATCGTCATGCGGAGCCTCGTCGCGCCGCTGTACCTCGTCACGAGCGTGCTGCTGTCGTACCTCGCCGCACTCGGACTCACTGCGATCATCTTCGTTCATCTCGGTGGTCAGGACGGCATCAACTTCGTGTTGCCGTTCCTCATGTTCGTGTTCCTCATGGCACTCGGCTCCGACTACAACGTGCTCGTCATGACACGCATACGGGAGGAGTCCCATGCCCTCTCGACGCGCGAGGCGGTGCGCCACGCGATCGGTGCGACAGGAACGACGGTGACGACGGCCGGGCTCATCCTCGGCGGGACGTTCGCCGTCCTCGCGTTCGCGGGCGGCGGCGCGTCGGGCGGATCGCAGATCCAGCAGATCGGCTACGGCGTCGCGTTCGGTGTTGTCATGGACACCTTCGTCGTGCGCACGATCCTCGTGCCGGCGATTGTCGTGCTCCTGGGACGCCGCAACTGGTGGCCGTCCGGACTGTGGCGTCAGGGCGAACCGAGACTTCCAATCGCGCCCGCGTCGGATGCACCAACAAAAGAGCCTGTGGCCATCGGGAGCGACTGACATGAGCACATTGCGCCAGATACGAGACGCGCTGGAGACGGGGCAACGCACGCTCGTTGCCAGCGCGGAGCCGATGACCGAGAACCAGCTCGTCGGCGCGTCGTATTGCAAGGACTGGAACATCGCGCAGGTGCTTTCGCATCTCGGGAGCGCGTCAGAGAGCTTCCGCCTCTACCTCGATGCGGGTCTTGCCAACGCCGATCCACCTGGACGGGAGGTCATCGAGCCGATATGGGACAGGTGGAACGCAATGGCGCCCGAAGAGCAGCGTGGCCAAGCGCTCGCCGCGACTGCGGCGTTCATCGAGCACGTGGATGCCGTCCCCGCCGGGCAGCTCGCTGCCTTCCAGATGCAGCTCTTCGGCATGGACGTGGATGCCGCGCGCCTGCTCGGCATGCGCCTTGCAGAGAGCGCAGTCCACACCTGGGACATCGTCGTCATGAGCGACCCGTCCGCGATGCTGCCGGCAGACGCCGTCGACGACATGATCGATCACCTCGGGGACCTGGCCAAGTGGTCTGGAAAGGCCGACGGTGGGCCGATGGAGGTGGAGATCGTGACCACGGATCCGATCCGCTTCTTCCGTCTTTCGGTCAAGGACGGAGTCAGCCTCCTTCCGTCGACCTCGGATCACGCAACCGCGACGCTCCATCTGCCGTCAGAGGCGTTGGTCCGCCTCGCATACGGCAGGCTGGATCCGGAGCACACGCCGGCATCGGTGGAAGCTGAAGGTATCGATCTCGACGCGGTGCGGGCAGTCTTTCCGGGCTTCTGACCCGCCGGCCGGCTTTCTCGAAAAGACCCCTTTTCGGTGCCTCGAACCGTATTAAGGACGTGTCGAGCATGACGGCAGAACACCCACGGGGCATTGGCGGCGCCATCGATCGCACCCGCGATGACGCACGCGCGGACCGTTTCGACGCGGAGATCCGGCCGCTCATCTCCACCGCGTTGCGCCTGGCCGCTGCGATGCGCCTCGACCCGCAGGACGCCGAGGACGCTGTGCAGACAGCTGCGCTGCGAGCCTGGCGGAGCCGGGACAACCGCCGCCCGGAAACGGATCTGCGCCCCTGGTTCCTGGCCATCGTCGCCAACCAGTGCCGCGAGACCCGGCGCAGCCGCTGGACATCGGTGCTTCGTTTTGCCGATCCGCCGCCGGCCGAGGCGCCTGCCGTCGACACCGCCGGCACGCTCGACGTCATCAGCGCGCTGCGCCGCGTGCCACCGCGCGTGCGACTGGCGCTCGTCCTCCGCTTCTATCTCGACCTTCCGTTTGAAGAGGTCGCATCCATCAGCGGGTGCTCGGTGGATGCCGCGAAATCGCGCGTGCGTCGCGGCATCGAGAGCTTGAAAAACATGCTGAATGGGCAGGAGTCGTGAGAGGGGCCATGCGATGAGCAGCGACGACATCGAGAGCACGATCCGTGATCAGCTCCACAACGCGATCGATCCGCTCGTGCCCAACCCCAATGCGACCACCCGGGTCATGGATGCAGTCGCGGCCTCCGGCACGAAGCCGAGCAGTCGCTTCCACATCGGTCAGGGACTCGCCACGGTGCTCGTCGCATCGCTCGTCGTCCTCGTTGTTGGCGGCGCGCTTGGGGTGAGCCTCGCGTTGCGCGGGCAGACAACGCCGAACGGCACGAGCACGCATCCGGTCGTGCCGCTCGCCACGCCGACGCCGTCCCCGCTCCCGCCGTCGCCCACGCCGTCACCGATGCCTGCCGTGCCGGCCGGATGCGATGGTGCCAACCTCACGCCGTCGTTCCTCGACTTCGACGGCGCCGCCGGCTCCGAGGGCGGCGACATCATGCTCAAGAACATCGGGAACGCTCCGTGCACGATGGAGGGCTACACGACCCTGGAAGGCGTCGCGAATGATCACGCGATGCATCTCGGTGTCGTGCGTGTCCAGTCCGTGCTCATCAACAACAGCAACGGCACGATGCCGGCGGTGCGACTCATCACCCTGCAACCGGGACAGGCAGCCTACGTGGCCGTCGAATGGACCGACGTGCAGAGTTCCGCCGCGACATGCCCCGTCTACAGGACGCTGCTCATCACGCCGCCGCAGGGCACGCACGGGGTGACGATGACCCTGACGTCGAAGGCGACACCATCGTTCATGCTCTGCGCGCTGCACGGCACGCAAGCGTGGATCGACGAAGCGCCGGTCAGCTTGACGCGGTATTTCGCCGGTCAGTAGCCGGCTGAGTCGCCGCGAGGTACGCCACCAGCCCCGTGATGAGGATCGCCGTGCCGATGCTCACTGCGCCGGTTCCCCAGTTGAGCCCGCCGCGTGCGTGCGACACACCGAGCCAGTCCGCGAACGACGCGCCGAGCGGTCGCGTGACGATGTACGCGAACCAGAAGGCGACGATCGCGTTCAGCTCGAACCAGCGATGGGCAACTGCGGGCACGGCGATGAGCACGGTGAATGCGACACCGGAGACGAAGTACCCGAGATGCAACGTGGTGGCGGTCATGTCCCCCGCCGCGGTGCCAAGCGCGAACGTCGACATCACGGTAAGCCAGTAGAAGGCCTCGCGCCGCGGCGCGTCGATGCTGTGGATGGACAGTGTGTGCTCGGTCCGGTACCAGGCGACGAAGACGACCGCGAGGACCACCGTGAAGAATGCGGTCGACACCACGTACGGGATGCCGAGCTCGACGTGGAGGAAGTCGGCGGCCATGGTGCCGAAGATGGCCACCATCGCGACCGCGAGCCAGTAGATCCACGGGTTGCAGCGGCGCGCCGCGAACTGCACGACGAGTGCAACGGTCAAGCCCACCGCGCCGATCGCCACCGCGACGATTGGCGCCAGCTGATGCACGAGGAAGTCGGAGGTCGCCTCGCCCATGCCGGTGGTCAGCACCTTCGCGATCCAGAAGGCGGCGGTGACCTCGGGGACCTTGCGGGAGGAGCCGAGAGCTCGGGCGGGTGCTGATCGGGGAGAATCCATCACGATGCTCCAACTGGAAAGCGTCACGAAGCGCTACGGTGATCTCGAGGCGCTGCATGAGTTGAGCCTTTCGGTGCAGGACGGGGAGATCTTCGGCTTCGTGGGCGCCAACGGCGCCGGCAAGACGACCACGATGCGAGTGGTGCTGGGCGTCCTCGAGGCCGATGCCGGGACCGTCCTCTGGAATGGCACCGAGATCACGTTCGCGCTGCGGCGCCGGATCGGCTACATCCCCGAGGACCGCGGCCTGTACCCGAAGATGGCCATCCTCGCCCAGCTCACGTACTTCGCGCGCTTGCACGGCATGTCGCGCCATGACGCCCGTGCGGCATCGACGTCCTGGCTCGAGCGCCTCGGTCTGGCTGACCGCGCGCAGAGCCAGCTCCAAGCACTGAGCCATGGCAATCAACAACGGGTCCAGCTCGCCGCCGCTCTGGTATTCTCGCCCGAGTTGCTCGTGCTCGACGAGCCGTTCGCCGGACTGGACCCGGTCGCCGTGGATGCGATGTCGGATGTCCTTCGAGCGCAGGCGAACGAAGGTCGGCCCGTCGTGGTGTCGAGCCACCAGCTCGATATCGTGGAGCGGCTCTGTGATCGTGTCGGGATCATCAATCACGGGCAGATGGTCGCCACCGGAACGGTCACGGAGCTGACCGAACGCGGGCCACTGCGCTTCTGGGTGGACATCCCGGCTGCCGCACCAGGCTGGTACAGCGGCATCGCAGGTGTGACGCTGGTCGAGCAGGACGGTTCACGCTGGCTGCTGCAACTCGCCGACGAATCCGGCGAGCAGGCGGTCCTTCGGGCGGCGCTGGCACTGGGCCCCGTGCACGAGTTCCGGCGCGATCGACCGGGATTGACGCAGTTGTTCCGAGACGTCATGACCGGAGGCGCGGTCGGTGAATAGCCGGACGTTGATCCGGGTGATCGCGGAGCGGGAGTTCATGACCCGTGTTCGATCGCGGGTCTTTGCGATCACCACGGTGCTGACGGTCATCGCTATTGCCGGCTACATCCTGCTGCAGGCATTCGTCTTCAACAAATCGACGACGTCACTCGATGTCGGTTTCGTCGGACCGGCGCAGTCGATGGCGGCGCCTGTGCGCGCCGAGGCGGCAGGACTCGGCGTCGGAATCACGGTCCACCCCTACACGTCGCTTGCGGTGGGAAAGGCGGATGTTGCGAGCGGTGCCCTTGACGCCCTTGTCACCGGCTCCGGTGCGAGTACCACCATTACCGTCCAGTCGACCGTCGATGGGACGTTGCAGGTCGCGCTCAACGACGTGGCGCGCGAGCAGGTGCTGACGCAATACCTGACACAGCACGCGCTACCCCCGAGCGATGTCGAGAGCCAACTCGCGTTCTCGGTGAGCGTCAATGAGCTCTCCCCCGTCGACGCCGCGCGTGTCGAGCAGATCGTCATCGGACTGCTCGTCGCTGGAATCCTCTATACGTCCCTGATCATCTACGGACAGCTCGTCGCAGCAGGCGTGATCGAGGAGAAATCGAACCGCATCGTCGAAATCCTGCTGGCGACGGTGCGACCGTGGCAGCTCATGATGGGCAAGATCATCGGCATCGGCCTCGTTGCGCTGGTGCAGATCGTGCTTGTCGCCGGAGTCGCCCTGGTGGTCGCAAGCGTCACCAAGCTCGTCTCGATCCCAACGCTCAGCGTTGACGTGTTGCTCGGCGGCGTCGGGTGGTTCGTGCTCGGCTATCTCATCTACGCATTGCTCTTCGCGGCCGCAGGCTCGATGGTCTCGCGCCAGGAGGACGTGTCGAGTGTGGCCCTCCCGGTGATGCTCGTACTCGTCGCTGCGTGGATCCTTGCGCTTACCGTCGCCGCCCCGACCCCCGCCGCGGTGGGGACCACCGTCCTGTCATTCATCCCGCTGTTCACGCCGGTGATCATGCCGATCCGCATCGCGGCGGGCGTGGTGCCGTTCTGGCAAGTCGCGATCAGCGTCATCCTCGTGATCGGCACGATCTACCTGTTCGCGATCTTGGCCGGACGCATCTATCGGAACTCGGTGTTGCGGGTCGGTGGCCGCGTGAACTTCGGCGAAGCACTCGGCCTTCCGCCGATCGAACGGGGGGATCCGTCCAACGCCACCATGTGATGGCTGCGCGCGACTGGGTCAGCGAAGAGGAGCGATGGCGATGCGATCCCGCCCGTCGCGCTTGGCCTGGTACATGGCGAGGTCGGCTGCTGCGACGACGTCGTCGAGTTGCTCGCCGTGGTCCGGGAAGACGGCGACGCCGATCGACGCGGTGACCCGCTTCATCTCCGATGTCGGCGCGCGCAGCTCGGCCATCGCCGCCTGGAGCGCCTGTGCAACACGCATGGCGCCGTCGACGTTCGAGTTGGTGAGCACGATGAGGAACTCCTCCCCGCCGTAGCGAACCGCGTAGTCGCTGTCACGGACGACACGCCGGAGTGCACGGGCGACCGCACGGAGCACGGAGTCTCCGGCAGCGTGTCCTGCGCTGTCGTTGATCTGCTTGAAGTGGTCGAGGTCCATGAGCAGGATGCCGACACCCGCGCCGGTGCGCAGGCTCTGGGCCATCACTCGAGGTCCCATGTCGCGCCACCAGCGGATGTTGAACAACCCAGTGAGCGCGTCGGTGAGCGCGCGGCGCTCGAGCTCGCCGTACATCTGAGCATTGCTCCACGCGGCGGCGGTGATGAAGCCGAGCAGCGCTGTGCGCTCCAGATCCTCTTCGCTGAAGGCGTCGAGCCCGTTGCGCCAGACGTCGAGCATCCCGAGCCGCTGGTCGCCGGCGATCAACGGAATCGCGAGCATCGACTCGGGCTCGCGCTGAGTCCCGGGAATGGTCGATGCGGCCGGATGTGAATCGGTGTCGGCGCAGCGGTACGGCTGGCCGCGCGCGAACGACCACCCCGTGATGCCCTCGCTCAACGAGACGTCGTTCTCCTCGAGCCCCTCGGTGCCATCACCGGCGAGAACGCGTGCGCGGAAGCGATGCCGCTCCCAGTCCGCCTCGAAGAGCGCGAGCCTGTCGACCGGAAGCACCTGGGTGAGCCGGTCGGCCGCCGCCTGGAGGATGCGCTGCGGGTCGTGCTCGGCCTGGAGCGCGCGCGCGGCCTCGACGAGAAACCGCGCAAAGCTGCGGTCATCGAGGCTGAGACCAGCCACGGCGGGGATGGTGATCGTCTCGATGGGGGCGCGCAGTGTGTCGCCGCGTTCGTGGAAGACGCGAACCTCGCGGCGCTGAAACCACGCGACCGGCACGACATCGTCGCTGGCGTCGGCGCACGCCGAGTCGATGACGAGCGGCCGTGCGAGGTGGGGACCCACCCCGTACTGGACGCCCACCTCCGCGACCTCGGACGCGAGCGCCTTGCTGTCGATGCCGCGGGCGATGATGCGTCCCCCCAGACGGGCGACGAACACCACCGCAGCCGCGAGATCCGCCTTGGCGACCTCGTTCTCGGCAAGCCGGGTGGGCAGCGCGGGATCGAGGAAGACGAAGTCCGCCCGCAGCTCCGCGATGAGATGCGTGTCGAGTGTCGGGGACACGACGCCGTCAACTGCGAGCAGGAATCCGAGCGAACGAAGCTCGCGGAGCCGGGTCAGTGCGATCTCGTGCAGCGGCTCCTCGGTCTCCGAGCGCACGATCCACGCGAGCTCGGCCGGGTTCAGACCGAGGCGGCGCGCGGTCGCGGCGATGGTGAACTCCGGTGCGGACAACATCTCGTGCGAGAGCGGCACCAGCAGGACGGCGGGTCCGGTGTGTTGGGCGAGCGCAAGCGACGCGACCACCACCTGGTCGGCCGCGGCATCGGCAGGGCGAGGCAGTGCTTCGTACCCGAGGTCGACCCCGTCGATGAGGTCGATCACGGGCTGGAGCGCGACGCCAGGGCGCTTCGCCTCGGCGGCACGGTCGGACGATGCATTGCCCATCATTGCTGCGTTCAAGCTGCCCCTAGATTCCTTCTCTGTCCGGAACACTTCCCTTGTGGTCCCGGTCACACCTTCGCACCGAGCGTCCAACAAAACTGTGTCATCGGGGACCCCTGGAGTCCACTGTTGCGATCTGCGACCGGGCTGCTGCGAGCCGCCCTGGAGGAGTGGGACGCCGCCCCTTTCGGTAACGGCGGCGTCCACGACTCGCTCCTTACTACCCCGGGGTTCGCGCGGTTCAAGCGGCGACGCCCCGTTTCAACCAAATCCCTTTCTAGTGCACCAGCACGGATGCTGACGTCATGCTCGAGCCGAAACTGCGCACCGTGATCCCGCCCCCGAGCCCGATCCGGCCTTGCAGTCTGCTCATGATTTCCTCCTTGGGGCGGTGCCCCGTATGACGTGCAGCCATTGTCTTAAGACCTCTGCGACGCACCGCTATCCCAAGTGATGACGAGCTGGTAACGCGAACCGCAGAGGGCGCCGACCGCGATCGCACACGAGCAGCGGCACGACCCGCAACATCTGCCGCGCATGGCGTCGCTCTCCCCGTATGCCGCGATGGCGTCCGCCGTCACCCTCGGCGTCGCCGACTTCACCGGCGGGCGCGCCGGGCGGCGGACGAGCGCGCCGAGCGTGGCGGTTGGGGTCGAGCTCGTCGGGCTGATCATGGTGCCGTTCGCGTTCCTGGTGCTGCCGCACGGGCTTGACGGAATCGCTGCGCTCCAGGCGTTCGCCGGCGGTGCCGTCGGCGGGCTGGGGTTGATCGCCTTCTATCGCGCGATGGCGCTCAACCTGATCGGCGTTGTGGCGCCGATCACCGGATTCGTCGCTGCAGCGCTGCCCGTGGCAGTCGGGCTCATCGGTGGTGACCGCCTCGGCGTCTGGCAGCTCGTCGGCATCGCGCTCGGCCTGGCCGGGTTGCTCCTGGTCACCGGCGCCGACAGCGAGACCGCGAAGAATGCGCGCCGGGGTGTGCTGCTCGCGCTCTTCGCCGGGGTGACCTTCGGGCTGTTCTTCATCCTCTTTCACGCGGCGAGCCACGCCGGCGTCACCGCGTTTGTCAGCGGCCGGCTCGGTTCGAGCTTCGCCGCATTCGTTGCCGCGATCGTGAGCGGCACGTCGGTAGCGATTCGCCGGCCCGCGTGGCGATTGATCGCGTTCGGCGGCCTGATCGACGGGTCCGGTGTGGTGCTCTTCCTCTATGCGACCCACACCGGACTGCTGTCGATCAGCTCCGTGCTGACGTCGTTCTACCCGGCGTTCACCGTGCTCTGCGCCCGCTTCCTGACGCACGAGCGCCTCACCCGGTTGCAGGCGCTGGGCGCGGTGATGGCGGTGGTCGCCATTGCCCTGATCGCGATCACGTGACCGAGATGAGCGAGGGCAGCGGACCGTCACTGACCGCGACGCTGCTCCCGGATCGCTGACCGCCCGGTTCAGGCCGGCGTGCGGGTCCCTTCGAACTCGAATCGTGTCCCGACGCTGTTCTGGATGAATGCATCCGGAAACCGGCTCGCCATCGCGCGTACCGCGCGCAGTCCGGAGCAGTGCGCCGGGACGAGGACGTCGGGAGCGACGTCGGCGAGCGCGTCACAGGTGGCGTCGATGATCGGATCGAACAGTGGACCGCTCAGGTGAAAGCCACCGATGACCGCGTGGACTTTGCGCACGTTGGTGAGTCGCTGCGCGTAGCGGACGATGTTGACAATGCCCGCGTGACCGCAGCCGGTGAGCACGACGAGTCCCTTGTCACGCACGTTCACGATGAGCGCCTGGTCGTCGAGGATGAGCGGATCCGGCACCCACGCGTCGTTCCGGTACGCCTGGTGCACCGCGAATCCCTGCTCGAAAGCGGTCGTCCGGTCCACCTCACCCGTGATGAGCACGGAACCGCCGAGCAGAAACGACGGATGCCGGTTTTCGATGATCTCGAAGCCCGCGTCCACGACCGCGCTGCGGCTCGTTGTGGGCATGTCGAAGGGCTCCCTGCCGGGGACGGCAAGGCGACGGCGCGCCCAGAACTCCGGATGGATGATCACGGGAAGGTTCGCCCGGCCGACCGCGCGGACAAAACCGTCGAGGCCGCTGGTGTGATCGAAGTGCCCATGGCTGAGCACCACGGTCTCGGCGTCCTTCGGATCGATGTTGAGCCGCCGCATGTTGCCGACCATGCCGTCGGGGCTGAGACCTGTATCGAAGATCACGTGGCCTCGCTGCTCGCCACTGACGACCGTGACGAACGCGGAGAAGCTGTGCTCGGCGCGCAGCGGATCGATCACCTTGCCGCCTTCGATGAGCGCCGCTGGTACAGTCGGCGCGTTCTCGATCGGGGCCGCAAGTCCCACGCGATGTGCCGGACCTTGGGATGCGAGCAGCCCATCGCTGACGTTGTCGACGAGCGTCGTGATGTGCACGGCGTCGACCGGCTCGAGCGCAATGGCATTCGCGACGGGGCCGGCGTCGGCCAGCGACGGGACGGCGCCGGATTCTCCGATCGGCGTCGAATCACCTGCGCACATGTGTCGTCTCCGCTACGCCGGCGTGCTGGTGATGCCGAGTGCGCGCCGGATGAACTCGAGCTCGAGCAACAGGATGTTCTCAGCGATCGCCGGATCGTTCGCCATGTGCGTCGCGCCCGTGAGCGGCAGGACTGTGTGCTCGCGCCCCGCCGCGAGCAGCGCAGCCGAAAACTGCAACGTGTGCGCGACCACGACGTTGTCATCGCTGAGGCCGTGGATCAGCATCAGCGGACGCTCGAGTTTTCCTGCCTGGCGGATGAGCGACATCTGCTCGTAGTTGGCGGGCTCGCGATCCGGGTGACCCAGGTAGCGCTCCGTGTAGTGCGTGTCGTAGAGACGCCAGTCGGTCACCGGCGCGCCACTGACGGCGACGTGAAACACATCCGGACGGCGCACGACGGCTAGCGCCGCGAGATATCCGCCGTACGACCAACCGCGGATCGCGACTCGGGAGAGATCGAAGTCCGACCACCGCTCCGCCGCCGCTTGGAGCGCGTCCACCTGGTCCTCGAGCACCGGTGTCGCGACGTCGCCGCGCACGGATCGCTCCCATGCCGGTCCACCGCCCGGCGTCCCGCGCCCGTCAGTGACGAGCACCGCGAAACCCTGATCCGCGAACCACTGCGACTCGAGAAAGGCGTTCGCAGCCGACAGCACCTGCTGATGTCCGGGCCCGCCGTACGGGTCGAGCAGGACCGGGAGCTTTGCACTCCCCTCTACGTACCCGAGGGGAAACAGCACGGCCGAGCGCAGCTCGCGCTTCCCAAGCGTTGCCATGCGAAGGTTCAAAGCGATCGCCGGCTGCTCGGCAAACGACTCGATGTGGGCGACCTCGCGACCATCACGATGCACCGTCACGCGAACCCCGGGTGCGTCGAGCCCTCGCTGCACCAGAACGGTGGTGCCGCCTGCACGGCGCGCGCGAACCACCCCGCTCGCATCGGGAAACAAAGCCTGCACGCCGTCGCTCCGTGACCACGTATACACGCCGATCACGGTGCGCTCGACCGATCCGCTGAACAGCACGACATCGCGGTCGACATCGAAGACGCCACGCACCTGCATGTCCGGGCCTGTGACGGCTTCATCGCCGATGAGCAGTCGCTTCGCACCATCACGATCGACGGTCCAGACGAGCGTTCCGTCGGCGAGATGCGCGGGAAGGCCGCCGACGATGTCGACCCACGACTCGTCGACGTCCTCGCGCAGAACGGACGTCTCGCCGCTGTCGGGGTTCACGGCGAGGATTCGCATCGTCCGCTCGTCGCGGCTCTGCACCACAACGAGCAGGCCATGTTCGGACCAGTCTGCAGTCGTCACGTACTCGAAAGCGGTGGCGTCCCAGCGCACGGGCACCGATGTCCCGTCAAGCCCCACAACGTGCAGCGACACTTCGGCGTTGTCGGTGCCCGCTTTCGGGTAGGCAACCTCGACCGGCGAGCGCTCTGGATTCGACGGGTCGGCGATGTGCCATCGCTGCACGGGAGACACATCGACGCGCGCGACGAGCAGACGGGAACCGTCGGGCGACCACCAGTACCCTTTCTGGCGCCCCATCTCCTCCGCGGCAACGAACTCCGCAAGGCCGTACGTCACGTTCTCGTCGTCCGGCGTCGCGAGCACGCGCGGTGCAGCGCCGTCGATGCCGACCGTACACAGTGCGCCGCGCTCCACGTACGCGATCGATGTCCCTGTCGGATCGAGTTGCGGGTCGATGGCGACGCCGCCTGTGGCAACTTCCGTCAGCGCCTGCGTCTCGAGATCGACCACGTACAGACGGCCTGCAAGGTCGAAGAGGGCGCGGCGCAGTTGCAGATCCGCCGAGAACCGCACGATCCCCCCAGAGGATTCACGTGCGCGCTCGCGGCGCGCTCGCTCTTCCGGTGGGATTTCGCCGGCATCGTCGTCCGCGACGGTACGGGGATCGACCACGAGCCGTTCCTCGCCGTTCGCGATATCCAGCACCCAGAGGCACGTCCCCTGGTCGGCGCCGTCGCGTGTCCGCAGAAACGCGACACGGCCGCCGTCAGCGGCGATCGCGAAGTTCCGCGGGACGCCGAGTGAGAAGTGGCGGGTCCTCGCCTGCTGCCGCGGGAAGCTTTCGGCCATACGTCAGATGGTGCCGCAGTCGGTGTCGCGTCCGCTCCCTCGATCTACGCGGTCGCCACTGCGTAGACAACGAACAGGGCATACGCGGCGAGCAGTATCGCGGCCCTCGCTCTCGTCAGGCGACGAACCACGAAGACGACAGCGACAAGACTCATCCCCAACAGCCAGACGATGTACCCGTGCGGCACAGCCACGCCAAGGCTCGGCACGAACAGGAGCGGGATGGCAATGCCGGCGATCAGGTTGAGGGTATTGCTGTTGAACGTTGCGCTCACCACTGCGGCGCCGTGGCCATCCATCGCGAGGCGGATCGCGGCGTAGGCGTTTGGCAAGCTGGTCGCAGCCGCGAGCGCGGTCACGCCGATGAGCACCGTCGGGATCCCCCATCGTCCCCCGAGCACGAGCGAGCTCTGCACCACGAGCGTCGCGCCGAGCACGATGATCGCGAGGCTCGGCGCCATCAGCAGCACCGGACGCCACGAGCGTGGCGGGGCAATGAAGCCTCCGAATTCCTCCAACTCCGATTCAATCTCGTCACCCTCCATGCCGGCTTCACGTGAGGCCGTGGCGAGCAGCGTGAGGATTGGCGGCGGCAACGGGAGTCTGGCGACCGTGCGTGGGCGCAGCACGAGAAACAGCACGTACGGGATGAACGCGAGCAGCATCAACAGCCAGCCAACCAACACCGGGATCACGCCGACGACGGCACCGCCGACAGCCAGGGTCACGATGACCGCCACGCCCGCATCGATCGTGATCACCGCGCGGTGGATGCGCAACTCGCCTCGCGTGAGCGCGGCCCCACCGAGCAGCACCGCGATGTTGAAGATGTTGGAGCCGAACACGACACCCGCGGCCGTCGCCGCGGACCCGTTGGCGATGGCGGCCACCGACGACGAGATCTCCGGCGAGTCGGCGCAGAGCGCGACGATCAGGCCGACGAGGCCCCCGAGGAGCCCGAGATTACGGGCGAGACGGCCGACGCCGCGAACGAGGACCTCGCTGGCTCCGAGCATGGCGAGAAGAGCCACGATCGCTATGACGGCGACGAGGAGAGTCGGGAGCGTCCCCACGAATGCCCCTCTACGCCGTGGGAGGCTGCGAGACCTCGATCCAGGCGAGCCCCTCGAAGCCGACGCGCAGGCTCGCGGGCGTGCGGACGATCACCAGCAGCACGCTCTCGCAACCGATGCACCGCAGCACTGCGCCGGGCGACAGCGGGTACATGAACGCTGACTGTTCGCCGATCTCCGCAACCGTGCCACACGATGCGCAGGCACCGCGAGCCGCGGTCACGTCGTCCACGAACACTTCCTGCAGGAGACCGGCCATGGCGTTGCCGTCCAGCCTCAGGTGTGCTCCGTCCATGCTCATCCTCCGGTGGGGCCAAACCGCTCGGTCTTGATCCGAGCCGGTTCGTGGCCGAGTTGCACGAGTGACTCCGCGACCGACTCGACGAGCGGCGTCGGACCGCACACAAAGATCAGGGGATGGTCGTCGGGCGGCCACGTGACCTCGGCAAGCATCGCGGCGTCGATACGACGGCGGTAACCGGACCACTCCGGTGGCTGCGCCCGCGTCAGCGTGTATGCGACGTCGAGCCCCGTGTGGTCGGCCCCGAGGCGCTCGAGCTCGCTGCGATAGATCACGTCGTCCTGTGACCGTGACGAATACAGCAGGCGGGACGGCACCGCACTCTCTCGTGCGGCACGATGACGAAGCATCGCCATGAGCGGACAGACTCCGGAACCGCCTGCGATCAGCAGGAGTGGACCGCCGAGGCTCACGTCCCAGACGAAATAGCCGCCGATCGGACCGCGCAGCTCGAGCTTGTCCCCGACGCGAAGGTCGCCCGCAAGAAAGGGCGACACCTCACCGTCGTCGATCCGTTCGACCGTGATCACGACACGCTCGCCGGTCTCGGGAGGCGACGCGATGGAATAGCTGCGTTGGGCTTGATAACCGTCGTCCGCCGTGAGACGCACGTCGAGATGCTGACCCGCACGATGGCCGGGCCAGCCCGGGACCGTCATGACCACCGTGCGCGCGTGTGCGGTCTCGCCGATCAACTCCGAGACCTCTGCCGTGCGCCAGATCAGTCGCCGTTGTAGCGCTGCTCCAACCATGGATCCCCGTACATGTGGTAGCCGTACGTCTCCCAGAAACCCGGCGCGTCCTCGTTCATGAGCTGCAATCCGCGCACCCACTTCGCGCTCTTCCAGAGATATAGATGTGGGACGAGCAGTCGCGCCGGGCCACCGTGCTCTGCCTCGAGCGTCTGACCGTCGTAGGCGAATGCTATCCAGGCTTTGCCGCCGGTCAGATCTTCGAGCGGAAGATTCGTCGTGTATCCACCGTCGCAAAAGGCCATTGCATACTCGGCCGCCGACTCGACGTGCTCGAGGAGCGTATCGAGCGAGACGCCCTGCCAGGTGGTGTCCAGCTTCGACCACTTTGTGACGCAGTGGATGTCGCGAGTGACGGACTGACTGGGGAGGTCGCGAAACTCCTTCCACGTCCACGTCTTGATGTCGTCCACCTCGCCGGTGATCGAGAACGTCCACTCGGACAGCGGCCTGTGCGGAGTCGGGCCGGTCGACAGCACCGGAAAGTCGCGCTCCAGATACTGGCCGGGCGGGAGATGATCGCTGACCGAGCGATCGCGCGGCCGGCCCTTGAATCCTCGCGTGACAAACGACATGGCGCCTGTAGGGTACGCGAGCCCTCCGACCGTGGGACGCGAAGATGCCGGAGCAGCGTTTGCTCCGGCATGGACGAGAATCGTTGATCGGTCAGCTCACGCCGACCGCACCGATCAGGCGGCCTGCTTGGCGCCGGTCTTCGCGGAGGTGACGCCGGTCGCCTTGATGAGGCGAAGGGTCATGTCCCTCTGAGCGTCGAGCACCTGGGTGACGAAGTCAAAGGACTGCTCGACAACCTCGGTCGGCGTCGGCTGCTTGATCTCGGTGGATGCCGGGACGTTGCGGACCGCCTCGATGAGCTTTGCCTGCGACTCGCCGACAGTCTGCATGGCGGTGAGGAACTGCTTCTGCAGCTGGGTGACGTAGTTCTGGTAGTCGGTCATGGTGATCTCCTTCGGCTGATCCGAGTTGTTTGTCCTGGTGCTTAGTCTACCAAGCACTCGCTGTTTATGTCAACCATCCTGCAATTGGCGCGCCAAGCGTTACGATTGGGTCCATGCCGACTCCTCCCCCGCCGTTCCGATCCGTGGGTGACTTCATCAAGTCGCAACGGGAGCTGCTGTCGCTCTCGATGCGCCAGCTGGCTGAGATGGCGCAGGTCTCGAACCCGTACCTGAGCCAGATCGAGCGCGGCGTCTACAAGCCGTCTGCCCAGGTCCTCAAGGGCATCGCTGACGCGCTCGACATGTCCGCGGAGACCCTCTACCGGGAAGCGGGGCTGCTCGACGATTCAGTCGAGCGGCCGACGATGTCCGTTGAGGACGCGATCCGGGTGGACCCTCGCCTGACCCAGGAGGGCAAGCTGGCGCTGATCCAGGTGTATCAGGGCCTCATCGCCGCGCAACCCGCGCCTGAGCGCCCTGCGCAGCGGCCCGCGACGCGACGCGCAACGACCGCGTCCGCAGTACCGGCACGACCTGCGGCGCGGAAACCCGCCGCGGCGAAGCAAACCCGCACAACCACGACTCGCAAACCCGCAACTCGCAAAACCCCGACACGAAAGACGAAGCCCGCGAAACGCTAGCCGCGAGCCTTCTTCGAGCGCGCCTTCGACGACGTCTCGCGCGTCGCGGTGGCCGTCGCTTTGGCACGGAACATACGTCCCTCGTCGCCCTTGACGTAGACGCCCGGGCCGGGCTCACCTCGCGGCATCGTCGGAGGAGCCACGAGTGGTCCCGATCGCGCAGCCGCCCACGCAACCCAGTCGTCCCACCAGCTGCCCTGCAGGCGTTCGGCGCCGTCTCGCCAGGTGTCCGCGTCCATGGTGGGATCAACGCTGGGCCGGGTCCAGTACGCGGCTTTCGCGTTTCCCGGCGGGTTGACGATGCCCGCAACGTGCCCGCTCGTGCTCAGCGTGTAGCGGACGGTGCCGCCGACATGCCCGCCAATCAGATACGAGCCCTTCCACGGTGCGATGTGGTCGTTTTCGGCGCCGAGCACGTACAGCGGCTGCTTGATCTTGCGCAGATCGATCGGCGTGTCGCAGATACGGAATGCTCCGGGGCGGACGAGCAGGTTGTCGACGTAGCAGGCGCGCAGGTACTGCGTGTGCATCGCTGCCGGCATGTTCGTGCTGTCGCCGTTCCACGCCAGCAGGTCGAAGGCCGCCGGCGTCTTGCCCATGTACCAGTTGTTGACGACGTACGACCAGACAAGGTCGTTGCCGCGCAGCCAGTCGAAGGTCTGCGCCATGGTGGACGCCTCGAGGTAGCCCGTCTTCTCAAGGGTTTTCTCGAGGCGGCGGACACTGGCGCGGTCCGCGAAGACGCCGAGATTGCCCGGCACGCTGAAGTCGACGAGCGTGTTGGTGAGCGTCATCCATCCAACGCGTTTGCTCTCGCCCTTTGCCGCCAGGTGGGCGAGACCGATCGTCGACATCGTTCCGCCGAGGCAGAGACCAACGATGTTGACCACGGCAGAGCCGGTGAGCTCCTCGACCTCATCGAGCGACGCCATCAACCCGAGCCGCAGGTAGTCGTCCCAGCTGACATTGCGCATCGATGCGTCAGGGTTGCGATAGCTGATGCAGAACACCGTGAACCCGTGCTGCACCGCGTACTCGATGAAGGATCGTCGCGGTGCGAGGTCCATGATGTAGTACTTGTTGATCCACGGCGGGCTGCACACGATGGGTTGGGCGTGGACCCGCTCGGTCTGCGGCTCATACATGAGCAGCTCGATCAACTCGTTGCGCATCACCACGCGGCATGGCGTCGCCGCCAGATTCTCGCCGATGACGAACGGAGTCGTGTCGACCTGCCGCGGGCGCCCGCCGTTGTGCAGCATGTCGTCGACGAAATTCGCCGCGCCCACGAGCAGGCTCTGCCCGCCGGTGTCGAACGCCTCCTTCCACACTGCGGGATTCGCCCACGGCAGGTTGGTCGGTGCGGCGGCGTCGAGCATCATCCCGAGCGCGAAACGCGCCTTGCGTCGATTCGCCGGACTCGCATGGGACGACTCCAGCATCGTCTCGGTCCATCGCACCGTCTCCAGGTAGCTCTCCGCCGCAGCGCGAAACAGCGGGTTGAGCTGCCACGCGCGATCGGCGAAACGCTGATCGCCGGGCGCGAGCTTGCCGTCGTCGCGGCGGCCGAGCATGCGGCGGAGCGCGCGCATCCCGACACCCGTCTGCTCGATGGACAGATCGGCTACGGACTTCGCGAAATGCAGCGGCCGGCGCATAGCGTCGGAGACCCAGACGTCGCGCAACGCGCCGCTGAAGTCGCTCGGGTCCACGCTGGACAGCAGCGCCGTGTACGCGGCGTCCTCGGTCGCGTCCTCGATCAAGAGCGACTCACGTGAACATGCCGCCGTTGACCGTGTAGAGCGCGCCGGTGATGTACGACGACTCGTCCTCGAGGAGGAAGCGGACGACGCGCGCCACTTCATCGGGTCGCCCGAGCCGGCGGAGCGGCACCCTTTCGATGATGCCGTCGAGGATGTTCTGCGGGATCGCCGCGACCATCTCCGTCTCGATGAATCCCGGAGCGACGCAGTTGACCGTGATGCCCTTGCGCGCCGTCTCGAGCGCGAGGCTTTGCGTCAGCCCGAGCAGCGCGGCCTTGGAGGCCGCGGAGTTGGCCTGACCGATGTTGCCCGTCTGCCCGATCACCGAGCTGACGTTGACGACGCGACCGCTGCCGCGTTCGAGCATATGGTCGAGCACCGCTTTGATCATGAAGAACGCGCCGGAGACGTTGATGCGCAGCACCGACTGCCAGTCATCGACACTCATCTTGCGCACCGTCTTGTCGATGGTGATGCCGGCGTTGTTCACGAGGAAGTCGACGCGTCCGTGCGCCTCGAGGACCTCGTTCGCGACGCGACTGCAGTCATCCTGCTCGCCGACATTGCCCTGGTGCACCGAGATCGACTCGCCTTGCGCGGTCAGCTGCTCGCGGAGTTGTTTCGCCGAATCGGCGTCACGGTTGTATCCCGCGGCAACGTGCGCACCGAGGCGGGCGAGCTCGACGGTGATCGCGGCGCCGATTCCTCTGGTGCCACCCGTGACGATCGCCACCTTCCCCGAGAACGGACGTGCGGCGGATCCCACCACAGCCATAGCCGGGTCATCGTAGTGCCTGTGCACCAGGCTCCGCTAGGCTAAGGCGATGGTTACCGATCCGCGTACCCGGCCTCAGCAGCAGGCCCCGCCACGCGGTGGACAGCCCCCGGCTCGCGGCCCCGGGTACAACCCGATCCGCTGGGGGCGCTTCTGGCTCATCTTCGGCGTGCTGCTCCTGGCCAACATCATCATCAGCGCAATCATCCAGGCGGCGAGCCAGCCGGCCTCGGTCACCATCCCCTACGACGTCTTCCTCACGCAGGTGGATGCGGGCAACGTCGTGAACATCACGGCGACCGGTGACTCGATCACGGGAGTCGCGAAGACGGCGATCAGCGGCGGCTCGGGCCAGCCCAAGGCCAAGGACTTCATCACCGTGCGGCCGTCGTTTGCGAGCGACAACCTCGAGGCCGAGCTGATCAAGCAGAACGTCAGCATCCTGGCGGAGCCGACGAATCCGCCGACGCCATTGTGGGAGACGCTGCTCTTCAGCTTTGGGCCCACGCTGCTGCTCGTGTTCGGCTTCATCTATCTCATGCGTCGCAGCGCCGCAGCACTCGGCGGTGGTGCCGGTGGCGCCGGCGGCATCCTCGGCCGGTTCGGTCAGAGCGGCGCCCGCCTCTTCGACGCGGAGAAGCCCGGCGCTACATTCGCCGACGTCGCGGGCATCGACGAGGTCAAGGCTGAATTGGTCGAGATTGTCGATTTCTTGAAGCAGCCCGAGAAGTACCAGAAGCTCGGCGGCACCGTCCCCAAGGGCGTGCTCCTCATCGGCGCTCCGGGCACGGGCAAGACGCTGCTCGCACGGGCGGTCGCGGGTGAGGCGGGCGTCCCCTTCTTCTCGATCTCCGCATCGGAGTTCATCGAGGCGATCGTCGGCGTGGGTGCCTCGCGCGTACGTGATCTCTTCACCAAGGCGCGCGCCGCCGCACCCGCGATCGTGTTCATCGACGAACTCGACGCCATCGGCCGGGCACGCTCCTCCGGGCTGCGTTTCGGTGGCAACGAGGAGCAGGAGCAGACGCTCAATCAGATCCTCACGGAGATGGACGGCTTCGACCCCCACGAGGGAGTCATCGTGCTCGCCGCAACCAACCGCGCCGACGTGCTCGACGCGGCACTGCTGCGTCCGGGGCGTTTCGATCGGCGCGTCACCGTGCCCTTCCCCGACCGGCGCGGGCGTGCTGCGATCCTGCGCATCCACACGGTGCACATCCCGCTGTCGACAGATGTGGACCTCGACGTCATCGCATCACAGACGGCCGGCATGGTGGGTGCCGATTTGCGCAACCTCGCCAACGAGGCGGCACTCGCCGCCGCGCGACGCGATGCGTCAACGGTGACGCAAGCGGACTTCACCGACGCGCTCGAGAAGGTGGAATTGGGCTCGGAGCGCAAGCTCTCGCTCAGTGCGCAGGACCGCGAGCGCATCGCGTATCACGAGTCAGGCCATGCGCTCCTCGGGCTGTTGCTGCCCGGCGCCGACCCGGTGCGTCGCGTCTCCATCATCCCGCGCGGCCAGGCACTCGGCGTCACCGTCCAAACGCCCGTCGATGATCGGTTCAACTACGGCGAGGAGTATCTGCGCGGCCGCATCACCGGTGCCCTCGGCGGCCGAGCCGCTGAGCAGCTCGTGTACGGCGTCGTCACGACGGGCGCGGAGAGCGACCTCCGCACGGTGACCGCGATCGCGCGCCAGATGGTCACGCGCTGGGGCATGAGCCCGAAGATCGGCGCGCTCAATTTCTCAGAAGACGGTGACGGTTCAGGGCAGTCGCTGGCGATGACCAAGCCGTACAGCGAGGAGACCGCCGCGCTCATCGACGAGGAGGTGAAGCGCGTCTCCGACGAGTGTCTCGCACAGGCGGTGGACATGTTGACGAAGCACCGCGAGCAGCTCGACGCACTGGTGCGCGCGCTGCTCGAGCACGATACGCTCGGCGAGGACGACATCCTCAAGGTCGCGGGGATCGAGCCGGTGAAGGAGTTGCCGATCGAACAGTCACCCGTCGGGGCATCGGCCGCGAGTCCCGCTGACTGAGACGGGGAGAGTCAGGTGGTTGGGATCTGTCGCCCCGAAATCGTGTCGATCGAGATACGGATCCAGTGCTGCGATGCGGCGACTGCCCATGATTTCAGCGGTCCCCGACGGAGACGATCCAGTTCCGCGGTTTCGGTGACTTCCTCGGCGACTCCGTTGACGAGCACGCTCCATCCGCTGTGATACAGGGGCTGGTCCGAATCGACCTCGAACGCGACCTCCGCGCCGCTGTGGAGTGCGCTGAGCTTGGTCCCGCCGGCGGTACAGAAGAAGACTGCGTCGTCCTCGGCGAGATAGTTGACGGGGAGGATCATGAGGCGTCCGTCGGCGACAAACCCCACACGACCCACGAACGACTTGTTCTGCAGCAGGTGCAGTGATTCCTCAGTCGAGAGGGTGATGACGCGAATCTGAGCTTCAGTCATTGATCCATGGTAGCCCTCATCGCTCACGGCGACGTTCCGCCCCCTCGGTGGTAACTTTTGTCCACCGCTCCCGCCATCGGCTGGTGCGGTGAAGATATGGCCGTTGCGGTCAGGAGGTGGAAATCGAAGACGCGCGCGACCGCCGGACCATGACTGACCACGCGAGCGAACCACGCAGCCCTGTGGCGCTGCTGCCCTACGCGGCCGCCGCGGCAATCTTCATCGCAATCCGATTCGCGACCAACGGCACGCTCGGATTCCATATCGACGAGCTCTACTACATGGAGAGCGGCCGGCATCTCAGCTTCGGGTACGTCGACTACCCGCCGATCGTGCCGATCCTCTCCCGGATAGAGACGACCGTCCTGGGCGTGTCCCCCTGGGCGTTGCGGGTGCTTCCCGCGCTCGTTGGTGCCGTCAACGTGATGATCGGCGCCGCGTACGTCCGCAAGCTCGGCGGCTCGCTGCGGCTCCAGGCGCTCGCACTGCTCGTCGGTCTGACTGCGCCCATCCTCCTCGGCACTTTTCTCTTCCAAACGGTGGTGTTCGATCAGCTCACGTGGATGGTGTCGCTCTACCTGTTTCTCTCGATCGTGCTCGACCGCAAACCGCGCACGTGGATCCTGCTCGGTCTCACGCTCGGCATCGGTCTCGAGGTGAAGTACCTGATCCTTCCGTTGATTCTCGGCATGGTCATCGCGACTCTCGTGACGCCATCGCTCCGCGCAGACCTGCGAACGAAGTACCCCTGGATCGGTGCGGCCCTGATGCTCGTGATCTGGCTGCCGAACGTGAGCTGGCAGATCGCCAACGACTTCCCCACCATCCACTACATCCTCAATCACCAGGGCGACATCCAGTCAAGTGGTGGCGTCCTTGACTTCGTCGTGTTGTTCCTGGTGCTGCTGTTCCTGCTGACTCCGCTATGGGTCGCCGGGTTCCTCTCATTGTTCCGCACCCACCAGCTTCGCGCCGTCGGGATCGCGTGTGCGGTTCCGTTGTTCGTGTATCTGTTTGTCGGAAAGGAGTACTACCCGGCGCCGACCATCCCCATCGTCATGGCAGCAGGTCTGATCGCGCTCTCGCGTCTCAAGCGTCCGCGATTGCGGTCGTGGCTCGTGGCGGGCGTCGTCGTCGCCAGCCTGATCGACCTCGTCGCACTCGCAAAGATCACGATTCCGACGACACCGGCGGAACGCATGCATACGACCGGACTCGACAGCCTGGATTCGGATTACGCGTCCACCGTTGGGTGGGTCTCGATCACGCAGCAGATGACGCGGATCTACGGCGCACTCTCCGCTTCGGAGCGGGCCACGACGGTGATCGTGTCGTCCGACTACGGTGTCACCGGCGCGCTGGAGATCTACGGGAATCCGAAGGCGCTCCCGCCGAGCTACAGCCCGCAGTTGAGCGATTACTACTGGCTCCCGCAACACGTCGCCGCAACCGACGTCCTGATGGTCGGCTACAACCCGTCGGATGTCAGATTCATGTGCAGTTCTGCGACGGTCGTCGCGCACCTCACGATCCCGTTCCACGTGGTCAACCTGGAATCAGGATCACCCGTGACGTTCTGCACGCTCAACGCGCCGCTCACCAGCGTGTGGGTGCGGCTCAAAGCGTTCTCGTAGATTGGTCGCGCTCCCCTCCAGCTCAATATAGCACCGCGTCCGGGGCTTGCGGCAAGCCCCCGGGTGTGGTGCAGAGTTTCCTGGCACGCGTTGGGATTCGAGGAGTGATGTATGTCCGAGCATGCGGTGGTGATCGCCGGTAGCGGTCCGACAGGGATGATGCTTGCGGCGGAGCTGACGCTGGCGGGGACCGACGTGGTCATCGTCGAGCGACGCCCCAGTTTCGAGCTCGAGAGCTCACGCTCGCGTGGGCTGCACTCCCGCACCATCGAAGTGCTCGACCAGCGCGGTGTTGCCGAGCGCTTTCTCGCCGAGGGAAAGACGGTACAGGTGCAGGCATTTGCAGGCGTCCCGGTGAGCATCAGTGACTTCCCCACCAGACACAACTACGGACTCGCACTGTTGCAGAGCCACTTCGAGCGCATCATGTCGGGTTGGATCGATGAGCTTGCTGTGCCCATCCTGCGCGAGCGTGAGGTGACCGGTTTCAGGCAGGACGGCAGCGGCGTCGATGTCGTGCTGTCAGACGGTACATCGCTACGGGCGCAGTATCTGGTTGGTTGCGACGGGGGCCGCAGTGTTGTGCGCAAAGCTGCGGGCATCGACTTCGCGGGCTGGGACGCGACAACGTGCTGGATCCACGCTGAAGCCGAGATGGACGACATGCCGGAATTCGGACTGCGTGGCGGCGGCGGCATCGGCCCAGCCGAGGACGGACGCGTGGGCATCACGCTGATCGAGCCGGACGCGGACCGCACCGATGAGCCCACGCTGGACGATCTGCGCGCCGCGCTCATCCGCATCGACGGCACCGACCATGGGGTGCACAACCCGCGCTTCATTGCCCGCTTCACCGATATGACACGTCAGGCCGCGACGTATCGCAGCGAGCGCGTCCTTCTTGCGGGAGATGCTGCGCACGTGCACGCGCCGATGGGTGGCCAGGGACTGAACCTTGGCGTGCAGGACTCGGTCAACCTCGGCTGGAAGCTGGCGCGGGTCGCGAAGGGAACGTCCCCGGTAAGTCTCCTCGACACGTATCAGGCCGAGCGGCATCCGGTTGCCGCGAAAGTCCTGCGGAACACCATGGCGCAGCGAGCGCTTGGCGCAACGGACGCGAGATCCGTCGCGCTCCGCGACACGTTGGTGGAACTGCTGCACATGGACGAGCCGCGCAAGCACATCGCCGGCATGATCTCGGGACTCGAGATTGCGTACGACTTCGGCGAAGGGCATCCATTGTTGGGACGCCGCATGCCGGACCTGGAGGTGACCACAGCTGTCGGCGTCGTCCGGGTGTTCTCGTTGCTGCACCGCGCGAGGCCGGTGCTGATCGATCTCGGTGCCCACGGCGCTCTCGACAGTTCCCCCTGGTCCCACAGCGTTCAGCGCATAGAGGCGTCGTATGACGGGACGTGGGAGCTTCCGGTGCTCGGCGAGGTCACCTCGCCGAGCGCCGTGTTGGTCCGTCCTGATGGACACGTTGCCTGGGTTGGCAATGGCACTGACGCGGGCTTGCGCGAGGCACTCACAACGTGGTTCGGCAACGAGGTGCAGTAGCTCAGTTCGCGCCGGTATCGCCCACCATGAGCACGACGTTGCCGGTCTTGTGCTTCGTCTCGACGTACTGCGTTGCCTCGACGACCTGTTCGAGCGGATACCGCCGATCGATCACCGCGTGATATTTCCCGGCTTCGGCAATGGACTTCAGCAGGACCATATCCGCCTTCGTGAATTTGGGCGGGATCGGGAACCGCACCCGCTTGTCACCGACGCGGGCCGTCCACGGCGAGAGCACGAGGTTGCGCAGTCCATCGGTCGCGAGATAGACGCCGCCGGGCGTTATCGCATTGCGGCACTGTTTGAACGTGAGGTTGCCGACGGCGTCGAGGATGGCGTCATAGGTCCGCCCGCTTGAAGTGAAGTCCGCCTGCGACGAGTCGATGACCTCGTCGACGCCGAGCGAACGTACGAGCTCGACATTCGGTGCAAGGCAGACGCCGGTGACGTGCGCGCCGAAGAACTTCGACAGCTGCACACCCGCGGATCCGATCGACCCGGATGCGCCGTAGATGAGAATCGTTTGTCCTTTGCGCAGGCGCGCGGGGCGAAGGGCGTTCAGCGCGAGGATGGCCCCATCGGGAATCGCTGCGGCTTCGTCGTACGACAGAGCGACGGGCATCGACGAAAGCGGCCCGGCGGCTCGCATGCACATGTACTCCGCATGCGCGCCGAACTTCCAGGGATTGATGCCGAACACCCGGTCGCCGACCGCGAAGTCCGTGACGGCACCACCGACGGCCTCGACATCACCGGCGACATCGCTGCCGAGAATGGGGCGCTTCGGCTTGCGGACGCCGGTGATGAGTCGCGAGAGGAAGGGCTCGCCGGCGCGGAGCGCGACATCGGTCCGGCTCACTGTCGTGGCGCGAACTTTGATGAGGACTTCGTCGTCCTTGGGCACCGGCCGGTCGACATCCTCGAGGCGCAGAACGTCGGGCGTCCCATATCGATCGTGGACAACCGCTCTCATGCGACTCCCAACGATGGCACGGTTCGGAGTCAGGCGTCGTCCCGAACCTGCTCTCGTGGTGCGCGCACCGTTCGGCCTTGCCCATGTCCAAATGCCCAGGCAACCATGAGCGGGAACTCCTCTCGCCACAGTCGGGCACCGTGCGACACCTCGCACCGGTGCATCACGACGTCCGCACCCGCCGCGCGCAGCGCGACGTCCCAGCGCATCGCGTTGTCGAGGAAGAATGGCTCGAGCGTTCCGCCGAAGAGGTACACCCGCGGCAGGGAGCTCGGCATCTCGGGTGGTGGTCGATAGCCGCCGCCCGGTGAGCCGGAGACGACCACGCCGAAGATGCCCGGGTGGCGTAGGCCCAAGGCCAGCGCAAGCTCTGCCCCCGCCGAGTAGCCGAATACGGCCGCGCGTTCGGCGGGGAGCGCGACCCCGAACCGTGTCTGCGTCCAGCGACGGACGTCGTCGACGAAAAACCGCTCATGAGCCGCGAACCGCTCCGCGTCGAAGACCGGTGTGTACTCGTGGAGACGCGGCATCTCCTCAGTCAGGCCATGGACGCCGACGATCATCGTCGGCGGGACATCGGCAGCCTCGAGGACCGTTCCCCACTTCGCGAGCTGCTGCCCGTCGCCTGCAAAGACGACCGCCTCCGGCGGATCCGGAGGGACGTACACCGTGACCTGGCGGCCACCGTCGTACTCGGGCAGCGTCTCGGTGACAAGCTCTCCCACTATCCCACCGGCGCGCTGTCGATCGACGACTCGAGCAGCCGGAGCAGCAAGGCATCGAAAGTCTGCAACTCGGCCCGAGTGAGACCCGCAAAGGCGCGAGCGACGACGCCGTCAACGATCCTGCCTCCCGCAACGCGCAGCTCGCGGCCCTTGGCCGTCAGCCGGTGATGCACGGCTCTGCCAGGCCCTGGCACGCGCTCGATGAGCCCACGCTCGATCAGGCGGCCTGCGAGCGCGCCGAAGGACTGATCGGTCTGGAACGTGAGTTGCGCGAGGTCGTGGAGTGACGCGTCAGGGTTCTGATCCAGGTGGCGCAGGGCGTCCCACTGAACGAGCGTGATGTTGATCGCGCCCAGCTCTGCATCCAGCGCGCGGTGATGCCGCATCTGGAGCCGCTTGACCGAGAGTCCCACTTCTTGAAGTGGTCGGATCACGCCGACGAGCATAGCAAATAATAAGCCTCCTTATATAAGGTTGCTTTACTCAATATGCTCGTATAGCCTCACCACTTGCGGAGACGACCCCCTGGGACTATCATCCCCCGCCAAGCTGTAAGCGCTTACTGGTAAGCGCTTACAGCACGTCCGGCAGCCAGAGACTGGAGGCGCCAACGCTCCGCAATGACTGAAGCGAAGCGGTCCAAGGGGACGCTCACGATCTATGACGTCGCCCGGCTGGCGGGGGTCTCGATCGCCTCGGTCTCGCGCGTGCTCAACGGCCAGGGAACCCCTCGCCCTGATACCCGCGACCGGGTGATGCGCGCGGTCGGCGAGCTCAGCTTCGTCCCCGACGGTGCTGCCCGTGCCCTCTCGAACGGTCTCAAGGAGGTGGTCGGCGTCGTCTTCAGGCGCGGCGCGGAGACGACGTTCGAGGACGAGGACGAGAGCCTGCTCTTCATCGACGGCATCAATCGCGGCATCGAGCTCGCTGCCCAGCACCGCGGCTTTGACGTGTTGATCAGCTCGGTGGGCGTCCACGATCCCCACCGCACAGGACGGATCTCGGGGGTGGCCGGTAAGGCCGACGGCATCATCCTGCACGACCGTTCGCTCTCGGCATCCGGCATTGCCCGGCTGGCGGAGGCAGTGCCGATCGTCACCCTCGCCGGCACGCCGTCGCGGGCGTCGGTCAACGTCGGCTGCGACAACGAAGCCGGGATGCGCGCGCTCGTCAACCACCTCACGGTGGATCACGGGTATCGCCGCCTCGCCTACCTTTCCGGGTACGCGGACAGCCCGGACAACCGGGCGCGAGCGCGCGTCTTCGAAGCAGCCACGACGCGCGCCGGCGCTGAGATTGAGACCGGACCGGCGTGGCAGGGGAACTACAGCGCGTCCGGCGGTGCCCAGGTCATCGCCGCACTGTTGGATAGCGGCGCGGAGCTGCCACGCGCCATCGTCTGCGCCAACGATCAGACCGCGCTCGGGGTGATCCACGCGCTCGCCCGGAGAGGCGTTAAGGTGCCCGGCGACGTCGCCGTCACCGGCTTCGACGACGTTCCCGTCGCACGCCATCTGCACCCCTCGCTCACGACCGTGCGTCAGCCCATCGAGCGGATGGGGGCGACTGCGTTCGACGTGCTCTATTCGATGATCAGCGGCGCCGGCAGCGAGCCGAACGTCGTCCTGCCCGTTCGACTCATGCTTCGCGAGAGCTGCGGCTGCGCGCCCGCTCCCGTACCGCCGAACGGCGCGTCACATTCGGTCGACGGATAGCGATGCGCGCACTCCTTCGCCGCCTGGGTGTCTACGTTCTCGCGGCGTGGGTCGCGATCACGGTCAGCTTTCTGCTCCCGCGAGTGGTCCCCGGCAACCCCGTCGCGGGTGCGATCGCGCGGGCGCAGTCGTCCGGCATCTGCAACGCGTACTGCATCAAGGCGATCGAGGAGCAACTCGGCTTCAACATCCACACCAGCATCTGGACGCAGTACGTGCAGTACCTGGGCAACCTGGTGCACGGCAATCTCGGCTTCTCCTGGTCCGAGAACGCGAACGTGACCAGCCTGATCCTCTCGTATCTGCCGTGGACGCTCGGACTGCTCGGCGTTGCCACGATCCTGAGCTTCCTTGCCGGGACCGTGATCGGCGTTGTCATGGCCTGGCGGCGCGGCTCGTTGGTGGAGTGGTTGCTGCCCGCTGCGACGTTCTTTCAGGCGATCCCGTATTTCTTTCTCGCCCTCGTGCTGGTACTGATCTTCGGCCAGACGGGGAGCATCCTGCACTGGTTTCCGAGCCTGTACGGGTACGACATCTACGGCGTCGACCCGGGAATGAATCTGCCCTACATCGGCAGCGTCCTCCAGCACGCAGTGCTCCCGGCGGCGACGGTCATCCTCGCATCGATGGGCGGATTCATCCTGTCGATGCGCAACCAGATGGTGACAACGATGGACGAGGACTTCGTGCTCGTCGCCCGCGCAAAGGGTCTGCGCAACAGCCGCGTTGTCTGGTACGCAGCTCGCAACGCGCTCCTGCCATGCGTGTCGAACTTCTCGGTGGCGATCAGCCTCGTCGTCGCCGGCCAGATTTTGGTCGAAATTGTCTTCAACTACCCGGGGATCGGCTACCACCTGTACGGCGCGCTCGGGGCGCTGGACTACACGCTCGTCCAGGGCATCTTCGTGGTTATCACGCTCGTCGTCCTCGCGGCCAACCTGCTTGCGGACGTGGTGTACGTCTTGATCGACCCGCGGGCTCGGCAGGAGGCCTGACCGATGACCATCAACACGCCCACCATCGCCGAGTCGACTCCGGCCATGGGCCCCACTACGCGCGGCGCTCGGGCGATACGCCTGCCACGCTCGCCCAAGGTCATCGCGGGGGTGGTGATCCTCATCGTGTTCGCGTTGGTCGCGATCATCGGAGGTTGGATAGCGCCGTACTCGCCGAACCTCACGAACGAAAGCTGGGTACAGCACGTCCTGGTTGCCGGCACCGGCCCGGGCACGCACATCCCAGCGGATTACTATCCGCTGCCGCTGCCTCCCTCACCCTCGCACTGGCTGGGCACCACGGTCTTTGCGCAGGATGTCTGGTCGCAACTCCTGGTCTCAACCCAGGCCACCGTCGCGGTCGGCTTGCTCGCAGCTGCGATGTCAACCGTGCTCTCCATCATCGTCGGTGTCACGGCCGGGTACCTCGGCGGTGGCGCCGACGAAGGTCTGTCGTTGGTGGGCAACGTCTTTCTCGCAATCCCCGGCCTTCCGCTGCTCATCGTACTTGCCGACTACGTGCCGTCTGCGGGTACGAGCATCTTCCTCGTCAGCCTCATCATTGCGATCACCGCGTGGGCGTACAGCTCGCGCGTGCTCAGGGCGCAAACCCTCTCGCTGCGCAATCGCGACTTCGTCGAGGCTGCGCGCGTTTCCGGCGAAGGGCGGTTCCGCATCATCGTCGTCGAGGTTCTGCCGAACCTGATTCCGATCGTGGCCGCGTCGTTTCTCTTCACCACGCTGTACGCGATCGGCGCGTACGTTGCCATCTCGTTCCTCGGCCTTGCGGGTTCACCGACATCTTCACCGCCGGGTCTCTGGAACTGGGGGAACATGCTCCGCGAAACGTTCGCGAGCGACGCCGTGCGTGGCGGCTGGTGGTGGTGGTGGCTGCCACCCGGTCTCTGCATCGCGGTGCTCGGCACCGGCCTGGCGCTCCTCAACTTCGGCATCGACGAATTCATCAACCCACGGCTCCGCGCCGAGGGCCTATCCCGCAAAGCGGCTCGCAGACTGGGCATCACTCGGCGGCCGAAACTCGGTCTCACGCCGGTCGTGCGCCGCCCCGCTCTCAAGGTCGACACCACGACCCACGAGTTGGGCACGCCGTGAGCGTCCGGGGCGGGAACGCCATGGTGGATGACACTCCCGACGACGTCGTGGATCCGGTGCTGGAAATCCGCGGGCTCTCGGTCGACTACGGCTTTGGCGACGATGCGGTGCACGCGGTGTCCGATTGCAATCTCACGCTTGGACGCGGTCGCGTCGTCGGTCTTGCGGGGGAGAGCGGCAGTGGCAAATCGACGCTCGCGATGGCCGCGATCCGCCTCCTCCGTTCGCCAGGCGTCATCACCGGCGGGGAGGTGCTGTTTCACTCGAGGCAGACCCCCGGTGCGCCGATACAAACACTCGATCTGCTGGCCGCGGGCGAGGAAGGGCTCCGGGCCGTGCGCTGGTCAGAGATCTCGATCGTTCTGCAGAGCGCGTTGAACGCGCTCAACCCGGTGAGCACGATCGGCGCGCAGTTCGACGAGTTGCTCGCCACCCACCGTCCCGGGCTTGGACGTGCCGCGAGGCGCGATCGCGCCGGGGAATTGCTCGAGCTCGTGGGGATGACCCCGGACCGGCTCCGCAGCTATCCACACGAGATGTCGGGGGGTATGCGGCAGCGTTCGATGATCGCCATGGCGCTCGCGCTGGATCCCCAGGTCATGATCCTTGACGAGCCGACGACCGCTCTCGACGTGGTGACCCAGCGCGAGATCCTCGAGGAACTGATGGGCTTGCGCGACCGGTTGGGTTTTGCCGCGTTGTTCATCACCCACGACCTCTCGCTCCTCGTCGAGTTTGCGGACGACATCGCGGTGATGTACGCCGGCCGGCTGATGGAGCGGGCCCCGGCGGCTTCGCTGTTTCGGGCGCCGCGACTCCCGTATACCCACGGCCTTCTCCACTGCTTCCCGCCGATGCATGGCGAGCGCTACCGCATGGAGGGGATTCCGGGGTCCCCACCCGACCTGCGAGATCTCCCGGCCGGATGTGCCTTTCACCCGCGTTGCAAATGGGCGCTGCCGAGATGTCGCCAGGATGTGCCACAACTCGAGCCGCTGGCGGAGCCGCGTCGCGAGGTTGCGTGCTGGCTCCACCGCGGCGACGCCACGCCGCCGGCGGAGCTGACGCTCGCGGATCCGGCCGCGGCGTACTCCCGCACCGCACCGATCATCGATACGAGCGAAGGGCGTGCCGTATGACGACGCTCACCGTGGTTCCGATCGCTGAGAGCGAGACGCCGGTGCTCGAGGGCCGCGCCTTGACGAAGTCGTTCCTGGTCAAGCGCGGGAGCGGCCTGCTGACACGGCGATCCCGGCTGCACGCCGTGGACGGCGTGTCGGTGCAACTCAAAGCCGGAGCCGTGACCGCCGTCGTCGGCGAGAGCGGCTCCGGGAAGACGACTGTCGCACGTCTGCTCGCCAGGATCGTGAAGCCGGATACCGGCCAGGTGCTGCTCGATGGGCAGCCTGTCGCGGCGGGACGCTCTCGAAAGTTCGCGGCGCAGGTGCAGATGGTGTTCCAGGATCCGTTCGCGTCGCTCAACCCGGTGCACCGCGTCCGGCACCACCTCGCGCGCCCGCTGCAGATTCATCACACCGGCGGCAGCGACGTCGATGAGGCCGTGCTGCAACTGCTGCATCGCGTCGCGCTCGACCCGCCCGCCAAGTTCGCGGACAAATTCCCGCACGAGCTCTCCGGGGGACAGCGTCAACGAGTCGCGATCGCACGGGCGCTCGCTGTGGAACCGCGCGTGCTGCTCGCCGATGAGCCGGTGTCGATGCTCGACGTCTCGATCCGTCTCGGGGTGCTCAACCTGCTCGCGGACCTTCGGGACCGCGAGCGACTCGCGATCCTCTATGTCACCCACGACATCGCCTCTGCGCGATACCTCGCTGACACGATCGTGGTGATGTACGCCGGCCAGTTGGTCGAGGCGGCACCGAGCGTGAGTCTCACCGACTCCCCTGCGCATCCCTACACACAGCTCCTGCTCTCAGCAGCACCCGATCCGGAGCGGTTCGCACCCCCGACGCTCGCCACTCATGGCGCACCGCCGAGCCTGCTCGCTCCGCCGTCGGGTTGTCGCTTTCATCCCCGCTGCCCGCACGCGATGGAGATCTGCAAGGTCACGGCACCGCCGACTGTGGTGGTCTCGCCAGGACATGCGGCCGCGTGCTGGTTGCACGTGGATTCGAGCGAACGTCAGACCGATTCAACCGCTGCCGTTGCGGCAGCCACCGGCGGCCCGGTTCTCGAGGGGACGGCAGATGCTCGAAGACCCCCGTAGGCAATTCCGTTCACCCCTGCAGCAATCGGCAGTGCACTGCCCAACGCAGTGCTCACAACGGAGATCACGGCACAAAGGAGGAGACACAACATGAGTCGGAGACCGGTCATCGCCGTTCTCGGCATGACGACGCTAATACTCGCGGCATGCTCGGGGCCAGCCAATGGGCCCACAACAACGCAGGGCAAGCCACTGATCTACGAGCCGACCACGGGAGTCACCTTCTCGGATGACTTCAACCCCTACGATCCCAACTCGGTTGCATCGAGCGTCGGCATGAAGAGCATCATCTACGAGCCCTTGGTCGAGTTCGATCAGCTCGATCCGACTTCGGCGGGCACCCACTACTGGCTGGCGACCGCGTACACGTTCCAGAACAGCGGCAAAGACCTTGTGATCACAGTGCGAACCGGCGTGAAGTTCAGCGACGGTTCATCGTTCGGTCCCAAGGACGTCGCGGCGACGTTCACCGCCATGAACAACCCCAAGGCGGACATTCCAGGCGTGGCGCCGCAGGTGTCTCCCCCGACGATCTCGGGCAACACCGTGACGCTGCATTTCGGCACAGCGCAGTTCACAGGCCTCTGGGCGATCCTGGGGACGACCTACATGATGCAGGCATCAGTGGCGAACCAGATCGCCGCGAACCCCACAATGCAGATCACGCATCCTGTTGGGACCGGGCCGTTCCAGCTGGACAGCTACTCCAGTTCGCTCATCAAGTTCAAGCCCAACACGCACTACTGGGGTGGCAAGCCACCGGAATCCGAGGTCGAGGTGCCGTCCATCGCCACGAATGCGGCGGCCAGCGATGCGCTGGTGAGCGACCAGCTCGACTGGGCCGGTAACGATATCCCGAACATCTACGCCAGCTTCGTGAATCTCAATCCCCAGAACAACCATGCATGGTTCGCATCCGGCAGCACCGTCGCGCTTCGGTTCAACCTGAGCCCCGGCAACGGCGGGGCGACTGGAATCGACGATGTCGCGGTGCGCAAGGCCGTTAGCTACGGCATCGACCGCAACGCGCTCGCGCTGTTGGGGGAGTCGGGATACGAGCAGCCGGCAACGTCGTCGGGCGGACTGATCCTCCCGGCGCAGAAGGCCTTCCTTCCCACGGACGGCAGTCTCACCAACGATCTCTCGACCACGGGCAACGTGCCTGACAGTGCCACCGCCAAGACGGACAAGCTGCCCGCAGGTGATGACGTCTACGACATCCTCACGTCGGGAGGATGGAAGGCGCCGGCCACCTCGAGCTACAACAGTGGCAGCGGCACCTACAAGTCGGGTGGAAACTGTGACGGCACCAACGTCGCAAACTGCTGGACAAAGGGCAGCGAGATCATCAAGTTCTCGGTCTACGACCCAGTCCCGTTCTCGGACTACTGGGAAGACGCGGGACTCATCTCGCAGGAGCTTCAGGCCCTCGGCATGGACGTGACCACCAAGCCGGCGCAGGGTTACTCGGACTGGAATGCCAACCTCACCGGGTCCACCACCGCGTGGCAGACCGCGATTCACTGGGGCAACGGCGGCCAGATCCCATACACCCAGTTCGACGATTGGCTCGACGGCGCGAGCTCGACCACTGCTGCGCACTACGAGGGCTACTCGAACGCGGCAGCCCAAGCCGCGCTGCAGACGTACGCGAGCACGGATCCGAGCGACACCGCGACGCTCTATCCCGCCGTCCAACAGCTCGAGAAGATCATGTCGACCGACGTTCCCGAGGCGCCGCTACTCTATGGAGCCGACTGGAACGTGTACAGCAGCGCCAAGTACGTCGGCTGGCCGGACCAGTCGCAGCCCTACATGGATCCTTCTCCGAGCGATCCGCAGATGCCCTACATCCTGATGCAGCTCAAGCCGGTGGCTTCCTGAGCTCGCACAACCGAATCGTCTGAACCCATCACGCAGATGGACGGGTCCGTCCGGCCGGCATCGCGCCGGCCGGACCCCGACCCGGCGCACTGAACTGGATCCAATTGAGAGGAAACGCAACATCCATGAACGCCACGGCCACCGGGACCCAGAGCGACGAGTCCGGACTGCTGACGCGGCTCAACCTCGAGCAGAAGGTTCGCCTGCTGACCGGTGCGGACGCCTGGTCGCTCAACGCCATCACCACAGTCGGACTCCGCACGATCGTGGTGTCGGACGGGCCATCCGGCGTGCGCGGACGGCGCTTTGACCCACGCTATCCGTCGTCCTCGCTGCCGTGCCCCGTTGCGCTCGGCGCGACATGGGATGAGCGTATCGTCGCGGAGCTGACCGTTGCGCTTGGTGCGGAAGTACGGGCTCGCGGAGTCGATGTGCTACTCGCGCCGACGGTCAACCTCATCCGGACGCCACTGAGCGGACGCGGTTTCGAGTGCTTCTCCGAGGACCCGTTGCTGACGTCCCGCATCGCCGTGGCGTACGTGCGCGGACTTCAGGAGTCCGGTGTCGGAGCGACCGCCAAGCACTACGTCGCCAATGATTCCGAGACGGATCGCCGCTCGTACGATGCGAGGATCACCGAGCAGGTGTTGCGCGAGCTCTACCTTGCGCCGTTTGAGGCATGCGTGTTCGAAGCCGACGTGGCGATGGTGATGGCTGCGTACAACTCGGTGAACGGCGACTCGATGACGGCGAATTTCCCGCTCCTGAACGATCTGCTCAAGAACGAGTGGGGATTCCAGGGCGTCGTCGTCTCCGACTGGCACGCCGCGAGGACCACGGAGCCGGCGGCCATCGCCGGGCTGGACCTGGTGATGCCCGGGCCGCATGGTCCCTGGGGCGACCTTCTCCTCGACGCTGTGCGGGCCGGCACCGTGCCCGAAGCCGCCATCGACGACAAGGTGTCGAGGCTGCTGAGCCTCGCGCGCCGGATCGGGGCGCTCAACGGCATGCCGCATCCGGAGTCGTCCGACGGCGCCGCGGACGCAGCCCACGCGGCCGCGCCCGCAACGCAGGTGCTCGTCGACCCGGCGCTCCTGCGCGAGGTGACATCGCGGTCGTTCGTGCTGCTGCGCAATGAGGGTGCTCTGCTGCCGTTGGACAGCGGCTCCGTGCGCCGGATTGCCCTCATCGGCCCGAATGTCGCCGATCCGCAGACACAGGGCGGCGGGAGCGTGCGCGTTCTGCCGGTCGTGCGTCCCGGAGTCATTGATTCGCTGCGCACACTGGGCGAGTTCGATGACGTCGATGTGCAGCAAGGCTGCCTCACGTGGGCGACGATACCTCCGCCAGTCGACGGGAGCATGCGCGATCCCGTGACCGGCGAGATCGGCGTTCGCGTCGAAGTCCGCGACGCCACCGGAACGGTGCGCTATGACGCATTCAACCCGACCAGCGTACTGACGTGGTGGGACGGACTCCCCGACGTTGTGCACCGCCCCGGCTCGGAGTTGCTCATCCGCGCACGCTACCGCGCGGCAGTGAACGGGACGCACATGATCGGCGTCGCAGGCGTCGGCGTACTCACTCTCGCCGTCGACGGCACCCTCGTCGCGGAGGCGACCACCCTGCCTCCAAACGAAGTGGTCGAGGCGTTGTCTCGTCCACCGGAGTTGCGCGTACCGATTCAGCTCGCTGCGGGAAGGGAAGTGGAGATTCGCGCCGCTTTCCGACCCACGCTGCGGGGCTCCGAGCCTGGCTTTGTCACCATGCGGCTCGGCGTCACTCCGCATCGCAACGAGGATCAACTGCTCGATGAAGCGGTAGCAGCAGCGGCGAAGGCCGATGTTGCCGTAGTCGTCGTCGGGTCGGCCGAAGGCACAGAGAGCGAAGGCTACGACCGCGAAACCCTGTCACTCCCTGGACGTCAGGACGAGTTGGTGCGACGTGTTGCGGCCGCCCAACCGAGGACCGTGGTCATCGTCAATTCCGGCATGCCTGTGGTGATGCCATGGGTGGATGCCGTCGCAGCGATCGTCCAGGTCTGGTTCCCCGGCCAAGCGTTCGGGGAGGCGCTCGCAGACAGCCTGCTGGGCGTCGTCGAGCCCGGAGGCAGGTTGCCGCTCTCCATCCCGCGTCATGAACGTGACTCTCCGGTGCTCGATGCGACTCCCAAAGGCGGCGAGCTCGACTACGCAGAAGGTCTCCTCGTGGGCTACCGCGGCTTCGACCGCAGCGGGCGCGAGCCCCTCTTCTGCTTCGGTCACGGTCTCGGCTACACGGACTGGAAGTACGAGTCACTGGTGGCAGAAACGCAGACGATCTCCGCAAACGCCGACCTGGCGGTGACCGTGCGTCTTACCAATACGGGAGGCCGCGCGGGCCGAGAGGTGGTGCAGGTCTACCTCGAAGCGCCAGATGACGATCCCAGCCGGCCCCTTCGCGTCCTCGCGGGGTTCGCCACGATCGATGCCGATGCCGGTGACTCGGTCGACGTCCGAGTGGTGCTTCCGGCTCGCACGTTCGCGCGCTTCGATCCCGACGCGCATGCCTGGGTCTGGCGGTCGGGGACATATACGGTGCGAGCAGGGCGCTCGTCGAGGGATCTCCGGCTCAGCGCGACGGTGCAGCTGAAGAACGCGCCGGCCACCGCGTGACCGAACGCGGTCGATCGGAGCGGCGAGTGGCTCGGCCGGGACAGGACCCGGCGATTCGTTACGCGATCGTCGGCGATCGTGCGATCACACCCCGCCGTCTCCGGCGACGATCGAATCCTTCCTAGAAACCCATATCCCTTCCTGATGGCGACGCCCACGTGCCACGACCCCCACGCTGGGCGTCGCCGTCCCCCCTTCCCCAGGGGGTCAGCCTCCGACGGTCACTCCTGACGCCTCGAGCCGATCGAAGACCAGTCGCACCGCCATCGATCCCTCACCGATCGCGGTCGCAACGCGCTTGATCGACCTGCTCCTAGCGTCGCCGACGCAGAAGACCCCCGGCATGCTCGTCTCGAGGAGCAGGGGCTGCTGATCGAGCGTGTCTGCAGGGACGTCACTGCCGGTGAGCAGGAATCCGTCCTCATCGGTCGCGAGCTGACCGTCCAGCCATTGCGTGCACGGCATCGCGCCGATGAACGTGAAGAGGCCGCACGTTGGATGCGCGACGATCTCGCCCGTACCGTTGTCGCGCATCGTGACGCCTTCGAGCTCGCCATCGCCGATGAGCCCGATGACCTCGGTTTTGGGAGCAACGGTGATGCGAGAGTCGCGCGCGATCTCATCGAGCAGATAACGGGACATCGAGTGGCTCAGGCTGTCTGCTCGGATCGCGATCGTCACCTGCGTGCACGACCGCGAGAGAAAGAGCGCCGCTTGTCCGGCCGAGTTGCCGCCTCCAACGATCACGGCCGGGCCGCCGGAACAGGCCTGCGCTTCCATCTGCGTTGCGGCGTAATAGACGCCCACGCTTTCGAAGTCCGCCAGGTGGTCGAGCGGCAGTCGGTTGTAGCGAGCGCCGGTGGCGATGATCACCGCGCGCGCAGCGATCACTTCGCCGCCGTCGAGTGTCACGCGGTGCGAGTCGCCGGTGGATGTCAACGCTGCGGCCCCGGCGCCGAGCTTGATGCGTACGCCGAACTTCTCGGCCTGCAACGCCGCGCGTTCCGCAAGCTCCTCGCCGGACAGACCGGCTGGAAACCCCAGGTAGTTCTCGATGCGTGACGACGTGCCGGCCTGGCCGCCGAGCGCCGTGTTCTCGATGATGATCGTTCGCATCCCCTCCGACGCGCCGTAGACCCCGGCCGAGAGTCCGGCGGGACCTCCGCCGACCACGAGCAGGTCGCAGTCGTCGGCCGCGGCGCCGGCGGACGGCGCTGCCGTGAGACCGAGAGCCACCAGGAGCGCGTGATCTGTCGGATTCGAAAGGAGTGAGCCACCTGGGGCGATGACGAGCGGCAACTCGCCGGGTGAGACGTCCAACCGGCGAAGCGTCGCCTCGGCCTCCGGCATGCTTTCGAGCTCGAGCCATCGAAAGGCCACGCGATTGCGCGCGAGGACATCGAGCAGGCGCCGCGTCTTGCGGTCGAAACGCGACCCGACGAGCGTGAGCCCAAGCCCCATCTGGGTCAACCTGACGTGGCGGAGCATGAACGCCCGCAGGAGGTAGTCGCTCAGGTCCGCCTCCTCCGCCATGATGGCCCTCACCCGGTCGATGGGAATCCGGAGAACGCGACCCGGCTGCGTCGCCACCGCTGTCAGAAACACGCGCTGACCGGTCAGCAGCCCTTTCTCCCCAAGGAACTCTCGCGCGCCGTACGAGATGATCACCTGCTCTTCGGGCTTGCCGAAGTGGTCGACGATGTCGACCGCGCCTTCGAGAATCACGATCAGGTCGTAGGTGTTGTCGCCGTCGGCGAACAGCAGATCGCCTTGGCCCATCTGGGACTCCTCGCCGTAGCGGCTGAGAGTCGCGAGCTGCGATTCACCGAGGAGCGGTCGAGCGTCGGGTGCGTCGACCGGGGCGACGAACGGGGTGCGCTCGACTGGGTGTTGGCGTGTCGCTACGGGTACTGCTGCACGAAGGTCATCCGACATTCAGGGCTCCGGTGTTGCGCGGCCGGTCGTGGATCTGACCTCGATCATATGACCGTTCATACCCCGATCGCGGTCGCGCCGAACGAGTTCGGATACTTCCCTCGAAGCAACACGGAGGATCCCTCATGGCATCCTTCATCTCCGACAGTCCGCTCGCCCGCGAGCTCATCCGCATCGGCGACACAGCCATCGCTCGCGAGGACGACGTCGCGCTGCGCGCGTACTACACGGACGATTACGCCTTCCACGGCCCGGGTGGCGACCTGAGCTTTGAGCAGCTCCGGGCCCATTTCGCATCCCGTCGAGCCGCGTTCAGCAACCTGCGGATCGTTCGCGAGCAGATCATCGTCGACGGCAACTGGCTCGCTGCGCGCAACACGCTCTCCGGCGACTTCACCGCGGTCTTCACGTCCTCGCTGACTACCGCGAGCTTTCTGACCAAGCTCGGCGTGACCACGACCGAGTCCGCCCAGTCGACGACCGCGCGAACGCAGCTCCGATTTAGCGAGACGGCGTTTGTCGCGGCGCAAGCGGCCGGATGCGGGAATCAACACCTCTCCCCTCATCGATGTGCAATGTGGGCAGCAGCTGGTCGACCCACTGCGGCAGCCACCAGTTCCACGTGCCGAGCATGTGCATCAGCGACGGCACCACCAACGTGCGGACAACGAACGCGTCGATGAGGATCGCCGCGGCGAGACCGACACCGAACTGCTGAATGATGATGTTGTCGTTGAGGAGAAACGACAGGAACACGAAGATCATGATGGTGGCCGCAGCAGTGATCACTCGACCGGTCAGCGCCTGTCCCGTCGTGACCGCTTCACGGTTGTCGCCGGTGCGCACCCACTGCTCGTGGATGCGACTGACGAGGAACACCTCGTAGTCCATCGACAGCCCGAACAGAACGGAGAACATGATCACGGGCAGGAACACTTCCACCGGCGCGCTGCCGTTGATCCCGAGGACCGAAGCGCCCCACCCCCATCCGAACACTGCGTTCATGACACCGAGTGCGGCGCCGACCGACAGCAGATTCATCACCGACGCGATCGCCGGGATCACCAGGCTGCGGAACACGATCGTGAGCAGCAGGAACGCCAGGATCACGACCACGGCGATGAACGCGGGCAGCTTGCCCGCAAGCGCGTTGGAGAAGTCGACCTGCGTTGCGGTGAGGCCACCGATGAGCGCGTCCAGGTCGCGGCCGGACTCGGCTCGCGGAATCACGTCCCTGCGAAGGTGCTGCAGGAGCACGGTGGTCTGGGTGGCTTGCGGCGCTGCGCTCGGGTAGAGCAGTGCGACTGCGGCGGTCCCGGTGGGGCTTACCTGGGGAGGCGTCGCACCAACGATGCCCGGCTGGTGCGCGGCGTCCTTGAGGACGGCTGCGAAGGCAGCCTGGTCCGCGGGCGCGTTGAGCGCCGCGACCAGTTCGAACGGCCCGCTGAACCCTGGACCGAAGCCCTTCGTCAACAGCTCATACGCCTGCCACGTCGTCGATGACGGCGGGTCAGTGCCGGCATCGTCAAGCCCGAGGTGCAGCGAGAACACCGGCAGCGCGACGATGACCACGACCAGCAGACCAAGCGCTGCTCGGAGCGACGTGCGGCGTTCGATCGAGCGCGACCATCGATACCAGAAACCCGCAGTCATAGCTTCTCTTTCCGGACCGGATTCGCGCAGACGGCGCCGTTCCTTGCGACTCAGCACGCGCATGCCGATGGAGCCGAGCAACGCCGGAAGCAGCGTCAGCGACGCGAACATCGTGAGCACGACGGTGACGGTCGCCGAGATTGCGACACCGTAAAGGAACGTTAACCCCAGCGCGAACTGTCCCAGGAGCGCGATCGCCACGGTGAGGCCGGCGAAGAGGACGGCGCGTCCCGCGGTGTTCACCGCATGCACGGCGGAGTCCTCGATGCTTCGCCCTGCGCGCACGCCGCTGCGGTGTCGCGTGACGATGAAGAGCGCGTAGTCCACGCCGACACCGAGGCCGATCAGCACGCCGAGGATCTGGGCGAAACTCACGATCGGCACGACATGACTGAGCAGGCCGGTGAGCGCTGAGCCGATGCCGATTGCGACGAGCGCGGTGACGATCGGGGTGATGGCGGCGAACAACGCGCCGAAGGCGAGACCGAGGACGATCAAGGCGAGGAGCACGCCGAGCAGCGTGCTGTTGGAAGACTGCTGCGGCTCCGCGTTCTCGATCGCCTGGCCGGTGAGCGCGACGGTGAGGTCGTGCCCGTGCGCGGCCTGCGCTGTCCGGATCACGGCGTTGACAGCGTCACCTGGGAGGTCCTGCGCCTGAGCGTCGAAGTTGACTGTGGCAAAGGCGATCTTCCCGTTCGGACTGACCTGGCCGGCGCCGAATGCGCCATATGGGCTGGTCACGCCGGCGACGTGCGGGAGCTGCGTCACTTTGGCGAGCATCGCCTCGACCTCGGAACGCGCCGGTCCGGACGTGATCGACCCGCTTCGCGCTTCGACAACGATCTGGTCAGCGTCACCCGAGGCCGCCGGGAAGTCCTGCTGCAGGATGGCGAGCGCTCCGGTCGAGGGACTGTCGGGCAGGGCGTACCTGGTGTCGTATGTGATCCCGACGACCTGGCTCAGGGCGGTGACCACGACGAGCGCGAGGACCCAGCCTGCCAGGACGAGCCGGCGGCGGCGGAAGCACCAGCGACCGAGTCGGGCCATCACTGCGTCCCGTCTGTTGATGCGTCGGCGACGAACGCTGCCAGCAACATCGCCCGCACCGAGGCGCGAGCCTGCTGATCGTCGATGAGGGCCGCGTCGGGATCGCGCTTGCGGTGCTGCGCGAACCAGGCGATCGACTCCATGAGGAAGTGAGCGGCTATCTCGGGGTCGGCGATCGGGCGCAGACCGCCGGACGCCGCGCGGCTCGCCAGGTAGGCAGCGACCCGTGCGCGCTGAGCGCGCTTGCGATCGTTGACCGCTCCCCCGCTGAGCCCTGGGTAATCGCTGGCCAGGCTCTCGATCAGCAACAGGAGCAGCCGGTTCTGCTCGATGAAGTCGTAGAGCTCGTCGATGATCCCGGCCAGCTCAGCCGCCGCGTCCTCGCCTGGATCGTGTTCTCTGGCGGCGCGGAGCCTGGGAAACGCCGCGTGCGCGGCCATCCACTCTCGCAAGAGCACCAGCACACTGCTCGGCGCTGGGGTCGCCACGGGAACCTCGGCGGTCAGGTCGGCGCCAGGATCCCTCGCGTTGCGGAGGGCGAGGTCGAGCAGCGCCGCCTTGCTTTCGACGTACCGGTACAGGATCGCGTGGCTGAGCCCGAGGCGTTCAGCGACGTCGGTCATCATCGTCCGCCGGTAGCCCTTGGCGATGAAGACCTCGCACGCGGCTTGTGCGATGTCCCGCATGCGTCCTGGTGGTGTTCTGCGAGGCATGCCGCTACTATAACTGACTGAGTCAGTTATTGTCCAGCGCCGCTTCGGTTTGCGTTTCTCCTAACGGTGTGCGATAGTTCGACGTACCGTAGTTTTCTCGAAGATCGTTAGATAGATTGAACGATGCGAGATAGTCCGCAATCAGGAGATCCGATGATCAACGCCAACCGCCTCGCATTGAGCGGCGCTCTCGCCGCCACGGTCCTCATGGTCGCCGCCTGCGGTTCAGGCAGCGCCGCTCCTCCCGCGGGAGCGTCACAGCCAGCTGCGTCGTCAGGCGCGACGGCACCGACGTCGTCGTCGGCCTCCACTCCAACGACGGCTGCCGCTACCACCGCCTGCTCGCTGATCACGCCGGCTGAGGCGTCGACGGCGCTCGGCCAGGATGCAGCCGCGGGTACGCCGGGTGCGAACGGCGAACAGTGCACGTTCACGGCCGCAGCGGGGAACCTGACGGTTATCGCCGCCAACTACCCGGATGACAGCACCGCCGGCGCCGCGTTCGACGGGCAGCGCACTGCCGCGAAGGGCGGGATCCCAGGATTCGAGGATGCGAGCAGCATCGGCGATCACGCGTTCCTGACGTCGATGGGCCTCGTCGAATTCGTGAAAGGCTCCGTCGTCGTGACGATCGAGGCTCTCGAATCCGCGACCCCGAGCCTCAGCGCCATGACAACCGTCGGCCAGGCCGCCGCGGGTCGCGTCTGAGCTGACCAAACTGGAACTATGCGGATGTGCGAATCGATGTAACCGGCCGCCAAGCCGCTGTCGCGGCGCTCGAGCGCATCGCTTACATCCTCGAGCGGGAACAGGAACCGACCTACCGGGTACGCGCCTTTCGCAACGCGGCCGCTGTCGTTCGTGCGCTCTCCAACACGGAGTTGGAGGAGCGCGGCAGGCGCCGAACCCTGCAAAGCCTGGCGGGGATCGGGCCGGCAACCGCACGGGTCATCGAGGAGGTGCTGGCGGGCACGACGCCGGCCTACCTTCAACGTCTCGAAACCGAGGCCCCGCCGATACCGGCGGACGCGCTGGCGCTGCGCGCGGCGCTTCGTGGCGACTGCCATGTGCATTCAGATTGGTCCGACGGCGGTAGCCCGATCGAGGAGATGGCCCGCACCGCTATCGACCTTGGGCACGAGTACATGGTGCTCACGGACCATTCGCCGCGACTCACGGTTGCGCACGGGCTGAGCATCGAACGCCTCCTCGAGCAGCTCGACGTCGTGCGCGAGATCAACGATCGGCTCGCCCCGTTTCGCATTCTCACCGGCATCGAGGTCGACATCCTCGAGGACGGCGGGCTCGATCAGGAGCCGGACCTGCTCGCGCAGCTCGACGTCGTCGTCGCGAGCGTGCATTCCAAGCTGCGCATGCCGGGCGCGGAGATGACGCCGCGGATGATCGCAGCCATCCGCAATCCGCACATGGACATCCTTGGCCACTGCACGGGTCGAATGGTCGTCGGCCGGGGCCGGCCGGAGTCGGAGTTCGACGCCGATGCGGTGTTCGCGGAGTGTCGCGAACATCGGGTTGCAGTGGAGATCAACTCACGCCCGGAGCGCCTCGATCCTCCGAAACGCCTGCTCACGCTTGCGATCGAGACCGGATGCCGGGTGGCCATCGACACCGATGCGCACGCGCCGGGTCAGCTCGAGTGGCAGCTGCGCGGGTGCGAGCGTGCTGCTTTGTGTGGTGTTTCTGCCGATATGGTCATCAACACGATGCCGGCGGACGAGCTCCTCGGGTGGACGCGGACGGGGTGACTCAGGCTCGTGCGTAGCTGCTGAGCAACGGCTCCCAGTCCGCATCGTCCGCGCTCACCGTTCGTTGCGGAGGCACCTCCGGGAGCGTCGACTTGAACCCGGCACCGGTGTCGAACGCCACGACGGTGTCGTCGGGTCCGATGGCGCCCTGACGCCGGAGCTCGGGCAGCGACGCGAACACTGCGGCGGTCTCAAGGCTCAGGAATCCGGCGCCGTGTCTCGCCGCAAACGTCTGCGTCGATGCCAGCTCTGCCTCGGGTACAGCAATCGCCGTCCCGCCTGATGTCGTGATCGCCTCGAGGATGAGGAAGTCGCCGACGCTGCTCGGCACACGCAATCCTGCCGCCTCGGTCGTGGCGTCTTCCCAGGGTTCTGCGAACTGGTTACCGGCGAGGAACGCGCGCACCAACGGCGCGCAGCCCTCGACCTGAATGCCGACCATCCGCGGTCGCGCAGCACCAAGAAATCCCATTGCCTCGAGCTCGGCGAACGCCTTCCACATCCCGATGAGCCCGGTCCCGCCACCCATCGGGTACACGATCACATCGGGGAGTGACCAGCCGAGGTCCTCGGCAAGCTCGATCCCCATTGTCTTTTTGCCTTCGACGCGATACGGCTCTTTGAGGGTGCTGAGGTTGAACGCGCCGGTGCGCTCCGCGATGCGCGCCGTCAACCGCCCGCAATCCGAGATGAGGCCGTCGACGAGGATGAGATCGGCACCGCACGCGGCGACCTCGACCTGGTTCACGACTGGGGCGTCGCTCGGCATGATGACCATCGCCTGCAAGCCTGCGACGGCGGCATACGCGGCCAGCGCGCCGCCGGCATTCCCCGCCGACGGCATCACGAAGCGTGTCGCGCCAAGTTCTTTGGCGCGACTCACCGCGACCGTCATCCCGCGTGCCTTGAACGATCCCGTCGGATTCAGGCTCTCTGCTTTCACGAGCAGCCTGCGGATCCCATATGCGTCGCCGAGTCGGGGCGCCTCCAGCAGTGGCGTCGCGCCCTCCCCGAGCGTCACGACGTTCGACCAATCGCGGACCGGGAGGATTTCGCTCCATCGCCACACCCCGCGTGCGCGATCGCGTCCGTTGAGCTGACGATCGCGCACCGTTCTCGCTGCGTGCTCGAGGTCGTAGCGTGCAAGCAGCGGACGGCTGTCGGATGGGTCGACGGTCACCAGTTCGTCGGCCGGGTACGAGATGTGACTGAGCCCGCCTTCGAGATACGTCAGCTTGGAACCCGTCGCGCCGGAATGTCCGCTGCTCACGACGGCAACCGTCCGTTGGCGCTGAGGGTCCGTGCGAGAACGGCCACGAATCGCATGAGGTGCGCAGGGTCACCGGCGGAACGAGTCGGATTCAGCTCGCCAATCGACAGCGCGCGAAACCGCAGGTCTTGCGCAGCCAACTCGAGCGCGACACGGAGTTGCTCGAGGGTCGGTCCACTGTTGCGGCCGTCGGTGCTCTCCGCAAGCGGTGCATCCGTGAAGTCGAGCACGTCGACATCGACGTGCACCGCGAGCGGCCCTGGCGGAAGAACTGCCAGTGCGGACGCGGTGGCACCCGCGGGATCGCTGGAGAGTGATGCACCGGATTCGACGTGCAGTGCGAGCCGGCTCGCCTGCTCCCGTTCCCACTTCGTCGCCCACGCGGGATCGACTCCCAGCCAGGCCACGTTGCCGGGTTTGAGAAGCGGGCGGCGGTCGAAGGCATCGGCGAGTTCATCCGCACATCCGGGAAGGGATAGACCGTGCGCTAATCCCATCCAATCAAGTGCGCCGTCGGTAGTGCTCTTTGGCACGTTCATGTCGAAATGCCGGTCGACGTAGAGCAATCCGGGCGTGCCGCCGTCTGTTCGTTGAAGCGCCGAAATGACTGACAGCGCGATCGTGCAATTCCCGCCCAGGACGAGCAGCGTGTCACCCGCCGCAAACAGTGAGTCGAGCCGCTCGGTGAGCTCCTGCAGACACGTTCTCACCTGCTCGAGATTCTGTGCGAACGGGTGTGCGGAATCCGGTTTCCAGATCTGCGTCGGGAGATCGCCATCGTCGTTGACGTCGAGTCCGGCCGCGACAAGCGCCGCGATGAGCCCGGCATCGCGCAGTGCGCGCGGTCCCTGGTCCTGCCCGGCTGCATAGCTTCCGGCACTGCTCGGGACGCCGAGAATCGATATTCGTGCCACGTTTCGCGACTATACCGGGCTACTCACGAGACCACGCCGGCACGGTCATCATCGACGATATCGTTCCTGGGATCGAACCCTTTGCAGCCGCAGCTCGCACGGAGCATCCTGCAACTGCCATCGATGGGCCTGACCGGAACGAACACCGGCGCGTGTACGGCTCGTGGGTGTCCGCACGATCCGCATCGCACATCTGCTCGTGCGCCCGTCGTTGCCCAGATCGCATGGGGCTGCTCGTTTCCGCAGTCCTCGCAGGTGATGACTACGCCATCGCCGAGCACTGTGACGAAGTAGTCCTCGTGTGCATCCAATTCTCCAAATGGCTGGGACATCCGGGGCATCCCCGTACTGTCAAACTCATAGGTGAACAGGGCTGCGGATCCGCATGTCGAACATCTTTGTCGCTCAATCTGCCCGTGTGTCACGTCACCAGAATCCCACGCCACGAGCGTCTCGCGATCACACCTGTGTCACGACCGGACCTCCGCCATCACGACACCTAGAGGCATTTTCATGATCCTGCCCAAGATCCGTGATCCGCGCTTCATCACTGTGCGTCGCGGCGGGACCCTTCAGGACGCCGATCATCACCTTCTCGCGTTGTGGGCGGCTGACTGCGCCGAGCACGTGCTGCACCTCTTCGAGCAGGTGGGTCCCGACGACGCTCGTCCACGAAGAGCGATCGACCTGGGCCGCGCGTGGGCCCGCGGCGAGATCACGTGGTGGGAAGCCCGCACCGCAGGCGGCCATGCCAACGCCGCGGCCAGGGACCTGAGCGGTGCGCCACGACATGCTGCATACGCTGCCGGCCAGGCTGCAGCCGTGGGCCACGTCGCGGCGCACGAACTCGGCGCTGCCGCCTATGCGATCAAGGCCGTACGGGCGGCAGCGACCACCGACGACGGCGTGGAGGCCGGTCGCCTGGAATGCCGTTGGCAACGCGACCAACTCCCCGTGGAGATCCGAGCACTCGTCCTCGACGACGAACGGCTCCGCAACGAGTTGTGTTGGTCGGTCTTCGACTGTTGACGCGGGCAGCGCCCGTCAGCGAGCTCCCCGCCGCGTCGCCCCGTCGAGCAGCTCCCGCGCGATGTCCAGATGTCCGGCATGGCGCGAGGTCTCCTCGATCATGTGCAGGACCACCCAGCGAACATTCGGTGGCACGAAATCTCCGTGCGTGCCAACGGGTCGCGCTGAAAGGGGCGTCCTCGCGAGTACCGCGTCGGACTGCGCGCACTGGTCGCGGTAGAAGCTGACGACCGACGTCGAAGGCTCGTCACTTGTGAACACCACCGTCGACGGGTCGTACGGCGGCTGATCCTCGTCGAGGTCACCCGGCAGTTCCGGCTGCTTGCCGAGCACGACACCCTGGAACCAGTGCCACTCGGCACCGCCGAGATGCTCGAGCAATCCAGCAGGCGTCCACCCCGTGGGCACCACGGAGCGATGCCAGTTCGCTTCATCCAACCCGTCAACAATCGCCAGCACAGCCTCGCGCTGGCCGCGCAGAAAGTCCCACAGCATTTCGTCGGCGGCTTCGCTCTCGTCTGGCCCGGTCACATCCGCTCTCCTGTGTGTGGCTGCTTACGGGAGCCCTCGACCAGCGTCTGCGATGGGCTCGCGCCACGCCTCCCTTCGCACGATATACCCCACGTTCGTGTGACTGACTCCAAACGATGCCGCGATCGACCGCTGCGTGGCTCCGTAGCGCGCCATCAGCCTGATTGCCGACACGTCATCGGCCGAAAGCTTTGCATTCGCGTGGCGCGCGCCGCGGTTTGAGCGGCGATTGAGCATCTGCTGTTCGAATGTTGTCCAGCGACAGTTGCCCGGTTCGTAATTGCCTTCGTTGTTGATCCGATCCAGGGTGAGGTTGTCGGGGCATGGACCCATGTCGGCGAGAAAGTCTTCGAAGCGACTCCAGCGAGCGCAAACAGCGATGCCGCGGCCGCCATATCGCACCCAGTCCGCACTGGCGGGATTCGTACAACGCCACAGCATTGCCTTCCAGGCGTGGTACGTGCGAGTACCGCCGTGCGCTGCTTGTCCGTGGCTGAGTGGCACGCCCGAAGTGAAGCGTCCTATCGCGTCCTCACTGCGGACAATCGCCGGCGGCCTTGGACGCTCTATGCACGCATCCGAGGCGTCTGGGGAAACGAGTTGGGGGACGTGGCCGGGAAGGGGTCAGCGGGAGACGGGGCTCGAACCCGCAACTTCAACCTTGGGAAGGTTGCACTCTACCATTGAGTTACTCCCGCGGGTATTTGCTCTTTTAGAGTGTTTCCTTCGACATAGGGGAGTAGTGGATCGGTGCCCCAGTGAGGCTGGAAACCCTCGGCGAGGGAGCAATCGTAGACCGCCTCAGCGTCACTGCGGAGGCTTCCGCGACGGGTCCTCGGCGCGCAGCGCCCGCATGAGCCTGTCGTGGGCATCGTCGGTACCCAGGAGGCCGTACTCGTGACGGATCATCGCCTCGCTGCCGTGGCCGAGGATGCGTTCGACGACGATCGTGCTCTGGCCACTCACGAGCATCCAGCGACACGCGCTGTGGCGGATCACGTTTGGGCTCACGACGAACCCGATGCCGGCCTCGAGCGCGAGCGTGCCAACCATCTGACGCACACCTGGGACCGTGAGCACCTCGCGCTGTCCGGTGCGTCGGTCACGACGCAGGCCGACGAACACCGGGTCGTCGTCCCCTCCTCGAGCAAGCGCCTGCAATCGCGCGAACATTTCCGGAGTGATCGGGACGTCGCGTGTTTCGGTCTCCCCGTGAAGGCTCACGTAGTGGCGAAGCTCTTGCACGCGCAGGGCTCCCTTGGTGATCGCCACGAGCTCACCCGATCTCATGCCCGTGTCGGCGAGGAGGCGGATGATCACGCGGTCGCGTTCAGTTGCGGCGGTACGCTCCATGAGCGCGATCTGCTGACGATCCAGCGTGTGTACCTTGCGTGCCGCCGGCTGGTGCAGCTCGACTTTCGGCGCGGTGGTCGCGTGTTCGGCGGCGTACCAGCGCATCAACTGGTTGGCGGCCTTCTTGTACGTCCAGGTGGTCGCGTCCGACAGCGGTTTGCCGGAGCGCGTTGAGCGGCTGCGGAGGTCTGCGGCGAAGCGCTCCAGGATGTCTTGATCGATGCCGGCGGCACTTGCGATGCCCTCGCGCTGACACCACGGCAGCAGCACCGCGCGCAACGAGTACCCGTACGAATGCTTGATGGTGCTGGGCTTCACGCCTAGCGAACGACAGTGGACGAGGTAGTTCTCGATCTCTGTCGCGAGGGCGCTGCGCGGCGCCTTCACAGCCCGGGTTCCGGCCACGGTACCTCCCTGACGAGGTGACGTAATGAAGTGGGGTGTTTCCTGAGTATGCGGCGCGTCTCGCCAACGAACTCCGGTCACGACTGCTCGCCAACATGGAAGCGACGCTCGCCGCCATCGTCCCGCCCCTGGTCGACAGGGCAAACGCTCAATCCCGTCCGCCGCTGGTGCGGTCGTGACCGGGTCGTCACGATCGGCCCGGCGACCCGGGGCATGATGCAGCGGTGATCAGCCTTCGACCGGACGCACGACGCCTCCGAATCGGCATCGTCCTTGCCGGCGCGCTCCTCATCCTCACGGCCTGCAGCGGCCCAGTTGCCCAGGCCGTTCCGACACCAGCCGGTGGTGGCGTCCTCGGCGTCCTCCCCCACCTTCCAGGACCGCCGACGCCTGCACCAGCCACCGCAAACGCGACAGCCGAGGCGCGGTTGACGCTCGCGCCGACGCGCAACAGCGCATCGCCAACGCATGCCCCTACTCCTCAGGCAACGTCGCTCACGAAGATCGGCGGCTGTCAGGTGTTCCCGCCCAACAACCCGTGGAACGAGAACATCTCGAAGCTCCCCGTGAATCCCAACTCGGCGGAGTACATCGCGAGCATCGACTCGACGAAGCAATTCCTGCACCCGGACTTCGGCTCGAATCCGACGTACGGCATCCCGTACACGGTGGTCCCAAAATCACAGCCGTTCGTCCCGATCACGTTCACTGCCTACGGCGACGAGAGCAATCCCGGGCCGTATCCCGTCCCTCTCAACGCGCCGGTGGAGTCAGGCAGCGATCGGCACGTGCTCGTCGTCGACAGCGGCAACTGCCATCTCTACGAGATGTACGACGCGCGGCAGGTCGGCGCGGGATGGGAGTGCGCGTCCGGCGCCGCCTTCAACCTCAACAGCAACGCGCTCCGCCCCGAGGGCTGGACGTCAGCCGATGCGGCCGGACTGCCGATTCTCCCCGGCCTTGCGCTGTACAGTGAGGTGGCCGCGGGTGCCATCGATCATGCTTTGCGGTTCACGGTGCAGGACTCGCAGAAGGGGTGGATCAGCCCCGCGACGCACGAGGCCGGTTCGGCCAACCCGGCGTTGCCACCAATGGGACTCCGGCTCCGCCTCAAGGCTTCATTCAGCCTCGCGGGATTCCACGGCGAGGCGCTCATCATTCTCACCGCCCTGAAGACGTACGGCATGATCGTCGCCGACAATGGCAGCAGCTGGTACATCAGCGGCGACACCGATCCGCGCTGGAACGACAACGATCTCAATCAACTGAAGAACGTTCCGGGCAGCGCGTTCGAAGCAGTCGAGACGGGGCCGATCCAGCACTGACGGCAGGTCAGCGCGATGCCGCAGTGAGCTCCACCACGGGGTATTTTCCGGCGGCGTAGTCGGCGCGGATGACCTTCTTGTCGAGCTTGCCCACGCTTGTTTTCGGCAGCTCATCGACGAACGCCCAACGTTCCGGCAACCACCACTTCGCAACCTTCGGCGCCAGGAACTCGCGCAGCTCCTCGGGCGTTGCCGACTTGCCCTGCTTGAGCACGACGGTCGCCAACGGGCGCTCCGCCCAGCGTGCGTCCGGCACACCGACCACAGCCGCGTCCGCCACCGCCGGGTGGCCGACGAGCAACGTCTCCAACTCCACGGAGGAGATCCACTCCCCACCGGATTTGATCACGTCCTTCGAGCGATCGGTGATCTGCACGAAACCGCGCTCGTCGATGTTGCCGACATCGCCGGTGCGCAGCCATCCGTCGTGGAATTTCTCCGGCGCTTCGGTGTTGTAGTACGAGCCCGTTATCCACGGCCCGCGCACCTCGATCTCACCGACAGCTTCACCGTCGTGCGGCACCGCAGCACCTGAGTCATCGACGATGCGCAACTCGACACCCGGAACCGCCTTGCCGGTCTTGCCCCGATAGTGCATCTCGTCCTCGAGCGCCGTGCCCTTGGGAGGCAGCGCGATCGTCGCGATGGGGCTCGTCTCGGTCATCCCCCATGCCTGCCACAGCTCGATGCCCAGCACGTCCTTGTACGCAGCGATGAGCGACGACGGCACGGCGGAGCCACCGCACACCGCGGTCTTGATGCTCGACACATCGCCGCCGTTGGCCTGCACGTGATTGAGCAGTGCGGTGAGGATCGTCGGCACACCGCCGGTGAAGGTCGGCCGCTCCTGCGTGATGAAGTCGCAAAGTCCCTGCGGCTGCAGGAACCGTCCCGGCAACAGCAGATCGCTGCCGACGAGCCAGCCCGCGTACGGCGTCCCCCAGGCGTTCACATGGAACATCGGGACGATGATGAGCAGGCGTGCGTTGTCGTCGAGGCGAAACGTCGCCCACACCGCGAACGAGTGCAGATACACCGAGCGATGGCTGTACGCAACGCCTTTCGGGTCGCCCGTGGTTCCTGTCGTGTAACACATGGACGCAGCACTGCGTTCGTCGATGGCAGGCCAGTCGAACGCAGGCGACTCCGCCGCAAGCAGTGTCTCGTACGCGAGTGCATCGCCGAGTCCCGACACCTCCCCGGAACCGACGACGATCACCTTCTCGATGCTCGGGCAGTTCCCGATCACCGACGCAAGCAACGGCGCGAGCGAGTCGTCGACGATGACGACCTTGTCCTGCGCGTGGTTGATGATCTGCGCGAGCTGCGCCGGTGGAAGGCGCAGGTTGAGCGTGTGCAACACGGCTCCCATGCACGGGATCGCGAGGTACGCCTCCATGTGCTCCTGGTGGTTCCAGCAGAGTGTCCCGACGCGGTCGCCAGGGCCAACGCCGAGCGTCCGCAGCGCGCCGGCGAGGCGGTTCACGCGCTCCGCAACCTTCGCGTAGCTGGTGTGCCTGGCCCGCTCGCCCTCGAAGGTGATGATCTCGCTGTCCGGGTACTGCTCAGCCCCATGGCGGAAGATCTCCGTGATGCTGAGCTGCGAGTCCTGCATCGTCGAGTTCATGGGCTCCACACTCCTCTGCGCGATCCTGCCGCTCACCGGTCACCCAACCCGAGGCTCCCAGATCGTCGAGATCGTAGCGAGCATCCGGGACCTTGTGCAGCATCCGCGTCACGAGGTCGCTTCGCTACCCTCGATGGTATGACCGTGACCCGATCCGGATCGATGACCGGCGCCGAGCTCATGCTCGCCGCAGCCCGCCGCGAACCAGCCGATCGCACGCCGATCTGGTTCATGCGACAGGCCGGACGCTGCCTCGCCGGCTACCGCAAGCTGCGGGAGACCTACGACATCCTCACGATCACGCGCACCCCCGAGCTCTGCGCGCAGGTCACGCTCATGCCGGTCTCGGAGTTCGGGGTCGACGCCGCCGTCATGTACGCCGACATCATGTTGCCGCTCACGGGGATGGGCGTTCCCTTCTCGATCGATCCCGGCATCGGGCCGATCATCCACGCGCCGGTGCGCAGCGCCGACAACGTCGATGCGCTCCGCATCGTCGATCCCCACGAGTCTACCCCCGAGCTGTACGAGGCGATTCGCCTGGTGCGCAAGGAACTCGACGGCGCGACCGCCGTGGTCGGGTTCGCCGGCGGGCCGTTCACCGTCGCCTCGTACATGATCGAGGGCAAGCCCACCAAGGAGTTCTCGAAGACCAAGGCGATGCTCCACGGCGAGCCGGAGCTCTGGCACCGCCTCATGTCGACGCTGACCGAGGTCACGATCAGCTACCTCCTGGCGCAGGTCGAGGCGGGCGCGCAGATGATCCAGCTGTTCGACTCGTGGGCCGGAGCACTGTCGGTAGCCGCGTACGAGGCGTCGGTCCTCCCCTACAGCCGCCGCATCCTCGAGGCGGTGGCGACGACCGGGGTGCCGACGATCCACTTCGGGACGACGACCTCGCACCTCCTCGCGTCGATGGCGAGCGCAGGCTCGGACGTGATCAGCGTCGACTGGCGGCTGCCGCTCGACGAGGCCTGGCGCCGGATCGGCGACCGCGCCATCCAGGGCAACCTCGATCCGGGAGTCATGCTGGCCCCGTTCGATGTCATCGCGAGGGAGGCGAGGCTGATCCTGGCCCAGGCGAACGCCCGCCCCGGGCACATCTTCAATCTCGGACACGGTGTCCTCCCCGAGACGTCGAGCGACGACCTGAAGCGCCTCGCCGAACTGGTCCACTCGGACACTGCCCGGGTCTGACCCGAAGCCGGACGCGTGAGGCCGCGCTATACCCTTGGCGCATGACCCAACTCGGCGTCGTGCTCGCGACATTCGGCTCCGCCGTCACCGCGGACGACGTTCCCGCCTACATGGCATCGGTGCGCGGCGGGCGCGAGGCGTCCCCCGAGCTGATCGACGAGTTCCGTCGCCGCTACAACCTCATCGGACGATCGCCGCTCATCGATATCACGCACGAGCAGGCGAACGCGCTGCAGACACTGCTCGACTCTGACGCGAGCACACGCGACGCAATCGTGGTGCCGGGCATGCTGCACTCGGAACCGTCACTTGCAAGTGCGCTCGACACCGTCCATGCCGATGGCGCGCGACGCCTCGTTGTCGTGGTGCTCGCGCCGCAGTACTCACCGATCATTCTCGCCGGCTATGAGCGTGCGGTCGCAGCGTGGTCAGCCGAACATGCCGACGTTGACGTGCACATCGCCGGCGCGTGGCACCTCACCCCGGAATGGATCGCGGCGCTCTCGGAGCGTGTCACCGAAGCACTCAACCGTCTCGATCCAGCAGTCCGCGACACCATCCCGATCATCTTCACCGCCCACAGCCTGCCCCGCCCCGTGGTCGACCGCGATCCCGGCTATATCACGCAGTTGCACGACACCGCGACGTCGGTTGCCTTCGCGCTCGACCTCGATGCATCGCGGTGGAGCTTCGCGTATCAAAGCGCCGGCCACACACCGGAAGAGTGGCTCACACCGGATGTGAAAGATCTCTTCCCAGGGTTCCGCGATGCCGGCGTCAGCGAGGTGCTCATCGTGCCGCTGCAGTTCCTCGCGGACCACCTCGAAATCCTCTACGACATCGACATTGCGGCGCAGGAGGAGGCAGTCGAGGCGGGTATCACCATGCATCGAATCCAGCTGCCGAACACGCAGCCGGCGTTCATCCGCGCCCTTGCGGCCGTCGTCGAACGCGAACGCGCGGGAGTGGCGTCCACAGCGGCTTTCTGACGCGCCGATGAGCATCGATGAGCGCACGCGAGCGCATGGTTCGGTCGCGACGGGATTCGAGCCCGTGAGCGACGTGTTCACGGCGGTGCTCGGTGAGCAATGCGGTACGGGCGCCGCAGCTGCCGCGTGGCGCGACGGCAAATGGATCGTCGATCTCTGGGGCGGCACCGGCGCTGCAGACGGTTCTCGCCTCTGGATGCAGGACAGCATCGTGCAGCCGTATTCGGTGTCGAAGCCGTTTGCCGCGATGTGCGCGCTGCTGCTCATCGACCGCGGCCTCGTCGACCTCGATGCGCCCATGCAGCGCTACTGGCCCGAATTCACTACGCCGGCAGCGGTCCGGCACGTCCTCTCGCACCAGGCCGGCATCGTGGCGATCGACACGCCCGTCGACACCGCCGCCTTCTACGACTGGGACCGTCTCTGCGCGCTCCTCGCCGCGCAGCAACCCGCATGGCCGCCCGGGACGGCGCATGGGGAGTCGGCGCTCTTCTATGGACATCTCGTCGGTGAGATCGTGCGCCGCGTCGACGGACGCACTCTCGGGACTTTCCTCCGCGAGGAGCTGTGCGAACCCGCTGGACTCGACTTCATCGTCGGCCTCACGCTCGCCGAACAGGAACGCGCAGTCGACCTGACCTGCCTCGAGAACATCGAACCCGCCAGCACCAGCGACCTGTACAAACGCGCCACGACAAACCCACCGGGCAACCGCGACCCACACGTGGTCAACAGCACGGCGTGGCGCGCGGCGGAAATTCCCGCAATCAACGGGCACGGGTCCGCGCGCGGCATCGCCGGTCTCTACGCGGCGTTGCTCAGCGGCGAGCTCCTGTCACCGATGCTGTTGCGCGAGGCCACGTCGGTGCAGTGCAAGGGGATCGACGCAGTCTTCGGGCACGAGAACGCGTGGGGGCTCGGCTTCGGCATCGACGGCGAGGGCTTCGGCATGGGCGGTCTCGGCGGCAGCTATGGCGGCGCCTGCACGCGTGATGGTGCGCATTATGCCTTCGCGTTCGTCACCGGGACGATGGGCTCGCACGCACGCGGCGAGCGAGTGGAGAACGCGCTTCGCGGGTGCCTCGGACTACCGCCGCTCTAAGGCGCTCAGACGGGCCGGCTGACTCCGATCGGATTCGGGTAATGGATCCCCTCCGGGCCCTCGAGGCGGGTCGCGAGGCGGTGCAGCATCTCGAAAAGTCGCTCGCGGCGTCCTTCGCTCAGCGCTTCCCATGCCCCGCCGGCGAGACGATCCGTCGCATCCTCGACGGACGCTTTGACAGCCGCGCCCTCACCGGTGAGCTCGTGTCCGGCATCGACCATGCCCCGCTCACGCAAGCGGTCCCACGCAGCATCGATCTCGTCCTCGGTCCAGCCCCGGACCTTCTGAATGGTGTCCGCATCCATGCCGGTCCCCGACGCCGACGCCAGCACCAAAGCATCGAGCCCGTCGAGGCCCTGCACCGTCAGCGCCGCGATGTGCCCGTCGAAGCGGTGCTCGCGCAGCAGTGAGCACGCGTGCCACAGCGCGAGATGCGGCACCTCCGGGATCGGGAGCCCGGCGTGTCCCGCATAGAGCGGGCGCCCGTCGACGTGCAGGCCCGAGGCGACCTCGAGCGTCAGCGCCGCAGCCTCGGTGACCTGATCGGAGTCGACCTCCGGACCCCAGAGACGCCGCAGCGCCGCGTCGGCCACCTCGAGACGGGCCTCGAGCACGCGGCCGGGGCTCGAGAACGTCCATGCGTCCGGGATCGCCCGCAGCACCATCGAGGGGCGGAAGTTGTGGAACACCGCGGTCACCACCTCGCCGCTGACGGCACCCATGGGCGCCGACCGCGAGGCGAAATAGCCCATCCAGCCCCCGCGGAGCCCGGCGGCCTTGTATGCCGCCGTCGACTCAGGAGCGAAATACACGATGGCGTGGATCGGCTCGTAAAGCGTCCAGGCGCGGCGCGCGAGTGACTGCGGCACGGCGACATCGTAGTGGAGGACCTCGTCGGTGCCATCGCGCCACATGGTTGAGCGGGCGCGGGCACAACCGACGCCGGGGTGGCTGGCATTCCTCTCGCTCCGTCGTCTTCATTGCCGTGCGCGTGCCGAGCCTCGTCGAGCCGCCAACCTTCAACGACGAGGGAACGTACTCCGACATCGGCTGCGCGCTCGATCACGGCGCCGTGCTGTATCGCGATCTTTGGGGTCACTACCCGCCGGGTGTGTACTGGCTCGGCGCGGCGATCAACGTCGTGAACACCTCGGTGCTCGCGTTCCACCTGGTCCTCTCGGCGACGGTCGCTCTCACCGCCTGGGCATCTGGGTCCTGTGCCGCCGCTTCGCCTCGATGTCGGTCGCGTGGGCCGCCTCGTTCGGCTTTGTCGTCCTGTCGGCGCTGCCGACGCTCGAGGGCGACGTCCTCTATGTCGAGGTGATCGGCGCGTTGCTCGTCGTCTGCGCCGTGCTCCTGGTTGCCGCGGGAGCGGTCGGCGTCATCGCCGTCGCCGCAATCGCGCTCGGCATCGGCGGCTCACTCCCCGGCCGCATCGACGTCCTGACCCATCAGGACGAGACAGATCTGCAATCGGCGAGCGTTGGCGGTGGATCAGGCGTTGCCGCTGGCGGCGGAAGCGGGCTCGTGCTGCTCCTCATGACCGTGACGCGCATCCTCCTGGTGCTCGCGGTGGGATCGATCATCACGTGGCGGCTCGCTCGCCGTCAACAGATCGGCGCGAGCGTCGCCGCGTGGTGGCTGACGTGGGGACTGACCGTGGTCGTCGTCAGCGCACTCGGCCTGGCCCACTATGTGCAGCAGATGGCGCCCGCCCTCTGCTTGTGCGCGGCATTGCTCGCGTCGCGATTGGTGCGACGGCTCCCGATGCGCCAGCTCGCGCTCGCCGTCGCCACCGCCGTGATCGCGTGGGTCGTGGCGGTCGGCGCGCTGATCGGGACAACTGCCGAGGCGTCTATGGTGGTACACCAGAAGCTCGCCACGTTCGTCACATCGATCGTTTCGCCACACGTGATCACGCGCTATCTCGGCGGCGGCTGGGAACGGGTCCTCGGCCTGACGACGACCGCGAAATATGAGGCCGGCTTCGGCTCGCAGCCGTCCCTCGTTCGCGCAGTGGTCGCGGTCATCGATGCGCATACGCAGCACGGTGATCACGTCTTCGTTTGGGGGCGCGTGCCGCGGGCCTACTCGCTCAGCACACGGTTTCCCGCTGGCCGGTACACCTCACTCAACTCGTCATTCACCCTTGACTCCAAGGCACTCCTGGTGCTCATGGGCGAGCTCGACCCGCACCCGCCGGCGGTGCTCGTCCAGCTGCAGCCGCTCCCTGCCGGCGTGAGAGCGCCGCTCACGCGATTGCACTACGCCGGCGTGTCCATGCACGCCGACGGCGACGTTGTTTGGATCGCACCCTGGCGGATGTGAGGTCAGTCCGGAATCAGCCGAGACGGTCGCAACGTTCCGTGAAAGATGCCCGAGTGCGTGAATGTCGGTGACGTTCCCGGGCTGAACGGATTGCTCGTCAGCTCCGACGATGGCATGAACTGCAGGAATCGTGGATCCGCGCGTGCGGTGTCGACGATCAGCTTCTCGAGGACGCACGAGTTGTACTGCCGTGCGATGTTCTCGAGCGTGTTCGCGTTGAGGACCACCTCCTGGCCCCAGGTGCGCGCGTAGCGGCGCATGCCCGCGATCCGGCTGTGCTCCGGCGTCAGGCACTCGGTCGCGATGACGTTCTCGCTGCTCGCCCAGATGCCCGTCTCGGTGTTGACAACAAGCGTCTGATTGCCGGCGGTGTGCCCGGGCGTCGACAGGAGCGCGACGCCCGGTCCAAGCAGGACGTCGCCGTCGATCACGGAGATCGCCTCCCGTCGCAAGGACTTGAACGTGTGCGGCTGGTACCACGGCACCTGCAGCGGATGCAGTGCATAGAGGGAGTCGAGCTCGTCACGCTGCACGACGAGCTTGGCGTTGGGAAGCAGCGGTTCGACGGTCGCCTCCGACGAGAGATCGCGCGCAGGCTCGGTTGTCCCGATCCACCGCCGGACGTCCTGCGTGTGCAGATGATCGAAGGTGATCCAGTCGACGTCGCCGGCATCGATGCCGACGCTGCGCAGATGCGTCAGCACATCACCGAGCGGCCGCGAGAACGCGCGCTCGAACACAGACGGCGTCGACCCGCCGAGGCGCGCGAAGTACGGGGTGCGGCGCGCGAGCTCAACATCCGTCGGCTCGAAGAGCAGCGTTCGCGAACCGCCGTCCGCGTTGTGCCAGCGGACGACGATCAGGCGGTGTGTCAGCGACAGATACGGCGCCGGAGTCATCGCGGCGCGGGAAAGACCGAATCGCGTCGGGTATGGGAGCGACACCAGATCGAAGGTGCCGATCCAGTCCGGCATGCCGGTGGCGCTGAACCAGTCGCGAAATGCCGGAGCGGCCTGGCGGATGGAGTCGAGTTGACGGCCCGCCTGGCGGTCGCCGCTCACGGCCACGAAATGCGAGATCGCTTTGATCTCCGCGTCCGGCGGTCGGGCGTGTGCTGTCATTGGAGGATGCCCGGCAGTCTACGCGGTGACCGAAGCGTCGGTCGATATACTCGGCAGACGTGATCTTGCGAGTGTCACCGTGAGGCGATGGGGGCGGTTCGTCTACCGCCGCCGCAAAGCGGTGCTGGTGGTCTCTCTCTTGTGTTTTGTCCTGTCGCTCGTGGGACTGCTCACCGGCGGACAGCCCATCAACGCGAGCGATTACAACGTTGAGTCCGTGCAGGCTGCGAATCTCGAGTCGGCCCAGCTGCCGTCCACCACGGGTTCGTCGTTCACGCTCATCCTCACCAGTTCGCAGCTGACCTACGGCGATCCGCAATTCGAGGCCGACGTCAACAATGCGCTGGCGCCATTGCACAGCGACTCTCGTGTGAGCGCGCTCGCCACACCGTTCACCTCCGCTCCAACCGTCGCGGCGCTGATGGTCTCGACGGACAAGCACAGCGTGCTCGCGCAAGTGGGCCTGCACATCGACTTCTCGGAGGCGCGCGCGCAGTACGGTGAAATCCGTGGCGAGGTGCACTCCAGCGCACTGAGCATCACGGCAACCGGCGATGTCCCGCTCGCATACGACTTCGACACGTTCCTGGCGAGCGATCTGCGCCGTTCCGAGGTGGTGTCGCTGCCGCTGGCCCTGATCCTCCTCGTGATCGTCTTCACCACCGGGGTCGCGGCGCTGCTGTGTCTCGGCGTCGGGATCTTCGCCGTCCTCGGCGGCGTGGGAGCTGCACTGGCGCTCGCGCACGTGTACGACGTCTCCACATACGCGGTGAATGTGGTCACCCTCGTCGGTCTGGGCATCGCGATCGACTATTCACTGTTCATCGTGACGCGGTTCAGAGAGGAGCTCGGCAACGGGCTCAGCGTCGAGGATGCGCTAGCAACCACCATGGCGACCGCCGGCCGCGCCATCATGTTCAGTGGCCTCACCGTCGCCATCGGGCTGTCGGGATTGCTCTTCTACACGGGAACCGCGCTCGTCTCCATGGGCGTCGCCGGGGCGATCGTTGTCGCGATCTCTGTGCTCTACGGCGTCACGCTGCTCCCCGCTCTGCTGGCGATTCTCGGCCGCCGCATCAACAGCATGCGCATTCCGATCATGCAGCCGAAACCGTTCGGCCAGGGCGCGTGGCACCGCCTCGCCACGTGGGTCATGCGCAGGCCGTGGTTGGTGCTCATTCCGACCGTCGCAATCCTGTTGGTCGCGGGGTCGCCGTTTCTTGACCTGCAACTCGCGAACAGCGACGTCAACCAGCTGCCGACGACCGCCGAGGCGCGGCAGGGCGCCGACCTCCTCCAGCGCCAGTTCCCGCAGGTGGGCACGAACACCATCGCTGTCGTCATCGACTTCGCCCACGGTCCGCCAACCAGTCCCGCCAACGTCGCGACGGCGTATGCGTTGAGCCAGCGGTTGGCGGCGCTGCCGGGAGTGACCTCGATTCGCAGCTACGTGACCGTGGATCCGACGACAACGCTCGCCGCATATCAGTCCATGTACCAGCAACCGAAGGCGGCGTTGCCCTCTGCAGTGCAGTCGCTGCTCACCAACCTGACCGGGTCGAGCATCGCCGTGCTCGACGTCGCCAACCCGTACTTCGTGACGAGCGATCAAGCCCATGCGTTGGTCCGGCAGATCCGCGCCGACGACTCGGTGCCCGGCGCGACGGTGAAAGTCACCGGCGACACCGCGTTCGACATCGACCTCGTCAATTACATGATCGATCACACGCCGCTGGCGATCGCCTTCGTTCTGGTGACGACGATCATCGTACTGACCATCCTGCTCCGCTCGATCGTGCTGCCGTTCAAGGCCGTCCTGATGAATGCGCTCTCCTTGAGTGCGGCATTCGGTGCTCTGGTTTGGATTTTCGACCAGGGACATCTTTCGGGCTTCCTCGGGTTCACCGCAGGGCCGCTCGATCCGACGATCCCGGTACTGCTTTTCTGCGTGGTCTTCGGCTTGTCGATGGACTACGAGGTGTTCCTCCTGACGCGCATGCAGGAGGCCTGGTACCGCAGCGGTGACAACCGCACGGCGGTGGCCAACGGCCTGGAGCGCAGCGGCCGCCTGGTCACTGGTGCTGCGGCGATCATGGCGTGTGTCTTCCTCGCCTTCGCACTCGCAAGCGTCGTGACCATCAAGGCGATCGGTGTTGGCATGGCGGTCGCGGTCATCGTCGATGCGTCACTCGTTCGCGCGCTCGTTGTGCCGGCGCTGATGCGCTTGCTCGGCAAGGCGAACTGGTGGGCACCGGCCTGGTTACGACGGCGCAACCCCGAGCTCGAGGAGATCGCGCCCGCAGCCTGATGACAACGACAGCCACCGCGCCGGCCCCACGCCCGATGCTGCGTGGCTGGAGCCACCTGGTCACCGTTCCGATCGCGCTTGCCGGTGCAATCACGCTGGTCGTCATCAGCGGTGGCGACATCGCGCGGCACCTTTCGCTTGCGGTGTACGGCATTTGCCTCGTGCTGCTGTTCGCCGTGAGCGCCGCATACCATCGCGGAACGTGGTCGCTGAAGACACGCAGAGTGTGGGGGCGCCTTGATCACGCGACGATCTTTCTCGCCATCGCCGGAACGTATACGCCAGTGGTCGTCAACGTGTTGCGTGGCTGGCAGTCGATCGTGCTGCTGACGGTGATCTGGGTGCTGGCCGGCGCCGGCGTCATCGTTGCGACCACCGGTATCCCGCTGCCGCGCGGCGTGGTGGTGGGGCTCTATATCGCTGTGGGATGGACCGTCGTGTTCTTCCTCCCTGCCCTCGCGGACCGCATCCACGGCAGCGGGCTCATCGTTCTCGCTGTTGGGGGCGCACTGTATTCAGCAGGGGCGATCGTCTACGCGCTGCGATGGCCGAGATTGTGGCCACGCGTGTTCGGGTTCCACGAGGTCTTCCACGTGCTCGTCATCGCGGCGAGTGCCGTGTATTTCGTGTTCATCACGGTGACGATCGCCCTCCCGCGCTGATCACGGCCACCTTGTGTTCGTTGTGAAATGCGTCACGGTGCTGCCGTCGCAGACCCACGAATAGGTCGTCCCACCCACTGTTTCCGTTCCGGTGGAGACCGCGCTGTCCGAAGAACCCGATGAGGAACCGCTGACGCTGCCGAAGAATCCGCTGTCGCTACTGACCCACTCCCAGACCGGGATGGCGCTCCTGCTCCCGCCTGGAGTACACGCCACCACGGGACTCCCCAGAAAGACGAGCAGGAAGAGCGGCACGAGGCCGATGGTCAGGAGAAGACCCGGGGCACCAACGCTCAGAGTCCACGGCACCAAGCGTTCGGCCCGCCGCATGGCGCGGACGATCACGAGCGCGATCACGATGAGGGCGATTGGTATGACGAAGACGAACAGTTCGAGACTGGCCACAAGAAGGAGGCTGACCCCAAGCGGTGCCAGACCAGGCGTCACTCGACCGCTCCGCGCGGCGACAACACCACCAATCACCGTCGGCACGACGCAGAGCCAGGCGACGACAACGACCCAGATGGGCATGATGTAGGCGGGTTGGCCGAAGTCCGTCGCGAGGTCCCAAGCCCAAACAACGGCCAACGCCGACGTGAACGCAGCCATGGCCAAGGCGGCGCGATGGTGGGTCACTTGAACGGCGGGACCCTGATGCACCTTCACTTGACTTGTCACGGCTATGACGATAGACTGATCGTGTGATCAAGTCAAGCGATCAGGATATGGTCGTCGCCAAGCCGACCGGCAACCTCCGCCGAGGACGCCAGCGTCGCAACGAGGCAGGCGACCTCATGCGCGGACGGATCGTCGACGCCGCGGTCCAGACCCTCATGAGCAGCGGCTATGCGAACACCTCCGTACGCGCGATCGCCACCACCGGCGGTTTCAGCCCCGCGCTCGTCTTCTATCACTTCGGCAGCGTTGACGCGTTGCTTCTGGCTGTCCTCGACCGCGTCAGCGGCGAGCGGCTTGCTCGATATCAGACGCGCCTCGCGGACGTCTCCAATCTGCAGGACCTCGGGGTCGCCATGGGCGAGCTGTACGCCGAGGATCTGCAGCTCGGGCAGCTCACCGCCGTCCAGGAGATCGTCGGCGCGATGGCGTTCGACCGCGAGCTGGGGATCGAGATTCTCGCCCGCATGCAGGTCTGGATGACATTCGCCGAGCAACTGGCGGAGCGCATTCTCGCCGGATCGCCGCTCGCGGGGCTGATCGATCCATCCGTGATCGGCTCGGCCGTGATCGCGCTCTACATGGGGCTCGAGATCGTCGCGCGCATGCGCGGCGGCGACAGCAGCGGTTCGAGTGCACTGATGACCACCCTCGTTGAAGCCGCACCGTGGATCGACCAGCTCCTCGGCAAGCGTGCCCAGAGGCGGCGACGGCCGGCAACCTCGGTGTCGATCGAATGACCAGGGTCGCGATCACGGGCGCAAGCGGGTTCGTCGGGAGTCACACCGCACGCGCAGTGCTCGCCAACGGCGACGACGTCGTGCTGATCGCTCGACATCCCGACATCATGGCGACTCCCAGCGGTGGTCACGCGACGTGGGTCGCAGCGGATATCGGTGATGAAAGGGCTCTGACACGCGCCTTCACCATGTGCGACGCGGTCATCCACTGCGCGGGCATCAACCTCGAACGCGGTGTGCAGACGTACGCCGCAGTGCACGTACAAGGTACGGCAGCTGTGGTCCGCGCAGCGCAGGCTGCTCATGTGCCGCGTATCGCACTTGTGAGCTTTCTCCGCGCACGGCCGGCGTGCGGATCCGCGTATCACGAGTCCAAATGGGCAGCGGAGGAACTCGTACGACGCTCGGGACTGACGTACACGATTCTCAAAGCCGGCGTGATCTGCGGCGAGGGCGACCACCTTCTCTCCCATCTCAGCAAGTCGCTCTCGAGCCTGCACGTCTTCCTGCTCGTCGGATTCGGTTCACATCGGACTCTCCGACCGGTGGCAGTTGCGGATGTCGCCCGGATCCTCGTCGCGTCCACGCACGACACGCGCCTGGATAGCGTGACGGTCCCTGTCCTCGGACCGGAAGAACTCACACTCGCCCAGGTGGTCGAATGTGTCGGGACGGAAGTGGGTCGCGCACCTCGCTGCATCCCGGCTCCCATCGCGCTCCACCGGGCGTTGGCGTGGGCCGCCGAGCACCTCATGGTGGTGCCACTCGTCTCCGCGGCCCAGGTGCGCATCCTCGCCGAGGGGGTCGTCGAGCCGGTGCTGGCGCCCGACACACTGCCGGAGGATCTGACACCCGCGACGCCGTTTTCGCCTGCTTCGATCCGCGCCGCGTTGCCCGCGACTCGCGGATTCACACGCCACGACCTCCGCGCGTTCCGGCATCCGGCCTGACATGCCAAACATCGATCTCATCACGGATATCGCCGCGGAGCCGGAGGTCTGCTTCGACGTCTCGCTCGACGTTGGCGTGCACGTCGCGGCATCAGCGACTGAGCGGATCGTCGGCGGCGTGCGTTCCGGCCGGATGCGTCTCGACGAAGAGGTGACGTGGAGCGCCCGGCATTTCGGGATCCGCTGGCGGATGACATCGAAGGTCGTCGCGTACGAACGACCGCGCATGTTCGTCGATGAGATGCAGCGCGGACCGTTCGGTCGGTGGCGGCATCAGCATACCCTCGAGAAGACCGCATACGGGACGCGCATGACCGACCACGTTGCCTTCGCGTCGCCGTTCGGTCCGATCGGCCGCATCGTTGACGCGCTCGTCCTCGAACGCTACATGACCCGATTGCTCCGCGAACACAACCAGTACGTCCGAGCCGTTGCAGAGGGGATCGCACCGATTGCGAACGACGCCGCGCACACCCCTGACCGTGTGCGGCGCCGCGCGGTCCATGTCACGGGGACGGGAACCACAACAATTCGACGCGAACCATCAGCCGTTGTGGAGTTCGTCCTCGACGTCAGCCACTATCGGCAGGCGGATCACAAGATCGGCCGGCTCCACTATCTGCGCCGCGATGCAACTCACGGTCGAGTGCGGCACGGCGGGAGGTTCCTCGGATTGCCGGCACCCGCAGCAACGCTCGACTTTGAGCTGACGTCTTCGTCACGCCTGGACTTCCGCGGCGTGCGCATGCCCTGGCCGATGCGAGGGTTTCACGGCTCGTTCACCTGCGTGCCCACGCCTGATGGAACGAAGGTCACGCATTCGGAATGTTTCATCTTCGGTCCAATGACCGGTCGCGTGTTTCGCGCGCTCTTCGGGCGATGGTTGGCGCGCGACACTCACGCCGAGGTCATCCGGATGAAGCAGCTCCTCGAACGAGATATCCGCTAGCGGTCGGCTACCAAATCGACCACCCCGTTACGACATCGCACACGGGCGTCCACCGACCGAGATGATGCTTACGCTTCGGGCGTGGACCTTCAGCGTGCGTTCCGTCCGGCCCGCTCCCCGGGCAGGATGATCGCCATCGGCATTGGCGCCATTGCGGTCGTTGCCGGTGCCATCGCCGGCGGCGTTGCAATCGCATCCAGCTCGTCCGCATCGTTCGCCGCTGTCGCCGGGCCACCCGGGACACCCTCGGCGCGCTCCGACGCAACTATCGGCTACGACCCGGACACCAAACAGGTGGTGATGTTCGGAGGCATGGGCGACTATGGATCGCTTGGCGACACCTGGGTCTTCTCGGACTCGACATGGCGCCAGGAGCACACATCCCAGGCTCCGGCGGCACGCGGCGACGCTGCAATGGTGTTCGATCCCAAGCTGCGCGCGCTGGTTCTGTTTGGTGGTTGGGCAACCGGGAATTCAGGCGATCTCAATAGCACCTGGCTCTGGACCGGCAACGCCTGGGATCGTCGAACCACCGCCACGGTCCCTTACGGCATCTACGACCAAACCACGTTGACGCAAGACCACATGGCGTACGACGCCGCGACCGGGAAAGTCGTGATGGCCGGCATCCCGGGGGAGTTGGAATACCAGTCGTGTTCGGCGGAGACGTGGACGTTCGACGGCACCGACTGGCAGTTGCAACACCCCGCCACCGAGCTTCCCTCGTCGGAGACAGCAATCGTCGATGAACCGCAGACGGGCCATGTCCTCGCCGTGCTGACCGCGCGGGACGCGATCGACAACCCGCGCGGCAGCCAATCCTGCCCGGTGGGCAGTGCCGATGCGAGACCGTTGGCAGGATCGAGCACATGGCGCTGGACCGGCTCGACGTGGGTTCAGGTCAGCACCGGCAGCGAACCTGGTGGCGGGATAGATGGCAGCGAGCCAAACGGCACCCTCCAGAGCCTGCAGGACGTCGTCGGCACATCGATGGTCGCGACCGGTGTTGCAACCGAAACCCTCTGGGCGTGGAACGGACGGCGATGGTCCGAGGTCGCGGGCTCGAGCGCCGGTCCGCCCGCCACGTGGCAGAACGTGCAGTCCGATGACGGTGACGGCGTCATGCTCTTCGGCGGCGCAGGACTGAACAATGGTCCCGACACGGCGGAAACATGGGTCTGGGATGGCTCGCATTGGCGGCAGTTGCATACAGCTCGCTACGCCGCACCAACGCCGACGCCTTTACCGCCGACCCAAAACCCTGACGTGGTCACGCCCGCCGCACCGTAGCCACGGTTATCGGCGGCGGTTACGCTGGACTACTGCAACTCATACGCGAAGAGCAGCGCGAATAACGCCGGGATGACGAGGAGCGCAAGTCGCATACGACGACCACGCGCGCAGAACAGCATCACTCCAGTCGCGATCGCGACCGCCCCAACCGCGATCGACCACGCACCCAGACCCATAGTGACCGTCCCGCCAGGAGCTGTCGGTGACCCTTGCTCAAGGCCAGCGGATATGACAATCCCCGCGGGAAGAAACAAGCAGAGGAACGCGCAGCAAAGCGTCGCCAGCACCCCAAGGGCACGGCTTGATGCACTGACCGCCGCTCCGCGGACGGTGATGACAGCAAGAGCGATGGACGTCGCCGTCGCGACGACGACCACCACCGTGTACGTGCCGAGGTCACCCGACAGCCCTGACACGACAAAGCCATCGCTATTCGTTCCCCACGGCAGGACGACCCCCACGAGCATGCACAGCGCACCGAAGATCATCAAGATCCCGGCGACCGTTTCCCAGCGTGCTCCGGTCAGAGCGCGCGGTCGGCCACTCATGTGCGGTCGGGTGACGTCAGCCATACGACGCTAAGGTGAACGGCCAAACTCGTCGCTGGCCTTACCGTCCCCGTGCCGTGTCGAAGTGGTGACAACGTACCCGGGCCGCGTGACCGATATGAAGTCGGCAAGGATCGTCGATTGTCGACGGTTGGGAGCATCCCGACCCGGTCAGCCGGGCGGCGGGGCGCCCGAATGCACGTAAATCGTCACTTCGTCGGTCGCTCCGTCGCTCCCCAGGGTGAGCACGTAGCAGCCCGACTGCGTGAACGACATCTCGCCATCCCAGAATCGCCAGTACGGTTGTGCGCTGCCCGACGGAATGACGATTGTTGAACTGCTGCTGTTCGATCCGCTGAATACCGGCATCGTCTTGGCGTGTCCGATCAGCTGGCCGGTGACGAGTACGGCGCCCGTGTACGAAGGCTCGATCAGAAAGTCGGCCCCCTGGTCACCCATATACCAGGAGTTCTGCCCCGAGAGATACACCGGGGCAACGCCATAGCCGTATGAGGGCAGCCTATCCTCGTTCGACTTCGCTGCGAGGAGCACCCCCATTGTGATGTGGCACGTTGTGGGCACCTGGAAGGGATCGGCCACCATCTGGCAACCGGGAGTTGGCGTTGCCGTACAGACACCGACATTCGGGCCCGCACCACGCAACGGAAGCGATGGCGTCGGAGACGCGGATGCCGACGGAAATGCCGATGCCGACGGGGACCGCGCGGCAGCGCTTGCCGCACCGCAGCCCGATACGACAACGAGCGCAAAGACCGTTGCGACTGTGCGTTGTTTAGCTCCCACTCACCTTCCTCCTTTCAACCCACTTGCACTATGCGCCGATGGCGCTCCGAATAGGAACAATCCAACGCAGGTCGTTGGGTGACATCTCCGTCGCGGACACGCCGGCAGGGCAAACACGAGGTTGCGTCAGACGACAGGCTTCGCCTGACACGGAGCCTGAACGATCGATCGGCTCAGCACCTTAGGAGGCGTTGGTCGCACCATGCATCGTCGCGTTCTCGTGTGCGGCTTGGGTGCGGTGGCCGCCATCGCCGGGTGCGGCAGGACTGTTGACAGCTTTCAGACCCACGCAGACGCCGCGAGTACTTCAGCGCCCACGCCGGGTATCGCCTCACTCCCGTGCCTCGTTCGTCCGACGTTGCTACCCAGCGCAGCCGACATGCCCGTCCCGATGACGCGTGCAGAGCCGCTCAGTTACGGCCCATCGATTGGATATCTCGGTAATACCGACCCATATCCAACCGACAAGGGCTTCGGTGAAGTGATCTACGCGTGGACGGGCCTCACGAATGGTCCGGCCGCGCGATTTGATATGCCGAGCACGAGCACCACGTCAGGCAACCAGGCGCGAGACACGAATCCCGTCGACAACCTTCCTTCGAGCGGGCCGCTCTTCACCGACTATCCAGCGCAGATCTTCGACGTCTCCCTCGAGATCGACGACTTCGGCACCGGTCCGGCTGCCGAGCGTTGGATGACCCAGAGCCGGCAGTCCAACCGTGCCAATGACGTTCCCATTCGGGGCAATTTGGTTCGGTACGTCACCGTGCCGAACTTGGGCGACGATACGTTTGCCACGCAGCACGACCGCAGCTACGCGGGCGGATCCGGAGAGTCGCCTCAGCTTGGACCGTTCGTCGGTGATGTGTACACCGATATCCAGATCCGCGACGGCATGTACGTGTACGCCGTGTCGATCGACGCTGCGCCAAAGGCAGATGCAGTTAGCGCCGCAATGCGCCTGCTTCGACTGATGACGACGCGTGAACCGGCTTCGTGCGGATCCACCGCATCGGGCGTGGCTCGCGCCCGGTAGCGATTAATTGTCGCCAGCTTTGGGGCCGGATCAGAGGCGTTGACGACACTTGCGCAACCCATCGGCTGGAGGATCGGGGATCTCCGCTTTGGCGGGACCACGATCGCGGTTTTAGCGGCCGCAAGGATGCTTGCGGTCGCCCTGCTGGCAATCCTTCGGAGATCACATCGACCCTAGCGCCGGCGGTCTGCTACGTCCGTTCTTGACAGAGCATGAACCTCAACTCACCGCCCGATTCACCAGCTTGGCGATCTTCGCTTCGTCGGCCGTGGTCAACGACTTGAGCGCATACGAGGTCGACCACATCTCACCCTCGTCGAGGTTCGCTTTGTCGGTGAACCCCAGTGTGGCGTAACGCGCCTTGAATTTTCCAGCTCCCTGGAAGAAACAAATGATGTGGCCGTCCTTGGCATATGCGGGCATCCCGTACCAGGTCTTCGGTGCGAGTTTGGGTGCAGTTGAGGTGACGAGCTTGTGGAGCCGTTCGGCGATCGCGCGATCGGGCGGTGGCATCTCAGCGATCTTGGCGAGGCAGTCAGCCTCGGCCTCTGCTATATCGCCACTAGCCTTTCGCTCCTTGACGAGTTCCTTCATCGCCGCCTTCTCTTCGGCGCTGAAAACACTCTTCGACGAACCGCGGGCTGGCTTCTTTGTTGCGGGCATAAGCCAATTCCTCCGTGAGCAAAGCCGATCATAACCGCCGCTACGGATCGCGTCTGGGCGCGGAAGATCGCCCGGGGCTGACCCTCGCTGGGAGGTGTCGCGTCCCCGTGACACCTATCGCCCGGGTCGGGCCCCACACTCGAGCGATGCGCAACCCTAGAAAGCATCGGGTGGGCCCACCAGCCGCGCTCCCAGCATGGCTATGGGTACTTGCGACGGCGCTGGCGGCCATCGTCGCGGCGTGGGACATCTGGACAAATGGATCCATTTATGTCGCCGTCATCGCAAGCGTCGCGGCAATTTACCTTGCGGTCGGCTTCGAGCGCTCACAGCGTCAAGGCCATACGGCACACACGTCACGGCATCAAACCGATCAGGATTCGCGCCGAACCTTCTCGCCGATGGTCATCCTTACGGGTCAAGCGCCCGCATTGCAGTTCGCGCGCGTCTTTCTAGTGGGGATTTTGCTGTGCCGGTTCGGGTTCGCCCCCGACAAACCTCTCTTCGTCGATGCGATCCTGGCCTCGATGGTTGCGGGCGTGACGGTGCTCATGTTCGCGCTCCTGATGCCCTCTATAAATAATCGGGAGGAATGAATCCGAACAGAACACTGCTGTCGCTTGCGGGTGTGGCAGTCCTCGTCGGTTTAGCGGCGCTGGTCGTCACCGGAGCGATCGGACGTGCACCGCCATCGCCGCGAGCAACCACACCCCCGACCCTCAACTTGAGCGGAACGTGGGAAGGGCTTACTACCGCCGACCCCTCCAACGGCTACATAACGCTCACATGGACGCAGCCCGGGAAGGCGCTCGACGGGACGCTCACCATGCCCCCACCGATCGGAACGATCGATGTCAGCGGATCGCCGAGCGGCGACCGCGTCACTTTCGGAGCAGCCGGGGTTTACACGTTCAACTAACGTTGTCTGGTAGCACCATATCCGGTTCCGACACCGACCTCGCTACCGGGAAGGCGGGCACGTGGTCCGCGACCTTGTCCGTCTGACTTCGACCGATGAGCGACGGCCTTCAAGGACCCCTTTCGGCGAGAGGTGGCCGCAGGAGCAACCGTACAATCGGCGCCTATGAATCCGATGCCTCGGGCGGCTTTCGTCGATGTCGGCGGCACACTCTGGTCCGAGCTGTCGATGACGCAGGACGTCGACGGCAAGCCTCTGAAGGCGGAGTACTCGGTCCTCAACCCGGCCGCGCGACACCGCGCCGTTTGGGAGCGACGCCTGCTCGCGATCGGCATCCGTGACGATGAGATTGCCGAACTCTGCAATCAACTCGACGTCGCGTTACGGCCGGCTGTCACATCCGATCATTTCGATGTGTGGGGGGCGATCGACGGCGCTACGCAACTCGCCGGCATCGTCGGAGTTGAAGCGGATCGCATCCGCAGCGCGTGCTGCATCCCCGCGCAAGACTTCACCGCGCTCCTGCCCGGCGCACGAGACCTGCTCGTCGCCCTCAAGCACACGGGCTCCAGGGTCGTCATCGCATCGAACGCGATCTGGCGCACCGAAGCCGATTACTGGTCGGACTTTCGAGCGTTTGGCCTGGACGGCCTGATCGACGCCGTGGTCTGTTCAGTCGACTTGTGCTGGCGCAAGCCGTGCGACCGCTTCTTTGATGCTGCGCTCGATGAGGCCGGCGTTGCCGCCGAGGAGTGTCTGATGATCGGCAACTCGGAGGACAAGGACATTGTGCCGAGCAAGGCACGCGGGATGCGCGCCATCCGCGTCGCTATCGAAGAACCCCTGCCGTCAGCGTCAGCCGCCGATGCCGTGTATGGATCGCTCGATGAGGTGTCCGCAAACTACCGATGACGACTCGTCGCCGCCGGTGCGGCCGCCAGCATGACCGCGGTCATGCGCCCTGAACTCGTCGGCATCGACGTGGCCGTCATGCACGGTCTCGAGATTGCCCCGCTTGCGTCCCCTCGTGTCGCCCGCAAACCCTGATACCCAGGAAGGGAACATCATCCCGTCGATAGGGGGACGGGGTCCTCGGTGGCGTATGTAGTACCGAGATGCGCACTGCACTCGTGGCCATCAACAACGACAGGAGGGTGATGACGACCGGGAGCGGCTCTGATCCGGTCGATTCGTCGACGGCCGATCTCGACGACGTCTACAAGACCGAGATCCGTCGCCTCATCGGCCTGGGAGCGGTGCTCATGGGCAGCCGCTCCGCCGGCGAGGATCTCGCCCACGACGCCTTCCTCCTGGTGTTGCGGCGCGCTCAGCGCGATCCTGGCTACGTCCGATTGCCGGCATGGCCGTTGTTGCGAACCGTGCTGGTCCGACTCTCAGTCCAGCGCCGCCGCTCAATCGCGCGAGAGGGTCGCCGCCTCGCTCGGTTCTGGGAGGCTGCACCGACCGAGATCTGGGACCCCGACGTCGATCTCATCGACTGGCATGCCACCCTCAGCACGCTCCCGTCGCGAATGCGAGCGTGCGTGGTGCTCTTCTATGGAGAGGACCTGAGCGTCGCGGACGTTGCGCGCGAGCTTGGCTGCTCGTCGCGGACGGTTGAGCATCAGCTGCATCGCGCGCGCCAGAAACTCGCCGCCACGCTCGGGATCAGCCGGACTGAGGACGCGGCGCCATGAACACAATCGACAACTTCGACACCTACGCCAGGTCGATGACTCATCGGCTGCTGAAAGCCGCCGAGGCCGATCCGGCGACGTCAATGGATGAGCGCTCCACGACCGTCCCACGAACCGTGGCGATGCTCGTCGCGACGCTCGTCCTGGTGGCTGGGCTGATTGTCGTCGGAACCTCGGTGCTCCACATCCAGTTCTCGCACAGACCCGTGAACGTTGCGACTCCGCCTCCGGTGGTGACCCAGGCGCCGACGGCGACGCCTACCACGACACCGTCCCCGACAGTCGCGCCGATGAGCGTGATCGCCAACTTGCACATGATCACCACCGCTGTCGGATGGGCGCAACGGCAGTCCGACGGAGCGATCCTCCATACGACGCACGGCGTGATGACGTGGTCGGTCGCGACACCGCGCATCGGCATTCAGGACATCATCGCCGTCGCCTTTATCGACGCGGAGACGGCCCGCGCGCTCACGGCGGTCATCCCGCCGTCTGGATCGTCAGTGATTCATTCCTGGGCCACGAACGACGGCGGTGTGACATGGATCGACGAAGGCAGCTTCTCCGGCATCTCGCTGCAGTACGAGCCCGATGGGACCCTCGACTTCGTCGATCCGGACCACGGTTGGTACTCGGTAACGGGACTGGCTGCCGCGGGCTCGTCAGCGATCTACGTGTACCGAACGGTCGACGGTGGCCGGCACTGGTCCGAAGTCGACAACACGAGCATCGTCCCCGGTCCGGGAGCCAACGCGCTCCCGTCGGGCTGCGACAAGAACCCTGTCTCGTTCATCAACGCGGTCACCGGCTGGGATACCGGGGAGTGCGCCGGCGGGTCGGCCTTCCTCTACGTCACCCATGACGGCGGCGCGGTGTGGCGCGCGCAGTCCTTGGGAAACACACGATCGGACGGCGGAAACGCCATCGCGCCGCCGCAGTTCGTCAGCGGGAATGTCGGGTTCATGGCCGAGTCCGTCTACCTGCAGGCGGGCGTTCGAACAACCGTTGACGTCACCACGAATGGCGGTGCGACCTGGGCACCCCGAACGGCGCCAGGTCACTACTCGGATGCATCCGACTTCATCGATGCAGCGGACGGATGGCTACTCATGAGCGACCCGCAGAGCGCAACCGTGAACGAGACCCTGTGGGTGACAACGGACGCAGGGCGGACGTGGGCGAACGTCCCGACCAACGTGAACCTCGCCGGCCTCAGCATCGAGTTCGTGACGACGAAGATCGGCTGGGCCTTCACCGCAATACCAGAGTCATCGGGAGCGACACAGGGGCTGCTGCAGACAACCGACGGCGGAAACACATGGACCGCAGTCACGCCCACCATCTCCGGGGCGTGACGTCGCGGTGCCTACTCCGTCCCGGCGGTAATCGCCTCGACAACCGCGTGGACACCGTTGGACCCTTCAGCCTCGCGCACCTGCGCCAGGTACTCGTCCACCAGCTCACGCCCGCGCTGCGGATCGGCAACACTCGCCACCACGTGATAAGCGGGCTCGTCCGGATCCGGCCGCACCAGCACGAATCCCCCATCGACGTACACTTTGATCCCGTCGACCAGATCGACGGAGTCAGTCCGGTGCCGGTCGAGCAGGATGCGCATGACGCGGCCCTTCACCTCCCACGGGCAGAACTCCGTCGCGGTGACATACGCAAGATGCGGCAGTGCGGCACGCGCCTCACTCAACGGAATCCCAACGAGCGCACGCAGCTCGAGCAACTTCACCAGCGTGTACATGGCATCGAACGCGCCGAGATGTGCCGGCCACACAAAACCACCATCGCCGTCGGACGCGAGGATCGTGCCGGGATTCGCAGACGCACGCAATACTGACGCCGGGTCACCCGGTGTCGACGCGAACGTCCCCCCGCCCTGGTTCACCACATCGCTGATCCACATCGGTGTGGCGGCCGGTGCGAGCACCGTTCCCGCACCAGATCGCAGCAACCACGAGGCCAGGATGCCGAAGCTCTCGTGCACATCTATCACCACGCCGGTGTCGTCGATGAGCGTGATCCGCTCGCCCGTCGGACTGATCATGCAGCCGATATCCGCGCGAACCGTCTTGCTGATGAGCGCGGTTTCGTCCGGCACGGTGCGATGGTGCTCGCCCTCGCGCAGCCCCGCGTTGAGAGGGATGGTCGTCACGCCGAGCCGATTGAGGATGCCGGGCAGCACCTCCGACGCGTCGCTGTAGTCGTAGTCGATGAGCACTCGGAAGCCCGCATTGCGGATCAGGTCGGCGTTCACACTCTTCAGCAGGTGCGCCGTGTACGCGGCAATCGGCTCGCTGTACTCGATGTCACCCATCTCGTAGAACGCAGCGCGCCGGAAGTCCTCGCGGAAGAGCAGATTCTCGAGCTTCCGCTCATCGCGCTTGTCGATCTGCAGCCCTTCGGTATCGAAGAAACGTATGTCAGCGCTGCGCTGATCCAGCGGCGAGACGAGCACGTGAATACCCGCCGCGCAGTCGGCGTCGAGTGTGGCGAACTGCGTCACCGCAACCGGCAACTCGCGCACATCGCGAGCCTTCCCACCCGCGCTGACGATGCCGGAGACGATCGCGCGCTTGATCATTCGCGACGAGCGCGCATGGTCTCGTCCGACCACGACGCACGCGCCCTTCGGCAACGTCGCCCCGAATGCGGCGCCGAGTCGCGCGCAGAACTCCGGTGTCAGCTCGACATTGATAAGGCCGCCGAGCCCGTACGAGGAGAAGAGTCCCTGCCGCCACTCACCTGCCCAGATGATCGACTCGTTGACCGTCGAACCAGGCTCCACGCTCTTGCTCGGCCAGACTTTGACGCCCGCGCGAATCTGCGTCCCCTTGCCGAGGATGCACTCGTCGGCCACCACCGAGTTCTCCTCGAGGAGACAGTCGTTCTTGATGGTGACGTTGCGGCAGACGATCGCCTGACGCAGCCTCGCGCGCTCGCCGATGTACGAGTGCGGCCAGACGATGCTGTTGCTGATCTTCGTGTTGTCGTCGATGACGCTGTACTTGTCGATGACAGCGTGCTCGTTGAGGATCGCGCCTGCCTTGAGCTTCACCTCATCACCGATGAACGCCGGACCATCGAGCTGCACGCCGATGCCGATCTCGACGCCCTCCCCCATCCAGACGTTGCCTTCGCGGCGCCCCGGGATGTGGCAGCGCACCTTGCCGTCAAGCGCGTCCCAGTTGGCCTGCAGATACGACTGGATCGAGCCGATGTCCGTCCAGTAGTCGTCGACGACGATGCCGTGCAGCGGCTCGTGGCGGCGCAGCATCGTCGGGAACACGTCCTGCGACCAGTCCGCGTTGGTGTCGGCCTTGATGTGGTCGAGCACCTTCGGCTCGATGACGTAGATGCCGGTGTTGGCGTGGTCGCTGAAGACCTCGCCCCACGACGGCTTCTCGAGGAAGCGCTTGATGTTCCCCTCGTCGTCCGTGACGACGACTCCGTACTCGAGCGGATTCGGGACCGAGTGCAGCACGATCGTCGCGTGCGAACCGCGGTCCTTGTGCGCGGTCATCACCTTCGTCAGGTCGATGTCCGTGAGCGCGTCGCCACTGATGACGAGGAACGTGTCGTCGAGCAGATGTGCGGCGTTGCGCACGCTCCCCGCGGTGCCGAGCGGCCGGTCCTCGACGACGTACTCGATCTCCATATCGAGGTCGGACCCGTCACCGAGGCGGTTGCGTATCTCCGCGCCGAGGTAGGCAAGGGTGACCACCACCTGGGTGATCCCGTGCTCGCGCAGCAGACGAAGGATGTGCTCCAGGACCGGCGTGCCCAGCACCGGGACGAGCGGCTTGGGCATGCGGCTGGTCAGCGGGCGCAGACGCGCGCCTTCGCCACCTGCCATGACCACTGCCTTCACTCGGCCACCTCCTCGGGCACCGGTCTGTTGGTCAGATCATATGGCGCAACGCCAAATTTCACGTGGACGGAGCGGATCCGGCCGTCGGCGGCACCACACGCTGGTGCAGCGACATGAAGCGAAGGCGCTCCAGAAGGCCGGCGATCACGAGCGGCCACGCGAAGTCCGCGGCATCGCGCCGAGCCGCCACACGAAGGCGTTCGCCGAGCGCCGGCTGCTCGACAAGACCGCGCAGCGCGCTCGCCATCTCCGCCGGGTCGTCGGTCTCCACCACGATCGCGTTGCCGTACGGTCGGGCATACTCCTCGCCGGTCGCGCCCACCATGGCGATCCCACCGGCTGCCATCGCCTCGAGGCCCACGAGGCCGAAGGGCTCGTGCCCGGAGTTCGCGAGCACCGCAGTCGCGGCGACGTTGATCTCGGTGATCACCTGGTCGGGAAGAAAACGGCGCAGGTGCACGATCGGCGCGCCATCGGTTTCCGTCAGCGCGCGCACGATCCCGCCCGCATCCTCCACCGGCTCGTGCCAGTCGGTCACCGCGAGCCCGCACTCGGCAGCAAACGAAAGAACGGTGCCGCCATACGGCTCCATCCCACCGCGGATGAGCATCCGCGCCGGCAATCCCTCGGCGCGCACCTCGGCGATGGCGGCGATCGCCTGGGTCCAGCGTTTGTCGGGGCTGAACCGGCCGATCTTGAACGCCAGGCACGGCGTTCCCGCCGCCGCCCTGATCGCCTTCGCGGCCGACATGTCGACCGGTGCGAGTGCTCCCTCCGGGATCCCGTTGGGGATGACCACCGGGTTGACGTCATACGGCCACATCAGATGCTTCATGTACTTGCTGACAGTTGTGATCGCCGCGACGAAGTCGAGGATCGGCCAGTCGATCGCGCCAAAACCGAAGGTGTTGTTGGCGTTCCAGAGCAGGACCGCGTGCTTGCGCAGGTCGAACTCAAACAGACGGTCGCTGAGGGACTTGCAGAACCACGCCGTATGCCATTCCTCGCAGAGCACCGCGACGGTGCGGCCCGCCGCCGCGGCCGGACGGATGATCTCGTCGATCAGCTTATCAGGCAGCGTTGCGGTGAGATCGCGGATCTTCGCCAGCTCACCTTCGTAGACGCCGTTGCGATAGCGGGCGCTGATCTGCTGACACCAGCGCACCAGCTGCACGCCCTGGTCCATCTCCATCCCCGGCTTGTCGGGATCGCCGACGAAGACGAGCGTGGTGCGATAGCCGAGCCCGGCAAAGGCGCGGCACATCTCACGGGCGCGCACACCGAGGCCGCCGGCCTGGCTGTACTGGTCGGGTCCTTCGAAGGACACCATGACGACGTCGAGGGTTTCAGGCGTGAACATTGCGGCACAGTGTGCGAAACCGGCACATGGAGGTGCCGGTGTCGCGTTGTCGGCCCTCCCACTCCCTCATCGGGGCGTCGGTGCGACCACGGACCGGGGGCCGAAGCCCCCAATCCTGGTCACAAAAGAGGCGAAGGACCGGCTGGCGGGCGCCGGTGACTCCGCCCGACTGAAGTGTGCCAAACGCTCTGAACGTAAGCTCCGATGCTGGGACACAGACGTGTAACGGGAGGGGAACGGTGTCACAGACCAAGCAGCCGCACGGCGTTCTCGCCCATCACGAGCTCGCGCTCTGCGACGGTGAGATCAGCCTGCGCGAACGCGTCGATGTAGCGTCGCGCCGGGAGCAGCGGGTGGTCGGACCCGAAGAGCAGCCGATCCGCACCGCAGAGATCGGCAACCGCGCGATACGCCGTCGGCGCGTAGAGGAACGGGCCGGCTGCAGTGTCGAACCAGAGGCGCCTGCAGAGCTCGGCCACCTCCGGCATGTGCGCGTAGAACGGCAGCCCGCCGCCGAGATGGGCACACACCAGGCGCAGGTCCGGGTTGCGCAGCGCGAACCCCGCGACACGCCCGGGCGTCGCGGTGCCCTTGCCCGGGTAGTCGTGACCGACCGGTTCGCTGCAGTGCAGCACCATCGGGATGCCGAGCTCGACGCACGCCTGCGCCACCGAGTCGATGCCGGCACCCTCGAGGTCGAAGCCCTGGGCATCGGCGTTGAGCTCGCCGACACCGCGTAGTCCCTCATCGGCACACCGACGTAGTTCGTCCACCGCGCCAGGTCGCGCCGGGCTCACCGTCGCGAAACACGTGAGCCGGTCGGGATGGGCGCGCTGCACCGCTATCAGGTGGTCGTTCGCCTCGGCGCAGTGCGCCGGGTCCGCAAACGGCCATCCGAAGCACACGGACCGGTCGATGCCGGTGGCATCCATGGTCGCCAGCAGCTCCTCCGCCGTCAGGATCGCGCGACCGCCACGGTGGCAGAGGTCGAACCAGGGATCGGCACCGGCGAGCTCGTCGCGCGCGTCGCGCATGCTCGGCGGCAGGATGTGCACGTGGCTGTCGACGATCACCCGAGCCACCGTCCCTGAGCGAAGAGCCAGGTCCCCGCGCACATCAGCACACCGCTCGTAACCAGGATCGCGGGCCGCGCACGCCGAAATCGCGCGGTGAGGTCGGCGACCAGGATCACCGCGGGGAACAGGGCGAGGATGTAGCGCGGTTGCGAGCGCCAGAACGGCAGCGATGCGGTCATCAACCAGGCGATGGTGCAGTACAGCGCGAAGGATCGGGGGATCCGTGACGAAGCCCACATCCCGAAGCACAGCAACAGCCCGAGGAGACCAAAGGCCACCTCGCGCGCGAAGATCGACCGCGTCTCCCCATCGCTGGCGCTGATCAGCGTGTGCCAGGTCGCGGCGAATCCCGTCCATGGCGGCGTGGGCTGCAGACCGAAGGAGGGCGAGCTGTCGGCGTCCAGCAGGGCGCGCACGTCGCCGATGTGGACCTGCATATAGAGGGAGTACAGCGCGAGCGGCAGCAGCAAGGCGAGCACGAACAACAGATCCGGACGCGGGCGCCAACCGCTCCGGCGCAACTGCTCGATGGCAAGCGCGGGGATGAGCGCGAGCCCAGTGAGCCGGAAGGCGCACGCGAGCGCACCGGCAATGATCGCCTTGCGCGACTGTCCGGCGCGCGCGTAGTACAGGCTCGCCGCGGCCGACGCGATGAACGTGCTCTCACTGAACGGCGCGATGAGGAACAGCGCCGTCGGCGCGAGTGCGACCAACCACATCGAGAACGTCGCCGATGCCTGGTCGCGCTCGGCTCGCACCAACCGGAAGACGTACCAGAGGCCGACCGTCTCCGCCGCCGCATTGATCAACCACGCGGCCGTGACGGCGTCGCGTGTGATGAACGCAAGCGCCTGTACGAGCAAGGGGAACCCGGGCAGGAACGCGTCGATGTAGCTGAGGTGTGCCGGATAGCCGTTGGCGGCGATCGACAGATAGCTCACCGCGTCCCATGCAGCCAGGTGGTCGTGCAGGAAGGTGAACAGCGGCACCCCCGGGAAGTCGAGGACCAGCACGGCGATGAACACAACGAGCCAGAGCACCCGCGACACCAGGACCGCCGCCAGAGCGGTCCCCCACGGCGACGCTGAGGCCCGCGTGGTCACGCCGGCGGATCGAGCCCGTCGAGCAGATCGGGATGCGTGCGCAGCTGCCAGAGTTCGCGGAAAGCGCGCACGACGACGCTCACGTTGGCACCGGTGGCGCGGCCGGTCGTGCGTGGGTAGTGATGCACGCCGACATTCATGAGGTGGTATCCGCTTCGCCGCGCACGCACGAGCATCTCGGTACAGACGAGCGCGCCCTCGGAATGCAGGCCCTGCCCGACGGCGCGCGGAAACAGCTTGAACGCGCAGTTCACGTCGCGAACCGTCGGCCCGAACATGAACCGCACGAGGCCGAAGAACGCACTGTGATACGCACGGCGCAGGAACGTGTCGTTGCGCCGGATGCGATAGCCGGAGACCACCTTGTCGGGCGCGTAGAGCGCAAGCAATCGCGAGATCTCGGTGGGATCGAACTGGCCGTCGCTGTCCATGTGGAAAACCGCCTCGCACGCTGCGGCGTCGAACCCCGTGCGCAGCGCTGCCCCGTAGCCTCGATTGCGCGGGTGCGACACCACCCGGACTCGTCTGCCGGGCACGGCCGCACTCTCGGCGCGGGCGGCGGTGGCATCGCTGCTGCCGTCATCGATGACGAGGATCTCGAAGTCCGTGATGCCGAGCGCCGCGATAGCGTCGCCGGTGCGCTGCACGGTCTCGGCGATCACCGCCTCCTCGTTGAACGCGGGAAGCACCGCACTGATCGAGGGTTGCGCGCGCGCGAGGGACTCGCTGCCGGGCACCTCAGCTTCTTCCACGCACGTCGTAGATGATGATGTGATCGGTATGCGCCACGACCGGGAAGCCCTGTTCCGACCACCACGTGAACCCTGGCTTTGACTCCACGGCGCCGGGATCCGCCGTCCGGTTGTCGATCTCGACGTAGCTGATGTCGTACTTGCGCAGCAGCGCGAAGACCGGGCACGTCGCGGCGGTGTCCGTGCATCCCGTGTACATCGCCTGAACGTCCGCGTATCGCGAGCCGATGTCGATGCCGTAGCTCCAGAGCCAGCCCCCGTAGCCCATCACGCCGATGCGACCGGCTACCGCGAGCACCGGGTCGTTGGGACGGCCGAAGGTGAGGAACACGGCACCCTTCGGCGTCGTCTGCTCGACGGTCGATGCCAGCTGCACCTCCTGGGCATTGGCGATCGTGTACGGCCCGGTGATCGCATCGGCCGGCGGTGTCCAGGGCAACAGCCGCAGGACCACGAGCGCTCCGGTGAACAGGACCGGGCCGACGAGCGCGACGGCGGCGATGCGCGGCCACACGCGCCGCCACCAGTGCGCTGCGAGCGCGCCGACGAGCAGCGCCATGACGAGATACCAGTAGACGAGCAGCTTGGTGTTGTCCCAGTTCCACGTCTGGAAGACCACGAGATTGCACGCCGCGAAGATGATCAGCCCGCCGAGCGCGAGCTCGAGCAGCGGCACCGGGAAGGCGGCCGTCACGGCGCGTCCAAGGCGCGCGAACTCCCCACCGGCTCGTCGGGCCAGCGTCGCGAGGGCGACGAAGGCGAGGAGCGGGACCGCGATGCCGAGGTTGGCGAGCCAGAAGCCCCACCACTGCGCGGTTCCCACCATGCCGATCGCCTGGACCGCGCCGCCGACAAAGTTCCCGACGGACATCTCGAGGCGGCCGCTCGGATCGGCAGTCGTCCCCGCGTTGGAGAGCCACCCCGGTTCGATCCAGGGGTAGACGTTGGTGCCGTAGGGGTTCACCGATGACCCGTGCGCCGTCAGCGCGAGCTGGGCCAGACGGACTCCACCGATGAGCACGGCGACGCCGGCGAGCGCGAGCCACTCCCGCCGCCGTCGTCGCCAGAGCAGCACGAAGAGCAGGATCGAGAGAGCTATGAGCGTCTGCACGTGGACGATCGGCAGCAGGCCGACGAGCACGCCGGCAATGACGAACGCCTCCCAACTCCTCCCGCCCGACGACGCGCCGGAGAGGACGAGCAGGAGCACGCTGATCGCCGCCGCGAAGCCAAAGAGCAGCGTTCGCTGGGGGAGCCACCACGCCATCAGCGGCGTGTACCACTGCATGTTCGGGAGCGGCGCCGTGCCGCCGTCGGACGGCAGACCGTCGTAGGCGCGCGGCTGCGCGGCGATGGTTCCTGGGAGGTCGTGGAGCGTCCATCCGACGATCGAGAGCCCCGTCCCGGGGTGGGTGACGACGTACTGGAGCGTGCACTGCGTGGCGGTGTAGCCGTGGTTCGTGCAGGCGTCAGCAAAAACGCCGATGAAGCCGAGGCCGCCGCCGATGAAGCAGATGAGCACGGCCATGACCCCGGCGCCAACGCCGAGGCCGAGGCGGCGTCCAAGCGCGACGACGAGCATCCCGATCACCACCATGAGCGCGGCGCCTGGGATCGCCAGGGCGAGCCCGGGAGACAGGCCGAGGGTGATGAGCGTCGCCGCGTGGAAGTCCGGAAGGAACGGATAGAGGAGCGTCGTCCCGCTGAACAACGGGTTGATCGGCGGGATGTTCCCGCCGACCGCGAAGCTCGCCGCGGTCGTGAGGTGCTGAGACCAGTCGGCCCAGACCGTCGGGTAGCCTGCCTCGAGGCCGCCCGAGTCCGTGTAGACCGTATGCGCGAAGATGGCAATCACCGCCGCCCCACCCACGGCCAGCGCGATGATGGAGAGCCAGGGCGTCTGCTGGGCCCAGCGGTCCCGGGATTCGACCCACGAGGCGTACCACGTCGACCGGGGATCGACTGTTAACAAAGAGGCTGCAAGCGCTCCTGCCAGAGCGATGAGCGGCCCCTCCAGCACCGTCGCGGTGCTCAGCCCGAAGACCAACGAGAGGCCGTAGGTCACCCCGGATGCGACCAGCACCCCGGTGATGACCCCGATGAGCCCCCGCTCCATGAGCGTCAGGTGGGTGCGGATCAGCCCGGTCAGCGCGGCCCCTGCGAGAAGCGTCAGGGCAGCGTCAAGGATGACGAGGAACGCGGTCACCCGATGTCGACCCAGAGCCTCGTTTGCTGGTCAGCGGGACTCTGTGGCATCGCCGTCCAGATTGGGTAGAAGAAGATGAACGCGGCGAGCACGGCGCCGATCACAGCAAAGCTGACGGGAGCGAGTGAGACCTCTCTTCCCCGAAACGGGACACGCAATCGCCGGATCGCCGTCAGCGCGTACGCAAGCGCCAGCGCCGTGAAGAGCAGCATGCCGAGCGCGTGATAGAAGAAGAGCACGCGGCGCTCGTTCCCCGGGACCCACATCATCCACGACGCGAAATAGCCGAGCACGATGAAGGCCGGCACGAAGCGTCGCGAGATGACCGCGGACAGCGTCACGAGGCCTGCGTAGATGATGACGCCGACGAACGCAACGGCGAACCAGATGCCCGGATACGTTCGCGCGATCTCGTACTGCGACGACGGCTCCATGTGGAATTTCGTGATGAACTGGGCCGCCGTGTAGGACGTGTTGAAGTTACTGGGGTCGTGGAAACGGACCGCGGCCTGGTAGATGATCATCATCGCCACGAGCGAGATCAGGCCGATCATTGGGACGAGCAGTCGCCACCAGTTCGGTCCGCGCGTCACCTGCCAGACGCAGAACAGCAGCGCGAGGATGCCGAGCCACCAGATCGCCGGATTGCCCATATCGGTGATCTCCGCAACCTGGCCTTGCGTCCCAGCTGAGCTCGCGTAGAAGAGCACCGGATGCTCCATGATCGGCCACGTCAACCAGAGCGACGAGTACGGGTGGCTGTGGCATTCCTCGGCGTGATAGCGGAGCGACGCGGCGTTGATCTGGATGATGTTGTCGACGGCCTCAACGGGGTTGGGAACGGTGAGCGGACCGACCTTCATCACTGGTACGTCAAGGGTTTTCTCGGTTCCCGGCAAGCCTGCCACCGCTGGATTGCACCCAGTGAAGAAGTACACGTCCGTGTGCTGGATCGTCTCGTAGCGCGAGAAGCACGCGAAGAAGATCGCGACCGCCACGATGCCGGCGACGAAGTAGTGGAGCACGGCCTTCGGACCCGCGGCGTTGCGCCACATGATCGTCTCGGCACGCCCCGGTCCGGCGATGCGCCGCAACCACGGCACGAACGCCGCGATGTACGGCGAGAGACCGCGGGCGATGATCAGCCCGGCCGCCACCACGAGCGGCGCGAGCGCGGTGAGCTTCGCCCCGAAGGCGAGGCCCGCGACACCGGCCATCACGTAGAGCGTCGTCCGCCACTGCGCGCGTGTTCGCGCCTGCCAATGTAATAAGAAGACGTAATAGAAGAGCGCAACGAAGAAGATCGCGATGATGTCGATGACGCCGGTTCGTGACTCGACGAACGCGAGCCCGTCAAAGCAGATGAACAGCGCCGTCGTCATCGCGAAGAATCGATTGCGACGCAGGCGCAGCGCGACGAGGTACATCATCCCGACGAGCAGGCTGCCGAAGAGCGTCGTGCTCAATCGCCACGTCCAGCTGTTGAAGCCGAAGAACGCGATCGGCGGCGCCATGAGCAGCTTCGCAAGCGGCGGCTCCGGGTCGAAATAGGACTCGGCCGGCTGTCGCAGGTCCTTCGCGGCGTCCACTGGAAAGTAGACCTCGTCGAAGACGTAGCCGCAGACGTTGATGTCGATGTGGTTCACCTTCACACCGCCGACCGCGCCCGCTTTGCCGACCGGGACAGTCGTGCACTCCGCGCCCGATCCGCTCGTGGTCGGGTACCCGACGCCGTACGCGTTGAGCGTCCCGGTGCCGCTCAGGAAGTCGGGGAGGATCGGGCTCGCGAGGCGCAGACCGAAGGCCAGAACCACCAGGGCAATCACGGCGATCACGTCGAATCGGCCCAGGTCGAGGAAGCCTCGCAGGCCGGCACGGACGAGCGGCGGGTCGCCGTCCGACACCGGTCCGGTAGACTCGGGAGTGACTACTTCGCTTGACATTTATTCACAAGAATTGGAGGTTCCTTTACTGCTATCCTGAGAGGCGAGCAGTACAGTCAAGGCCGCAGGCGATGCGCCGCGCACATTTGAAACTCATTCCCTTCCTGAAAGGCCGGAGGGTTCCCCCTCCGGTCTTTTTTTGCCTTCGAGGGTCACAGCGCGCCCACCGGACGGGTGCGCACACGGTCGATCGCGTCGAGCCATGCCGCATAGCCTGCCGATGGCCGGGCTCCGGACGTCGCCGGGACGAAGCGCCGGCCCGGCTGCCAGGTTGCGGCCGCCTCCTCCGGGCCACCGACCAGGCCGGCGCCGACCGCGGCGAGCATCGCGGCGCCGAGCGCGGTGGCCTCGGCGGTCGCAGATCGAGCCACCGGCACACCGACCACGTCGGCCTGGAACTGGCAGAGCGAGTCCATGGCGCTCGCGCCCCCGTCGACGCGCAGCTCGCTGAGTGGTTGCCCCGATGCCTGCTCCATCGCCTCCACCACGTCCCGCGTCCGATAGGCCATCGATTCAACGACCGCGCGCACCACGTGGGCACGGGTGACCCCAGCGGTCAAGCCAAGGAGCGCGCCCCGGGCTCCTGGATCCCACCAGGGCGCACCAAGCCCGGTCAGCGCGGGGACGAAGATGCAGCCGCGGCTGTCCGGCACCGATTCGAAAAGCGGTCCGGCATCGGCGGCCGAGGCGATCAGCCCGAGCCCGTCACGCAACCACTGCAGCGCGGCGCCGGTCACGAAGATGCTGCCCTCGAGCGCGTACACGTCGTCGGCGCCGATGCGCCAGGCGACGGTCGCGAGCAACCCGTCGCCCGGATCGGGGACCGAACCGCCGACGTTGACGAGCAGGAACGACCCGGTCCCATAGGTGTTCTTCGACATGCCTGGCTCGATGCACGCCTGCCCGAAGAGCGCCGCCTGCTGATCACCGGCGATCCCGCTGATCGGCGCGCCATGGCCGAGAAACGCCGCCGGATCGGTCGTGGCGACCGGCCCGGCGCTCGGGTGGACCGCCGGCAGGATCCCCGGCGGGATGCCGAATAGCGCGCAGAGCTCGGGGTCGAAGTCGCCACGAGCCAGGTCGTAGAGGAGCGTCCGGCTGGCGTTGCTCGCGTCGGTGGCAAGGACGGCACCCGCAGTGAGCCTCGCGATCAGCCAGGTGTCAACCGTCCCCGCGCACAGTTCGCCACGCCTCGCGCGATCCGCGAGCGCCGGATCCTCACGGAGCAGCCACTCGAGCTTGGTGGCTGTGAAATACGGGTCGAGCAGCAGTCCGGTCCGGCGCCGGATCTCCGGCTCTTCACCGCGGGCGCGATGCTCGGCGCAGATCGCGGCACTGCGCCGGCATTGCCAGACGATGGCGGGGGCGACGGGTTCGAGGGTTCGCCGCTCGAAGACGACGAGCGTCTCGCGCTGGTTGGTGATGCCGATCGCGGCCGGCTGCGCCCCGGACTCGCGGAGCAGTCCGTCGCACGTCGCCAGAACCGACTCCCAGAGCTCATTCGCGTCCTGCTCGACCCAGCCTTCGTGGGGATGGCTGACCCGGACGTCGCGATGCGCTCGCGCGACGATGTGCCCATCGGTTCTCACGAGCAGACAGGTCGTCCCGGAGGTGCCCTGATCGATCGCAAGCACCAGGGGTTCGCTCACGACCGGGGATGCTGACATAGGCGTCAGCCCCATGGACGTGCGCCGCGGCTCAGGCTGCTGAGGTCACCGGGGCTTGGGCGGTGGGGATGATGGCGAGCATGCGGTCGATCGCGCCGCGCGCCTGGGCAGCGATGACAGGATCGACCGTGACGCGCGGAGCCATGCGCTCGAGCGAGAGCGCGACCTTCTCGAGCGTGATCTTCTTCATGTAAGGGCAGACCGCGGCTTCGGACGCGGCGAGGAATCGCTTGCCCGGGGAGTCGAGTTCCATGCGATGGATGATCCCGACCTCGGTCGCGACGATGAAGGTGCTCGACGGTGAAGCGGCGGCGCGCCGGACCATCCCCTCAGTGGAGGTGACCACGGTCGCGGGGCCGCGAAGATCGCCGGACGACATGCGATACAGCGTCGAGGAAGTGCAGCCGCATTCCGGATGGATGAGCAGCTCCGCGTCCGGGTTCTCGCGGCGCATCGCGTCGAGACGCTCCGGATGGATGCCGGCATGGACGTGGCATTCGCCCATCCAGATATGCAGCTTTCGTCCGGTCACACGCTCCAGGTGCGCACCGAGAAACATGTCCGGGCAGAAGAGGATCTCCCGATCCGCAGGGATGGAACGGATCACCGCCTCCGCGTTCGACGACGTGCAGCAGTAATCTGAGAGGGCCTTCACCTCGGCAGTCGTGTTGACGTACGACACGACAACGGCGCCCGGATGCTGTCCTTTCCACTCGCGCAACTGGTCGGCGTCGATGGTGGCGGCGAGTGAACACCCGGCCTCGAGATCCGGGAGGAGCACGGCCTTCTGGGGCGACAGGATCGCGGCGGTCTCGGCCATGAAGTGGACGCCACAGAACACGATCACCGAGGCATCGGTCGCCGCCGCCTGCTGCGACAGGCCGAGCGAGTCGCCGACGAAATCGGCGATGTCCTGCACTTCGGGACGCTGATAGTTGTGGGCCAGGATCACCGCGTTGCGCTCGCGCCGCAAGCGTTCGATCCGGTCCAGCAATACGGTCCGGTCTTCCCTCTCCACGTCGGTCACGTCGCGTTCTGCTGTGATCATCCCGCCACCGTCGTCGCCTTAAGGGCTTGTACCCTGAATAAAGGTCAATTTGACCTAAGCAAAGTATAGCAGGGTGCGCCGCCTGCGTCAGAGGATCTGCGGGGTCGGGCTCGAAGCGGGCGGCGTCAGGTCGGAAAAGTCGGTTTCCTTCCAGCCAGACCCGGACCGGACGTACTCCTGAAGGATGTTCAGCTGGCGCCCCACGGAGGCGTCCTGGTGGTCGACCTTGCCTGCGGCGTTGAGGTAGTCGTCCTGGACCAGCGTCATCGTCACGTTGAGGATGAGCCGGCCGTTGTTGCAGCCGGCCTGGACGACCGTCAGCTCATCGAGGTGGTCGACCTCGCGCTCGGTGAACCCGTGCGCGACGAGCTGTTGCTGCAGGTACTTGGTGATCGTCGTGAACGCATTGCCGGTGGTGACCGCCGGGAGGCCCGAGTGGTGTGGCTCGAGCTCGATCGCGTTGAGCCGGTCGTCGATGCTCGTCCAGATCTGGGTGGCCTGAGACTGCGAGACGCAGCCCGTCCTGGCGGTGGAGGTTCCCTGAGCCGGCGCCGCGCACGAGGCGAGCATCACGGCGACGGCGCACGCGATGGCCGGAGTCGCAACGCGGCGGGATTCCACGCATTCGATTGTCGCGCCGTTCAGCCGGGCCGTCGCCCTCCTGTTCTACTGTGTCGCGGTGCCGGTGATGGGGGTTCTGCTGCGGCCGCGGAGCACGTTCGCAGCGCTTGCGGACGCTCCGCGCGTTGTTCTCGGATTCGTCGCGGTGCTTGGCAGCGGCGTCATCGCGCTCCTCCTCGGGTTGCTCGCCAACCAGATCGACGACGGCGGGAACGTCGGATCGGTGGCGTCGCTGGTGCTGCCGCTCCTCTTCCTTGTCTACTGGGGCGCCGCTGCCCTGATCGTCGACGCAGGTGCCGGTCTCGCCGCGCGTGCCGGTCGCTGGCGGCAGTACCTCGCGGTCAGTGGGTTCACCTTCATCCCCTGGGTCGCGTTCGGCGTGCTCTCGGTCATCGAGGCGCTCGCCGGGGCAGGCAGCGTGGCTGAGTCGGTCGTGGCCTGGCTGACACTCCCGCTCCTCGCATGGTTCCTGGTGCTCACCACCCTTGCCGTCTACGCCGTCTACGACGTGACCCCATACGTCGCGGTCGCCCTGGCGATGCTCCCCGACGCAGTGCTCCTGCTCCTGCTCATCGCCCTGATCGTCGCCACGAACATCTAACCTCGGACTAGCCTCGCGCTCCCACCAGCCGCGACTCCGAACCGTGACGATCGGCTCCTCGCGCCGCGCTTCGCGCCTATCCTTTGGCCGTGACTCCCGAAGAGCGGCGCGGGAACGCGCCCGTCGTCAGCCTGGTCATCCCCACGCGCAACGAGACCGGCAATCTCCAGCCCCTGGTGGATCGCGTCACCGCGGCGCTCGCCGGAACACGCTTCGAGATCTGTTTCGTCGATGACAGCGACGACGGCACGGCAGATCTGCTGCTCGAGATGTCGAAGCCGCAGCCGACGGTCAAGCTTGCGCGCACGCAACCGACGATCCGTTGCCTGCTGCGCCAGGGCGCGGATCGGGAAGGCGGTCTGAGCACCGCCGTCGTCGCGGGTCTGCGCATGGCGCGCGGCCGGTACGTCTGCGTCATGGACGCCGACCTCCAGCACCCGCCGGAGCTCGTCCCGCTGCTGCTCGCCGAAGCCGAGCGTGGCGCGGACCTCGTCGTCGCGAGCCGCTACGCGAAGGGCGGCAGTCGCGAAGGCCTCGCCGGCTCGACACGACGCTTTGTCAGCCGCGGCGCGACCATTGTGGCGCGACTGCTCTTCACGGAGGCGCGGCAGAGCTCGGATCCGCTTTCCGGGTTCTTCCTCTGCCGGCGCGCGCTCGTCGATGGGATCGAGTTCCGGCCCGTCGGATTCAAGATCCTGCTCGAGCTCCTTGTCTGCGTCCCGGTGTTACGCGTCGTCGACGTTCCGATGACCCAGTCGGCGCGCAGCACCGGCGAAAGCAAGGCCAACGCCAGGCAGGGGCTCCTGTACCTGCGCCACCTCTGGTCACTCTTCTTCGATGTCCCCGGCTCGGCCCGCGTCTGGAAGTTCGGCCTCGTCGGCCTCAGCGGGCTCTGCGTCTACCTGCCCATTCTCGCGGTCCTGATCGGCGTCGCCGGAATCAATCCGCTGGTCGCATTCGTTCCCGCGTTCGCGCTGAGCGCTGCGTGGAACACGGCGATGAACTGGCGCCTGACGTTCGGCGATCAGCGCCGCGGTGGCCACGGACCGCGCCACTACCTCGAATTCGCGCTGCTCAGCGGTTGCGTGATGTTCGCGGTGTTCGCATTGCTCATCGCTGCGCACGTCGCATCGGTCGTCGCCGGTCTGGCGGCGGCCGTGGTCGCGATGGTGATCAACGGGCTCGTGAACCGCGCGTTCATTCATCGCGGGCCGGCGGTGTGGGCGGCGATCGCCATCGACCAGGGAGTTCAGGGCGGCCTGTCGCGGCTTGCGGAGGATGTGGGCGCCGACCGCGCCTATCTGCTCCCGGCTCGCGGCGTCGGGTCGTCCGGTCTGCCGCCGGGGCTGCTCGCCCACGTGATCGCTCACAAGCGCCCGGTCCTCATCACCGAGGCGGCATCCTATCGGGCGCAACGCCGCACCAATATTGAGACGGTGTCGCGGATGCTCATTCCGGTCGTCCGTGATGACGTCGTGCTTGGAGTCGTGGTCTGTGAACGCGTCGCTCCCGGCGGTTTCGACCCCGCTGCGCTCGAAACGGCGACTGTCGCCGTCGAGGCGATCGAACCCGCGCTGATCGCTGCGGCGGCCGACCGTCCCCAACGCCCGGAGGTGGCTCCGGCCCGGGCAGCGCCCGGACCGGCGAGGTAGTCCGACGGCAGCGGGGATCCTCGCGAGAGGCCGTCGGTGGAGCGCCGGTCGTTCGCTGATCCTTGTGGCGGGGGTCGCCGTCGCAGTCGCGCTGCGTGTTGCCCTTGGCACGCCTGACGCCGCGGCGTCGATGCCGGCCGGTGCGGTCTTCGCAGCGGCACTCCTCGGGCTGGCGTTGGGTGCGGGGTGGCGCGCCGGGCGGCCGAGTCTCGTGGCGATCTGCATCGGTGTTGGCGGCGGCCTGGTGCTGGTCGCGACATGGCTCTCGTCACGCACCGGCGCCGCTGTGGACCTCGCACCCGTCAACGCGGCGATCGCCGTGTGGACTCCGGTGGTGGTGCTGATCGCAATCGCGGAGGAAGTGGTGCTTCGCGGCGTCCTCTTCAATGCCGCGCGCGCGTGGGGCGGCGACCGATGGGCGCTGGCACTGACGACGATCCTCTTCGCTGCGATGCATCTCCCCCTCTACGGCGTCGGCGCGCTGCCACTCGACCTCGCGGTCGGCCTGCTGCTTGGCGGGCTGCGCATCGTGAGCGGCGGCGTCCTCGCGCCTGCAATCGCGCACGTGATCGCCGACCTTGCCGGCGGGTGGTTGCTGTGAGCCGGCGTCATGGGTGGGTTGTCGTCATCGTCGCAGTCACCGCGCTGGCAACGGTGTGGCGCGTGCTGCCCGCAGCGTCGCCCCCCATCTACGACGGCAACTGCATCGCCGACCCGTACGTGACGCTGACGAGTCACCCTGCGGCGAAGGGAGCAACGACGACCTACCCGGCAACGAAGACGCCGTTTGTGGACAGCGAGGTTTTCACGGGCGAGACTCCCCCGCAGGCACAGTTGATCATGGAGAGCGGTTCGTTCGACAACACCGTTACCGTCACGATCAGCATCACGCCGGTCGCCCCGCCCGCGGTGAAGCCACCCAACGGGACCATCGAGGGCAACGTCTACAAATACTCTGCAGTGAACCCTGCGGGGGCGGTCGTTGCGCCTCGCCGGAATGTGCTGTTGACCATCGTGCTGCGCGGGACCAAGTCACTGCCCGCGCCGATCATCGATCGCTTCAACGGGGCTGCGTGGGTCCCGCTCACCACGCAGAACGGTGGGTGTGGCAACACCTTCATCGCTCCGTCGATGCAACTGGGCGAGTTCGCCGCCGTCGAACCAGGGGGATCATCGCCGTCGCAACCAGCTGCAGGTGCTGGGGTCGTGGGCCCGTTGGTCATTGGTGCACTCGGCGGCCTGCTGGTGGTTGCGATCGTCGTCCTGTTCAGTCTCGACCGGAGCCGGCGCCGGTCGCGTTGAGCTAGGCGCGGAGCCTGGGTGTCCCCATCCAGCTCTCCATCTCGATGAGCCAACGCTCGCCGGGCGGCCCCATGCCGGCGCCGGGAACGCCCAGGCGCTGCAAGAGGGTTCGCCGTCCACCGAGCCGCTGCGTCAGCCGGTGGGGCAGACCCGCGAGCTCCGCTGCGACATCGAGCGCCGCCTCGTCATCGTCTGCAAGCCCATCGATGAGGCCGAGCTCGACTGCTTGCGTCCCGAGCCAGACTTCGCCCGTGGTGACGCGCGCAAGCGCGTCGTGGTCGTAGCCGCGCGCGCTCCTCACCGCACCCGCGAAGCGCTGGAAGATCGCATCGACGAGCTCGCGCTCGCGAGCCTCGTCTTCCTCTGTGGGCTCTCGCCATGGTGCACCGAGGTCCTTGAACGGACCCGTCTTCGTAACGACCATGCGTGCGCCGACACGACGCAAAGCGTCGACGACAACCGGACGCACGCTGATGACGCCGATCGACCCGACAATCGCGCTCGGAAACGCGAGCACACGAGTCGCACCGCACGCAAGGAAGTACGCGCCCGATGCGCCGGTGCCCTTGATCCACGCCACCACGGGTTTGCGCGCGGCGAGCCGGCGCACGGCGACGTAGAGCTGCTCCGACGCGATCGCCGTTCCGCCGGGCGAGTCGATCTCGAGGAGCACGGCGCGGATGCGCGCGCTGCGACGCGCGTTCCCGATGGTGCGGATCAGTTCATCGGTGCGCACGGCGCCGCCGATGGCGCCGCGGATCGGGAGGACCGCGATACGCCTCCTGTCGCGGAGCGCCTGGAGGCGTTCGGAGCCGCGACGTTCGGACAACACCCCTGCATGCTAGTCCGCTCGTCCTTCTCCACAGGGCGGTCCTGTCCGGCACACTACGCAGTCAGGAGAGAGGACGGCGCTTTGCCGAGCGTCGCCGCGCGTACCGTCGGGATGAGCGAGGCACACGTCCCGTGACCAAAGAGGTGACGATCACCGGCACTCCCTAAAGGGTCAGTGCTCGCCGGCGGTCTTTGCCTGGACAGCCTCGGTCAATGTCTTGTTCACCGTCTGGCCGCTGACGTCCATCACCAGTCCGATCGTGCTGCCGTCACTCCAGCCGCACAGCGAGACCGCCGACTGCGGTGCGGGCCGCGTCGCCGGCGAGCAGACGAACTGGCTCCCATCCGTCGTGGTCTTGACGGTCTTGGTCTTGTCGACGGTGACGCCGTCCATCTTCAGCCCGGTCGAGAAGTCATCGAAGAACTGGCTGCTCGTCGACGCGATGTCCGGACCCTGGGCGAGCAGTACGACGAGCGTCGGATGGCCGGAGACGCCGTACACGCCGCTGACGACAGTGGTCGCGCCATACGCGAGCATCACCTGCTTCATCTGCTGCGCGACCGCCGTCGCCGCAGGCGTGCTGATGGGAGCGAGTGTGCCGACACTCGTGGGGGTCTTGATCGTGGCGGCCGGGTGTTCCCGGCCGGAGATGTACTCGAACGCCGCGAACCCAAGGATCGCGACGAGCACGAGCGTCAGCAGGATGCCGATCACCGCGCGACTCGACGGACGCCGGCTGCGCGGCGCGGCCGGAACGTCCCAGGCCGATCGGTCGGCGGTCATCGCCGGTGTCGTGCGCGGCGACCAGCCGGGCGTGCCTTCCTCGGTGCTTCCCCGGACCGTGTGCTCCTCGTCCTGGCTGCGGATATTCCAGCCTTTACCACCCGGTGCGCTCACCGCGCTGACCTCGGCGGCAGTGGGCCGGAAGCCGATCGTCGCGGTGGACATCCGCTGTCCGACGCCGACAGGTGCCGACGCGGGCACCGCTTCAAAGGCGTGAGGCTTGGATCCCGGCTCCGGGTTCGGCGGTGGTGACGCGGGGACTGCCTCGAAGGCGTGGAGCTTGGATGCGAGGTCGGAGGGCGCCGGCGGGGGCGCCGACGCGGGCATTGCCTCAAAGGCGTGGGGCCTGGGGCCGGGGTCAGGCGTCCCCGCGAGTGCGTCGGCGATGAGCGCCCGGGTGGCGGCGCTGCCCGTGGGAGCTGGCGGCGCGGGCGCACGCGGTGTCGTCTCGAACGCGAGTCCGGCGGCGGCGTCCGGGGCAGGACCGCTCGCGGAGGCGCGTTCGGATCGCGAAGTGGCTGGAACCTTCTCGAACGAGAGCGAAGGTCCGCCGCTCTCCGTGGTCTGATCGGTCATCGTTCGCCCTTGGCGTGCGCGCCCTTATCCATCGCGATACGGGTCAGCCTATGTCCCCTGCAGCGCACTCCTGCCGATGTCAGGGCACTGCTGCCGGAGTGTCACGGATGTGTCACGCCACCCTGACGCGAACTGCCTGTGGCCGGAAGTGGTCAGCGATAGTCGTGCGAACCGCTGAAACCACTCTCGTCAGGCGGCCTGCCGGGATCGGCGATCCGGTCGCCGTCGGGAGTCAGCGCGGTCACCTGCTCGACGAGCACGTTGACCCTGCCGTGCTCGACCTGGAGCCGCCCGTCCACCATGAGCAGCGGGTGGCGTGCCACCTCGAGCGTTCGCTGCACGACTGCGGGCCGGAACACGAGATCGCAGTGCGCATCCTCGTCCGCGAGCGTGAAGAAGCGGAACCCGCGGGCGGTCGACGGCTGCTGTCGGGTGATCACCAGACCGGCGACCCTGATGCGCGTACAGTCGGCACCGTCGCGCACCTTGCCGAGCGGGACGCAACCCAGCGCATCGAGCTTGGCGCGCATGAACGACACCAGGTGCGGGCCCGTGCTCACCTCGGTGAGCGCGTACTCGGTGTTCACCCGGGTGCGCTCGTCCATCTCCGGCAGGACCGGCGGCGTTGCGGGAAGTGCCATGAGTGGCGGCACAGGATCGGCGCTGGGATCGCGCGGCATGTGCAGCGCGTCACCGAGGCGGTTGCCGGCGATGGCGCCGCTGCCGCGCGGCGGACCGGTGACGACTGCGGCAGTCTCTTCGGGAGCGACCTTCGTCCGTGGACGGCGGCGTGGTGGCAGCGCCTCCTCCACCTCTTTCAACTCCCAGAGCAGCTGGCGCCGCGACCGTCCCGCGGCGACACCGTCGAACGCGCCGACACGGATCAGGTTCTCCATGCCGACGCGAGGCAGGAGCGTGTGCTTCCAGAACGCGGCGACCGATGTGTTGGCGCCGTCGTCGATGGCGTCCTCGCACGCCGCACGTGCGGTCGGGCCTAGGCCGTGCACGTATGCGAACCCGAGCCGTATCGCGAACGGCTGCTTGGTGTTGTCGACGGCCTCGACGATGCAGCGAGCGCGGCTTCGGGTGACGTCGACGGGCAGGACGCGGACACCGTGGCGCTTGACGTCATCGACGAGGACGGACGGATGGTAAAAACCCATCGGCTGCGCGTTGAGCAGCGCGCACGTGTAGTGGGCGGGATACATCAGGCGCAGCCACGCGGTCTCGTACGCGGTGCGCGCGAAAGCCGCCGCGTGGGACTTGCAGAAACCGAACTCCGCAAAGCCGGCGACGCTCTTGAAGATCTGCTGTGCGACCTCCTCGCTGAGGTCGTGCTCGATGCACCGGCGGATGAAGCCGTCGCGCAGCTCCTCCATCTCGACACGCGAGCGGTGCCGGTTCATCGCCCGCCGGAAGCGATCCGCCTCACCTGCGGTGTAAGAGGCGATCTCCATGACGATGCGCAGGATCTGCTCCTGGTAGAGGACGACCCCGCATGTTTCTGACAGGATCGGCTCCAACTTGGGATGCAGATAGGTCACCGGCTCGAGCCCCTGGCGGCGGCGCAGGTAGGGGTGCACCGCATCACCCTGGATCGGCCCCGGCCGGATGATCGCGACCTGCACGATGAGGTCGTTGAAGCAGCGTGGCTGCGACTGCCAGAGCGACTGCTGTTGCGCGCGCGACTCGATCTGGAAAAGCCCGATGGTATCGACCTTGCAGATCACGTCGAAGACGCGCTGGTCGTCGAGTGGTAGCTCGTCGAGGTCGGGCCGTGTGCCGGTGGTCTGCTCGATGAGGTCGAGGCATTCCGCGATCGCCGAGAGGGTGCGCAACCCGAGCAGGTCCATCTTGATGAGCCCGAGGTCCTCGACATCGTCCTTGTCGAACTGCACGACGACGCGGCCCGGCATGGTTGCGCGCTCCACCGGCACGACGTCGACGAGCGGCTCGCCGGTGACGAGCATGCCGCCGACATGGATGCTCAAGTGACGCGGCGTTCCCTCGATGCGGCGCAAGATGTCGACGAACTGCTGCAACGCGTGGTTTGGCACCACGAGGCCGGGTGGCGTCGCGGGGGGGAGCCGGCCCGGCGGGTTCACGGAAGCTGGGACGGAGGGGCTCCCGCGATGACAGGACCCGGCCGTCGCTGTGTCAACACCGGCGGAAGCGAGGGTCGCCTCGACATCCGCCATGTACCAGCCGTGTGTGTGCGTGCCGAGCTTGTCGATGAGCGTCTCCGGAAAGCCCATCGCCAGCCCCACCTGACGGATCGCCATACGCGGCCGGAAGGTGACGACGTTGGCGACCATCCCGGTGCGGTCGGCGCCGTATTTCTCGTACACGTACTGCAGCACCTGCTCGCGATGGTCTGTGGAGAAATCGATGTCGATATCGGGCGTTCCCTGGTGGTCCTCGTGCAGGAACCGCTCGAAGAGCAGGTCGTGCGCAACCGGATCGACGCGCGTGATGCCGAGCAGGTACGCGACGATCGAGTCGGCTGCACTGCCGCGCCCCTGTCCCGGAATGCCGCGCTCACGTGCGAACCGCATGATGTCCCAGGTGATCAGGAAGAACTCCGCGAGATGCGTCTTTTCGATGACGTCGAGCTCGCGCTGCAGACGTGCCGCGACGACGCTCGTCATGGGGTGGTACTTGCGCTGCACCGACTCCTGACACAGGCTGTACAGCACCGAGAACGGCGTCTCCCCCGCCGGCACCGGATAGCCTGGGAAGCGCACGTCGCTGAAATCGAGCGACACCTTGCATCCGGCGGCGATGCGCGCCGCGTTGTCGAACGCTTCCGGAAGATCGGGGAGCAGCGCGCGCAACGTTGCCTCGTCGTGCAGGCGGTGTTCGCTGTTGGGCAGGAGCAGGCCGTGTGCCGCCGCCTGGTCGAGCGTGGTGCGATGCCGGATCGCGGTGAGCACGTCGAGCAGCGGCTTGTCGTCGGCGGTAGCGTGGTCCGGGGTTGCGCTCGCGATGAGCGGGATGTCCGCGGCGCGCGCGATCGCCGCGCATTCCGCGACAAGCCAGCGGTCCGCGGGATGGAGGTGGTTGCTGACGAGCAGTGCCGTGCGCTCGCGCCCGAAGCACTCGCGAACGAGGTGCGCGTGGCGCAGCGCCTCGCGGCGGTTGCCGTGCACCAGGGCGTCGATCACCGCACTGCGTGGGCCGCCGATGATCGCGATGCAATCGTCGAGCGCGCCGGGATCCACATGGGCCGGATCGCTTTCGACGAGCAGCGTGGTGGAGGGAAGGCCGGGCCAGCCCTCGGGAAACGGGCCGGCGGTGGGACGGAGTGCGGCGGGCCGCTCCGGTGGCGGCAGCGTCGGCCGCGCCCGAGGCCGACGGGACGATGCGCGCTTGCCGGCGTGGAGCGGCTCCAGGCCGTCGATGACGAGCGGCTGCTGCTCCGCGACGGCTGAGGCCGGGTCGAGGCCGTCGATCACCAGGCGGGGCTGGCCTTTGACCCCGGCGAGCTGGGCGGCGCTCACGGCGCGGCACAGCTGGCGATATCCCGTGCGGCTCCGTGCGAGGAGGCGGAGCCGCGATCCGCCGGCAAGCTCGAGCTCGGTCCCGATGATCGGGTGGATCCCTTCGGCCTTCGCCGACTGGATCAGCTCGACCGCCCCGTAGAGGCCGTTGCGATCGCAGAGTCCGAGTGCGGCAATCCCCAGCCGGGCGGCTGTCTGCACCATGTGCCGGGGCGAGGACGACCCTTCCAGGAAGGAATAGTGGGATCGGGCGGCGAGTTCTGCGAACGGGGGCATCGCTTGACAACTACTACAAATTTGTGTAACTATCGGTCAGGTCAGGCCGCCACCACATCACAGGCCTTCTCCCTTTCCCGGCCGCCGGTTCCCCTCAACCGGCGGCCACCAGGGAGGGGAAAACAGCTCAGTCATAACGGCGTTCTCGATGCCACTCCCCGGTCGCCAGGTCCCGGTAGAGATCCACACAGTCACCGTCCGCGAGCAGACAGCGCATGTAGTCCCGACCCACCGGGATCCGCCACCAGTCGGTTTCCACCCGCCACGCGTTCACCACCTCGACCACCCGTCCCCAGCTCTGTCCGGTCCGGATCGCGACCGGCTGCCCGTTCGCGCCGGTGCGAACCTCGACGGTGCCCTCGAGCAGCTCGGTCATCTGGATCCCGCAACGACGGGCGCCTCCCAGGTGAAGCGCCGCTCCGGGAGGTCGCCGGGATCGAGCGCGAGCCGGGGCCGGCGCACCGTCGCTGCGCCGAACCGCGACCGGAGACGCTCCGCCGTGGCAACCACCGCCTCCCGTGCGCCGTCGCCGGGACGGAGCAGATCGGCCTGCCGCCCTGCCGCCGGGGTGAGCCGGGTGACGCTTACGCGCACCGCCGCAACCGGCGCCTGCGGCTGGAGCAGGCCAAGGAGACCGAGCGCCGCCGTCCAGAGCTCGCCGGCATTGCCTGCGGGCGACGGCGGCACTCCCGAGGTGGAGATCAGCTCCATCTCCTCGAGCTCGAAGGCCACGCTCACCTCGCCGGCGGCCAGGGCCTCGGCGGCGAGACGGGCGCCGAGTGTCGTGGCGCACTCGCGGGCGCCGCGCAGCAGGATCTCGAGGTCCCCGGTGGCACCGTCGAGCACCATTCGCTCGCTCCACGTCCGCTGCGCCGGTGCCGGCAGGATCCCGGCGCTGTCCTCGCCGCGAGCCAGGCGGTGGAGGCGGATCCCCTCGGGGCCGAACTGGCGCTGCAGATCTGCCGGTCCCAGTCCGGCCACTGCGCCGAGACAATCGAGCCCGAAGGCCGCGAGCCGGGCGGTGACGGCAGGGTCGACCGGGAGCACGTCGAGCGGCAGCGGCGCCAGGAACGCAGCCTCCTCGCCGCTGCGCACCCGGCGGATCCGGCCCGGATGGCTGGCGCGTGCTGCCAGACGGGCGACGTATCGCGAGCCCGCCACACCAACGGCGATCTCCGTGTCGAGAACGCCGCGCAGCCCGCGGGCCAGCGCCGACGCCCAGGTCGCCTCATCGGGAAACTCGGCATGGCGTCCGGAGAGATCGCCGAAGGACTCCTCGTCGCCGGCCTCCACGGTGGGCGAGAGCCGGTGGAGCTCGGCACAGACGGCGTCGCGCAGCTTGCCGACTCCGGTGGGATCGAGCGGCACGAACACCGCAGCCGGACAGGACTGCTGTGCCTGACGCAACGGCTGGCCCACCCGCACCCCGGCGGCCAGCGCCGGCGCCGAGGCGGCCACGACCGGCAGGCGCAACTCGGGAGCACCGCCCAGGATCACCGGCTCCTCGCGCAGCTCGGGATAGCGGCGCAGGGCGGCGATCAGTCCGAGATGCGGGTGGCGGGCACAGAGGACGCGCACCTCAACCTCGAGCCGCCACGGCCGCCTCGTCCGGCACCGGCACGATGACCGGCTGCACTCGCGGCACGATCACGCTCGGCAGCCCAAGCACCTCGGCGATGGCATACGGGCGCGGGTAACGGAGCAGCACGGTCGCGTCGGCGCCGGGCGCGCCGAGCTTGCTTTTGGTAGTGGTGAGCAACACCCGCAGCCCCGACACGTCGCCGTTCGCTCGCTGCCAGCCCGCGGGCGCGCAGGTGAGCGTCAACGACGAGGCGTGGCGCAACGGGAGGGCGACCGGAAACGGCGTGGCGATGACACACACCGCGCCGCGCTTGGCGACCGCCTCGGCGAGCGCGGCGAGCGCGTGCTCCCAGAGCGACGGCCGTGGTTGCTCCCAGCCCAGCGCGACCCCCACCCAGGGCATTCCCGCGGTGACCAGCGAGCGAGCCATGACCAGTCCCCGCTCCCACTTCGCGGGGCCCGGGGAGATCACCAGACAGGCGTCGAGGTCGGCGCCGAGGTCGGCGAGGAAGCCCGGATCGATGCTGCCGGCGAGGTCCACGTAGCCGGTGTCATGCGAGCGGCTGGCCAGCGCGACCAGCGACTGCAGCAGCGTCAGCCGTCCCGACGGTCCGCGGCCGGCTGCGGCGAGCAGGGTGATCCGGCCACGAGGCAGGCCGCCCGGCGTGAGCACGCCGTCGATGACCGGCACCGCGGTGGACCAGGCGCCGGCCTCTTCCGTCAATCCGCCACGGCGCAGTGCCTGGGGACCGTAGCGGGATCGAAGTGTCGCCAGAGCGGCGGACAGGGAATCGGGCATCGCTCCTCACTGGGAATTGCCATCGCCTACTGGGACGGAGAGCAGGAGCGCCGAGGCGGGGACGCCAGTGTAGCGAACAGATGTTCGATTCGCAAGGGTCATCCGGGAACCGCCGACTGGCGGAGAATCGCTGCGGACGTGGATGCGGAACACCCGACTGGGAATGAGCACAACGCTCGGCGTGCAGCCCTGGGACTCCTCGCGGTTGCGGCCATCGTCGCTGTTGCAGGGGTGGCGTTCTCGTTCCTGCCGCACGCGAAAACTGCGCCGCCGGTTGCGACGATCGCTCCGACTCTGCCGCCGGTATCACCCAATCCGGTCATCGGGCTCGGCTTCAGCGTCGCGCCCGACCCCAAGGCTGACGAGGTGGTTCTCTTCGGTGGCCTCGACGGCGCCGACCGAACATGGCTGCTGTTCGATCAGACATGGGAGCAGGCGCACCCCCGCACGAGTCCGCCGGATCGTTCCGGCGCCGTGGCGGCGTATGACCCGGTCACCAAGCTGGTGATGCTCTTCGGAGGGACGCTCACCACGGGCAAGGCCGTCAACGACACCTGGGGGTGGACTGGCGGCACCTGGCAACGCCTGGACAGCGGCGCGAACGGACCGCCACCCGGTCAAGGGGCGCAGATGGCCTGGGATGTCGCGAACAACGACATGGTCCTGGTGACCAACGGCGAGGCGACGAACACCGCGGAGACGTGGACCTGGACCGACAGCAGCAGTGGTCATCGCCGTTGGGTGCGTCAGCCGGGGGGCGATCTCTCAGTGGGCGTCTTCGGGGATGTCATGGCATACAACGCGATCCCGAATGAGCAATCCATGGTCCTGGTGACGCCGGTCACACCCGACAGCGGGGCAAGCGTTGCTCGGACCTGGAACGGGTCGAGCTGGCAGGTCGCCACGAGTCATGGTCCGGACATCGGAGCGATGGCGTGGTACCCACCGGACGACTCGTTGCTCGCGTGCGGGGTGGCGACCTACTCCGAGTCGGTCTCGGTGCAGAGCGACTGCTGGCAGTGGGAAGGCACGCAGTGGATGCAGCAGGAACTGGTGGTGCCGCCGCCCGGCTCGAAGCAGATCATCATCGAGGCGGAGGTCTCGGACAGCAATAACTCTCGCCTCATCATGTTCGGCTGGCTGATCCGCTCGATACCGGGGCAACCGCAGCCGCTCGGTGTATGGGCGTGGGACGGCCGCCAGTGGCTCCAGGTCGCCTAACCCTCGACGCTGCTTGCTGCACCGTCGATGACGATCGCCTGCCCATCGCGAAGCGCCCGAAAGGGCACGTCGTGCTCGATGTAATGCTCTACGAGGGTGCCGATGGCGGCCGACTCCGGATGATCGGATTCATAGTGCGGCGCCACCGCGTACGGGAGAACGTCAAGACCGTTCCAGATGATCGCCGGGTGGTACCCGGGCGGCACGTGGTTCGGGTCGTCCACGAGCTCGAGCCCGCGGAGCGAAGGTGCAAGCACGCAGACACCGGCGCTGTAGCCGCCGTACACGATTGCATCGTTCCGAAGCATCGTCAGGAACGCGACGTCAGCGCCGCTCTGGTGGAGCGCGCGGCGCAGGACGAACGCATTTCCGCCACGGAGCCAGACGAGGTCGAAGCCCGAGATTGCGGCGGTCACGGCCGACCGGTCTGCGCCGAAGTAGTCGCGCAAATCCACCTCGTACGGCTCGAGCCCGACAGCGGCGAGCCGGTCCATCTCCTGTTGTGTGCTCTCGATTCGGTCGTTCGCCGTGAGCGCGTCACACGAGTTCGCGATCAGCGCGGTCCGGCGACCGCCGTCGAGCAGTCGCATGAGCTCGCCGGGTCTGTTGCCGACCCTGAATGAGGAGAGGTAAAGGCGCATGCGGCGATTGTCGTGCAACGGCGGTCACAGCCTTTCAGACATCTGACGACGCGCACGAACTGGCGAGATAATTCGGCGGTACGTACGCTGCCGAACACAGGCTCACCCACCTGTGCGCGGCACGTCCGATGACATCCGACTCTCTGGGAGGCTGACATGGTTCGCACCACCCTCACTGCACTGACGGTGCTCGCCATCGGGGCGTTGGCGGCATGCGGTTCGTCGTCCACCGGCGGATCGCCGACACCCGGCGCGACCTCGAGCGGCACTGCAACGTTCACGGCGACACCTCCGCCCACGGCCGTTCCCACGCCGACCCCGACCGCCAGTCAGGCTCCGCCGGCTGACGACCTTTCCGGAACGTGGTCCGGCCAGTACACGGGCCCCTTCAACGGCAACTTCTCGCTGACGTGGACGCAGACCGGTAACGCGCTCAACGGAAGTATCAAGCTGTCGTCACCGGCCGACACCCTGGACATCAGCGGCAATCTGACGGGCACCACGATCAGCTTCGGAGCTGTCGGCGTGGTCACGTACACCGGCACCGTGGCGTCGAGCACTTCCATGTCCGGCTCGTACACGGACCTCGCCAACGGGCAGACGGGATCCTGGAACGCGCCGAAGACCTGAGCGGCCGGATCCGGCAGTCGGGGTCGGGCTTGGCGCCGGTGGCTGCAGCGGCGCCAAGCCGATCAAGCTGAATCCCCAGTCGAACAAGCGGCTCTCGAGTCTTGCCGGATAGTTGGCGTTCATCAGTACCGCGAGCATGCGGTGCCCGCCGCGCACGGCCATGCCGATGAGGGACGCCCCGGCGTCTCCGGTCCAACCCGGCTTGATGCCGACCGCAGCGGGATAGTCCTCGAGCAGGCTGTCGAGGTTGCGAAGGTGATACGCCGGGTGCCCGATGTCGGCAGGCAACGCGATGCTCCTGCTGCCAACGATCTGATCGAAGAGCGGGAACCGGTCGTACGTGAACGCCGCGATGACCGCCAGGTCGTACGCCGACGCAAGGAGGTGGGGATCGTCGAGACCGGCGGTCGCTGAGAACAGCGAGTTCGTGAGGCCGAGCGAAGCCACCTGCGCGTTCATCGCGGCGACGAAGCGTGGCGTGCCAACGGTATCGGCCGCGATCGCGCTCGCGGCGTCGTCACCGCTCGGGAGGAGCATCCCCTCGAGCAGCTCCTGGACGGTGAGCCTCTGTCCCGCTTTGAGCCCCATCAACGTGTCGACTTTGCTCTGACCGAGCGCATCGGCTGTGACCGTCACCTCTTGATCAGGGCTGAAGTTCTCGAGCGCGACGAGCGCCGTGAGCACCTTGGTCAGGCTCGCCGGCGGCACACCGAGGTTGGGTTGCCGCGCCCAGAGGATCTCGCCGGTGTCGAGGTCCACAAGGATGCCGGTGTAGGCCTGCATCTTCGGCGCGCCTGCCGGCATGACCAATGGCATCCAGAAGCTCAGCGCACCGCTTGCGATGCGCATGTCGAACCACGGCGGCGAGGTCGGGACAGCATCGGGCGTTGTCGTCGCGGCGACCACGCGCCGCACGGGCTGAGCGTGGAAGGCAGCCGCAGCGGATCCCGCGACAACAGCGACAGCGACTATCGCCAGTGCGATGCGGGCGGACGGGGGCATCCGGCGCGGGGAGGAAGCAGCGATTGAGATGCATCGTAGTCCCCGCACGCTAGGCTGACGACATGCCAGAGATGCTTGCCAGCTATGTCGCGGGATCGTGGTACACCGCACCCGACGAAGGGACCCTCGTCAACGACGCCGCAACCGGCGAACCGGTCGCCCGCGTTTCCAGCGCCGGACTCGACACGAGTGCGCTCGTCGACCACGCACGGCACGTCGGCGGGCCCGCGTTGCGGGCCATGACCTTCCAGGCCCGAGGTGCGGCGCTGAAAGCGCTCGCCGGGCACCTCGATGCCGACAAGGCCGCGTATCAGGAACTGTCGCTGTCGACCGGTGCGACACGGCGTGACGGCGCCGGCGACATCGACGGTGGCATCGGCACGTTGTTCGTGTACAGCAGCCGCGCCAAGCGCGAGCTTCCCGATGGATTTGTTCTCGTCGACGGCGACGTCGAGAGCCTCGGCAAGGAGGGAACGTTCGCGGGGCGCCACATGTACACATCGCTGCAGGGCGTCGTGGTGCAGATCAACGCGTTCAACTTCCCGGTGTGGGGCATGCTCGAGAAGCTCGCACCCACCGTCCTCGCCGGGGTGCCGACAATCGTCAAACCCGCGGGCCAGACCGCGTATCTCACGGCACTCGTGGTGCGCGACATCATCGCGTCCGGTGCCCTCCCCGAGGGAGCGCTCCAACTCGTGTGCGGCGGGGCCGGCGATCTGCTCGACCGCCTTGGCGGCGAGGACATGATCGCTTTCACCGGCAGTGCGAGCACGGCAGTGACGCTGCGCGGACATGCCGCGATGACGGCGCGCGCAACACGGTTCAACGCCGAAACCGACTCGCTCAACTGCTGCATCCTCGGACCCGATGCCGTTGCGGGGACACAGGAATTCGACCTCTTCGTGAAGGAGGTCGGCCGCGAGATCACGACGAAAGCCGGGCAGCGCTGCACGTGCATCCGGCGGGCACTGGTACCGGAGTCGTCCGTCGACGATGTGCTCTCCGGGTTGCGCGGACGTCTCGACAAAGTCGTCGTCGGCAACCCGCGCAGCGAGACCGTGACGATGGGCTCGCTCGTCAGCCTGCATCAGCGCGATGAGGTCCGCGACGCTGTCGGCGCGCTCACTCGCGCTGCCGATGTCGTGTACGGCGACCCGATGTCGGTTGCTCCCGTCGACGCCGACCCGCAGCGGGGTGCGTTCATGACACCAGTCGTCCTGCTCTGTCACGACATCGACCGCTCGGAGCCACACGAGGTGGAGGCGTTCGGTCCCGTCACGACGATCATTCCGTACAGCGACCCGCGGGGCGTGGCGCAGATCGCCGCCCGGGGTGGCGGCAGCCTCGTCGGGTCGGTGGTGTCGTACGACGCCGATTTCGTACGCGACGTCGTCCTCGGTGCGGCGCCGTACCACGGGCGGCTGCTCGTGCTCGACCGCGACTGCGCGGCCGAATCCACCGGCCACGGGAGCGCCATCCCCCAGATGGTCCACGGCGGCCCGGGCCGCGCCGGCGGGGGCGAGGAGCTTGGCGGGATGCGCGCCGTCAGGCACTACATGCAGCGGACCGGGCTGCAGGGCTCGCCGGCCGTGATCGCCGCGCTGACCGGCGATTCCTGAGACGCGCCCGGCGCCGCTGCCCGTAAACTCGCGAGCGAACGTCCCATTCGGGCGAGGAGGTAGTGCGTGCGCGTTGCGGTGACCGGAGGTACCGGCTTCGTCGGCATCCACACGGTGCGTGCACTCAAGGACGCGGGCCACGAGGTGGTGGTCGTCGCCAGGGGAACAGTCCGGCAGCCGAAGGGCGAGCGCGTCACCTTCGTCAAGGCCGACGTCACCAACTCGGCGAAGCTCATCGAGATCTTCACCGGATGCGATGCAGTCGTCCACCTCGTCGCCGTCATCCGTGAGAAGGGCCGCCAAACCTTTGATCGCGTGAATCGAGAGGCAACGGTGCGTGTTGCCGAGGCCGCAAACGAGGCGAAGGTGGGCCACTTCGTCTACCAGAGCGCGCTCGGCGCCGACCCGGACCCGCGCTTCCCCTACCTGGTGAGCAAGTGGTCGGCCGAGCAGGCCGTGCGCGCGAACGGGATTCCGTACACCACACTCCGCCCGGGCCTGATCTTCGGACCGGGGGACGCCTTCTTCACGCTGCTGACGCGGATGATGCGCATCGAGCCGGTCATCCCCATCGCCGGCAACGGCCGGACCCTCTTTCAGCCGATCGCGGTCCAGGACGTGACCAGGTGCATCGTGCTGTCAGTCGAGCGCGGGCCGTCGGGAAAGGTGCACGAGATCGGTGGACCGGACCAGATGACGTACGACGAGATCATCCTCACCATCAAGTCCGAGCTCGGCATGCATCGCAAGCTGGCGCACGTGCCGGTGCCGATGATGATGCCGTTGGCATTCATGATGGAGAAGGTGCTGCCGAACCCACCGGTGACGCGCGACCAGTTGCGCATGCTCGCGCGCAACAACATCACGCGCGTCGACTCGGTGCGTGTCGCCTTCGGCTTCGACGCCATGAGCTTTGCCGACAACTGCAGTTACCTGCAGGACTACTGAGATGACTGTCGACGAGCGCATCGCGGAGCTGGGCATCGTCATTCCGGACACGACCGCGCCGGTTGCCAACTACGTCAGCACGCGACGCAGCGGAAACCTGCTCTTCGTCTCGGGGCATATCAGCAAGCGCGATGGTGTGGTCGTCACCGGCACGGTCGGCGACGGTGTCGAGACGGAGGCGGCGTATGAGCTCGCGCGCCTCGCCGCGCTCGACGTCCTCGGCACGATTCGCGCCGCGGTGGGTTCGCTCGACGACATCACGCTCGTCAAGATCACCGGCTTCGTGCACAGCGCACCCGGTTTCAGCGAGCAGTCGGCGGTCATCAACGGCGCGTCAGACCTCTTCGTTCAGGTGCTCGGCGCGGAACGGGGAGCGCACGCCCGCAGCGCCATCGGCGTGGTGCAGCTGCCCCTCGACGCCGCAGTCGAGGTCGAAGCAATCGTCGAGATCTCTGTGGGCTCGGACAAACCGGTAGGCTGATCCGGTGCGACCCTACAAGCAGCTCGGCGAGGTTCCCCGCAAACGCCACATGCGCTTCTCGAGCAACGGCAAGGTGGCCTACGAGGAGCTCTTCGGACGCGAAGGCTTCAGCGGACCCTCGTCGCTCATCTACCATCGCAACCTCCCCGAGGGCGCGCAGGACGTCAGCGAAGGGCCCGCCGACCTCATGACGCCGGAGCACGAGCAGGTGCACACCAACGCGCACCTCAAGGGCTTCGATCTGCCGCCGCAGGGGGACATGATCACCGGCCGGCGCTGGCTCCTCGTCAACGACGACATCCACATCGGGCTCGTCGCGCCGACGAGCGCGCAGCAGGTGCTGTACGTGAACGGCTCGGCGGACGAGATCCTGTTCGTGCATTCCGGCAGCGGCGCGATGCTGAGTCAGTTCGGCCGTCTCCCCTTCACGGAGCACGACTACATCGTCATCCCGCGCGGCACCATCTATCGCATCGATCTCGACGATCTGGCTGACGTGCGCATCCTCTGCATGGAGGTCACCGGTCTCGTCGACGTCCCCGATCGCTACCGCGCGCGCAACGGACAGCTCACCGAGATTGCCCCGTACAGCGAGCGCGACTTCCACGGCCCCGATTCGCTCGCGACCGGCGACGGCTCCGCGGAGATCTGGCTGAAGCGCGCGAACCATGTGAGCCGGTACGTGCTCGACCATCACCCGTGGGATGTCGTCGGCTGGGACGGAACGATCTACCCGGTGACGTTCAACATCCACGATTTCGAGCCGCGGGCGGGACGGTTCCACGTGCCGCCGCCGATCCACCAGACGTTCCAGGCGAGCAACCTCGTGATCTGCTCGTTCGTGCCGCGCAAGCTCGACTGGGACCCGGAAGCGATCATGCTCCCGTACCACCACAGCAACCTCGATTCCGACGAGGTCCTGTACTACGTCGCCGGCAACTACGCGGCGCGTCGCGGCATCAGCTACGGGTCGTTCACGCACCACGTCGGCGGGCTTCCCCACGGACCGCAGCCGGGCGCGCTCGAGGCATCGCTCGATCGCGCACGCGAGACGGACGAGCTCGCGGTCATGGTCGACACCTTCCGACCGCTGCACCGCACAGCGATCGCGCGCCAGATCAACGACCGCGATTACCCGTTCAGCTGGCACACCGGTGGCGTCACCGGCACGACCAGCATTGCGTGACGTCACTGCCATCGCTGGATTGACCTGAGCGTGAGCATCTCCAGGTGGTCACGCGCGCAGCTGCAGGACGGGGGATGGATCCGGCGGATGTTCATGGAAGGCGAGCGCCTTCGCGCCGAGTTCGGCGAGAGCACCGTTGCCGATCTCTCGATCGGCCAGCCGCTCGAAGCACCGGAGAGCATCGTCGAAGCTTTCGCGGCGGCGAGCCGCGAGCGCTTCCGCGGCCGCTTCGGATACATGCCGAACCTCGGATATCCGGACGTGCGCGAGCGCGCGGCCGAGGATGTCGACTTCCCCGGCATCACCGTCGACTCCATTGCGATGACTGCGGGTGCGGCGTGCGCCATCACCACCGCGATCCGCACGTTCGTCGATCCGGGCGATGACGTCATCGGCGTGGCGCCGTACTTCCCCGAGTTCCGCCTCTACTGCGAGACCGCATCCGCGCGATTCGTGCCGGTGCCAACGGGTGCGGATCTTCGTCTCGACCTCGACGCCGTCAGCGCGGCGCTGTCCCCGCACACAGCGGCGATCATCGTCAACTCGCCGTGCAATCCGAGCGGGCACGTGCTCGACGGCGGGGAGCTGTCGGGCCTCGCGGCAATCCTCGAGGCGCACAACAGCAGGCACGACCGCAGGGTGCTGCTCATCGTCGACGAGGTGTATCGACGCCTGACATATGCACCGCACAAGCGCGTCGAGCCGTTCGCCGCCTACGAGCACACCGTGCTCGCGCGCTCGTTCTCGAAGGATCTCGGGGTTGCGGGCGAGCGCATCGGCTATCTCGTACTGCATCCATCGCTCGTCAATGCGGAAACGCACAAGGGACTTGCTCAGTCCTTACGCGCGCTCGGCTTCGTGAACGCTCCGGCGACTGCGCAACGCGCGCTTCTCCACCTCGACTCGTGGGAGATCAATGCGACGCCGTATCTCGAGCGCCGCGACCTCGTGATGGACCGTGCGCGTGCGGATCGGCTCGACGCTGCAGAACCGCAGGGAGGTCTCTATCTCTGGCTGCGGAGCCCCTGGCCCGACACGCTGCACCTCATCGACAAACTGGCTGCACGCCGCGTGTTGCTGACGCCCGGTATCGCCTTCGGTGTCCCGTCGCACCTGCGCCTTTGCTTCAGCGCCCCGCGTGCGAAGTTGACGATGGCGATGGATGCACTCGCAGAGCTTGCGGTAACGCCCGTTTCGGCGTAGAGCTCGCACACACCGACGCACCACACGCACGCACGATCTACGATACGGACACACCGTTCGTGCGTCACAGCCACGGTCGCCGGACTGTTCCGGAATGCGAAAGAGACCAGGAAGGTCGATGCGGGCGCCGTGATATTCGACGATGGTGACGTGGGTGCCGATATGTTCGGCATCATCGAAGGCGAGGTAGAATTGCGCGCGAAAGACGACGTGCGCGCCGTGCTGGGACCTGGTGATGACGTCGGCGAGCTCGCCCTCATCGATAACTCCCCGCGAAGCCTGACCGCGGTCGCGACATCGGAGACGACCTTGGCGACGATCGATCGCCATCGCTTCCTGTTCTTGGTGCATGAGACGCCGACGTTCGTGATCGATGTGATGACCGTGATGGCCGAGCGGCTTCGTAACCGCAGCTGAGAAGCTCGGTGTTTCGCAACGCACGCATTCAGGTTCAACCCGGGAGCTTCTTGAGTCCTCCGTTCGCCTCGAGGAGGTACGCGGCACTTTGATCAGCCGCGACATCACCCGGAGGTAGAAAGAACCCCGTGCCGGACGTGAGCGGTATCGCATCGTCGAAGCCGGGGACGCCAATGGCCTGACGATCGGTTCCGGTATTCGTGAGAAGGGTCCGATCGTTCGCCCAGTCAACCATCCATTCCGGGTGGAAGCCACCACCTGCACCCCCACCGTCCACAACGATGCGCGAGCCGTCCCACGAGATATCGACAGCCGCGCCGATCAGTGGGTAACCTTCCTGGCTGCCCCATCGCACCACATGACCCAGAACCGCCCAGGTGATCGAGTTGCGAATCGTCACTCCGGACGGCTCATTCAGCGCCACGACACTGCCGTCGTGAGACGCGATCGGTATCCCCCACGCAGCGTCGCCGAACGAGTGTCGAGCGATGACACGGCCTGTCGAGAGCCGCAGGACGATGACGGTCGCGCTCTGACTGTTGGCGGACATGACGACTGCGCGATCTGCGCTCGGACTGCACGCCAGCACCTGCCAGGACCCGGTCACCGTCGCGGTCGACCCGACTGTCGCGACCACGCGCGCGTTGCCAGTCTGGTCAAACTCCACGAGCGTCGCTGCCGAGCCGCCGATGGGAGCGTTCACTTCGCAGAGATGCGTGGAATCGTCGGCCCAGGTTGGAGGCAG